>NZ_KB905621.1 GCF_000380965.1 Paenibacillus ginsengihumi DSM 21568 | reverse complement strand
AAGGCTATACGATTGCCCGGTTCCGTCTGGAATTCTTTCATTGCGCCGCGACGCTCATTCGGCATGGCCGCTCTGTCATACTAAAGCTTGGGAAGGACTTTTCCAGCCGTTATGTCTGGAAACGAATCGAGGTTCGAGTGGCGCAGTTAGAATGATGATAGCAAAATTTTACATGGAAATAAGGACTGCCTCTTCATTGGGGAGGGGGAAAGACCATCCGCCGCAAGCTTCCGTCTCCATCAGGCATGGGAAACTCCTACATTTTTACATCTTAAGTCGCCATTGCTTTAGCCTCTTGCATTGATCTTATGCGCTTTCGAAATTCAGGATCATAGCAAATCTTTTACAATGAAAAGATCCTAGACAGCGGGCTGGCACCGGTAACTACTGGCGCCAGCCTTTTCCATCTTCGTCATTATCGATCATAAGTTACGCTGAATGCCCGAACCCGATGGTCAAATTTTTCCCGGCATGCAGCGACGCTCCCGCTTCAAGCGGCGGCGTAAAAGTCGCTAAATTTCCCTCGAAACAGGTCTATCCCTCAATGGCCGGCAAATTCAGCTTACGCTCCGCCCGTTTCATCGAATAACGCTCAAAATCGACATACCGCCGATGCTGCTGCACAGTTTGGATAGTGCTGGCTTTATTCAGCAGCCCTTCTTGGTCCCACTCGATCATGTGCTGCGAATAAGCTTGGGAACTTTCCGAAGCCAGAGGCAACCGTTCCGTCCCCCCCATCCCCGTTCTTCCATCGCTTACAGCACCTTCAGTGCAAGTCCCGATCGGCGAGTGGCATCGCCGATCAAGGTCAGATCAAACGTACAATGATCGTCCGGCTGCCAATCCGTTTTGCCGCGGACTAACGGCCGCAGCACAAAGGGATTGACCGCTCCGGCTTCGTTGCCGGGGAGCAGAACATCTGGGTATAGCCGCAATGATGCCTGATATCGCATCGACGACACTTACGCATGAGGCGTAGGGCATACGAAGTCCCGCATGCAAGCAATGCCCGATGAGTTCTCTCAACATCGAGCCCAGGTACGGAGGCAATCTGCCTTCTTGTTGGGCGACAGAAGAGGCTCGAAATGTCACAGTATCCAGATGAGAAAACATCTTATAAACCCGTCTTTCGACCTACACAGGAAGCATTGAAAGTTAAATTTTAACAAGGTTTCACCACAAATGTTTACAAAAAAGGACTGCTTTCGCCAAAAAAATAGTTCCTTTGAATGATTAGAAAAACAGGGGAAGGAGACTGATAAGAAGGGGAGATGTTTAGTAGCTCATGAAAGAATGGCTTGTAAAACGTGTGAACGCCTGATCACGATCGCGCCCTGTAGGAGTGCGAATCGTAGCAGGCGTGCCGGCCATCTCGCGCCACCCGTTCAATCCACGCTTCCCGTTCGGGATGCGACACGTTGATGGCTCCTAGCATCATTCAAACCATAGCGTTTCAATCCACGCATCCCATCCGGGATGCGACACGCGGGATTTTGATCATATGTTCGGCTGTGGCGCGTTTCAATCCACGCACCCCATCCGGGATGCGACCAATGTTATGGTTCATGAATCTGTCAAGGCAAGCGTTTCAATCCACGCACCCCATCCGGGATGCGACACGATCGAGGAGGCCGCTCGCGCCCGAAAAGCCGGCGTTTCAATCCACGCACCCCATACGGGATGCGACACATATTTGCCGCCGGTGCTCGCCTTCGTCGGCGTTTCAATTCACGCACCCCATACGGGATGCGACGAGGTCTGGCCGGGATATTGGACGTATATCGACGAGTTTCAATTCACGCACCCCATACGGGATGCGACCCCAATTCGCCAACCCCCACGTCGCCGTATCAACGTTTCAATCCACGCACCCCATACGGGATGCGACGGCAAACCACCCCGCGGCGGAGGCGTGGGTCGAAGTTTCAATCCACGCACCCCATACGGGATGCGACCACCTCCCGAAAAAATTTCTGGAGACCCGCACTATTGGTTTCAATCCACGCACCCCATACGGGATGCGACCAGCCGCGATCTGGCTGCGTTGTCCTCCGGTTTGTCTGTTTCAATCCACGCACCCCATACGGGATGCGACGCCGTGCCGCCAACTCTGTTACGTAGTCATCCGAGGTGTTTCAATCCACGCACCCCATACGGGATGCGACGTACAATAAGGTTAACAAGTTGAGAGGATGATCGGTTTCAATCCACGCACCCCATACGGGATGCGACACCCGCACTGGTATGTCAAGATATACGGCATACCCGTTTCAATCCACGCACCCCATACGGGATGCGACGTGACGAGGGTGCGTACCTTGAGCGCATCGACGTCGTTTCAATCCACGCACCCCATACGGGATGCGACGGGACGTACATCGAAGAAAAAGACACCACGTTTGAGTTTCAATCCACGCACCCCATACGGGATGCGACGCAGCAGCCAGCCAGCAGGCGCACAGCGCCAGCCAGTTTCAATCCACGCACCCCATACGGGATGCGACGTTCTGGAGTGAGCTTATCAAGATCTTTAAACTGTTTCAATCCACGCACCCCATACGGGATGCGACGTCTGCCGTGCCAGTGCGCTTTCCCGCATGGCTGTTTCAATCCACGCACCCCATACGGGATGCGACGCAACGGCTGCACGCTCGTTGTAGCGCTCTTGATCGTTTCAATCCACGCACCCCATACGGGATGCGACACCTGTAAAAATTAAGTGCAATCAGTGAGTTTTTGGTTTCAATCCACGCACCCCATACGGGATGCGACTTGACCGCGATTGACTTGCTGCTGCACGACTACTTTGTTTCAATCCACGCACCCCATACGGGATGCGACTCAATTAATATTAATGATATCGAGTTTACGTCTGAAGGTTTCAATCCACGCACCCCATACGGGATGCGACAAAGAAAAAGGAGGACGGGGCCGAATGACGAAAGCGTTTCAATCCACGCACCCCATACGGGATGCGACAGTACAGTCGCACAGTCCTTGAGCGGCAAGGCTTTGGAAGCCTTTTAGTGCGAATGTCCTTTTATTATACAAAAAAACAGAGCCAAATTCACGCTGAAATGGCAAAAACCCAGTAAAATCAAGAGGTGCGAATCCCCCGGGAAAATCATGGGAGCTTGGCATTCGCACCTGGGGCATTGCTTGCGGCGGATTGTTAGCCCCCATGGAGCAGGCTTGTTTGATGATATCAGACTGGCAACACGGGTTCCACCATCTGACTCACGCTGGAAAATAATAAATATGCATCATAAACGAATAATACGATCTTGACAGAATTATGAATCACAGTAAGTATTTGGTCGTCAATTGGAATATCCTCGACCAACAGAGCATAAGCCCCGATGGATGCCACCGCTCAAAACCTTAAACTACACGCACCACAGCCACAACGGGATTTCCCCCTTCACTCCATTGCTCAGTGCAATAAATCGATCCATCGGCTCAGATAACTTTGAACAAATGAAACCTTTTTCCTAAAAATAAGGTATTATATTGGTAGATGCAATATGCGAGGGGGGGCAATATGGGGATTTTATCGAGGTTTAAGGAGATCATGGCGAGCAATATACATGCCTTGTTGGATAAGTCGGAGAACCCGGAGACAACCATCCGTGAATACATGCGGATGCTGAGCGCCGATTTGGGCAAGGTGAAGGCGGAGATGGCTTCGGTGTTAGCCGATGAGCGGAGGGCAAAGCGGGCATGGGACGAATGCCGGAGCGAGATCGACAAGCTGCAGCGCTATGCGGAGAAAGCGGTGGAAGCGGGGGACGACCAGAGAGCGATCAAGTTCCTGGAGCGCAAGGCGGCGCTGAACGAGAAGCTTTCCCGGCTGCAGGCTGCGCTGGACGTCGCCGCCTCCAATGCCTCCAACATGAAGCGGATGCAGGATAAGCTGGCCTCGGACATCGGCCAACTGGAGACGCGGCTGGCTGCGCTCCAAGGGAAGATGGCGGCTGCGAAGGCGCAGCAAACCTTAAATGACATCAGCTCCGCCGTGAACGGCGCGGATTCCGCGCTTGCTGCGCTGGAGGAGAAGGTCAACCAGGCTTACGCTGAGGCGATGGCCATCGCCGAGCTTCGAGCCGAAGCGAACGATGATCTGGATGAGCTGCTGGCTCCCTACAGCCAGAGCGAACGCAGTCCCAGTGCAGAAGAGGAACTGGCTGCGATCAAGGAGAAGCTGAACAAGAAGAAGTAAAGGGTTCTTCGTTCCAAGAGGTGAACAGATGCCGGTTATAGAATACAAGTGTCCCGGCTGCGGCGGCGGTATGGGATTTGATAGCGGCACAGGGATGCTGGCCTGCGGCAGCTGCGGGAGACAAGAAAATATCGACAATATCCCCGATCCCCTGAAAAAAAGCACTTTCACAGAGGGTGAAGCGAAGGAGTATCAGTGCCACAGTTGCGGTGCGGTCATTATGACGGAAGCGGAGACGACGGCGACAAGCTGCAGCTTCTGCGGTTCTAGCGTGGTGCTGGCAGACCGGCTGTCCGGAAGGCTGGCCCCGGCGAAAGTCATTCCTTTTGCGATTAGTAAGGAAGAGGCGATACGGGCTTTTCGAAAGTGGTGCCGGAACGGCCGGCTGACGCCTGGCGGGTTTATGACCGCAGACCGCATTCAGAGCATTACCGGTATATATGTCCCGTTCTGGCTGTACGATCTGGATAACCAGGTGGAGGTCGAAGCCCGCGCGACGAAGGTGCGAACGTACACGAGCGGCGACTACCGGATTACGGAAACGCAACATTACGACGTATACCGGAAGCTCCGCCTGAATTATGTGAAAGTCCCGGTTGACGCAGCGGAGAAAATGAACGACGAGCTGATGGATAAGCTGGAGCCTTTTCCTTACAACCAGCTGAAAGAGTTCAAAACTCCCTACCTGGCGGGCTACATTGCCGAAAAATACAACTACGACGAGCAGGAGCTTCTGCCGCGGGCCAAGCAAAAAATCAGCCAATACATCGATGATTATATTCAGTCCGTGACGACAGGCTATACGACCGTGACTTATACGAATAAATATATCGATACGGAAGTCAAGCGGGCGGAATACGTACTGCTTCCGGTGTGGGTCGTGCACTACGATTACAATAGAAAAAAATATACGTTTGCCATGAACGGTCAGACGGGCAAAGTCGTCGGCAAGCCTCCGATCAGCAAGGCGAAGGTGGCTGCGTGGTTTGCCAGCATCTCGGGGATTTCATTCCTCTCATTGAAGCTGGTTTCATGGATGATGGGAGGAGGATTCTGGTGAGCGGGAAGCGGGCGATGTGGGCTGTTATTATGCTGCTGGCGGTCATTCTTGCCGTTCCTGTGCAGCAGGCGGCAGGGGAAGAGGCGGAAGCGTCAACCAAGCGGCTCATTTTTGACGAAGCCGGTCTGTTGAATGAGACGGAGATTCGCGAGCTGAGCGCGCTTGCAAGCAAATACGGGGCTAGAAGAGAAACGGACATCCTGATATACACGACCTTGAACCCCGACAACAACGACGTTGAGGTAATGACTGAAGATTTCTACCAATCGCATGCGCCCGGATACGATAAGCCTCATGGCAATGCAGTTATTTTGACGATGGATATGAGGAACAGAGAGGTCTATTTGGCCGGATTTTATAAAGCCGAGACCTACCTGGACAACGACCGGCTCAGCCGCATCCGAAGCAAGATCACTGCGGATTTATCGGCGGGCAATTATGAGCGGGCTTTCCGGAAATATATTGAAACCTCATACAGGTATATGGGCTTTGACCCGGAAGTCAACCCGGACAATATGTTGTATAACGGATTGTTTCAATTAAGCTTTTCATTGACCTTTGCGGGGCTAATCGTCGGTACGATGGTTTATCGATCGGGGGGCCGCGTAACGGTTGACCGCCGCACTTACGAGGATGCGAGCCAGTCCGGAGTGATAGCCAAGAGAGATCGATATTTGCGAACGACGACCTCCAAGACGAAAATCGAAAAAGGAAGCAGCGGCGGAGGCGGCGGCTCTGGCGGCTCTGGCAGTTTTGGCGGCGGAGGCGGTCACTCGCATAGCGGCAGCCGCGGGTCATTTTAATGCGAAGGGATGAGGATATAGGGTGTTTTTTAGAAATCAATTTGCGAATGTCGTGGAATGGGAAGAGTTTCGCGATGATATGATCTTCTGGAAGTGGAGCAACCGGGAGATTAAAAAAGGAAGCAAGCTGATCATTCGCCCCGGCCAAGACGCGATATTCGTGAATAGCGGCAAGATTGAAGGGATTTTTGAGGAAGAAGGGGAGTACAGCATCGATTCGGACATCATCCCGTTTTTATCGACGTTGAAGGGGTTCAAATTCGGTTTTAACAGCGGGATGAGGGTGGAGGTTCTCTTCGTCAATACGAAGGAATTTACCGTCCGGTGGGGAACGCAAAATCCGATCCTGATTCCGACCCCGCAACTCCCGGGAGGCCTGCCGATTCGCGCCAACGGCACGCTGATGTTCAAGGTGAACGATTACGTGACCTTGATCGACAAGATCGCGGGGATGAAGGACAGCTATTTGGTCGAGGATGTGAAAATCCGCATCACCTCCGTGCTGGATCAACTGCTGATGAAGTGGATCAGCCGGGAAGGCAAAGATATGTTTAACCTGCAGGCGAACGCCGCGGAGATTGCCAGGGGCATTGGCGAGGATCTGGATATGCAGCTCCTCGATAACGGTATGACGATCACCGCTTTTCATGTGATGAGCTTCAACTATCCTCAGGAAATCCAGGATATGATTACGAAAACCGCTTCTCATGAAATGATCGGCAATCTGCAGAAGTACCAGCAGGTGAGCATGACGGACGGCATCGCTTCGGGCAAGGTGCAGGGCGGCGGCGCCGCTTCGGATATGGCCGGCATGATGATGGGCATGAACCTGGCGAACGAAATGATGAAAAATATGAACCGCAGCCAGGCCAACCCGGCGCAACAGGACAAGTCCGAGCCGGCGCCTGCCTCCTCCGGAAGCAAACCGAACTTCTGCCCGAATTGCGGCACGAAAAACGAAGGGGCGAATTTTTGCCCGAATTGTGGGCATAAGTTGGGCTAGGCCCGGGGTTGAAATGCGGCTTACGGATGCGCTAGAAGGCTAGAAAGAGGTCTGGCGGCGGCGACCTCCAACGGAGCGAAGTCGATAACACGGAACTTCCATTATATGGGGATATAGATATACAGGGATGCAGAGTTAAATCACGAAGGCATTCTACTTTTCGGAGTAGAGTGCTTTTTTCATTTTTATGGGGATGCCGGATATGGGGCAGATGTGCTAAACACGCGATACGTATGGGATGTGATTCGCCGATACATAGTCATCCATGAGCGATTGGATGTTTCGATCCACGCACCCCGTACGGGATGCGACATCTGGCCGACAACTTTTACGCCCCGGTCGGTTGGGTTTCAATCCACGCCCCCCGTACGGGATGCGACGTATCGGCCGTCACGGCGGCTCCCGAGTATAAGACGTTTCAATCCACGCCCCCCGTACGGGATGCGACCGTGCTTTGCGTCATACTTACGCGTATGATCGTAGGTTTCAATCCACGCACCCCGTACGGGATGCGACCCAACGGCACCCGATTACGTCGGTAGCCGCTGCGGGTTTCAATCCACGCACCCCATACGGGATGCGACAACGACTGGCGCGCTGATTGACGGTACGTATCCGGTTTCAATCCACGCACCCCATACGGGATGCGACCTGCGCACGCTGACCTCGTTGGCCGGGTAGGCGGGGTTTCAATCCACGCACCCCATACGGGATGCGACTTATAAAGAAACCGCCCCCGCAACCGACCTCGCCAAGTTTCAATCCACGCACCCCATACGGGATGCGACACCAAGGTTCCGAAAATAGTCAGCAACAGGCTGGTTTCAATCCACGCACCCCATACGGGATGCGACTTTCGTACGGTTATCGCGAAAGGTTTGGCGAACGTTTGTTTCAATCCACGCACCCCATACGGGATGCGACAGCACAGCCCAAGAGCCCTTGAGAAGCAAGGGTTTGAAAGCCCTTTAGTGCGAATGTCCTTTTATTATACTCGATAACCGGGCAAAATTCACGCTAAAATGCCGAAAACCCGGTAAAATCAAGGGGTGCGAATCCCCCGGGAAAATCATGGGAGCTTGGCATTCGCACTTGATCTTGAATTACGTTTGGCATGATGAATTCATGATCGACTCCGGGCTAACCCTCCGGGTCTCATCGCTACAGGTTTCAATCCGCCCCCTATACGGAATGCGACGAGTCGCAATTTGGCTTGGTTTCCTCGGCGAGGTTTCAATCTCCACACCCCATACGAGATACGACCGCACAATTCAAAAGCCCTGGAGAGACAAAGGCCCGAAATCCCTTTAGGGCAAATGCCTTTTTATTATAATCGATAACCATGCAAAATTCACGCTAAAACGCCGAAAGCCCCAGCAAGATCAAGGGATGCGAGTCTCCCGGGAAAATCATGGGAGCTTAGGACTCGCACCGAAAGATCCCCTGCAATTGGACTGTGCCATCGAGATGCGGGATCGGTATCTTTTTTAAGGGGAAGCAGGGAGAAGCATTAGCGAATCGCCGTAAGAAATAGTTTCAGGAGGGCATATGCATCCTTGCGCTGCTGCACCTTGCATTGATTCAATGCAGCTGCGATGAGCTTGCTTTCATCCGACCCGGCTTCATCCGTACTGGCAAAAAGCAACTCATTCGGAGAAAACTTTAACACCGAACAGATGCCCAGCATAGTATCAATGGACATCCCCGCTTGGCCGCGCTCAATGTCCGCACAAAACTTGGGCACATGCCCGATCCGTTCGGCAAAATCCTCTTGAGTGATCTCCGAAGTCTTTCGACGAGTCCTAATGCGAGTTCCTACAGCCTTTTTATCGTAGCTCATACTAAATCCTTTCCGGAGACTTAACGAGAAACGAAGAGATGGCCATGATGAACCAGGTCGAACAGATGGAATATGAGAAGAACAAGCTGACTCAACTGGGAATAGAATCGCTGGCGAATGGAATTCCGTTATATGCCAACGAGGCGCTTCAGGCTCAAAGCCGAAAAGATAAGCATCAGCTTCGCCATGCCATGGAGAATGAACCGGCGGCGTCCGGCCCATACTCGCCATGCTATCCGGCTCCTTAACGCTAGCGCTGGATTCGGGTCCACACGAGAAGGATTTAGCAGCTCCCTTTGTGCAAAAGGGGGCTTATCGTGCTCGCGAGCTTCGTTAAGCAGCGGAAACCGCGTGGAAACCGCGTACCTGCTAGATTTTTAGGCCTAAACATGGTTCAATGATAGTAATGACTCGGGCTGACGAGAACGGGAAAGCGGGGATTCGTCCATGAATATTTTTTATTTCGAGGAAGCGATCGACAATACCATTTTGGACATGGGATACGCCTACTACGAGGAAGGGCGTGTCGTCGAGGTTCGCCGGATTGCGGAGCACGAATATGCTGTCGAGGTGGAGGGGAGCGATGACTATGAGGTCGTCGTCAAGCTCGATGAGGACGGGGAGATCGTGTATTCCCGTTGCGATTGCCCCTTTGATTACGGTCCCGTATGCAAGCATGAGGTGGCTGCGTATTATGAACTGGCCTATTTATTAGACGAGGATGACGACGAAGACGATGATGAGGCCGTGGCTCGGCTGCAACCGGTCAAGCTGCCGGCTTTGAGCGACGTATTGAACCAGCTGCCCAAAGAAGAACTGATCGAGATTATTATGGAGCTGACGCAGCAAAATACGCTGGGGCGCGAATTGATCATAGCCAAGTATGCCAGAGGCGACGAGCGGCAGAAGCTGGAGCAGTGCCGCAAGCTGATTCGTGCGTTCGTTCGACAATATCAAGGCCGGGGAGGCCATATCGCGTATCGGGCCGTTGCCGATTTTGCCATGGGACTGAGCGAGGTATTGGAGAAGGCCAGGCTGACGGATAATAGGACGCTGGCGCTGGACATTGCCTTTTTAGTACTGGAAGAGGCGCTCAAAGCGTTTCATTATGCCGACGATTCCGATGGCGACATCCGCGAGGTGGCGAGAGAAGCGCTGGAGGTGATCGGGGACATTGCCGACGACGTCCAAAATCTGGATGAGGATGAAAGAAAGCAGGTTTTCGACAAGCTGCTTGAGAAGAGCGACGCGTCCTTTTTTGAAGCATGGGATGATTTCCTGCTTGAGCTGATCGAGATCTGCACCCGCTTTGCCGATGTCGAGACATTCAGAAACCGGTTGATGGCCCAGATCCAATCCTTGATTCGGCGCAAAGTCGGAGAAGAATACAGCGAGTTCAGTATTGAAACCTTGCTTCACTTTTTGCTGCAAATGACGGAGCAGTACGGCACGGCTGAGGAAGCGGAAGCGTTCATCAAAGAAAACCTCCACTACAATACTTTTCGAGAGAAGTATATAGGTATGCACATGCAGAAGGGCGATTTTCGCAAGGTGGTGGAGCTGGCTCTGGAAGGAGAAGCGCAGGACCAAAACTCCCCCGGCCTTGTCATTCAATGGAAAGAACACAGATACGAAGCTTATAAGGCGATGTCGCTGCGGGAAGAGCAGGAACAGCTGGCCAAAGAGCTGCTGTTGGACGGAAATTTCGAATATTACAGCGAGTTGAAAGCGTTGGTTGCGGATCAGGAAGCCTTATATCGCGAGCTGAAGCACAAGTTTAACCAGGCGAAGGGCTGGCGCGAACGGGAAATGTATCGCAGACTCATTGAGAGCGAGAACGATCTGGATGCGCTCATGCTGTACTTGAAGGATAATCCGGAGATGCTTGAGACTTATGCGAGCAGGCTGGTAGTCCGGTACCGGGACGAGATCGTCGAGATGTATCGCCGGTATATTCGGGCACAGGCAAGTTCTGCTGCCAACCGCAGGCAGTATCAGAGCATATGCCGGATGCTGTCCAGATTCGGGAAAATTGCAGGCCAAGAGCTTCAGCAGCATCTGATCCAGAGCTTGAGAACTTTGTATATGAGAAAACGGGCTTTTTTGGAGGAATTGGACAGGTTGAAATAGGGCGGAGCGCCCCAGCGAGCGAGTTGGCCTTGCTCTGCTTCGACCGATCAATGATGAGGCTCCGGCCTGCGAATACGAAGTGCTCCCCAAGATGGCGCCGAATGGCCTCATCCGGCACGATCCCGGGCTCTGGGCAGCCGAACCCATGGGATGATCATGAGCTAATGGGAGTACAACACATCGTGCATGATTCAGGAGAAGGATAGCAATGATTCCACTAACCGAAAAGCTTGTACAATGGTATCAATCCGATCTGAAGATCGACGTCAGCATAGCATCGGTCTATTGCCGCATTATTGCGCAGTATGGCGGCCCGGAGGATGCCGCGGCACTATTCCGGCTCTTCGCCGGGAAGCCTTCCGACTTCGCGCGCGAGATGCTGCTGGACCCGGTGATGAGACTCGGGGATTTGGCGCTGGCGGAGGAAATCGACCGCCTGTGCTTCGAGCAGGGACGGCTGAAGGAAGACGTGCCGAGTGCGGTTTTGCATGCGCTGGGATTTATGGGGTATGAGAAATATATCGATTATATGGTAGAGTGCGTCAGCGCGAACGACTGGTATTTGTCCAAGGATGCCTGTCTCGGCTTGCTGCATCTGCCTTGCGAGAAGCATCGGGAGAGGCTTAAGAGCGAGCTGGAGAAAATATACGGGCAGCCGCTGTTTCCTGAATTGTTGCCTGCGCTGAGCTTTAAGGTTGCTGGCGAAGAGATCGTCCCGAGGCTGCTGGCGTGGGGCGAACGGGCATCGACGGATTGCAATGGCGGGCTTGTTCTCGGCATCTCCCTGTTTGGCCGCACGCAACGAGAGCATGTCCAAAGCATCCTCATGGACCCGTCCTGGGAAATGTTCAGTATTGGCACAGGGAGCCATTGGTGGGGCTATATGGCTATGCAAAGCGCCGAGCTGACCTTCCGCGAGCTCATCTCCAAGCTGAAGGCTCAGATGTCGCTTGCACGGAATGAGGCGGACAGCGCGCCGGATAAACGGACGATCGAGGACCGTCTTAAAGTGCTGCACGATCTGCTGGAATTGAAGCTGGCGGATGAACCGCATCCGGTCCGCTTTTCAGCGATCAATCAAGAGTCGCTCATCGAGCTTTATCAGGCGCTGTTCCAGTGGAGCGGCGAACATGAGGACGACTCGTTGACTGGTAGAATTGGTGCTTGCTTGGGACACGATCATCCGCTGATAGATAAGTACGCACAGTTAAGATCGGCCATGGAGCTGGGCATCAAGCGGGAATTGGAATGGCAGATTTGGTCGAATAGCGGTAAATGATACTGCTTAAGATCCTAAACTTTGGTTAAGAAGCTCCATTGCTTGATCGTACAATGCTATATTGTCCGGATTTGCAGAAATACTTGTGAATACCTCTCTGATTTCTTCTTTGTTGATTAATGGTTTTTTATTGGCATAGAGATTGCGAAATAAATGAATGAATTCCGCTGTAACGCCAGTAATAATGGAGTGATTCTTGTAAGAAGTGTATTTAGATAAGGCGTAAGCTTGGGAAGCGTGTTCTATTGCAAATATATAACCTTCATAATTGCTGTTCGTCACAGAGTCTATGGTTCCAGATATTCTTCCGATTGCTGCAATAAAATCGGTGTCAATACTTTCTTGATTATTCTTTTTTAATGTAGAAATAAAATACCCATTTAAAACTAACGAGAGGATTAATGCTGCAGCAACAATAAAAGCCCTTTTACGCGATTTCATTAATACTCCTCCAATCTCGATCAGGAGCCTCCATAGGCCATTATAGATATGTCTGGGCATAAGAATCGGTTACTTTGCTTTTGCTTTAATAAGGTTTTTAAGATAAAGAAAGCGCTGCTTTCCTCATAATCAATATCATTTCCTTGTAAAAAGCAAATCCCATCCGCACAATGCCTACATTATATAAACTAACATGAATAACAAAACGTTCCATGAGCGACCCCAAAAAATTTTGCCCTGCTTCGATCATCCGTTTCGCGGCGCTTCTGACCATGATGGATGGGACAAAAGAAATCGGGGGAGGCACGATGACAGTAATCGTTCCATCCCCCGGATTCGCGTAAGGCCAGGCAGCGATTCGCTTCCCGCGTCAAGCTTAAATGCTCTCCTGCTTCAGTCCATCGATAATGTTCTCTTTCTTGACCTTGGCGCTCGAGTACAGCATAGCCGACAGGACGATGACGAAGACGGCGGCCAGGCAGTACAAGATGCTTGCCCAAGGAAGGGCGAAATCGTAATCGAAGCTGTTCATCGCCGACCGGTAGATCAGGTACATGATGGCGACGCTGATCGGCAGCCCGTACAGCACCGCTTTGATGCCGTAGAAGATGCTTTCGTAATTGATCATTTTGTTGAACCCTTGCGGGGTCATGCCGACCGATTTGAGCATTGCGAATTCCCGTTTCCGCAAGGAAATGCTGGTCGAGATCGTATTGAAAATGTTGGCGATCGAGATGGCCGTGATCAGCGCGATAAAGCCGTAAGTAAATACGGACATGAGCAGAATCGTTTGCTCTTCCCGCTGTCTGGCCTGAAATAA
This sequence comes from Paenibacillus ginsengihumi DSM 21568, assembly GCF_000380965.1. Taxonomy (GTDB): domain Bacteria; phylum Bacillota; class Bacilli; order Paenibacillales; family NBRC-103111; genus Paenibacillus_G; species Paenibacillus_G ginsengihumi. The sequence continues at coordinate 8,978 of NZ_KB905621.1, read as the reverse complement.
ATTATAGACATAGAGATCGTAAGCCATCTCCTCGATTTCCCGTTGCGTCTTCATCGGATCGGAGCTTTTCAGGTACAAGTAGGACCTCTCGCTTGGGATCGCCTGCCCTTCCAGCAGCCGGCCCAGCACTTGCTCGGAGACGATGACATTCAGCCCGCCGAGCCCCGCCGGCAGAATCCCCATCGGGAACTGATCCGTCAAGCCGGCGATCTCCACGGCGTTCGTCGCTGCCGGCTTCCCGGCTTCCGTGTCCTCGAGGGCCAGATCCAGGGTGCGGCCAACTTCTGTGTGGATCGCCTTCATCTCCACATATTTCTCCGCATCCATATCCTTGTAAGGAATCGTATCGATGACGATCGCTCCCGGACGGTCCGGATCGTTCAGCCGGGCGGCGTCAGCCCCGACGAGCCGGGCGTAGGCGGCCAGACTCTCCTCGTCCAGGGCGTGAAGACGAATGAAATAAGGCAGCTTCCCGTCCTCCAGAGCATCGGGGTTCTGCTTCACCAGCTCCTTGAGCGGATCGGCAATCGCCGCCGCATCGATGTTGGCGGTAGCGTTCACTTCCCGGACCAGCGTATGCTCCATGACATCGGGCAGGGAGGAGATCGCCCGGATCAAGCGCTCGTCTTGAAGCGCAATGCTGTCGCCGATCGTCTGCACCTGCATATCGAAATTGATGCCGTCCTTGGACAGCTCGACCGATTTTCTCAAACTGTCGGTAAAATAGGAGACCGCCAAAAACAGCACGATGCTGATCACGAGCGAGAAGACGGTCGCCTGATAGCGGCGCTTGTTTCTCTTCAAATTTTTCAGCCCGATTTCCGCTTCGATGCCGAACAGTTTGCGGACGAGCTTCGACGTCTTCACCGCTTTGCCGGTCAGCTTCACGTCCGTCGTCTGGCGAATCGCGTCGATGGCGGAAATTTTCGAAGCTTTCATGGCCGGAATGTACGTTGAGACGAAGATCGTCAGCAGCGACACGACGCAGGCGACCGCCACCGAAGCGGGGGTTACGGTCAGCGTCAGCTGTTCGGTTACGCTGAGGGCGTTCTGAATGAGCGAGTTGATCAGCCAGAAGGTGACGCCGATGCCGGCAAGGCCGCAGGCGATGCCGATCGGGATGCTGACGACGGCAATGACCATGCCCTCGAAGAACACCGAGTTGCGCTTCTGCCTTTTCGTCGCCCCGACGCTGGACAGCATGCCGAGATGACGCGCCCGCTCGGAGACGGAGATGGCGAAGGCGTTATAGATGAGCGCGACCGAGCCGACGATGATGATCGTCATGATAATGGCCGACAGCGACCACAGCATGCTGCGCAGCCCGTCATGGTTCGTGATGCCGTAGTAACGCAGCAGGCCGTTATTAAACGAGACGCTCTCGATCCCGAGCTCCTTGGCCAGCTCCTGCGCGTGCTCATAGAGCGAGCTGCGAACCTTCTTCAGGACGACGAGGGCGTCGGCCGTATCGCCTGCCGCGAGCTGCTGCTCGTCCACATAGCCGATAATCGGATAGCCCGGCATCCAGGCAGGTATCCAGTTAGGAGGCTCGATGACGCCGACGACCTTGAAGCTGGCAGGCTTCGTGTCGCGCAGGCTTTCGGCGGATTGCCCGTCCTTCATCTGCAGCGGCTCGTTTTCGGAAAGCGGTTCGCTCTTGCCTGCCATCGTGCGCTCGCCGATCTCGAGGCGAAGCTGCTCGCCGATCGCATAAGAGACCTTGGCGCTGTCGGCGATTTCCCCGGAAATGACGACCTCGTCTGCAGCCTGCGGCCATCTGCCCTCCTTCAGCTTGAACGGAAACTGCTCGAAGCCGGCGTCGTTATAGGCGGTGATGAACAAATACGGCTTGCTGCGGTTTTGGCTTTCTTCCAGCAGAGCATATCCGAACCGTCGGATCAGCACCAGTTTTTGCGTCTCGGCATCGGCGCGGATCGCGGTCAGCTGCTGCGGATTCGCGCCCTCGTAGTAGACGTGCCATTCGCCGCCGTTCGCAATGGCTTGCCGCTTCATCAGGTCCAGGAAGGAGATGCCGAGCGACGCCACCGCCATGATCATCGCCACGGAAATGATCGCGCCGATCATCGTGACGAGCGTCCGCCGCCGGTTCTGCTTCAAATGCCGGATCGTCAGCCGGTTCATGATGTTCATGGACGAATCACCTCGTCCTTGGCGATCCGTCCGTCCTCGATCGTCAAGATCCGGTCGGCCTGAAGGGCGATCCGTTCGTCGTGGGTGATGACGATGAGCGTCTGCTGATACGCCTTGTTCAGCATTTGAAGCAGGTCCATGATCTCGGCGCTGTTCTTGCTGTCCAGATTGCCGGTCGGCTCGTCCGCCAGCATGATGGCGGGATGGCTGATGATCGCCCGGCCGATCGACACGCGCTGCTGCTGCCCGCCGGAAAGCTGATTCGGCAGATGGTTCAGGCGGCTTTGCAGGTTCAATATGCCAACGATCCGGCTGAGCTCCTCGCGGTCGACTTCGTGCCCGTCCAATAGCAGCGGCAGCGTCATGTTCTCTTCGACCGTCAGAACGGGAATCAGGTTGTAGAACTGGTAGATGAGGCCGATCTGCCTGCGCCGGAAGATCGCCAGCTGCGTCTCGTCCAGGCTGTAGATGTCCGTATTCTCCACCAGCACCTTGCCGCTCGTCGGGCGGTCCACGCCGCCAAGCAAATGCAGCAGCGTCGATTTGCCGGACCCGGACGGGCCGATAATCGCGATGAACTCCCCTTTGTTCACGGAAAACGACACGTCGTCCAGCGCTTTGACGGCCGTCTCGCCTTTTCCGTACATTTTAGACAGATGCTCTATTCTCAATATTTCCATGTTCCTACCTCCATATTACGGCTATAGTCACATTGTATCTGCCTAAAATGACTCTCCGGTGACTGCTTCGGTGACAATATTGTCACTTAAGGCGTTTGGGGCCTAGACGACCTGCTTGTAAAATTTGATGCGGAACCGCGTGCCTTCGCCCTTCGCGCTCTGCACCTCGATCGTTCCGCCCTGGCTCGTAATGATGCTGTGCGCCATCGCCAGGCCGATGCCGACGCTGTCTTCGCTGGCGTTTTTTCCTTTATAGAAGCGGTTGAAAATGTACGGGAGATCCTCCTTCGGGATGCCCGGACCGTTATCGGCGATGACGATTTCCGTGAACAGCGCGTTTTCGGAATAGGAGATCGCCATCGTCCCGCCCTCGGGCGTATGCTCGACGCTGTTTTTGAGGATGTTGATGACGGCCTCGGCGGTCCAGTTGAAGTCCCCCAGGAACGAGACGGAATCGTCTCCCTCGACGGATACGCTCTGCTGCTTAACGTCCATCGGAATGAGCACCGCCTGCAGCGCGGCCTGAATGAGCCGGCCTACGGGGAGCGGCTCGCGCTTGAACTGGACCGTCCCGGCGTCGATCTTCGACAGCTTCAGCAGCGAGGTGACGAGCCATTCGATCCGCTCGAGCTGCACGCGCAGATTGCGCGTGAATTCCGCCCGCTTCGCGCTAGGCAGCCCCGCGTCGCTCAGCAGATCGGCCATCATGAGCATCGAGGTCAGCGGCGTCTTGAGCTGGTGGGAGATATCCGAGATCGCGTCGGTCAGGCGGATCTTGTCCCGCTGCAACTGCGAGCGCTGCTCCGATAGCCTGAGTGTCACTTTGTAGATTTCGCTTTTCAGGATGCTGAGTTCGCCTTCCTCGTTGTCGCGGACGTCCAGCGAATAATCGCCGCCGCTAATCCGGCGCAAATAGCCGGACAGCCTGGCGATTTCCCGGTACCGCCGATGCGTAAACCATAGGCTGCAGCCGATCAGCAGGCCGCTCGCGATGAGCGTGAACGCAGCCGCAGCAAGCGACAGGAACACCGCCGCAGCGGCTCCCGCGAGCAGGGCGATTGCGCCCATCGCTGTCAGCAGCAGGCGAACTTCGCGATTGCGCAGCATGCTAATCACCGACCTTGTAGCCGAGTCCGCGCACGGTCTTGATGAGCGCCGGCTGCTGCGGATCGTCCTCCAGCTTTTCCCGCAGCCGCTTGATATACACGGTCAGCGTGTTGTCGTTCACGAAATCGCCGGCCACATCCCAGATCTGCTCCAGCAGCTGGCTGCGGGTCAGCAATTGTCCGATATGGCCCGCAAAAATGAGCAGCAGGCGATATTCCAGGGCGGTCAGAACGATTTCCTCGCCGTGCTTGGTGACTTTGCCTTCGAGCGTATGAATGCGGACGGGACCGATGTCGATCGCCGGAGCCGCGGTTTGGGCCTGCTTCCGGTATCGCCGCAGCACCGATCCGATCCGCGAGAGCAGCTCGCGAATGCGAAACGGCTTCGTGATATAATCGTCGGCTCCCATATCGAGCCCCATGACGACATTCACCTCATCGTCGATCGCAGTGAGGAAAATGACCGGAATATCGCTGCGCTCCTTAACCAGCCGGCACAGATCGTAACCGCTGCCGTCCGGCAGCGACAGGTCGAACAGGCACAGCGACAATTCGTGCAGCCGCTCGGCCAGCACCTTCCTTGCCGACTCGGCGTCATGGCACAGAATCGTCGCGTACTTGTCCTGCTGCAGCGAATATTCCAGCCCGGCCGCGATCGTCTTATCGTCCTCAACGAGCAGAATGTTCATATGACGAGTCCCTCGCTTTGGTTGGGGGCAGGCCGGCCGGCGGATCGCCGAGCCAGTCTGTCTGCATAAATAGAAAAACACCGCTGCGTAAGGTAAAGTGAAAGGACAAGCCGTCACTACCGTACCGAAGGGTGTCCTTCTCATTATAAAGCATAAAGCATATGCCTCTGCGGGGCAACGGGCTACCATTTTGCCACACCAGATTGCTGGATAATCAAGCGGGGGACAGGAGCTTCGAGGAATGCTTATATTGTGGAACCTTGGGCGTCACAGGCGCTCATTTCCATGCGGGGAACAGGGGAGCTGTCGGAGTCGGGAATTTCAGAATGCCGGCCATGAAGAGGAGGCCGGTCAGCCAAGCGACCGCCATCCAGCCGGCAAATACCCATTTTTCGCGGCTTCCTCCCGTTTTCCGCCAATACCGGAACTGCTGCAGCGTAACTAGAGCCGCTCCAAGCGTAAAGCAGATCATCCACCCCTTCAATCCTTCCTCACCTCGTTTTCCGGCAAGTATAGAGGCGCTCCGACGGAACCGATGCCGGTAATTTTTCCGCCTACCTGCCAAGTGATCTTCGCGTTCGGATACATGGTCGGCCATTCTTTCTCGATCTGTTTCCAGAAATCCGGATACCTCCGCGCAATCATGGCTCCGAGCCCGACGCTGTCGACTTGAAATTCTTTTTGCAGACGGTGAAACAACGACCGGTACGTTTGTTCGAGCTCATCGGTGAACGCTTCCTCCACCTTCCGAACGTTTCCGGGAGCCCCCAAATCCAGATTGGTCCGGTTATCCATAATTCGCCCTTGACACGTCACGCGGAACGTAAAGATCGGCTCGCCCTTGGAGATGGCGACCATGCGGCGCACTTTGACCTGGTACAGATGAGCGGAGAGACTTCCTTTTACCTGGGGGATACGGAATGTCAGGCTTCCCCCCGCTCTGCCGCCCAGCAGTCCGATCAGGGCAGGGACCTGCTTGCCCTTGATATACCCTTTGAGCTTGTGATCCTGGAAGATCGCCACGCTGTTGAACGATATTTTGTTGCCGACAATGGTAAGACCGGCCGCGACCGGCTGCTGCCCCGGCGAAGTGGAGGCGATAAAATAATCCCTCAATGTATTCGGGACCTGGCCTTTGCGCAGAACCAGCTCGCGCAGCACCTCCGATCCGAAATTTTCAAGCGGCAGTTTCCGGTCGATGAGCTCTTCCGCCCGGCTGCCTTCGGCGATGATCAGTTGCGTGCTGATCCGATTTTTGGGGTTTCGGCTAATCTGGTCGAGCACCTCCTTGATTCCGTGCCGGGCCAGCGGTTCTCCCATGATGAACACGCGCCGATGCGAAGTTTCGATATCCCGCGGCACGATCCGTTCCGCTTCAAAGCGCGTTTCGTCGATGTCCGGTCCTTCCGTTACGATATGCGTGACGGGCTCGACGCGAGGATTGCCGATCGGGGTCTGCCCGGCTCCGCCCAGGCGGGTGGGCTCCGCGATATGGATATGAACCCGGTAAGTTCCGGGCTCCCGGCCTTCATCCAGAGCCGTCAGCATGACGATCCCGACATCCACGATTTCCCGGCGATCCCAGCAGCCCGCCGTTGCAAGGGCCGCCAGCATCAGGATCAGAGGTAACAGGAACCGTCGGCGCTTCATGGAGACGATCTTCCTCTCTGCGGAATTTTGGCGTGTCGTCGTAACGGCGCCCGGAGCAGAAAATCTTTCAAGCCGCGCACAACGAGCGGGGCGATCGGCGTCAGATAAGGCGTGCCTGCAGATTGAATCCCGGTCAAGTACGCTTGCGTAAAAAACAACCCGAGCGCAACGCCGTACAGCCCCAAACTCCCCGCCAGGACCAGCAAAATCATGCGCATAATCCGGATGGCGAACGTCATCTCATACCGCGGAATCATCAGCGAAGCGATCCCCGTCACCGACACGACGATAATCATCGGAATGGAGATGATGCCCGCCTGCACGATCGATTGCCCGATGACCAGGGCGCCGACAACGCTGACCGCCTGGCCCAGAATGCGCGGCAGGCGGACGATGGCTTCCCGGAGCGCTTCGAAGATGCTTTCCATGATCAATGCCTCCACCACCGCGGGGAAGGGGGAAGTTTCGCGGGATGCCGCGATGGATAGCAGCAAATCGGTAGGCAGCATCTCGACATGATAGGTTGTAATCGCGACGTAGAGGGACGGAAGCAGCAGGGCCAATATAATGAAGAGTGCCCGGATCGCGCGCAAAAACGTCGCGCTGCTGTAGTTGATGTAGTAATCTTCAATGGCTTGAAAAGCGTTCCAGAACGTGAAGGGAAAGATTAAAGCAAAGGGCGTGTTGTCAACCAGGACGGCGACCCGGCCTTTCACCAGCGCTTCGGTGACGACGTCGGAGCGTTCGGTCGATTGCACGGTCGGAAACAGGCTGAACGGCCGGTCTTTGATGTTTTCGGCGAGATAATTGCTCTCGATCACGGCATCCAGTTGAACGGCGGAAATCCGCTTCGCGATTTCCGTCACCAGCTCGTCGGAGGCCACGCCATCCAGGTAGAGCATCCGGACGTCGGTTTTCACAACCGAGCCGATCTTCCATGTCCGGATGCGGAGCTTGTCGCTTTTCAGCATGCGGCGCAGCAGCGCGATATTGGTTTCCAGATGCTCGACCAGACCTTCGCGGGGGCCTTGAACGACCGTTTCCGTCTCGGGCCGGTTAATATTCCGGTGCGGGACAGAGGCGACATTGGCCAAAATGACGTTCTCCCGGCCCACAATGGCGATCGCGGCCGCACCGGACAACAGCGCCTGAACCGTTTCTTCATAATCGCCGGTTGTCTTCACCGCCGGCGAATTGACCGGGATTCCATCCGCGTCCGGATTCGCTTCAAGCGGACGGATAATTTCCCTTTCAATCCGCTTCTCGTCGACAATGCCTGCGAGATACACGATGAGAGAACGGCCTGCGCCGCGAAAGACGAGGTCGGATACGTGGCCGAACGTTCGGCTTAGTTGTTCGGCGAACTGTTTTTGGTCCTCCCAAGTGGACATTCGTATCCGTTGTCCGCTCATCCGATTTCTCTCCTTTTTCGACGGGCAGTCTTAAGCTTGATGACGAGCCAGGCTATTAGCGGCAGGCCAACGAAGAAAGGGACGAAAATCAGCCACGTCGCCCATTGGTGCCCCATGAACAGATGGAGGCTGAGATTATCCGACATGTAGAAGGCAAACACGAATACGATGACGGACACCGGGATGACAGCCGCCTGGCTGTTCGCCTTCCATAGATCGGAAATGAGGGCGCATGCCGCGTAGGTAAAGATGGCGATCTTGAACAAGACGCCGATCATGTAATTGATTACGATGAAGGGATCGATATTTTGAATAAAATCCGCAACGTTGACCAGATGAAACGTGCTCATCAGCGGAAATAACGAACGGGAGAACAGTTCCGGCCCAAGCGTTGCGATCGCGACAACATCCAGAATAATGAAAAACAGCCCCGCCGTGGCGCCCGACAGCAAGGCGGCCTGGCGGAACCCTTGCGGCGGCAGCGTCGTCGCCCAAAACGCGGCGAAAGCGAACGCTTCTGCGTAAGGAACGGTAAAGCTCGCCGGAAAAACGGAGGTCAGGATCGGCTTCCATTCCGCGGCAACCGGCGCCAGCAAGGACAGGCGAATCGTGCCGGAGGCGAGCAGCAGTCCGATTTGCAGCAGGAAAGAGAAGATCATGATCGGGACGTTCAATTCAGCCAACCGCCCCATCCGCCGGATTCCCGCATAGCAAACGTAGGCGACCAGCAGCTGAAACAAGGCCATGCTGACCCCTATCGGAGTTCTTGGCAGCAGAAACGTGTTCGTCAGTTCGCCGATGTCCCGCAAATCCCGGCCCGCCGTATACATGAACAGAAAAACGTACACGACACCCAAAGCTGCGCCAATCGGCCGTCCGAACGCTATTTTTAGCAAACCGGTCCAATTCGCGTTCGCCTTCGATTCGTAAAGCTTCGAGTACATGAACAGAAGACCCGAACCGAGCAGCATGCTGATGGCAGCGGTGATCCAGGCATTCTGCTTCGCCGGGGCCGCAATTCCGAAGACGACGCTCGTTCCCAGTAGAAACAGGAGCATAAGGCTGTATAATTGCCATAAGGATAAGGACCGCATTCCGGAAGTCCCCTTTTATGCATTATCATTCCACCATCTCGGTTGAATTATGTAACAGCCCGGCGGGGAGGACGGTGTGATGCCGGCAGAAGCGTCTCGTCGGGAGGACGGTGTGATGCCGGCAGAAGCGCCTCGTCGGGAGGACGGTGTGATGCCGGCAGAAATGCCTCGTCGGGAGGACGGTGTGATGCCGGCA
>NZ_KB905620.1 GCF_000380965.1 Paenibacillus ginsengihumi DSM 21568 | reverse complement strand
AACTCAACTTTCGCACCTAGAAAATCAATGTAAAACCAATTGTGGAGCGGGCTTAGGGTCTGCTGATTAGCCAGCTTGCCAAAATAGAAAAACACCGCTTCGTTTGGTAAAGTGAGAGTAACGACTTCCACTACCAGACAGAAGAGGTGTCTTCCATCATGATAGATCATCAGCCCGACCTGAATCAACTGCCTAACGAATTAAAGCCCGCTTTTCAAGAACTGAAAGTGATGAAACATCTTCAACAAGCCGGATTCCGTAAGCGTTTTGGCTTTAGCTGTGCTCGGCTGTTTCAACTCGTCTTTGTCCTTCTGTTTCACCAGAAGAATTGGTTTCGACTGCTTGAGAGCAGCAAGGGCGACTCCTTTCCCGGCAAGGATGCCGTCTATCGTTTCCTCAACCATGCAGGCTTTGCCTGGCGTCGTTTTCTGACGTCGCTCAGCATCGCAACAGTGCAGAAGGTCAACGTTCTTACGTCGGCAAATCGGGACACCGTCTTCATCGTTGACGATTCGATGTTCGAGCGCAACCGCAGCAAAGCCGTCGAGTTGCTGGCCAGATTCAAAGATCATGCTACCGGCGCTTATTACAAGGGCTTTCGCATGCTCACCATGGGATGGTCCGACGGCCATACTTTCCTGCCGCTGGACTTCGCGCTGCTCAGTTCCAGCAAATCTGCCATTAACGGCATGAGTGAGAAGATCGACAAACGGACGAACGGCTATAAGCGACGTCAAGAAGCACTCTTGTCGGCTCCGCAAGTGATTGTTTCGATGTTGGATCGCGCGCTTGCCGCGGGAGCCACGGCCTCCTATGTCTTGATGGACAGTTGGTTCACGCACGCCCCCCTCATTGGGGAAATCATATCCCGTGGGCTCCATGTGATCGGCATGATCAAGAACGACAATAAGCGTTTCCTTGTTCAAGGCCGGAAGCTGTCGTTAAAAGAACTATATGCGGCAGCGTCTCCGGTGCAAAGCAAGAAACGAGGCATCCTTCGTTCGATTCGAACCGAGCTTGCCTCCGGCATACCGGTTCACGTAGTATTCGTCCGTCATCGCACGAAGAAGAACGAATGGCTCGCAGTGCTGACGACGGATCTTTCCCTCTCCGTGGAGGACGTCATTCGTATTTATGCGATCCGCTGGGACATTGAGGTCTTCTTCAAGTGCACCAAGTCGCTGCTTCGTTTGCAGAAGGAGTTTCAAGGCCGCTCCTATGATTTGCTGATTAGCCATACGACCATTGTGTTTTCCCGTTATATTCTGCTGGCCTGGCAGCATCGGCAAAGTACGGATGCCCGCTCGTTCGGCGGCCTGTTTTATGTGTTGTGCGACGAAGTTGGCACGTTGGACTGGGCGATCGCCTTGCAGCAACTGCTCGATCTGATCAACGAAATCGCAACAAAAGCAGGAAAAAAGCTTTCGACTCTGATTCAACGTCAACTCCAGCAATGGATTGCTGCTTTGCCCAACTACATCAAGGCTTGTTTGCCGATTTCATACTGCGAAAGTTGAGTTATAACAAGAGCATCTCGATCATTCGACGAAGACCGTCGGCGAATTTACAGGACCGAAGGCGACGGCCGATAATAAAGATTCCTCTATCATAGGCGTCTATCCTGATCATTCGACGAAGACCGTCGGCGATTTCTAGTACCGAAGGTGACGACCGATGATAAAGATTCCTTTATCATAGGCGTCTATTCAGGGAGATGAACCATTCGGCGTCGCAGGGAGGCGCGGACAGCAAACCGAGCAGAAGGGTCTGGACCTCATGGCGGATTTTACAAGCTACATTATTAAAAGCTTCAAACATGACGGCCACCTTCACCGGATGTGGCTGGAAAATTGGCGGGTGCCCGCAGAACGGCTCCAGGAGGAGCACCATCAGGACGGCATGCTCGTGTTCGTTAACTGCCATACAAAAATCGTAGAGGCGGACGGCAAGGAATGGATAAGCCGGATTCCCGGCATTTCCTTCTTCATTCCGAAGCGGTGGTTCAATGTCGTTGCGCTGATGGAAGAAGCGGGGATTCGCTATTACTGCAACGTGGCTTCTCCGCCTTATGTGAGCGGCCAGGTGCTGACTTATATCGACTACGATCTCGACGTCATCCGGATGCCCGGAGGCGATGTGCAGATCGTCGATCAGGAGGAGTATGAGCGTCATAAGACGCTGTATCATTATTCTGCCGTTGTGGACAGCAAAGTGCGGCACGGCCTGAAGGACGTGCTGGCACGAATCGACTCGGGCCAGGCGCCTTTCGATGACCGCACGGTCATATATTATTACAAGCTGTGGGAAGCATGGAAGCAGCAGGCGGCGCAATGAACAGCGCGCGGAAGCAGTGCGGGTCATGGCCGGCCTGCGTCCCGGGCGGCCGCATTTTCGGGAGCGGCTGCAAGGGGAAGAGGAGTGCGCGAGGAGAGGCGGGACGGGAACGGAAGATGCCGCGAAGCGAAGGGTGATGCAGGATGACGGAAACGAGCAGGACGAAGACGGAGCGGCAGAAGGTCAGCGACGTGGAGGCTACGCCCGCGACCGGCGGGGACTGGGCCCGTCTGAAGGAGGAGCTGCGCGCAGCGGCGGGCAGTCTCGGCATCGACAAGATCGGCTTCGCCAGTGCCGACCCGTTCACTGAGCTGAAAGAGATTTTGCTTAATCATCGGGCGCAGGGAAGGGAGTCCGGTTTCGAGGAGCCGGATATCGACAAGCGGATCGATCCGTCGCTGTCGCTTCCGGAGCCGCGTTCGATCATATCCATAGCCATCGCCTATCCGTCCAAGCTGGACAACCCCCCTCGCTCGGAGAAGGGGGCTTACCGGGGCATTTTGTCGCGGTCGGCCTGGGGCATGGATTACCATCACGTGCTCCGCGACCGGCTTAAGCGGCTGGAGGCCTGGGTCATGGAGCGGGTTCCGGGAGCGAGAACCCTATCTATGGTCGATACCGGCGCGCTGGTGGACCGGGCTGTGGCGGAGCGGGCGGGCATCGGCTGGCTGGGCCGCAATTGCTCCGTAATTACCCCGGAATTCGGCTCGTGGGTCTATCTCGGCGAGATGATTACGAACGTTCCTTTTCCGCCGGACGAGCCGATCCTGGAATCGTGCGGCGATTGCACGCTCTGCATCGATGCCTGTCCGACGGGCGCGCTGGTCGGGCCGGGGCAGCTGAACGCGCCGCGGTGCGTGTCTTTCCTGACGCAGACGAAAGGGATTATCGAGGACGACGAATTGAAGCGCAAAATCGGCAACCGCTTGTATGGCTGCGATACGTGCCAAATCGTCTGCCCGAAAAATAAAGGGCTGCACTTCGACAGGCATCCGGAGCTGAAGCCCGACCCGGAACAGGTCAAGCCGCTGCTGAAGCCGCTGTTGTTCATGTCGAACCGCGAGTTCAAGGAGCGCTTCGGCACAAGCGCGGCCTCCTGGCGGGGCAAGAAGCCGATTCAGCGCAACGCGATTTTGGCGCTTGGCAACTTCCGCGACGCCAGCAGTGTGCCGGAGCTGATCGAGCTGCTGCATAGCGACCCGCGGCATGAGATTCGGGCGACGGCCGCCTGGGCCTTGGGTCGAATCGGGGGCCGGGAGGCGAAGGAAGCGCTGCTTGCCGCGCTCGAGCGGGAAACCGACGAAGCGGCCCGGCGCGAGATCGAGAAGGCGGCTCAGTCCGCGGCGGCCTCATCCAGCGCCGAAAATTTCCGTCCAGCGCCGAACAATAGCGCCGAACAATGATGATACGGAAACATTATCGCGATGAATAAGGGGGAGACCCTCCATGAGATATGTGCACATAGACAATGTGGAGCCGGGACAATATTTGGGCCGAACGGTGTTCGCCGCCAACGGGACGGTCCTTCTTTCGGAAGGCGTGCAGCTGACAGTGTACATGATTACGACCTTGCGGCGAATCGGGGTAACGATGATCTATATCAAGGACCCGCTGCTGGAGGATGTGGAGATCGACGATCTTGTGTCGGAAGAGACCAAGCGGCTTATGATGCAGCAGATGGGCGAGGCGATGGAGGCGCTTCGCTCGGGCAAAGAGTTCAACATGAAGCGAATGAACGTCAGCATCGACACGCTGCTGGCCGAAATGATGGACAACAAGGACGTGCTGCTGCAGCTGTCGGACATCCGGACTCACGACAACGCGATGTATGTCCATGCGATGAACGTATGCATGATGTCCGTGCTGATCGGCATCAACATGGGGCTGTCCACTACGCAGCTTCGCGAGCTGGCGATCGGCGCGCTGCTGCACGATGTAGGCAAGCTGGAGACGATCGTCGACGATGCGTCGGAGGACCCGCGCAAGCATCACGCCTGGCGCGGATTCGAGGTACTGAAGAACAAGCGGGAGCTGAGCCTGCTGGTGGCCCATGTCGCTTTTCAGCATCATGAGACGATCGACGGGCTTGGCTGGCCGCGCGGGCTTCCCGCCGGCGAAATTCATCTGTACGCCAAAATCGTCGCTGTAGCCAATGTCTATGACAACCTGCTGTATCCTCCGGGGACGGGCTCCCGCATGCTTCCCCATGAGGCATGCGAGCATCTCATGGCGCTGGGCGGCAAGACGCTCGATCTGGATGCGGTCATTCACTTTATGCGCATCATTTCCGTATATCCGACCGGCACCTCGGTGCGTCTCAGCACGCGCGAGACCGGAGTTGTCGTCGGACAGCACCGGGGATTGCCCGGCAGGCCGGTCATTCGCGTCGTCAAGCAGGGCGCAGCCGGGGATCTGGACGTCAAGGAAGTGGACCTGGCCAAGCATACGACCGTTTTTATCGAGAGCGTGCTGGAGTAATCATTTGTATCTTATCCGGCGTCATGGTAAGATGATGGGTGGATGCTTGACTTGGAAAACAACAGTTTTGAGGTGAACCGGCAGGTATGTGGTGGAATTATGTCATTCCGATCGTAACCTTGATTGTGGGCGTTGTGATCGGATTTTTCGCAGGGGTCTACTATTTGCGGAAGCAATTGGAGAAGATGCAGAGCGATCCGGAGCTGCTGCAGCGAATGGCCAAGCAAATGGGGTATAATTTGAACAATAAACAGATGCAGAAGATGCAGCAGATGATGAAAAATAAAAAATTCCGCCCCTAAAGCCCCGGAGCCTATCTTGCGGTTTTGGCGGTGTATGCCGGCAAAATGTCATTGGGCAAGAAGGTGACGACCGCTGACGAAATCCGTTCGTTACGGCGTCTATTCCCGAGAGGGCTTTCTCTTTAGGCGACAGAGGAGTGCGATCGGCTATGCCGGCAAAAGAATATAGAAATACCCGCGTTGCGGAGAACAGGGAATTGGTTGAGCACCATGTCCGGGAAATACTGCGGCTCATCGGCGAGGATGTCGATCGCGATGGGCTCAGGGATACGCCGGCCCGGGTTACGCGCATGTTCGAGGAGATTTTCGCGGGCTACGAAGCGGATGTCAAAGACATCCTTGGGGTCGCTTTCGATGAGAACCACGAGGAGCTTGTCATCGTGAAGGATATCGTGTATTACAGCCAATGCGAGCACCACATGGCTCCGTTCTTCGGCCACGTGCATATCGGCTATATTCCCAGCGGCAAAATTGCCGGCCTCAGCAAGTTTGCCCGTCTCGTTGAAGCGATCACCCGCAGGCTTCAGGTGCAGGAGCGCATCACCTCGGAGCTCGCGGATATTATCGAGCGGGAGCTGGAGCCGCACGGCTGTATGGTCGTCGTTACCGGCGAGCATCTGTGCATGTGCGCAAGAGGGGTCAAGAAGCCCGGCAGCAAGACGGTGACTTCCGCCGTGCGGGGCCAATTCCGGACAAGCTCGGCGCTGCGCTCGGAGTTTTTGTCCTTGATTCGGGAATAACAAGCCATATATCGGGAAAACAAGCTATAGATTCGACCAGTGCAAGAACGACCCTCACCGGGTCGTTCTTGCTTTAATGTTACAGAAAGTTTAACTTCGCAAAAGGCTTAAAGCGAAGTGCGACTTTCTGTACCAAGAAAAACGACCGCTTAAGCTGCGGCCCGTTCATCCTTGAATGGACATCGATAGACGTTTTTCGCATCATAGGACTTCCTCGGGCCCGGTGAAACGAATCTGTCCTGAAGAAGCATCATGGACATGGGGAGCGGTTGCGGCCAAGTACGGGAGGCAGCTGAGGCTGAGTGGGACTAAGGAAGGCACAGCATTTTCGGGGAAGCGTGGAAGCGTGGAAACGGTGGAATGGCCTCAAGCCGCTGGTCTGGTTGCTGGCTTGCAAACCCTACGTTGCAAGCCTCACTTTGCAGGCCTCGCGTTGCAAGTCTCGCGTTGCAAACCTCGCGTTGCAAGCCTCACTTTGCTGACCGCGGGCTCAGCGTTTCCTCCTGCCTGCGGATCGTTGCAACGATGCGGGTTCGTTTTGCCGGGCTTTGCCGGCAGACCTTGGGCTAACGCTAGCCACAGAGCTTATTTCCCTCGAAACCATCGATTTGAAATTGTAACGCAAGTAAGCAGCCTTATTCGGCATTTTGGGGTACCCGACTCAGCGTTTTTGACAAAATAGCGTTACCTAGTTGCGTTACATTTTAAAAAGGCAGCGTTTCAGCAAAATAGCGTTTGTCACTTGCGTTAGAGAGGATATTGTGATGGGGAGACGATAGACGGTATTCCTGCCGACGGTCGGCCGGGCGTGTGCCGGCGTGTGCTGCCCGCTGAGCGGTGTTGCCGGCGGCTGTCGCTATGCCGAACGGGCGTGTGCCGACGTGTGCTGCCCGCTGAGCGGCGCTGCCGGCGGCTGTCGCTATGCCGAACGGGCGCGTGCCGGCGTGTGCTGCCCGCTGAGCGGTGTTGCCGGCGGCTGTCGCTATGCCGAACGGGCGTGTGCCGGCGGCTGTCGCCCTGCTGAGCGGGTCAAGGCACCGATAGCAGCCGAAGCATGTTCTCGCTCACGATCACTTGCTTCTGCGGAATGCGGGAGAGCTCGAAGCAGGGCGTCAGCTCCCGGGCTTTGAGTGGTTCCGGTCGTTCCAGCAGCCCGGCAAGATGGGCCAATTGGCCGATGAGCCTCTCCGGCGAGCGGAGCGTCTGGCGAATGCCCCGCAAGGTGACGGAGCCGTGGCGCTTTGACAGCCGCCGCCCGTCCGGACCATACAGAAGGGGGACGTGAGCGTAGCGGGGAGCCGGCAGCCCGAGGGCCTTAAGCAGCAGGAGCTGCCGCGGCGTCGAGTCGAGCAGGTCCCAGCCCCGCAGCACATCGGTGATGCCCATGTCTGCATCGTCCACGACGACTGCGAGCTGGTAGCCGATGATGCCGTCGGCCCGCTGCACGACGAAGTCGCCCCCGGCCCCGGCGGGGAACCGCTGCGGCCCGGCAATGCCGTCCACGTAAGTCACCTCATGCTCCGGCATGGCGAAGCGAAGGGAGGGCGTCTTGGCAAGCGATCTCGCCTGCCGCTCCTCTGCGGTAAGGCCGCGGCATATGCCGGGGTAGGCCGGGCCTTCGGCGGCAAGACCATGCGGCGCGCTGGCGATCGCCATCAGCTCGGCCCGGCTGCAGTAGCACGGGTAGAGCCAGCGATCGCGCTCCAGCCGCGCCAACGCTGCGCGGTAGCGCTCTTCCCGGGCGCTCTGCTCGTACGGCCCGTACGGGCCCCCGATATCCGGGCCTTCGTCCCAATCGATGCCGAGCCAGCGAAGATCGTCCAGGATTTGCTCGGCATATTCGGGACGGGAGCGGGGCTTGTCGATATCCTCTATCCGCAGCACGAACGTCCCGCCCGCGCGGCGGATTTGCAGCCAGGCGAGCAGCGCGGCGAAGGCGTTGCCGATATGCAGCAGGCCTGACGGGGTCGGAGCGAACCGCCCGCGCCGGGCTGCCGGCGAAGGCGCTGGTCCGGACTTGTCTGTCATATGCATTCCTCCTTGATGGCCGCTGTCCGGCGACAGCTTGTCCTTGCACTCGAATAGCGGGTCATTCAACAGTTTGGAGCTCCCTTCGATAGCCGGTCCAGCCACTGCAGCACATCGAACGTCACTTCTTCCCGGTTGGTCTCGTTCAGCAGCTCGTGCCTGGCGCCGGGATACAGCTTGCACTGAACGTGGCGCAATCCGAGCTGCCGGTACAGCTCGGCCAGCTGCCGCACGCCCGCGCCGAATCGTCCGACCGGGTCGTTGTCGCCGGAGACGATCAGGATCGGCAGCTCTCTGGGAATGCGCCGCAGATGCTGCGGCTGATGAATATCCCGCAGCCCGGCGAAGAAATCCCGGAAGAAGCCGGCCGTGAAGACGCCGCCGCAATAAGGATCGGCGATATAGCGGTCGACCTCCTCCGGGTCGCGGCTTAACCAGTCGAACGCGGTGCGGACCGGGCGAAACCGGCGGTTGTACCCGCCGAAGGTCAGTGCGTTCAGCAGCCGGCTGCGGTGCCCGTCGCCCCGCCAGCGGGCTTCCAGCCGCGCCAGCAGCAGGCCGAGGCTGAGCTCGGGGCCCTTGGGCCCGTCCGATCCGGACAAGATGACCCCGGCCAGCTTCGCGGGATACCGGTACATGTACCGCTGGGCTACAAACGAGCCCATGCTGTGGCCGAACAGGACGATCGGCACGCCGGGGTGAAGTTCGGCAATCCGCTCCGTGACGGCGGCCAGGTCGTCCGTCATGCGGGCGAAGCTGTCCGGTCCCGGATCGCCGACCGCTTCAGGGCGCCCGGCGGTGCGGCCGTGACCCCGATGATCGCCCCCATAAACGGCGTAGCCGCGGGCCGTCAAGACCGTGGCGAACCGCTCGTACCTCGCCGCCGTCTCCGCCATGCCGTGGGAGATCTGCACCACCGCTTTCACCGATTCGCCGGCGCCGTCAGGCAGCCAGCCATAGACATACAGACTCGCCCTCGCATCTGTTCCGATATTCATGAAGCCATGCTCCGCTCGCATAGTGTTCCTCCCGACAAACGGCTTATGGCTAAATTATCGTATATCTGCTGCAAGAAATAAAGCGCCCCGGCAGCTGGTCAAGAAGTCCGGCGCGAAGACCGGGCTTTAAGCCGCGGGGCGATATTCTTCTCAATAAGGCAGCCAGCGCAGCGCGCGGGCTGCGGAGTAGCGTTCGTTCACATGATCCCAATTGACGACATTCCACCAGGCCGCGATATATTTGGGGCGCTCGTTCTTATATTTCAAATAATAGGAGTGCTCCCAGACGTCAAGCACGAGCAGCGGGATGACGTCCCATTGCGACAAGTTCTGGTGCTTTTCCGCCTGCAATATTTCCACCCGGTGGCTGCGCGGACTCCAGACGAGAATGGCCCATCCGCCGCCCTCCACTTTTTCCGCTGCCGCGCTGAAATGCTTCTTGAACGCATCGAAGCTGCCGAACGTTTTGTTAATCTCCTGCGCGATCGGCCCCGTAGGCTTGCCGCCGCCCTGCGGCTTCATCACGTTCCAGAACACCGTGTGCAAGTAATGGCCGGCTCCGTTGAACGCCAATTCCCGCTCCCAATGCTTCACCAGATCGAAATCACCGGACCGCCGCGCCTGCTCCAGCGCTTTCTCCGCTTTGTTCAAGCCCTCTACATAGCTGAGGTGGTGCTTGTCGTGATGCAGCCGCATCGTCTCCGCGTCGATATACGGCTCAAGCGCTTCGTAGGCATAAGGAAGCGGTGGCAGCGTATGACCGCCGATCGGCACAGGCTTCAAAACGCCCGGAGCGGCCGGCGCTTCGTTGCCCCCCCCTGACCATGTGCCTTCCTGCGTCGCCGTCCATTCGCGGCCGTCTTCCCGACCGAGCAGATGAATGAAAGCTTGCTTCTCCCCGGGGGCGCTTTCGTCATTGTCCTGGCGTCCGCTCTCGGCGCGTGCTTCCGCTTCCGCGGCGCTTCTTGGCGCTGGTTCTGAAGCACCGGCTTGAAGCGGCCCGGGCGGTTGAAAGGCGTCCGCGTCAGCGGGGCGGGACGGCTCTGCTTCCCGGCGCATCGGAACCCAATGGGCGACGCCGGTGACCGATTGCAGCACACCGAGGAAATATTCCGATTCGCGGATGATGTGAAGAAGGACGGTCTGCACGACAGGATTGGCCTTGACCGGCTTACTGCGTTCCTGCAGCAGGAACAGCTGGCAGATGAACTCCTGCGATTCCGCCTTCGACCTGGCCAGCAGCTCATCGATGCACCGGCATACATAAGGGCTGAGCGGGCCGTGCGTGCGCAGCGCCGTCTCGATCCACTGCTGGCTGGCCGCTTCGGTCCGGGCAAAGATATCTTCCCACCGATCCAGCCATTCGACATACTCGGGCTCCAGTTCCGGGACCAGCGCGCGGATGACGACGGTATGCTCGCGCTCCTGCATTTTCCAAAAACGGATTTCTTCCAGCACTCTGAGCGGCATAAGCGTCCCGTAAACATTCAGCATAGCCAAAAACCTCCCCGTGTCCGTTGCCCGCGACCTGCTCTGTGAGCCAGGCGGGCATCCAATGGACATTGTATTCGGGAAGGCCGATAGATATATCAATGATGGGAATATGTCCTTAAAAATCCTGTCGTCATCTGCAAGTACGCATCCTTGTGCGCGCGATAGATCAGCTCGTGGCCGTCGTTCGGCAATAGCCACAGCTGGGAACCGGAATCGGCGGCCTGACGATTGTAAATATCCTGGGCGATTTCGTACGGCGCCTTCTGGTCCATTTTGCCGTGAATGAAAAAGATCGGCATGCGGTACTGCGCTTCTTTTACCGTCTGGTACGGAATTTGCTTGAAGCTGATCCCGTTGATGATCGGGAAGAAGAAATGGACGAGCGGCTGCGAAATCGACGGCAGATTGGCCACTTGCTTCATGTTATGATACAATGTCGCTGGCTCCAGAATGAACGTGCTGTCGAGAATCATGGCGTCGATCAGCTGCTTGTCGTGCAGCGCCGCCTGCAGCGCGGTGCCTGCGCCCATCGAGAAGCCCCATACGAACACCTGATCCGCTCCGCGTTCTCTGGCATATTGGACCGCTCCGAGCAGCTCCTCGGATTCGCGGACGCCGCCGTTGACGATCGCTTGCGGCTGGACGTAGCCGTAGTCGAACATGAGCACGTTGTAGCCCTGCTGTTGAACCGCTTGGGCCAGATCGTAGATCGGCACCCAGATTTCTTCCCGGTTGCCGCCGTAGCCATGCGAGAAAACGACAGTTTTGCCGGATTGCGAAGGGGAGGAGGCCGGAATGTACCAGCCGGACAGCTCGGTCGAGCCGTTCAGGCTGGGGAAGCGCACGTCCTCGTAGGAGGCGCCGAACCACGCTTTCGGATTCGACACGAGCGGGTCGATGTGCGGCCTGGCCAGCATCCATGCGATATAGGCATGGAACGCAATGATGAGGCTTGTGGCAAACAGCGCGAGCGACAGCAGAGAAACCCAGAGCCAGCGGTATTTGCGTAAAATCGTGACTCGATTGGAAGCGGTTCCAACTGATGTTTGATTAATAGGCACAGGGGGTTGAACATTGCCTTCCATGAGCGGATCCCTCCCGAGATGTACATGATGAACGGACGGCAGGCAGCGATCGAATAATCGGGAAACCGCCGAG
This sequence comes from Paenibacillus ginsengihumi DSM 21568, assembly GCF_000380965.1. Classification (GTDB taxonomy): domain Bacteria; phylum Bacillota; class Bacilli; order Paenibacillales; family NBRC-103111; genus Paenibacillus_G; species Paenibacillus_G ginsengihumi. Next base: position 11,716 of record NZ_KB905620.1, on the reverse strand, counting down.
ATCCATAAAATTTAGATCCTTATGTTTTAATAGTATACGGGTTGTCGGATCACGTCAATCGATAGGAGCAGATGTAAACAATCTGTAATGCTGCTGTAATATTTGGAATAGAAATGGAAAAAGTAGCGCGTGTTAAGGGAAAATTTGGGATGACCAGTGGCGCATTTTCCGAAAATTAAGTATAATATATTTCAACTAGTGAAACGGATTTTCGGGGAGTGGAATGGATTGGAGGATGGCAAATTAACGGTACGCGCGGTGGAACGGGCGCTGGATATACTCCTCTGCTTCGCGGAAGCGGAAGACTTGAGCTTGACGGAGATCGCCGCGAAGGTAGGGCTGCATAAGAGCACGGTGCATCGGCTGCTGGCATCGCTTGAAGGCAAGGGATTCATTATACGCGATCCGGCCAGCGAGCGTTACCGGCTCGGCTTTCGCATCTGGGAGCTGTCGGCGAATTTGACGCACAGCGACGATCCGGCGCTTATTTTCCTGCCGGAGCTCGAGCGGCTGAGGGACCAGATCGGCGAGACGGTCAGCCTGTATGTCCGCGACGGCATGGACCGCTTGCGCGTGCAGGCGGTGCAGAGTAATCAGGAGATTCGCCGGGTTGCACCTATCGGGGCAAGACTGCCGCTGTATGTCGGCGCATCGAGCAAAGTTCTCGTCGCATTCGCCGATCCGGCCGAGCAGGAGCAAATCTTGAGCGATCCGTCGTGGCCGGCTGCGGTGGACCCGGATCTATACCGCAAGCAGCTGGAGGAAGTGGTCGCTCTCGGGTACGCCACCAGCGTGGAGGAGCGCGAGCCCGGGGCGGCCGCTGTGGCGGCGCCGATTCTGAACCGGGCGGGCCGACTGATCGCCGCGCTGGCCGTGTCCGGCCCGTCCAACCGGCTGACGCTGGAGACGATGATGCAGATCGCTCCGGCCCTGGTAGAAGCAGCCAGGCGTATGGGCAAGATGGTCCGCTAGCCGGGAAACGGCGCCGAGGCCGATGCAGGTTATTGCCGGAATTTCCGGCTTTATAAGAGCCCGGGGTGCTGTTATCACCATCTGACGGTGCCGCGCAAGGCATAGGCGTATATCTTGAACATTCAGCGCTTGTGCGCAATAAACAGCAGAAGGCGCCGTCTCCGATCGGAGAGCGGCGCCTTCGCGATTCTACGCTGCTTGCGCTTGGCCTGCTATGGCGTTCAAGCTTACTTCATGATTTGGCGAAGCACCGTTTGCAGGATGCCGCCGTTGCGGTAGTAGTCGACGTCGACCATGCTGTCGAGGCGAACGATGACCTCGAAGCTGAACGACGAGCCGTCCTCGCGAACTGCGTTTACGGTCAGCTTTTGACCTGGCTGCACGTCGTTGGACAGGCCGACGATGTCGAACGTCTCGCGGCCGGTCAGCCCCAGCGTCTTCCAGCTTTGGCCTTCGGTGAACTGCAGCGGGAGCACGCCCATGCCGACGAGGTTGGAGCGGTGAATCCGCTCGAAGCTTTCGGCGATGACAGCTTTCACCCCGAGCAGGAACGTGCCTTTGGCCGCCCAGTCTCGGGAGGAACCGGTGCCGTACTCTTTGCCGGCGATCACGACAAGGTTCGTGCCGGATTGCTGGTATTTCATCGATGCATCGTAGATCGACTCGACTTCGCCGGTCGGCAGATACGTCGTTACGCCGCCCTCCGTTCCCGGAGCCACTTGGTTGCGGATGCGGATGTTGGCGAATGTGCCGCGCATCATGACCTCGTGGTTGCCGCGGCGGGAACCGTAGGAGTTGAAGTCCTCCTTCTTCACGCCGTGCTCGATCAAATATTTGCCGGCCGGGCTGTCGACCTTGATATTCCCGGCAGGGGAGATATGGTCCGTCGTCACGGAGTCGCCGAGCAGAGCCAGCGTTTTCGCCCCGCGGATGTCGGTGATGTCGTCCAGCTCGGAGCCCAGGTTCGTGAAGAACGGCGGGTTTTGAATGTAAGTGGAGTTCGGATCCCACTCGTACAGATCGCCTTCCGGCACGTCGATGGCGTTCCAGCGCTCGTTCGCGCGGAAGACGTCGGCATATTTCGCGCGGTACAGATCGGGACTCATGGCGCTTGAGATCGCCTCTTGAATCTCTTGCGAAGTCGGCCAGATGTCCTTCAGGTAGACCGGCTGATTCGACTGGTCGTAGCCGATCGGCTCGTTCGCCAGGTCGATGTTCACCGTGCCGGCCAGCGCGTATGCGACGACCAGCGGCGGAGAAGCCAGGTAGTTCGCTTTGACCTGCGCATGAACGCGGCCTTCGAAGTTCCGGTTGCCGGACAGTACAGCGGCAACGGTCATATCGTTGTCGGCGATCGCCGCGCTGACTTCATCCGGCAGCGGGCCGGAGTTGCCGATGCATGTTGCGCAGCCGTAGCCTGCCACGTGGAAGCCGAGCGCTTCGAGCGGCTCGATCAGGCCGGCCTTTTGCAAATATTCGGTAACGACCAGGGAGCCCGGCGTCAAGCTGCTTTTGACGTAGCCCGGTTTTTTCAGACCGCGGGCTACCGCCTTCTTGGCGACGAGCCCGGCGCCGATCATAACGCTTGGGTTAGATGTATTGGTACAGGAAGTGATCGCTGCGATGACGACAGCGCCTGTGCCCATCGTGCTGGTTTCGCCGTTCGGATGCTTGACCGTCACTTTCTCGGCGATCTTCTCCTCGGACAGGCCGTAGCCGCCCTTCTCGATCGGCGTGCGGATAATCTCGTTGAACGACTGCTTCATGTCCGTCAGCTCTACGCGGTCTTGCGGGCGCTTCGGACCGGCCAAGCTCGGTACGACCGTAGCGAGATCCAGCTCGATCACGTCGCTGAATACCGGGTCCGGCGTCTCGTCGGTACGGAACATGCCTTGCTCTTTATAGTATGCTTCCACGAGCGCAATCTGCTCTTCGGAGCGTCCGGTGCTGCGCAGGTAGTTCAGCGATTCGGAGTCGACCGGGAAGAAGCCGATTGTCGCGCCGTATTCCGGCGCCATGTTGGCGACTGTCGCGCGGTCAGCCAGGCTGATGCTGCTGAGGCCCGGGCCGTAGAACTCGACGAATTTGCCGACGACGCCTTTCTTGCGGAGCATTTGCGTAACGGTCAGCGCCAGGTCGGTAGCTGTCGCGCCTTCTGCCAGCGTGCCGGTCAGCTTGAAGCCGATGACTTCCGGCGTTACGAAATACAAAGGCTGGCCGAGCATGCCGGCTTCCGCCTCGATGCCGCCTACGCCCCAGCCAACGATGCCGAGACCGTTGATCATGGTCGTATGGGAGTCGGTGCCGACGAGCGAATCCGGGTAAACCTCGGTTTCGCCGTCAACGACCTTCGTAGCCGCAACGGATGCGAGATATTCCAGGTTTACCTGGTGCACAATGCCTGTCGAAGGCGGTACGGCGCGGAAATTGTCGAACGCTGTCTGAGCCCAGCGCAGGAAGCGGTAGCGCTCTTCGTTGCGCTTGAATTCCAGCTCGATATTTTCGTTGAGCGCGGTTTTGGAACCGAACGCGTCGACCATCACGGAGTGGTCGATAACGAGATCGACCGGTACGAGCGGGTTGATCCGCTTCGGGTCGCCGCCGGCGCGCTTCATCGTATCTCTCATAGCCGCCAGGTCGACGACGACCGGCACCCCGGTGAAGTCCTGCAGCACGATCCGCGCAGGGATGAACGGAATTTCTTTATTGGCGTCGCGATCCGTCGCCCATCCGGCGATTTGCTTCACATGCTCGTCTGTAATGGCGCGTCCGTCATATTGGCGGATAGCCGCTTCGAGCAGCACCTTGATGGAGAACGGCAAGTTCGACACGACGCCGTGTCCTTGCTCTTCAAAGGAACGCAGGCTGTAGTAGTTGTAGGACTTGCCGGCAACGTTCAGCTGCTTGCGGACCTTGAACGGGTCTTTCTTGGACATATCGCATGGCCTCCTTATCAGAATGTCGCTTTTTGGATCTTGTTTCATCTGGTGAAACTCGATTTCAAAATTGCTCTATACATAGTATACATGCTTGGTGGCCGGTTCGTAAAGATTCATTTGCTTCAATGGGCAAAAAAGGCTCCGCCGCTTACGAATCATTTTTGCAGGCGTTTCTTCATATGATGGGTCATAGGCATCCAACAAAGCTTACGTTTCCTCATAAGGACGAAACCATCCGGAGGTGCCCGTATGCCCTGGAAAACGACGCTGTACGATTACGTCCATCATCGCAACCAAGCCGACCTCGACTGCACGGTGGAATCGATGTATCCTTACGTGTCGGACATCCATTATTTGGATATGCGCTCGCGGCTGCTCGCCCGCAGGGCGGAAGAAGACGCCTCCCGCGCCTTCTCTCCGTATAAAAACGAGACGCGCCTCGCCGTACTGCGCACTGTGCGGCGCGGCGAGGCGATCGTGGCGGACATCGCCATGAAGCGGACCGCGATCGGAATGATCCGTCACGAGGAGCTGGAGGAGCAGCGCATCGAGCGGGAGCGGATCACGCTGGAGCCGCTGGAGGACCGCTGGCTCGTTACGAAGATCGAGCCTCTCGACAACGAGCTCGGGCTTGTCGTCAAGCCAGCGGGCGTCGGGGCGCTTCCGGAAGCGGACGGCGCGTTTGCCGCCGATGGCCTGATGAGAGCGCCGTCCGTGCCGTATTTGAATCCCGGCATGCTGCCGGCCATGCAGATCGGAGCCCGCGTCTCATTCGACCGGGGGAAAGCGGTCGAGTATGCCGACAAATGGTGGAACGGCAGCAATCCGGCCTATCTTCATTTCGAAGTCGACTGCACGAATTATGTATCCCAGTGCCTCTTTGCAGGCGGTGCGCAGATGAACTATACTGGTAGGAGAGATTCGGGCTGGTGGTACCGCGGCCGCAGCGGCGGACGGGAGCTTTGGAGCTACAGTTGGGCTGTCGCCGGCAGCTTGCAGTTTTATTTGCTGACAAGCCGCAGCGGCCTTCGCGCCAGGGAAGTAGAAGACCCCCGGCAGCTTGCGCCCGGCGATGTCATCAGCTACGACTGGGACGGCAACGGCAGGTATCGGCACAGCACAATCGTCACGGCCAAGGACGGCAACGGGATGCCGCTGGTCAATGCCCACACCGTGAGCAGCAGACGCCGATACTGGAGCTACAAAGATTCCCCGGCATGGACGGACAATACGCGCTATCGTTTTTTGCATATTGCCGATACGCTGTAAACGCCTATGGCAAGCGATGGCTTCGCCAGCGGCCGTCGCCTGCGGTACTGAACATTCGCTGACAGACATTCGTCGAATGATCAGGATAGACACCTATGACGAGCGGTTCCTGTCGTCATCGGTCGTCACCTTCGGTGTTGAAAAATTCGCCGGAGGGTTCCGTCCAATTTTTCAAGATAGATTCCGTAGCCTTCACTGTACTTTTGCGACCAAATCCTCCTTGAATTGGCGCGTTCCGTCAACCGGCGTTTTCTTCAGTCATTTTTGCTACTGCACGCCGGTCAGCGAACAACCTCTTTTAGGCTTTGCCATTTAAGGACTGGGCATGCATCATCCAAACACGTTCGAACCGGAGGTTGTTATGAGCCATAAAATTCGCGTAGGCCTGATATACGGCGGCCGATCGGGGGAGCACGAGGTTTCGCTGCAAACCGCGCTGGCTGTCGTCAAGGCGTTTGATTTTGCCAAATACGAGGTGCATCCTTACTACATAACGAAGAGCGGGGAGTGGCGCCAAGGGCCGCAATTGACCGGACCGGTCGAATCGGCCGAACTTCTGACCTTCGAGCAGGAGCGAGGGCTTGGGGCCGCTGCCGCTTTGCAGCCAATATTTGCCGCCGGGTCCGTCGTTCAAGGGGAAGCGGGATCGGCCGCAGCGCCATTGGACGTCGTTTTTCCGCTGCTGCACGGCACATTCGGAGAGGACGGAACGATTCAAGGGCTGCTGGAGATGGCGGGGATTGCTTATGTCGGCGCAGGCGTCCTGGCCTCCGCCGCCGGCATGGACAAAGTGATCATGAAGAAAATTTTCGCGCAGGAAGGGCTGCCGCAGTGCGCCTTCCGTCATTTTACGCGGGCGCAATGGGAGAAGGACCACGTGTTCTTTTTGATGGAGACGGAAATTGCGATCGGCTATCCTTGCTTTGTCAAGCCGGCCAATCTGGGCTCCAGCGTCGGCGTCAGCAAGGCGAGAAATCGCGACGAGCTGATCGCGGCCATCGAAACCGCGTTTCGTTTCGACCGCAAAGTGATCGTCGAAGAATTCGTCGAAGCGCGGGAGCTGGAGGTAGCCGTGCTCGGCAATGACGACCCGAAAGCGTCGGTGGTCGGCGAGATCGTCTCTTCCAACGAATTCTATGATTACAAGGCGAAGTATGTTGACGGCAAGTCGTCGATGATTATCCCCGCAGAGTTGCCCGGCGAAACCGCGGATCATCTCCGCGAGCTGGCTGTGCGGGCGTTCCTGGCTATCGATGGAGCCGGTCTCTCCCGCGTCGATTTCTTCATGAGGAAGAGCGACGGGCAAATCTTCATCAATGAAATCAACACGATGCCGGGATTTACTCCGTTCAGCATGTATCCGCTGCTGTGGAGCGAAAGCGGAAAGCCGTACCGCGAGCTGCTGGACGATTTGATCGGACTTGCGCTTGAACGCCATGCGTCCAGACAGAAGCTCCAGTACACGTTCGATCTGGGATAGGTTGAAGCATGGCTCCCGGCGCCGCGTACCCGGCGTTTCCGGGCCTGGCCGCTTGCAATCGGCGTCTTTCTTCCCTTATGCTAAGGCTAACCGAAACATTGTCGAAAGGAGCGCTAGCATGGGATTTCAGACCGAGTTCAATTCCGTCTGCAAGTTCAAGTCCGAACAGGAGCTGTACGAGCTGCTGGAATACGGCCGCAGTAAGATGGTGAAGCAAGGCTTTCGCGTGTACCCGACGGGACAGAAGGTCATCGCCTATACGCCGGATAATCAGGCTGTGGCGATCGTGAAAATCGTAGCCTCCATTGCCGAAATCAACTTCCAGGGCGAGGAGATTACCGAAGTGGAGATGGAGCTGGTGCGCCGGCTGACGGAAGAGGAAGCCCGCATTCAAACGTCGCTCGCCGCAGAAATGTTTTTCGGCGAAAGATCGGTTTCTTCATAAGAAGTTCCCCCGGGTGGCCCCGGGCAATATGAACATCCCTTAGGACGCGGAAGAAGCGTCTCCAAGGGATGTTTTGTTGTTTTTAGCCCTGCGGGGAACGCTAATAGGCAGTATCCGCAAGAGGAGCGTGATCTGCATGATCGTTCGTCTGGGCTATGTCGCCATGTCGGTTCTCGTTAAAAATGCGTCGCCCTCCCAAACGATGACCGCGGCCAATTTCGTGAAAATCGCGGACAGGGAAGCGGCCGTTCGCAAGCTGGAACGGATTGCAGCGGACAATATTCGCAACACATTGCGCCTGCTTAAGCATAACCGGGCATACGACATCAAAATATACCGCTGTTCGTCGAGACTGATTCCGCTCCTCGGACACGAGCTGCTGAAGGAATGGGACCCTCTTCCCGCATTGGCCGCAGACTTTGCCGAGCTGGGCCGCTATGCGAAGCAGCACGGCATGCGCCTGAGCTTTCATCCCGAACATTACACGGTGCTGAGCACGCCGCGGCACAATGTGCTGGAGAGTTCGCTCGCGGATCTGGAACGGCACGTTGCGATGCTGGAGGCGATGGGACTTAAGCTCTCCGCGAATTGCAACATTCATATCGGCGGCACGTACGGCAACAAACCGGCGGCCCGCGCCCGGTTCATCGAGCGCTTTGCCGCGCTTCCCGAGCGAATCGCGCGAAGCATCACGCTGGAGAACGACGACAAAACGTTCAATGCGCTGGAGACATTGGAGGTGTGCGAGACGGTTGGCGCGCCGATGGTGCTGGATCTTCATCATCATGAGGTGAATAATGCCGGAGAAGCGGCAGAGGCGCTTTGGCCCCGCATTCAAGCGACATGGGAGAACGCTTTTCCGTTTCAGATGGAGGGCGGCAGGCTTCCTCCCAAAATTCACGCCTCCAGCCCGAAAAGCGATGCCGAGCCGCGCAGCCACGCCGATTACGTCGATGCGGCGAAATTGCTCCGATTTTTACGGGCGATTGCTCCAATGACTCCGTGCCTAGACGTCATGCTGGAGGCGAAGCAGAAGGACGCTGCGCTGCTCAGGTTGATGGAGGATGTTCAACGCGAGCCCGGCGTCTCCTTGCTGACTCAGGCTTCCTTCGAAATATGAGCCAGGAGACTTTTTTTCGACTTGTAAAAATCGGAAAAATCGGTTATTTTGAGGAAAGGTGCTTGTACATCGAATCCAGGGAGAGGGGACAGCAGCCTATGAATTCTTTGGTAGCCGGCAAAAATATTGTTGTTATGGGAGTCGCCAACGATCGCAGCATTGCGTGGGCCATCGCGCAATCGCTCGCCGCTCAGGGGGCGCGGCTCGCTTTTACCTACGAAAGCGAGAGGGTTGAGCAGCGCGTCCGCAAGCTCGCCGATACGATCCACGGTTCCGTTGTCATTCCATGCAATGTGACATCGGATGAAGAGATCGACCGGCTGGCGGAACGGCTGCGTGAACAATTCGGCGTTCTCCACGGTATCGCACATTGCATCGCTTTTGCCAAGACGGAAGAGCTGGAGGGCATGTTTGTGGACACGTCGCGCGATGGCTTCGCCTTGGCCCATGATATCAGCGTCTATTCCCTCGTTGCCGTCGTTTCGAAGCTGTACCCCTTGATGACAGAGGGCGGAAGCGTCGTGACCATGACTTATCTCGGAGCGGAGAGGGTTTTGAAAAATTACAATGTCATGGGCGTGGCGAAGGCTGCCCTGGAATCGAGCGTCCGTTATTTGGCCGGAGACTTGGGGCCGTATAACATTCGCGTGAACGCTATATCGGCCGGGCCGATTCGCACGTTGGCTGCCAAAGGCATTAAAGATTTCAACTCCATTCTCAAGCAGGTGGAGGAGAAAGCTCCCCTGCGGCGGACGACGGAGGCGGCAGAGGTCGGAGATACCGCGCTGTTCCTGATGAGCCCGCTATCGCGAGGCATTACGGGAGAAGTGATTTATGTAGATAGCGGTTATCATATCGTTGGCGTTTGATTCTGGCCGGCCCAAGGGCAGTTGTTCGTTTTTTTGGCGAACGACTGCTATTTATTTATCGTTACAGAAAGGTTAACTTTGCAAAAGCGATAAAGCGAAGCGCGACTTTCTGTACCCAAAAACAACCGCTAAATCGCGGCCCGCTCATCCTTGAAAGGACTTCGATAGACGGTTTTCTTAATTGTCTGCCGCCGGTCCTGTGACACGCATGCCGTTTTACAGAGATGACATAAATCGGGACGAAACGCTATAGCTTTTCGAACGTATATTAACTATACTGAAAGTGAAAACGGGATGAACTTATTAAGCTTATTTCCGCGACGAAAGCTCGGAAGCTTTGTTCGTTTCCAGTAATGATGAAGAGGGTTGATTGTGTTGGCAAACCACACGCTTGGAAGCAAAAGCTTTACGGCTGTTGCCATTAATACGGCGTCCAAAGCCGGTGAATGGATTCAAAGCAAGCTGGGCGATTATAACAGCTTACATACAAAATCGGCAATGAACGATCTGGTGACCGAAGTGGACAAGGGAGCGGAAACGATGATCCGCAACCTGATCCAGACGCACTTTCCCAAGCACGGCATCCTTGGCGAAGAATCCGTCGAGCCGGGGCCGGACGCTTCCCGGCAAGCTTTGGCGAAGCTGAGCGGCGCCGAATATTTGTGGATTGTCGATCCTTTGGACGGCACGACCAACTTCGTGCACGGTTTCCCTTTCTTTGCGGTATCGATCGCGTTGGCATATAAGGGAGAAGTGATCGTTGGCGTGGTGTACAATCCGGTGCATAACGAGCTTTTTGTTGCCGAGAAAGGTAAAGGCGCTTACGTCAGAGGGCGCCGCTTGCGGGTATCTGCGGAAGCGAAGCTGTCCGACAGCCTTGTCGCCACCGGCTTTCCGCCGGATAAGGATCATGCCGCGGTGAACATGCGGGGGCTTCAGGCGCTCAGCGGCAAGGTGCGCAATATTCGCGTGAACGGTTCCGCGGCGCTTCATATGGCTTATGTCGCTGCCGGTCGGCTAAGCGGATTTTGGGAAGTGGGGCTCAATCCGTGGGATATTGCGGCAGGCTCTCTGTTAATCAGCGAATCGGGAGGCATGGTGACCGACCCGCTCGGTCAGCCGTACAACCTGAATGTGCGGAACGTCGTTGCCAGCAACGGATTGATCCATCAGCAATTTATCGACGAACTGAAGGCGGCGGAAGCAGCCGAATAAGACGGCCAATGATAACCTGGATTCCTTGGGGGAATTCAGGTTATTGTTTTTTGCGGCGATCAGTGGATGCTCAGCCGGCGGCACCCGAACTCCGCGTTCGCGGTCGAGCTTCGCGTGAGAGGTCGGCCCCCGCGTAAGCGATGCCCTTTCCCGGGCGCAATCGGGCACTTGAGGCGACGATATACGTGTGGGGCGCGTGCCCGAGCGTTCACTGCCTCTCTCGGGCCAGCCCATGAGGAGGTGATATATGTGCGAGGCATGTGCCCGAGCGCTCGCTGCCCTCCCTGAGCATATGAGGCGACGAATCCTGCAAAAAATACAACATTTTCCGTATCCTTCGTACCAGAGGAAGGGGAATGTTGTATTTTGTGCAACAATTTGGGCGAGATTGGCTGCAAACCCGGAAGCATCGCCCGAAAAGTTGCACTTTCTACAACAATGAGCGCCCAGTGCGGTTTATTGCCCCGTTTTTTCTGCACAAAATACAACATTTGCTTTCGGCGGCGGTATCCACGCGCTCAATTTTCAATACCGCAGGTGACGAAAGGGATCGCTTGTCCTTGGCGCTTCTCCTTGCGGAATCCGCCATCGGTCGGCCTTCGCTATAGAAAGAACATTCCGGCATTTCGCCGAAGCTTTTCTATAAAAGTCCCTTCATGCTTAAACTCTGCACAAAGTTCAACTTCGCTGGATTAAAGCGAAATGCGACTTTCTGTACCAAAAAAAATACCGCAGAGCCGCGGGCGCTCATCCCTGAATGGACGTCGATAGACGTTTTTTCTTAATTTTGTTCAGAGCATTGGTTTGTTGCGGGATATTTTTTAAAAATTTTGTTTGCAATTCGCCTGAAGACGTGATATATTATTAATCCGTTAAGCGATCACTTCATCTTCGGATAAGCCGCTTAACAGACAGGAAGAAAATTTCTTTAAAAAAGTCTTGCATCTTCCTAGGCGAATGTGATATATTAAGAAAGTCGCCGCTAAACAAGGTGACGATGAAGTGAGAAGCTGGAAAGCAGTGATGCGACTGGCTTCGTAGTAGAACTTGTCCTTTGAAAACTGAACAACGAGCAAGTGTTTGTGCGACTTGAAGCAAGTCAAAGCAATGAGCTGAATCAACATCCAATCCCCTTTCCGGGGTAAAAGCAATATTTATTGGAGAGTTTGATCCTGGCTCAGGACGAACGCTGGCGGCGTGCCTAATACATGCAAGTCGAGCGCTGGATGATTTCCTTCGGGGAATTATCCGGAGCGGCGGACGGGTGAGTAACACGTAGGCAACCTGCCCGGAAGACCGGGATAACTACCGGAAACGGTAGCTAATACCGGATAGGTGGCTTCTTCGCATGGGGGAGCCAAGAAACGCGGAGCAATCTGCGGCTTACGGATGGGCCTGCGGCGCATT
>NZ_KB905619.1 GCF_000380965.1 Paenibacillus ginsengihumi DSM 21568 | reverse complement strand
GTCAATTTTACCATAACGGGTATCCAAAGTGCGTTCATAGTAGCCATTGCGGCTGTTCCGCTGATCAGGTTGCTCAACTTGAAGGAAGTTGCTGAGTTCTTCTTTCATGAGGAGCTCAATCTTCTCTTGAACAAAGTTCTTCACAAGATTTTCAAGTAGATCTGGGAGGCCTAATTCGTGTACAGTAGTCATGAGTAGGGTTCCATCCTTTCAGGTGACTTCGCAATCTCTGAGGATACCCTACTTTTTTGTCGCCTGGAAGGCTCCAAATCATGGTACACAAACAATTGTACATCATCCTACCTAGTTACCTTACATCTAAAAAAGGGTACGATTCAGCAAAATAGCGTTTGTCACTTGCGTTAGAGACGATATTGGTGGCCAGATAAGCGGCTATCGGGGACCCTGTGCCCCAGGCAGGGGCCCGCGTCCAATACGTTGTGCGCGCTTTATAGCCGAACCCGCGGGGAGAGACGCCGATGACGAGCGATTTCTTTTGTCATCGGTCGTCACCTGCGGGGTTGAAAAATTCGCCGGAGGGTTCCGTCCAATTTTTCAAGATAGCGAGCAAATGTTGTATTTTGTACAACAAAAATGGGAGGATAACCCCTATTTGCAGCTCAATGTTGTAAAAAGTGCAACAATTTGGGCGGTATTCCCGGATTTGAAGCCAACCGCCCTTAAATTGTTGCACAAAATACAACATTCTCCTTCTTCTGGGGCGAAGAGTCCGGAAAATGTTGTATTTTTTGCAGGATTCGTCGCTTCATGTGCCGGAGTGTACCGGAGTGTGCCCGGGGAGGGACAGCGCTAGCGCGGAGTTCGAACGCTCCACGGAATTCGAGGGCCGCTGGCTGAGCAATCCCTGTCGCAGCAATCGCAGCAAAATATGGATTTGCACGCTAAAGGACCTTGCCGAAGGCAAGGTTTTTCTTTTTCGACGTCCGAACGTTTTCAGCTGGGCTCAGCGTCCTTCCGCTTCGCCGCCGGCTTCGACTGCGGCTGCTGTCTGACCGCGATCAGCACGATGCCCAGGATGACGAGAACCCCTCCGGCCCACTGGAGCCAGAAGGAACGTTCGCCAAGCAGCGTGACCGACAGCAGCAGGGAGGTGAAGGGCATCAAGCCGGAAAACGCCGCCGCCGTCGAGACGCGGCATCTTTGGATGCCGGCGTACCAGAGGATGAATGCCAGAGCCGTTACGACCGGACCGTACCAGACGAGCGCCAGCCATTCGCTCCATGCTAGATGGGGCAGGACGGCGGCGGGGCGCTCGAAGAGGGCGGGAACGGCGCTGAGCGCGAAAGCGATGGCGGTTACCAAGGCGGTCTGCGCCATCGGGTGAAGCTTGTCCCGCTGGGGTGTTCCGCCTGCCGCGGCGAATTTTCGCGACAGCACATTAAACAGCGATTCGCTCGACGCGGCACAGCACACCAGGGCGTTGCCCGCAAGATGCTCGGGGGCGAAGCTGCCGATCGCTCCGGTGGAGGACACCATTTGGAGCAGGCCCATGCCGGCGATCGTGCTGGCAATACCGAGGAGCGCAAGCCTGTCTGCCGATTCTCTCAGCAGCAGTCTGGCGAGAACGACGGTGACGGCTGGCGTCGCCCCGGTCAAGATGCCGGCTTCCGCCGAGCTTGTAAGCTCGAGTCCGCTGAGCAGGAAGAAGCGAAACAGCACAATGCCGAAAAGCGCCTGGAGAAACAAAAGCGCCCAATCTCTGCCAGGCAGCCGGCGGCCGCCCCGCGCAAGCTCCTTCCAGGCCAGCGGCAGAAGGATGAACAGCGCAAGAAATAAGCTGACTGCGGTAATGGTGAACAGGCCGAGATTGCCGCTGAAATATCGGGCCGTGACGACAGAAGTGCCCGCCAGCGAAAAGGCGCCGGCCAGAAACAGCATGCCTTGGATTCGTTCCAATCGATCACCCCCCTCTTGCATTCCAAAAACATGATACAATCTTAGGGAACATACAACGGCGCGAAAAGAGCCAGTTCAGCGCGAATTCACAAGGACAGTGGAGGGGTACCAGGACAGTGGAGGGACACCAGGACAGTGGAGGGACACCAGGACAGTGAATTCACCAGAACTGTGGAGGGACACCAGGACAGTGAATTCACCAGGACTGTGGAGGGACACCAGGACAGTGAATTCACCAGGATTGTGGAGGGACACCAGGACAGTGAATTCACCAGGACTATGGAGGGACACCAGGACAGTGGAGGGGCGTATGTGGGGGATCGAACTGCAGAGGGAGAGCGAAGTGCCTTTGAAGCGGCAGCTTTACCTGGCATTGCGAGAGCGCATTGTGAGCGGACGTATGCAGGCTGGAGAGGCTCTGCCATCGACCCGGGAATTGGCCGGCGCCATCCGCGTCTCCCGCAATACGGTGAACGAAGCATATGAGATGCTGGCGGTTGAAGGCTTCGTCGTGAACCGCCAAGGGGCGGCAACGCGCGTGGCGGAAGGGCTTGTGCTTGAGCGCCCCCCTGATGCGGCAGCGCCGGAGGATGATCCGCAGCCTGCTTCGTATGCGGCGGATTTCCGCACCGGCCAACCGGATTTGCGGCAGTTTCCGCGCTATTTGTGGCAGCAGATGATGAATAAGGCGCTGCGGGAGATGCCGGCGGCTTTGCTAGGTTATACCGGCCCGCAGGGACTGGCCAGGCTTCGCGAGGAAATCGCCGCCTATTTGCTGCGCAGCAAAGGCTTGTCCGTAGCTGCGGACCATATTTTTATTACGGCGGGAGCTACTCATGCCCTGAATTTGATCGCCGACCTGCTGGATGAGGACGGGAAGCCGATCCTGGTCGAAGATCCGTGCAATCGCGGGATGCTGCAGGCGTTGGCGAATCGCGGCCATGCCATCCGGCCGATTCCCGTCGATGCCTCCGGACTAATGACGGATCGCTTGAGCGGCCTAAGCAGCTGCGCGGTGTATGTGACGCCGTCCCACCAATTTCCGTTAGGCGGCATTTTGCCGGCCGGGCGCCGCGCCGCCCTGATTCGCTATGCGAGAGAGCAGAACAGCTTCATCGTGGAGGACGATTACGACAGCGAGTTCCGATATTTCGGCGATCCGGTCGCGCCGCTCTATGCGATGGACCCCGAACGGGTCATCTATGTCGGCACCTTCAGCAAAGTGCTGTTCCCCGCGCTTCGCATCGGCTATGCGATCGTTCCGCGGCGGCTGCATCAGCGCTGGCGCCGGCTGCGGACTTATTCGGACGTTCAGAATCCTCCTTTCGAGCAGGCGGCCCTTGCCGAGCTGCTGCATACCCGAAAGTTTGACCGTCATCTTGCAGCAATGAGAAAGCTCTACGGGGAGCGCCGCCAGCGGCTGCTGTCCTCGCTGCGGGAACATTTTGGAGACGGTTGGAGAAGCTGGGGGGACGCGGCGGGACTGCACCTTGCCGTGGAGTTTCCGGACGTGTATTTGACGATGCTTTCGTAAACGGCTGCCAGGCTGGCGGAATTCGCCTTGTGCCTGTCGAATATCACTGTATCCGTAAAGGCGCGCATGCCGACAAGCTGCTGCTTGGCTACGGGCATTTGGAGCCGGAGGAGATCGAGCGTGGCGTCTTGCTGTTGAAGCAGGTTTGGCACGGGATGCGGACGTCTGCGCTTCGCTAAGCAGAGCGGCAGCGCCTCGCCAAGCAGACTGGCAGCGCCTTTTCTGCGCAAGCTGCATGAGCTCACATGGCAGACTGGCCAAGCCCAGGCTAACCGCTTTATGCTTGACGGATCGATCCAAATCACCGCCGCTAGAGCAGCGACCGATTATACATTTTCCTCCAACTGGAAATGCTAGTAACGATCGAGAAACAAGGGAGGGTATAATCGGATGAAAGAGCTGTTGGATGAGGCGGCCAAAGCGGTCCGGTCGCTGGAGGATGCGTTGGAAAGGGAGCGGCTCGCTTGCGGCTTCGCGGTGTCGGACAAGGCCGACCGTTTCTATACGATGCTGCTGCTTCAGGTGCGGCTGGATTGCTGGCGCGGCTGGCTGCGCAAGCTGGAGAGCTATTCCCGTCGCCGGAGCGTTCCGGTCGAGCGAAGGAGCGCGGAGCTGGCGAAGCGCATCGAGTCGGAGAAGCGGACCGTTCCGGGCTTCGTGACGGAAGAGACGCTGCAGCAGCTGCTGGAGCACATCCGCAGGCTTGAAGGGCAGCTGGAGTCGGGGCAAATCGGGCTGCAGGAACGGCACGGCGCCGGCTAAATGCAAAAAACGATGAGTGAAATCAAAAAAATTCAAAGAAAAACGGATAAAAAACAATAATTTGATATTGTGAATCTCTCCGACTCTTGGTATGGTTAATAACAGGAACGCATCAAGAATGAAGGGGAGATTGTTTTGCCAAATCTTATTTTTCAGGAACAGACGATCAAGGACGCGATAGACCGGATCGTCGACCGCACATTCAAGATGGATTTCACGTGGGATTGGCCGGCAGGGGTCGCCTTGTACGGCGTCAGCCAGGCGTACCGGGCGACGAATAACGAGAAGTATCTCGAGCATCTGGTCCTCTGGGTCGACGAGCAGCTGGAGGAAGGCATCCCGCCGCTGACGGTCAACGCCGTGTCGATCGGCCACACGCTGTTGAGCCTGTACGAAGCGACGCAGCAGCAGACTTATCTCGATACGGCGGTGCGGATGGCCGAGCACCTGAAGCATGAAGCGGTGCGCTTTGCGGACGGCATATTCCAGCATACCGTATCGCAAAATTACAACTTCCCCGAGCAGGCCTGGGTCGATACGATGTTTATGGCCGGGTATTTCCTGATTCGCATCGGCACGCTGCTGGGCCGCGACGATTTCCTCGAGGACGGCCTGCTGCAGTATCACGGGCACGAGGAGTTTTTGCAGGACGAGAAGACGAACCTGTATTACCATGGCTGGGACAACCTTGCGGGCAACAACATGTCGGCGGTATTCTGGGCGCGCGGCAATTCCTGGGCGGCCTATACGATGTCCCAGGCGCTTCATATCGTGGAGGTGACGCATCCGTCGTATATGAAAATGTACGATTCGCTCCGCGATCAGCTCAGCACGCTGGTGCGCCTGCAGTCCGAGGAAGGCTTGTGGCATACGGTCGTCAACGATCCGACCGCTTATTTGGAGACGTCCGGCTCCGCCGGCATCGCGGCGGCGCTCGTCCGCTACAACGAGGCGATCGGCGCGCCGATGTACAACAAGTATATACAGAAGGCGATCTCCGGCGTTTTGAGCCGGGTGTCGGACAACGGGACCGTGCTGGACGTATCGGCAGGAACCGCCGTCATGAAGGACGCGGAAGGATACAAGGGCGTGCCGCGCAAGCGGATTCAAGGCTGGGGGCAGGGCCTGGCGCTTGTCTTCCTGTCCTCCCTGCTGCATTACAAATGGGCGGACCGCGCAGCGGGCGGGGCCGATCAGCCGGCGGAAGCGGTCGATGCGGTATAACCCGCTTTGCAGCGAGCAGCGCGGCGCAGCGAAGCGCGGGCGAGCCTGAGCGGCACGGCACCGGCTCGCTGACCGAAAAAACCTTCAATTCCTTAACGGAGTTGAAGGTTTTTTCTTGTTGTCATCGGTCGTCGCCTGCGGTTTATGAAGTTCAGCGTGTGGAAACCGCTGAATTTTTCGAGTGAGTGAGCAAATGTTGCATTCTGTACAACAAAAACGGGGGATCAACCGTATTCGCTCGCGACTCGAAATTGCAGAACATGCAGCATTTCGGGCGCTGTTCCCGGGTTTGAAGCCAATCGCGCCCCAATTGTTGCACCAAATACAACATTCCCCTCTCTCTTATGCGATGGATACGGAAAATGTTGCATTTTTTGCAGGATTCGTCGCCTCATGGACTCGGGTGTATTCGTAGAGGGGCTTGCAATCTGATGATCGGGGAGCGGAGCGCCTCATGCACCCGAAGAGGGGGCGCGCTAACACAAAGTTCGAACATTAACGCGATTCGATCACTAACACGGAGTTTGGAATGTTAACGCGATTCGATCACTAACACGGAGTTTGGAACGTGAGCGCAAGCTCAACCGCTAACGCGAAGCTCGCGGGTTGCCGGCGCGCCTGAGTATCCCCGCTCGGAGCAGCGTATGAGTTTGCACCATATCAAACCGTTGCCGAAGGCAACGATGCAGCGACAAGCTTTACGCGCGTTGGCGGTGCGGCTCCGGCTGCTTTGGGCAAGCGGCCTGACGGTTCGATTCGTCGCTGATGTGCGATACGATTCATGTGCAAAACGAGCGACTTCTAAGAGGGCAACGAAGTGCCGAGGCGTAAAAGTGATATTTGCAACAAAATGATATGTTTAATTTTGCAACATTAATAAATGTTTCATTATCCCCCCTCCCCCATTTGACGCCCTGTCGATGAAATAAGTCGAGGCGGACCTATCTTGCAATCCCCGCCCGCAATGAAATTTATGTGTGATTTTTGTGTTTTGCATTGGGGGTGTGTTGAAAAATTAATCACTTCTCAAACTTTCAAGCCATTATCTATTGAGAAGAGGCGTTTTTTGGATTAATAATGAATATTTTGCAACACAAATCTTCAAATTTACTAAAAAGTATTGCAATATTTTCTGATTGCTGTTATATTTAGCTTATGAAAATGCTTGCAACAATCGTTTTGGAAGGAAAGGGGGGTGTAAGTGTTGAAAATTGCAATAATCGCAGATGATTTAACAGGGGCTAATGATAGCGGCGTGCAGTTGGCCAAGAGCGGGATGAGCACATCCGTTATTATGGAGTTGAAGGATGAAGCGATAACCGGGCAGGATGCTGTTGTGGTCGATACAGACAGCCGTTCGGTGCCGGCCGGCGAAGCTTATGAAAGAGTGAAGGAAGCGGCGCAATTTTTTCAGAGAAATCGTTTTGATACGATCTATAAGAAGCTGGACTCAACGCTGAGAGGCAATCTCGGAATAGAGTTAGATGCAATATACGACACTTTACATCCTGATTTTATAATCATTGCACCGGCCTTTCCGATGAATGGAAGGATTACATTAAACGGATTTCATTTTCTCAATGACCGCCTGCTGCACGAAACGGAGGTCGCTCTGGATCCCAAAACGCCTGTAACGGAATCTTATATTCCGAAATTATTGTTAAAGCAAACAAAGCGGAAAGTCGAAGTCATTAATTATAAGGAATTGCGTGCGGGAGCAGATTATTTGAAACAGAGGCTCAAGGAATTGAAGGAACAACATATTCCTTATATTGTTTTCGATTCTTCGAGCGAAGACGATTTGAAAGCGATTGTGGAGTCGGTTTCGCAAACTTCCTATAAAGTGGTTTGGGCTGGCTCGGCGGGATTGGTTCATTATTTGCCCGTCGCGAAGAAAGCGAATCCACAGAAGCAGCGGCAAATTCCGGCTTCCCCTTCCCATCCAAGCGTTCTCTTGGTGATCGGGAGCGTGAGCAGGGAATCAAGAAAGCAGCTAGGCTTCCTGCTTGCTGCGCCTGACGTAGAAGGCATTGAGCTTCGAGCGGAGCAGGCAGTTTCCGATTCGGAAGCTCGGGCTATAGAAAAACGCAGAGTCATTGCCGAAATTGACGATATTGTAGCCAGAGGAAAGCACATTGTTCTATATTCTTCCGGAGAACCGGAGGATATTCGCAAAGCGGTTGAAGCGGGAATGCGCAGAGGATTAAGCCGGAAGCAAGTCAGCAACGAAATATCCGTCGTTTTGGGCGAAATTGCTGTTGAAATCCTGAATCGTTTTGATATTCGGAAAGTGGTTCTTACAGGCGGCGATACGGCCAAACAGGTATGTACCCGGATCGGGGCAGAGAGACTGGAATTGGTTGGCGAAGTCGAAACGGGCGTTCCGATTGGAAGGTTAACGGGAGCCAAAGAGCTGTATGCCGTTACCAAAGCGGGCAGCTTCGGTACAGAAAAGGTTTTGCTTCATTCCGTGCAAACATTGATTGGGGAGAGACGGCTATGAAACCTATTATTGGAATTACGATGGGGGATGCGGCTGGGGTCGGTCCGGAAATCATTGTTAAGGCGCTTGCTCATGCTAAGTTGCGGGAGCTGTGCCGGCCTGTAGTCATCGGCGACGCCAAAATATTGCAGCGTGCCGCACAGATCGTTGGCAGTCATGCAGAGATTCACCGGGTAAGCGCTGTTCACGAAGCTTTGTTTCAAGAAGATGTTATCGATTGCCTGGATATGGATTTATTGCCCGCAGATTTGCCGTTTGGCGAAGTATCTGCTGCAGCGGGGGATGCCGCTTATCAATTTGTGGCCAAAGCCGTCGAGCTTGCGCAGCAAGGCGACATTCATGCGATATGTACGGCTCCTCTTAATAAAGAAGCGATGCATAAGGGAGGGCACCATTACCCGGGGCATACCGAAATTTTGGCGCATTTGACGGGGACGAAGGAATATTCCATGATGCTCTCCTCGCCGGAGCTCAAGGTGATTCATCTGACCACACATGTCGGCTTGATTCAAGCGATTGAAATGATTACGCCCGAGCTGACTTATTCCATTGTGAAGCTGGCTCACCAGACGCTGACAAGAGCCGGATATACGGCGCCGCGCATCGGAGTATGTGGCATCAATCCCCATGCCGGCGAGAACGGATTGTTCGGCAATGGGGAAGAGGAAGAGAAGCTTGTTCCCGGAATTGAAAAGGCCCGTCTGGAAGGAATCCATGTAACCGGGCCGCACCCTGCGGATACCTTGTTTTTTAGAGCGGCCAGGGGAGACTTCGATGTTGTAGTCGCTTGCTATCATGATCAGGGCCATGGACCCGTAAAAGTAAGAGGCATCGAGGCGGGAGTAAATATTACCGTAGGCCTAAAAGGAGGGATCATCCGCACATCCGTTGACCATGGCACTGCCTTCGATATTGCCGGCAAAAATATAGCTGATGAACGAAGCATGATTGAGGCCATTCGAGCGGCCGTAGAATTGGCGCCTAAAGGAAATTGACAAGCTGATATATTTTATAAGGGAGCTGAGCAGCACGATGACCTATGATGGAACTTATTCGCTGTTGAACGTCGGAAAAATATTTGCCGGTCCAAACAGCATCGAGAAAATAGCAGATATCGTCAAAGAGTGCAATGTGCAGAAGGTTCTCTTGATCACCGCTAAAGGCGTGTGGGATGCAGGCTTGGTCGCCAGGCCCGTGGCCCTGCTTGAATCGGCAGGCATTCAAGTCGATGTCATCAACCATACGCCGCCAGAGCCCGAGATTGGGCATGTCAACGAAATTTTTAATCTGGCCAAAGAAAAAAACAGCCAGATGGTGATCGGGATTGGCGGAGGAAGCGCGATGGATGTCGCCAAGATCGTAGCCTTGATGTTCACGAATCAGGTTCCGCTTAAAGATATGTTGGGGATCGAAAAAGTGAAAAATCCCGGCCTCCCGACGCTGTTAATTCCAACAACGGCGGGCACTGGCGCTGAGGTGACCCCGAACGCCATCGTGCTTGTTCCCGAAGAGGAGTTAAAGGTCGGAATCGTAAGCAGCAAAATGATGGCCAATTACGTCATTCTTGATCCGCTGCTGACATTGGGCCTGCCGCAAGCGATTACAGCCTTTACCGGGGTTGATGCTTTGGCTCATGCGATCGAATGCTACATTTCCAAGAAAGGGAATCCGTTCAGCGATATGTATGCCTTGCAAGCGGTTCGGCTGATCTCAAGAAGCTTGCGAAAGGCGTATCGCGACGGCCAAGACGTGGAAGCGCGCCACGACATGATCCTCGGGTCCATGTACGGCGGCATATGTATCGCCACCTCAAGCACGACGGCCGTTCACGCTCTGTCTTATCCGCTCGGCGGAAAATACCGAATCCCTCATGGGTTGTCGAATGCGATTTTGTTGCCGTCGGTCATGGAATATAATCTCGATGCGTGTGAGCACAAATTCAGGGATATCGCCGAAGCGATGGGACTTGACATCGCCGGCCTCAGCACCAGACAAGCAGCCGAGAAAATGATCGAGAATCTGTATTCCCTCCTGGCTGATATTAATATCGAATGCACATTGCGCGACAAAGGAATTCGCGAGGAAGATCTGGACGGCCTGGTCGAAGCGGCTTCCAAGGTGACCCGATTGCTGGATAACAATCCTAAAGCGATGACGAGGCAAGATATGCGGGCGATTTATCAAAAATTATTGTAAGTCAAGCTTTCGGCAACGCTGCGAAAAGCCGCTGCTGCTAGCGATGTAAGCGGTGTAGAAGAGCTCATCCGATTGGCTGAATCCTGTCCCCAAAACACCTGAACGGAGTGATCGAAATGACCAGTAAAATATTGTTTCATCATGAATTGAGAACCGTTGAACCGGGAAGAACGGATGCCTATCTGCCAAGCGATTGCGTACAAAACCATGCATCCAATATTTTGCCGCTGGACAACGGCGATCTTCTTTGCGTATGGTTTGCCGGAACGCAAGAAGGAATTCCCGATATCTCCATTTACATGTCCAGGCTGAATAAAGGGGAATCGGAATGGTCGAAACCGGTGAAGCTCTCCGATGATCCCACCCGGTCCGAGCAAAATCCGATTCTGTTTTCGGCCCCCGATGGCAAGCTGTGGCTGATTTATACGGCGCAAAAATCGGGGAACCAGGATACGGCCATCGTTCGATATCGAATTTCCGAAGACCATGGCTACACCTGGGGGCCGATTGAAACCTTGTTTGGCACGCCCGGAACGTTCGTCCGCCAGCCTGTCGTTGTATTGGATAACGGAGAATGGCTGCTCCCGGTATTTTACTGTGTAGTATCCCCGGGCGAGAAATGGGTAGGCGATAACGATTACAGCGCCGTAAAAATTTCCAGCGACCAAGGACGAAGCTGGACCGAATATGCGGTTCCGAACAGCACCGGATGCGTGCACATGAATGTGGAGAAATTGCCCGACGGCTCCTTGCTCGCGCTGTATCGCAGCCGGTGGGCAGACTTCATCTATATGAGCTATTCCTATGACAACGGCAGAACATGGACGGAGCCGGTTCCAACCGAATTGCCCAACAATAACTCGTCGATCCAATTCACCAAACTGAATAACGGAAACCTGGCTCTTGTCTACAATCATATGAATGCGGAGAACTGCACCGAGCGTAGAACATCGCTTTATGACGATATTGAAGATGAGGAAGAGGGGAATAACGAATCCTCGACGGCTGCCGTCCTGGAGGAAGACCCCAACAAGAAGAAAGCTTTCTGGGGAGCTCCCCGGGCACCGATGACGATCGCGCTATCCGAAGACGGAGGGAAAACCTGGTCTTATTCCAGAAACTTGGAGATTGGCGACGGTTATGCCATGACCAACAATTCCAAAGATCAGCTGAACAGAGAATATTCTTATCCTTCTGTCAAACAAACGCCGGACGGCACGATTCATGTCACCTTCACTTATTTCAGACAGCGAATCAAATATGTCGCGGTAACGGAAAGCTGGATTAAAGCAAGCGATCAATAACGAATGCAATGCCGCAAACAGGAGGCAGCCCCGTCAGACGGGGCTGCCCAAGCGGGGCGCGAACGGTCTGACACAACAACCTGGCATCGCGAAAAAGTTCATCGGTTTTCTATAGGTAATCATGTAAGCATTTTCATTTCTGCTTTTCATCATAATCTGTGAGAATGAGGCCAATCTACAAACTATCCATGAAAGTGAGCGAATAAACATGACAACGGCCATGATTCTTGCCCTTGCTATCTTGATCCTGATGATTGTAATGATCATGTCGGACAAATTTGCTTTCGGCGCGCCGCCGCTCCTGGCCTGCTTGCTCTTGGTCGTCACCGGTCTGTCCACCGTTCAGGAAGCTTTCGCAGGCTTCGTGAACCCAAGCGTAATTATGATTGCCGGCTTTATGGTTGTGATGGCGGGACTAATGAAGACCAGCTTGATCGGCAAAGTTCAGTCCTCTATGCTCGCTTTAGTAAACAGGGGCGGTTATAAGAGCTATGCCCTTCTGATCGTCGTCGTTATGCTTGGCGCCAGCTTGGTTGGTTCCGGCTCCACGGGGTACTATGTGCTGATTCTTTCGCTGCTGACGACAATTCCTTATAATAAAAAAATGCCTACGTCCAAGCTGGTCATGCCTCTTGGGTTTGCCACGAACCACCCGTTGATTCCTTTCAACGTAGCCCTCTTCTATGGCGTTACTGTCAGCGTACTGGAGACGGCAGGTTATACTGGCGGGCTTTCCGTGTCGAAATTTGCTGTAGTGAATTTCATCATGGCGCTTGGCTTCCTGGCATGGAGTCTGGTTGCGTACCGTCTTTTGCCGGATCATCCGATCATGGAAGCCTCTGCTGACGATCAGGCGGGGCAGGGTGCGACAAGCGAAGCTTTGCCTGCATGGAAAGAATACTGCACCATCGCGGCATTTGCCGTCAGCGTGATCGGCATGATGCTGATGAGCTCGCTGGGGAATGCGGCCTATGTTATCCCTGGCCTTGCCGGAGCGTTCTTGTTAATGATCAACGTGCTTGATTTCAAGGAAGTCCGGGATAATATGGGGGCCCCTGTCATTCTGATGATGGCTGGCGTCATCGGCGTCGCCGACGCGCTGGCTAACTCCGGATTTACCGTGATGATCGGCGACATGGTGGCCGGTGCATTGGGCACGAATATAAGCCCATTCCTGCTTATCCTCATCTTCGCGCTGCTAACGAGTACCTGCGCTACGTTTACGGGTTCGAATATGGGGTCTGTATACATCTTTGCGCCAATCGCTATTGCAACCAGCCTCAGTCTGGGGCTGAATCCGGTTGCGGCCGCAACGGCCGTTGTCATATCCGGATGGAACGGCGGCTACATGCCGGTCGATGGGATGCCTGCCATGATTTTAGGCATGGGGAAATATAAGCTTCCGCAGTTTTGGCTGTTCTCTGTGCCGATGTACCTGATCCGCATCTTGGTGCTGTGCGTAGCTGCTATGCTTGTGTTCCCTGTGAGCGGATAAAGGATGCAACAACTGCTAGGTTAAGCGGGACGCGACGAACGAAAGATGAAAAAATACGTTGGATCGGAGAGTGGACAACAATATGATCATCCCGCAAGGTATTCTTCCTGCTTTGGTAACGCCTTTTAAAGACGATGAGTCGTTGGACGAGAACGCGCTTCGCCAGTTAGTTCGCAGAGCGGTCGAATCCGGAGTTCACGGTTTGTTTTGTCTCGGAACGAACGGGGAGTTCTTCTCATTGACAACAGCGGAAAAACTGCGCATTACAGAGATTGTCGTCGAGGAAGCGAATGGTCGAGTTCCGGTTTACGCCGGGGCAGGCGGTATCGGCACCAACGAAACGAAAGCGTTAATCCGGGATATGGCCGCTCTCGGCGTCGATGCGGTTTCGGTCATTACCCCTTATTTCTTAAGCTTTACGCAGCAAGAACTGCGGGATCATTATTTGCGTTTGGCGGATTCTACAGCGTTGCCCATCGTGCTTTATAATATCCCTGCACGCACAGGCAATGCATTGGCAGCCAAAACGGTAGCAGAGTTAAGCAAGGTTCCCAATATCGTCGGGATCAAAGATAGCAGCGGAAGCTTCGATAATATTTTGCAATATATTGCCGTTACAGAACATGATGATCGATTTTCCGTATTGGCCGGCACGGATTCGTTGATCCTGCCTACGCTCATGTCCGGCGGAAAAGGGGCGATCTCGGCAACCGCAAATGTGTTCCCTAAGCAAGTCGCTGCCATCTACGAAAACTGGAAGAAGGGCGACTTTGTCGCGGCAGAGAAGGCGCAGGGGGTGCTTCGGGAGCTTAGAAACCGCTTCGGCCTGGGAACATTGCCTTCCGTATTAAAAGAAGCGATGAATATGATCGGCTTGCCGGCCGGTTGCTCCAGATTGCCCGTAGCGCCGTTAACGGCGCAAGCCAGGGCGGAATTGGCGATGACGATGCAAGCATACCGCGATCAAGGCTTGGTCTAGAGAGTATTCCTTTAATGATGTCAGCTTAGGTGACTGTAAGAGGACATTGCGACACATGTTCGTCTTACAGTCATTTTGTTATGCAATCCATAATTTTTTTCTGCATCAAAGTAAGCTATAATAAAGGCAATCAATGGACAAACTACGAGGTAGTTATATGAAAATAAAAGCATTAGTTATCGCTCCCTATCCGGGGCTGGTGGAGTTGACCACGAGTTTAAAGGACGAGCTTCAGGATTTCGATGTCGATATCATCCAATCCGATTTATCCGAAGTGCTGCCCATTCTCGAACAGATCGAGAAAGGCGATTATGACTTGCTGATCAGCCGCGGCGGCACGGCCCAACTGTTGCGGGATCATTCCTCTTTGCCGGTGGTCGAAATTCAAGTATCCGGATATGATATTTTGCGTATGCTTGTCCTGGTCAAAGATTATAAAGTGAACATGGAAGTCATTGGATTTAAAAATATTATCGATGGCTTCGTCTCGGTTTCCAATATTATGAACATCGATATTCCTGTCACTGTTATTGCTCATGAGGATGAAGTGAACGGCATACTTGAAAGGGCCAAGGATAGCGGAGTCAAGCTTGTGCTAGGCGATACGGTGACGACCAGGAAAGCAGCCGAATATGGCATCCAGGGCGTCCTGATTACTTCCGGAAAAGAATCCGTGCTTGAAGCGTTCGAGCAGGCCAAGCATATTTTTCGCGTCATGAAGCCTTACAATACGATCAAGGAAACCTACGAGAATTTAATCAACGATCTGGACATTGGCGTCTGCGTTCTGAATGGGAGCGGCGCCCTGCAATTCGCGAACGAGGCGTTCCGCAAAATTTTAAAGCCGCCGATCGAGCTCAAGGATCGTACATTATTCGACAGCTTTCCTTTTTTAAAATACGCGATTGAGACGATGGCATATGGAACCGTATTCGATCACCGTGTGTCTCTGATGGACCCCGGTAAAACGTTTGTCCTAGAGGGCAGAAAGATCGACTACAAGCATAACAAGGACCATTATTATCTGAAAATCTCCGAAAATCAAACGACGGATCATGAAGTCGCCGTCATTTATCACGATGAATCGACCAATCATTACTATCCTTTATTAGTGTTAGGCAAAGATGTCAATGATCAGGCGGTGAATCCGGAATCGGATCTTTTTGAATTTCCGCTTGCGTTATATGGGGAGAAAGGATCGGGGAAAAGATATTTCGGGGAAGCGATTCGCCGAAGATATTTCGATAAAATGATTGAATTAACTATCGCCAGAACTTCCGATTATTCCGTGGAAGCCATCGGCAATATATTGGAAAACTCGGCAGAGGATACGTTAGTTTATATTGGCGGGGCAAGCCATGGGAGCCTGTCGTTTCAGAAAGCGCTTTGCAAAATGCTTCCAACGCTCCGGGCCAAAGTGATCTTTGCTTTCGACGATTCGCTGGAGGCGCTGTTTAATTCCGGACTGCTTGAACAAAGCTTCTATGAACGAATGAACAGCAACAAAATTTTCATTCCTTCCCTTCGCACGCGTTTTCATGATTTGGAGAGCATGGTTCGTTCCTTGATCATTTATTATAACGAAAGACTCGGCAAACAAATCGTTGGCATCAGGCCAGAAGTATTAGCGGCGCTGCAAAATCATGATTGGAGCAAAAACCTGATCGAACTTCAGGAAACGATCAAGCAATTTATTATTTATACGACAGGGGAATATATAACGGAAGAGGTTCTCCCACTGCTTAACGAAGTAAATCTTGACACCCATAGGCTGGCAAGCAAGAGTTCCCGTGCTTTAATTAATCTTAATCAGACCTTGGAAGAGATCGAACGGGACGTTATTATGGCGGTGCTGGAAGAAGAACAGATGAATCAATCCAGGGCAGCCAGACGACTGGGAATTAACCGAACGACATTATGGAGAAAAATAAAGCAAAGTGAAGGAATGACGGACAGAAGCGATGCCGGCCAGGATGAATGAGGGGACGGTCATTCGGCCCGGCCAGGATGCAGGGAAAGGGAGAAGCCCTGAGCGTTCTCCCTGGATGGCGCGTCTCTTATTGATGCAAAGATCCGGTTACAAAAATTTGCGGTGATGCTTCTTGCCGTCGTAACTGAACAGCACCGGCTTCGTCTCCACGACCGACTCGAGATGGACGGGCCGGCCCCACAGCTGGTAAATGTACGGCATCGTCCGTTCCACATACTTCAGGTCAAGCTCGATGCCTTCGTACATTTGCTTCAGGTACAGCTCGCCGTTGTCGGCAAAATTGCCGTTCTCCACCACGATATAAGGGAAGCCGCCGTTGACGCGGGAATAGACGAGCTGGTCGCGGATGTTTTCCCAGCCTTTATCGGTAATTTTCCATTCCTGGCCCTTCTTCTCGAAGACATAGAGGTCGAGCTCCTCGCACAGCTGCTTGGTCAAGTAATTGCGGATGAACGACAGGTCGGAGTCGAATTCGCGCACCTCGAATATTTTTTGCCGCCCCTCGCCGCCGCGGCGGCCGTACCGCTCGCGCTCCTCGCGGCTCGGCGAATCCCACCGCTTCTCGATGTCCTCGAAAATTTTCAAGCCCAAATAGTATGGATTCAGGCTGTGGCGGGACGGAACGACGACGGACGAATTCAGCTTCGCGTATTCGATCGTCTCTTCCTCGGTCAGATCGAGCTCGCGAAGAATGCGCTGGTGCCAATACGACGCCCAGCCTTCGTTCATGATTTTCGTCTCGAGCTGCGGCCAGAAGTACAGCATCTCGTCGCGCAGCATCGTCATGATGTCCCGCTGCCAATCGGTTAAGTACGGTGCGTGCTCCTCGATGAAGAGCATCAGATCTTTTTCCGGCTCGGGCGGGAATTTGCGTCGGCCGGACCCGGACTCCGCGGACGATTCCTTCCGCTTGGAGTCTTCTTCCTTATCGAGGTCCCACAGGTCCTCATAGCCGAACCGCCGCTCGCGGGGTTCCCGCGCGGCGCGATCCTCCGCTTCCTCGCGCCTGCGGTCGTGCGCTTTGGAGCCGCGATACGGCTTCGTAATGAGCGGGTCGATATGCTCCTGGATCGCCAGCACCGCATCGATGAACCGTTCGACCTCCATCTGGCCGAATTCGATCTCGTACTGCCGAATCCGTTCGGCCGTCGCCGACATGCTCTCGACCATATTGCGGTTCGTCTTGGAGAAGCGAACGTTGTTCTTGAAGAAATCGCAGTGCGCCAGCACGTGCGCGACGATCAGCTTATTCTGGATCAGTGAATTGCCCTCCAGGAGAAAGGCGTAACACGGATCGGAGTTGATGACGAGCTCGTAAATTTTGCTGAGGCCGAAGTCGTACTGCATCTTCATCTTGTGGAACGTCTTGCCGAAGCTCCAATGGCTGAAGCGGGTCGGCATGCCGTAGGCGCCGAACGTATAGATGATGTCGGCCGGGCAAATTTCGTAGCGCATCGGATAATAGTCGAGCCCGAACCCGCTGGCGATCTCGTTGATTTCGGCGATGGCGTATTCCAACTGCTTGATGTCGTCGGCGTTCATCGGGCGATCCTCCCTTCGGCCTGCTTGGGGAAGAACGTCTTCAGCGCTTTGTATACTTCCCCTTTCTCGCGAATGATGTAATGCACGAATTTCGGGTCGTGGATGTTGCGGTAGGCGGACATGAGCGTACTGCTGCGGTTGTACTGGTTGACTTCCCCGTAGCCGAACATGTTGCTGCGCTTGATCAGTTCACCGATCAGCTTGACGCACCGCTCGTTGTCGGAGGTCAGATTGTCGCCGTCCGAGAAGTGGAACGGGTAGATGTTATAGCGCGACGGCGAATACCGCTTGTCGATCAGCTCGACCGCGAGCTGGTAGGCGGAGGAGCAGATCGTGCCGCCGCTTTCCCCCTTGGTGAAAAATTCCTCTTCGGTGACCTCGCGCGCTTCCGTATGGTGAGCGATAAACACAATCTCTACATTCTCATATTTCGTGCGCAGAAAGCGGGTCATCCAGAAAAAGAAGCTGCGCGCGATATATTTCTCGAACGAGCCCATCGAGCCCGACGTATCCATGAGCGCCATCACCAGCGCGTTCGATTGCGGGGTGACAATCTCCTCCCATGTCTTGAACCTTAAGTCGTCGGGCGAGATGCCGTGAATGCCCGGCTGTCCTTCGCGCGCGTTGCGGCGCAGGTTCTCGAGAATGGTGCGCTTTTTATCGATATTGGACATGATGCCTTTTTTGCGGATGTCGTTGAAGACGATTTCCCTGGCCGTGACGTTATGCTTCTCCTTCTGCTGCAAGTTCGGCAGCTCCAGCTCTTCGAACAGCATCGATTGCAGCTCTTCCATCTGCACTTCGGCTTCGTAGTAATCGTCGCCGGGCTGATCACCTGCGCCTTCGCCCTTACCGGCTCCCGATTGCGGCGTCGGGTCCACGCCGAGCACGTCGCCGACCTGGCTGTCTCCGTCTCCCTGGCCGACATGCTTGCTTTTGTTGTAATTATAGCGAAAACGATATTCGTCCAGACTGCGGATGGGAACTTTCACAATTTGCTTCCCGTCGGACAAAATAATGCTTTCGTCCGTGACCAGATCGGGCAAATTTTGCTTGATCGCATCGCGCACTTTCTCCTGGTGGCGGGTCTGATCCTGATAGCCCTTGCGGTGCAGCGACCAATCCTCGCGAGAAACGGTGAATGACGGTTCTGTCATGCGGGACACCTCCTCCGAAATGTTCAGTCCCAAGCTTGTGAGCGGCTACTCGGAAAAATTGAGCTTGTTACTAAATATATTCAACCGGGACGGGGATATGTGAGCGTGATGTATGCCTATTTTTTTAGAACGTTCAAACAATTGGCCGGACGCCGAGGGGATCGCGGGAGGGACGAGCGGTCATTTCCCAGGGAATAATGGGATGGAATTATTCGCGGCTGCGTCTTTTTTTACTTGACCGATCGGAATTAGCGCCTTCCAGTTCCTCTTCACCGTGCCAATCCGATTGACTTCAATCCGAAGGACGGCCGACGACGGAATTACGCTGCCGACTGTCTCGAAGGCGATCAGGCACTTAGGCTTGTCTTGAACCGCTATGCCGGTGAGCATTCTGCCTTATTGCGCGCAAATAATTGTCTCCAATTGTGCTTCAACTTGAATTGACCTCGGACCGAAACTTTTTTCGCATTCAAGAAGTCATTATATTGTAAGTGTCTTACAAATTTGATTGGGAGGTAACTTTGGTGAAAAAACTTAAACTCCTCGGAGTTGGGGTAACTGTACTTTTTGTCGTCCTTTGTGTCTTTATAACGCCGAACGTTTTTGCTGATAATGTGGAAAAGCAAATCACAGCATGGTTTAACTCCATTGCCATTAAAGTAAACGGAAAACAGGTGCAGTCTGATAACTTCATTTATGAAGGGACTACTTACGTTCCACTTCGAGCAATAAGCGAACTGCTCGGCAAAGAAGTGATATGGGACAACGATACAAGGACGGTAGAGATTAATGATATGTCCGAAAAAGACGATTTTCAAGGGAATTCGGCAGGGAACTTCTCAAATCTGGGCAAGCTGGTAGGCGACGAAAATTGGATATATTTATCTTATAAAAAACATGTAGCTTCAAATTCTGATGAGGATGGTCTCTATAAAATGAAACCGGATGGAAGCCAAATATTGAAAATAGCTCCGCAGGTCCCCCAATATTTGAACTTGGACGGCCAACATCTTTATTATGCCGCTAACGGAATATATAAGACGGATGTAAACGGAACGGGCTTACAAAAATTAACTGATGCCGGAAATACCTTAATATTAGCTGGAGATTGGTTGTATTTTAACGATGATGACAATAACATCTGGAGAATGGGGAAAGATGGGTCGGATAAGCGAAAGATGGTTGAGGGCAAGTTGGTGGCTGTTGCTGGAAACCGCCTTTACTATACGAAGGACTCGTCCTTATTCGCTACAGATCTTGCCAGTGAAAAAGAGGCGAAACTATATTCATTTACGGCCGAACGATATTCTATCCCCATTGTTCAAAGAGGGAAGATTTATTATACAGACTATAAATCGATCTATCGCCTAAATTCGGATGGAACTAATCAGGAGACTTTGTATACTACAGATAAAGACAATTTGTTTTCAATCAATGTATACGATGGAGAGGTCCTCGTTACAGAAGGGAACAGTGGGAATCATGGAGACAAGAGTTTTGTAAAAATTCCATTGGACGGAGGCGCGCCGCAAAAATCGATCGTTGGCGGTCTTCAGATATTTACAGCACCAACCAATAATTACGTTACCGATTTTTCAGCGGGATACCATTCATGGTATTTCCTTGACCAAGACAAGCGGAGCGAAATAAAGATTGCTTCAGAATAAAAATGTTTCCCCCGAATAGAGCATCGTTGCTGACACATACAAGCGACTGAGACTGGGTAATCTTCGCATGATCTGAGGACGAATGATCGAGATTAGGAGATTCCTAGCCACTTTGGTTAGGAATCTTTTTTATTTCGCGTGCCCAGCTAAGCACGCTTTTTCTAGCCGGTGAAAGTCCGGTCGCGGGAGGAGCCAAGTCCCCGCGTAGCTTGGATGCCTGCGTACGGCGAAATCTGTGCGTAGAAGCGCATCGACGAAAGTACCTGTCAGAGACAGGGCGAGCGACAATACCAGGCCGTAACATAAAGTGAATCCTGCCGCGTCGTCAAAAAGGCCTCGCATGAGGGAAGAGAGGAAGCCGAGTCCCGAGGGTTTGGACGAAGGCCAGGGAAGCTGTTAGGTACTTGGAGCGACAGCGAAGAATCCTCCGGCGTATGGGGATCGGCATGGTATGAAAGAGGATGCAGTGAACTGGGGAGACCCTCCCCTGCACGGAAATGTTTTTTTCGTAGAAGGATGCTCTATAAGCCAAAAAGCGAAGTGAGCCATCCGCGGGAAGGGAGTCCGAGTGGCTCATACTACCGAAGAATGCAGGACAACACAACCTGCGGGAGGGAAGGAGCCCTACTTTGTTCAAGTTTCTTGAGGAGGTACGAGTTAGTGAATGCCAGACGGCTAATGACACCAAAGGAAAACGTTCAACAACTCCAAGAGAAACTAGGTCATGCGGCCAAGGAAAACAAAAAGCGTAGATTTCACGCCTTGTATGACAAGGTCTACCGGCTGGACATCTTGTGGGAAGCATGGCGGAGGGTACGAGCGAATCAGGGCTCGGCTGGAGTGGATGGAGAGACGTTAGCGGACATTGAGAAGCAAGGAGAAGTATTCTTCGTGCACGAATGTCAGCGAGTCCTTTAAAGAAGGGAACTACCATCCGCAACCCGTCAAGCGACACTACATCCCGAAGAAGGATGGAAAGCAGCGCCGCTGGGGGATTCCTACGGTCAGAGACTGTGTCATACAAATGGCAACCAAACTCGTCATCGAACCGATCTTCGAGGCAGACTTTCAAGAAACGCTTTCGGCTTTCCAAAGCGAAGTGCGAAGCAAGCGTTGGAACGAATCCGGAAAGCATGCAACCGCAAAGGAAATTGGGTGGTCGACGTCGACATCCAAGGCTATTTCGACAACATCAATCAAGCGAAGCTGATGAAGCTGGTGAGGAAGTGGTTAGGTGCGGGAGTCATGGAGGAAGGAAACGTTAGGCGCTCGGATTTAGGTACACCGCAAGGAGGAGTCATCTCTCCAATTTCACACCAGCAGTAAGCAACAAGGAGTGCAAAAAGCGATGAGGCAGACGATAAGAGGATGGCGGATGCATTTGAAACCGGATCTGGAGATTAATGACCTGTCAAGAATGTTCAATGCCTCCGTCAGGGGTTGGATTAACTACTATGGCCACTTTTACAAATCGCAATTGTACCCTGTTCTACGTCATATGAATGATGCGCTCGTCAAGTGGGCCCGGCGGAAATACAAGAAGCTGGAGAGACACAAGACGCGGGCTATTCGGCGGCTAGGGAGGCTAGCGAAGAACATTCCCGAACTGTTTGCACACTGGAGATTAGGAATACTGCCAGCGACTGGATAATGGGAGCCAGATGAGCCGAGAGGTTCACGTCCGGTTCTGAGAGGGCCTGAGGGTGCGATTCCCTCGGGCTACTCACCTCGTGGTGATCTGTAAGACGAAGAAAGATGCGGATCGAGCATACGAGCTTATTAAAGCGATTATGGAACGACTAGAGCTAACGCTACATCCAACCAAAACGCGCATCGTCGGATTATGGACAGGGGAAGAGGGCTTCGACTTCTTAGGGATGCATCATCGAAAGACGAAGGCTGAAACATCCAAAGGTCAGGTATACTATACGACCCAACAATGGTTGTGACAAATGGCGGAGGAGCGAATTAAGGAAGTCGTGAAGGAACGATTGGCTCCTCCGAGTATGCGCCACAGGTCATTTCAAGAGCATCTGGAATACTTAAACCCGAAGATACAGGGTTGGCATAACTATTACTACACGGCCTACAGCTAAAAGAAAATGGCGAAGCTGGATTGGTACATTCTCCAGCGACTTACCAGATGGTACGCCAAGAAGCGGCAACGTTCTCGATGGATGAGCTCGGAACGAGAAGTGAAATCATTGATCATACAATATGGGCTAAAAACGCTACTGTAATCTGCATGCACATGAATGACGAACATCGGAAAGCCGTATGAGGAAAAACCTCACTTACGGTTTGATGAGGAGGGGCAGAAATATCTGCCCTTTACTCTAGCTCGTTACACTCGTCCCCTGTACCCCATCACTCGCCGCATTGCAGGCCCAGCAACGATTTACCGGGCATAAATCTAGAGTGGGAGTATTGAGTCACCAGTCAAAGTTAAATAAACGCTTCGCGGTCTTAACTGGTTTACATTGAAAGGATTAGCAGAAACGCCCAATTTCAATTTCGGACAAGCCTGTAAGCTTGGCAATCAGCTGAAGCCAAGCGAATGGCAGACAAGTTGGAAATTCATTACACGCCCAAACACGGAAGATGGCTGAACATGGCTGAAATTGAACTTGGCGTCTCACCGCCAAGCTTTCTCAAGTTATGTCGCCAAAGAAGACATGATGGCACGTGTTGCGGCATGGCAGACTGAGCGGAACGCGTAATGGACTACCTTGAATGGCAATTTACGACGCAAAATGTTTGCATCATCCTTGATTATACTCTAAACCTTAACCGTTATGGAGTACTTTATCCTAAAGTATAGACAGAGCCTTACATATTTTAGGGGTACGTATAATGCTCTAGTTGATATGTACTTCCTTGTGCATTACCTCAGATTGATTTATCATGAGTCTGAAATAAAGAATTCCTCTCTCTGTCAAAGGGAAATTCAAAGCAAATCTCCGTTCTACACAACTTTTATCGTTGTTTGATTCGTTATGTACAATAATACTATCAGAATAAGTTATCACTTCTCCATTATCGTTGGTAACTATAATACGTAATTCCATGATCATTTCGGTAGGGAATTTTTCAAGTTGAATCATTATTGGGAAATACTGTACATATGGAACGGTTGGGATCTCAAATGTAGTGACCTCATTGTTAAAATTAACTATTAAATCATTCTTTAATGTACTAGTTACTTCACAAATTCGAAAATCAATATCCATTGTTTTCTCCCTAATCGATATATTCAATTTTACTGATAATCCCAGAACGATTTAAAGTAATAATGGTGGGTTTTTTTTGGATTTTTAGCATTCTATCTAATAATTCATAATTCCTTATTGGATAGATAGGTATATTTAAGAGTTTCTTTTTTAATAAATTTATTTTCCATTCTGGTCCAAAAAATAAAACTTTTCTTTCATTGTATTTGTATGATGATGTACAATAGTTTGTGTAACCAGAATTTGTGACCTGCAGGCGCAAAAAAAGTAGGGTATCTTGGAGTGTGCGTAAACCACAAGAAAGGAACCCTACTCATGACTACTATACACCAAGATATGCTCGCAGATCTATTTGAAAAACTTGTCACGCAGTTTATTAAAGAGAACCTGGAGTCCATCATGAAAGCTGAAATCAAAAGCTTCATGGAGAATGAACAAGAAAAGCCTAATAGTCGGAACGGATACTACCAGCGCTCTCTTCAG
>NZ_KB905618.1 GCF_000380965.1 Paenibacillus ginsengihumi DSM 21568 | reverse complement strand
ACCGGCGGATGGAGAGCACGCGACGATCCCCGCTTTCGCTCACTAGTTTCCGCCGCCGACTGCCGATCACACTAAGCGCTTCTCCACAACAAGGTGAGGGGACCAACTCTGCACATTGAACTGAAAACGCCGGGAGTCTTCTCAACCAGCTCATACTCTGTTACAATGATCATGTTGGGTAGGGGATGCATCCCGTGAGCCTGTTGCTGCAGGCCCACATAAAAGGGAAGCATCCTTTTCCTTTTCTGTGATACGGTCATTATATTCAGCAACTTCCGGACAGGCAATCCCATCAGCAATTGGACGTTATGCTTCAGCGGTAACAGTGAATGAATAACGGGATACCTCAAAAATATCAAGGCGTGATGCGCGATCTGTTGCAGAAATTTAAGGGCACAGGCAAACGAATTGAACTGATTACGGAGAAGGGAGCCTATACGATGCAGGCCAACAAGAGCAGCGATAGCTTTGTAATTGAGATCGTAGACGATAGTGAAGTCATTGAAGTTGATGATATAGGCTCAACAGTTGAATTGAGAGTGACAGTTCAGGACGCAGTACGTGAAACGATGAATAGCGTGACAGGCAGAACGTAACCAGAGGGAGGAATAGAGAGATGTTGAACCTAAGTCCCGAAGCATTAGAAGCACGTCGGGAATACAGAAGACAGTATGAGCGAGAATATCGGCGCAAATGGCGGCAGAAGCCGGAGAACCGATTAAAGGAAAAAGAATACGAGCGCAGATACTGGGAACGTAAAGCGAAGCAGTCTAAGGAATAACACATGCAGCCAGGTGCTCTTAGGCTGAGCACCGATTCAAACGTACAACCAAGGACAATCGACCACGAATTGACCCGAATAGAAATCGTTTACAAGGCAGAATATAGAACACCGTTAGCAGAAATGCTACACCATCCACCCGAGCAGAACAAGCACTACTTTGCAGCGGTGATGACGGACTGGGACATCCTTCCAGAGAATCGGGCGGAACAGGCACGTATGCTAATGAAGAAGCGGAGGCGGCGGCAAGGCTGCTAAGAAAGTCGGCTCTGAAGCAGCAGAAGAAGCAGCAGAAAGAACTGTAAAGGAAGTGACAGAGGAAGCAACAGAAAAAGTCGTAAAAGAAACAGCAGAAGAAGTGACTGAAAAGGCCGCGAAAGAATCGGCGGAAAAAGCGACAAAAGAAAAAACCGAAGAAGCGGCTAACGACGCTACGAAAGATTCGTTGGGGAATAAGGGGACGGGTAATTCTGTACAGATACCTCGAACAGGAGCAGAATGGAATGATTACTATAAAAGCAAATATGGAGACGGTAATGTTACATGGGTAACAGAGTTAAAATCTTATGATGATATTCTAAATAATCCCAAAGCTCTATAGGGTAAATCAGCAGATGAAGTTGGAAGAGCTCTTGGAGATGGATGGACGAAAGGTACTTATGGCTCAGCAGGTACTGGATGGAAATTCACGAACGGTGATAAGTCTGTGTTTTAAGCTCGTCAACAGTGCATTGTCTCTGCGTGTCGCGAAGTAGAGATGCAAGGCTCGGAACAAGCAATCGATGATTGCACTGTGTAACAAGCTCATCCGCGTCTTATTCGAGCTTGGTCGAAAACAAAAGCACTATGATTCACGCAAAGTCCTTGGCCCCCATCGGGAGGCTCAAATGCAAATCGCAGCTTAATTGATTCACAGGGCAGCAATTCAACGTTCTGCTTGCTTTATCTACATGTTGATCTTTGACAAACGAAGCACGGATAGGCCGGGAGGAATTATCACCATAAGGGCATCGGCCCCGCAAAGGAGCTTACCTGGCCTCCACCCATATTTTCACTCCTCATCGGCTTTTTCTTCTGCTCTTCTTGTTTAATGCGCCGCATCATACTAAGATGAATCTTTGAATTTCCAACTCGCAGATCCTTCATTCCTACAATTGCAGACGCGGAGTGCGAACATCAACACGGAGTTCGAGGGCCGCCGGCTGAGTATCCTTCTGTAGCACTTCACCGCCGCGGGCCAGAGGGCTCGCGGCGCCCCATCCGCGCAGCTGCTATACCGGCCCAAGCGAGGCGCCTCGGCAGATAGCGTCCTCCGTCCTGCGCCGCCACTTGCCCGCCGCGGACCAGAGCGGCTCGCTGCCGCCCGTTCCAGCGTCCCTGCGCCGCTGCCTGGCCGCAATCTTGCAGCGGAGCGCGTGCCGCTCCAACGTTTCTGCGCTTCCGCGGCCCCCGCGGCTTACAGCCCCGGGATCGTCCGCTCGAACGCTTGCTGCAGCGCGCGGGTGACCGGCCCCGGCCGGCCGGAAGCGACGGGCTGGCCGTCGACGGAGATGACCGGTGTCACCTCGACCGTCGTGCCGGTGATGAAGACTTCGTCCGCATCGCGCAGCTCATCAACTGTAAAGGCCGTTTCGCGGACGGGGATGTCCGCTTCCCGGGCGAGACGCAGCACGACCTTCCGCGTGACGCCGTGCAGGATGAGATGATTGGCCGGATGCGTGCGGATGACGCCGTCCTTGACCATCATGACGTTGGAGGCGCTGCATTCGGTTACGGTGCCGCTGCGGTGGAGAATGACGTCGCTGACGCCGCGGTCGAGCGCGTACTGCTTGGCCATCGTATTCGGCAGCAGGTTGAGCGTCTTCAGATCGCAGCGCAGCCAGCGGATGTCGTCCATCGTCACCGCCGCGATGCCGTCGCGCATCATGCCGGCCGGCCGCTCCAAGACCGTGCAGTAGGCCATAAGAACCGGCTCGGCATGGGCCGGGAACGCATGGGACCGGGGGGCCGGTCCGCGTGTAATCTGCATATAGACGGTCCCCTCCTTCAGCCCGTTCGCCGCGATCAGCTCCTCAAGCCGCGCCGCGAGCTCGGCCGAAGGGCAAGGAAGGGGGAGGCGCACCTCGCGCGCCGTTCGTTCCAGCCTTTCCAAATGAGCCTCCGGCTCGTACAATACCCCGGCGTATACCCGGAACACCTCGTAAATTCCGTCGCCAAAATAATACCCTCTGTCATCAGGCGAAACGGCAACCTGCGATTTGGGCACAAGGCGGTTTTGAAACAAATACATCGTCACATCGTCTCCTTTTAGCCGATAAAATGTGTCGTTTTTTACAGAACGTATGTTTGGTTTCCTCCGATGTATGCTATAATAAGCAGCATAAGCGCCTGTAACGAGCGATTCCTTCCGCCATCGGTCGTCACCTTCGGTGTTGAAATTTTGGTCGGCGGACTGCCGCCAAATTTTCAAGATAAACCGCAATCTTCTCGAAGCAGTCAATCTATGTTACAATGGCTTTTGCTTGCCATTAACTAGGTTATCAAACAGGCCGGCCGGAAGTCAAAAAGGAGCTACCCGCTCTGACCGTTCCTAGCCCGACGAGATGATGCGCTTGGAACGACGGGAGCGCCCGTCGGGTTGCCGGGAGGCGCAGAAATTCTGCTGCATTGCGCGATCATGACGGCGAGCAGCCGACCGCATGCGCTCCTTTCGGAAACGACATCTCTCTTTCGACATCAGCGGCGCGATGGATGGTGTCGAATAATATGAAGTTATGATGAACGAAATAAAGAGAGAGAATGAGAAAAATGCAGCATGTGGCATGCCGCCGCTCGTTTTCTTGGCAAATTCCGCCGCTCGCTTATTAGAAACACTATATATTGTATTGTATAATGATTTACGCATACCAGATATTGTGATTGACAAGTTTGACGATAAAACTCGGGAGGGTGTCGTTTTGAAGACCATGCAGCCTACGAAACTGGAAGGACTCAGCGAAAAAATATTCCTTGACCGCTACGCGATGAAAAATGCCGATACGAGCCTTACGAAAGTCGGCGACACCGTGCTTGTGCTAACGAAGGACGATCCGAAATTTCCTGCCAAAGAAGTCGGCGAGGTGATCGAGCGGCAAGGACGACAGGTGAAGGTGAAGCTTCGGAGCGGCGAAATTGTGGAATCCGCGGTAGAGAAGCTGACGCTTACCCTGGAGAATACGCCCGAACAAATGTGGGACCGTTTGGCTGCGGCCATGGCGTCCGTCGAAACGACCCCTGAGAAGCGCCAGGAATGGACTGAGAAATTCAGATATATTTTGGACGACTGGAAGCTCGTGCCCGGCGGGCGCATCGCGGCCGGCGCCGACGCCAGCGACGAGTTGACGCTGTTCAACTGCTATGTCATTCCGTCTCCGCACGACAGCCGCGGCGGCATCATGGCCACGCTGTCCGAAATGACCGAAATTATGGCCCGCGGCGGCGGCGTCGGCATCAATCTGTCGTCGCTGCGTCCGCGCCGCGCTATCGTGCGCGGGGTGAACGGTTCCTCCAGCGGCGCGGTCTCCTGGGGCGGCCTGTTCAGTTACACGACCGGGCTGATCGAGCAGGGAGGCAGCCGCCGCGGCGCGCTTATGCTCATGATCAACGACTGGCATCCCGATCTGCTCGATTTTATCACCGTCAAGCAGACGATGGGCCAGATCACCAACGCCAACCTGTCGGTGTGCGTAAGCAACAGCTTTATGAAGGCCGTCAAGGAGGATCTCGAGTGGGAGCTCGTGTACCCCGATACGGCCGATCCGGAATACGACGACATTTGGGACGGCGACCTTGCCAAGTGGAAGCAGCTCGGCAAAAACGTCATTACGTACCGCACTTTGCGGGCGCGCGATATTTGGCATACGATCATCGAGTCGGCCTGGAAATCCGCCGAGCCGGGCGTCGTCTTCATGGAATATTACAACGAGATGTCCAACAGCTGGTATTTTAACCCGATCATCTGTACGAATCCTTGCGGCGAACAAGGGCTTCCGGCTTGGGGCGTGTGCAATCTGTCCGCCGTCAATCTGTCCAAGTTCTACGATGAGAAGAACGACGACGTCGATTGGGAAGAGCTCGGTAAGGTGGTTCGTTACTCCGTGCGCTTCCTCGACAACGTCATCGACAAGACGCCGTATCACTTCGAGGAGAACCGGAAAAACCAGCAGGGCGAGCGCCGCATTGGCATGGGCACGATGGGGCTGGCCGAGCTGATGATCAAGCTGAAAATCCGCTACGGCAGCCCGGAATCGCTCGAGTTCCTCGACAAGCTGTACGGTTTTATGGCGCGCGAGGCTTATCTCGCTTCCGCCGATATCGCCGAAGAGAAAGGCTCCTTCGAGCAGTTCGTGGCCGACAAGTTCCTGCAGAGCGGCTTTATGAAAAATATGACGAGCGTCTATCCGGAAGTGGGCGCCGCCATTCAAAGCAAAGGAATGCGCAACGTCACCGTCATCACCCAGGCGCCGACCGGCAGCACCGGCACGATGGTCGGCACGTCGACAGGCATCGAGCCTTACTTCGCTTTCGAATATTACCGTCAAAGCCGTCTCGGCTTCGACAAGCAGCTCGTCCCGATTGCGCAGGCGTGGAAAGACGAGCATCCGAACGAGGAGCTTCCGGACTATTTCGTGACGGCGATGGACTTGTCCGCCGAGGATCATATTCGCGTGCAGGCGGCGATTCAGCGCTGGGTGGACAGCTCCATCTCCAAGACGGCCAACTGCCCGTCCGACTTCACGGTCGAGGAGACGAAGCAGCTGTATGAGCTGGCCTTCGATCTCGGCTGCAAAGGCGTGACGATTTACCGCGACGGCAGCCGCGACGTGCAGGTGCTCAGCACGGAGAAGAAGGAAGACGGCAAGGATGCCGCTTCCGGCCAGTCCGCCGCGGCTGCTCCGGCCGCGGATGCGAAGGCGGCCAAGGAATCGCCGGCGCAGCCGCTTGACTCCTTGAACAAGGCGCTGTCCATCAGTGCCGGCGATTCGCCGGAGCGTCCGTTCGACCGCCAGTACAAGCGCCGTCCGCAAGTGCTGCGCGGCGCGACCTACAAGTTCAATACGCCGCTCGGCATGGCATATATTACGATCAACGATATCGAAGGCAGCCCGATCGAGATTTTCCTGAACGTCGGCAAAGCCGGCTCCGACGTCTTCGCGATGTCCGAAGCGCTCGGCCGCGTCTGCTCGCTGTTCCTCCGCTACGGCGACCACGGCGACAAGGCGCAGCTACTGATCAAGCACCTCAAGGGCATCGGCGGCTCTGGCGCCATCGGCTTCGGTCCGAACCGCGTCGAGTCGATCGCCGACGCCGTCGCCAAAGCGCTGGAGATGCATGTGGATTACGCCGACAACGCCGATCCTTACGTCACGGCAACGCAGGAGGTCGTCATGGAGACGACCGCTCAGTACGCGGTCTCCAAGGACGCCGCCACATCGCTCGATCTGTGCCCCGGCTGCGGCTCCGCCTCGCTGGTCAACAGCGAAGGCTGCAAAAACTGCACCAACTGCGGCTACTCCCGCTGCTCGTAATACTGTCGCTTAAAGAGGCCTTCGGGCCTCTTTTTTTGCCGTCTCAGCAAGCTTGGCTGCGGTAAAGCATTTCGCTCGGGTCCAGAACCGGGGCCGCGTTCGTATCGCGCTCTTTCACCGATCTTGGAATATGGCATTCTATGGAAAAATCGCCGATTCCTCGATCAATCCCCAGGGATTATTAACAAGTTTTTCCAAATTGTAAAACGAAATGAACCGAGTCCGACCTGGGCATGGTTTTGTTCATTAATGGGGGGCACACTACAGCTATGAAACGAGTTTTTCAGCTGATCACCGAACCGTTTCGGCGCAGCATCCGCAACAAGCTTCTTCTTGCTATGATTGTCCTTGCTGCGCTGCCGGTTATCGTCGTCACTGGACTTGCTGCAGAAAACAGCCGGCAATCGATGGAGAATGAGATTCTCGACACGAATCTATCCAGTATCAAATGGACCGGTATTTATCTCGGAGAGCAGTTCAGCCGACTCAACAGCTTGATTTATTCCATTCTGCTGAACGAGCATCTGAATGATTATATCGCGGGAATCGAGGACGACAAACTGTCGAGCCAGCTGGCTACCCAGCGTAATATCACCGATCTGCTAAGATCCGCCTTATACTCGACCAATGCCAACGTGATTAGCGCGGAAATTTATGTGAAGGATAGCGGCAAGCTTTTCCGGGTCAGCTCCGAAGGCAGCGAAATCCGTTCTCCTGCAGGAAATCCTTCGCCGTACAAGGAATTATTTGACGGGAAGAAGTATCTCATGATTCGCACAGACCCAGGGAAGCCGGACCAATTCGAGCTTACCCGAAGCATCAACCGGTTCGAGGACCGTCAGGTTGTAGGCGGTGTGA
The DNA here is from genome assembly GCF_000380965.1 of Paenibacillus ginsengihumi DSM 21568. Classification (GTDB taxonomy): domain Bacteria; phylum Bacillota; class Bacilli; order Paenibacillales; family NBRC-103111; genus Paenibacillus_G; species Paenibacillus_G ginsengihumi. The sequence goes on along the minus strand of NZ_KB905618.1, from coordinate 16,837 downwards.
CGCTCGGAGTTCGCTGGGCATACCTGGATCAGACGTTGGCGCTGCTAAATCGCGGCCCGGATGAGACGGTACTGCTTGCCGACGTGAATGGCAGTATAACGTATCAGCAAGGAGACGGGCCGCTTCTATTGCATGCGGCGGAGCTTAGCAAGCTGCCGCACGACCAGCCCGGTTATATGTTTACAGGGGACGCTTACGTCTTCTACAGCCCGATCGAACCGTCCGGGCTCATGCTGATGAAGATCGTTCCCGCAAATACGATTAATCAGAGCGCGCGTTCGACGATGAGCTACGGCTTAATTGTAGGCGGCATCTCCAGCGCGGTTGCTATTCTGATCGCTTGCTATATCGCATATCGCATGTCGCAGCCGATCGTCAGGTTGGCCCGCTACATGCAGGGACTTGGGCCGATTAACAGCAATATCGAACCATCGGACATACCGGTCAGCGGCCGAATCGACGAGATCGGCTGGCTCGAGACCCGTTTTGTGAATATGAGCGGTCGAATCAAGGATCACATTAAGACGGAGTACACGATGACGTTGGAAAAACAGACGGCCGAGCTCAAGGCGCTGCAAGCGCAGATTAACCCGCATTTTTTGCAAAATACGCTTCAAATGATCGGCAGCATGATCTACGCCAAGAAACCGGATGAAGGATATGAGATGATCAGATCGCTCAGTGCCATGTTTAGGTACGTCATTCGCGAAGCGGAGGATATGGCTACCTTGCGGGCCGAGGTCGGCCACCTCCAGCATTACATGCAAATTCAGAAGCAGCGCTACGGCTCGCGGCTCACGTATGCGTTTACGGCCGATGAGGAGATCATGGACTGCAGGCTGCCCAAGCTGACGATACAGCCAATCGTCGAAAATGCCTTTGTTCACGGATTTGACCATAAACCGGGCCAGTGGCGAATCGATGTGGGAATGAGCTTGGAGGGGAAGGAGATTCTTATTCGGGTACGGGACAACGGCATCGGCATTTCCCCAGTGCGTCTCGAGGCTGTCCGCAAGGAGCTTGCAGACTGTGGCAGCTTGCGCAGAAAGGAGGGCCGGATCGGTTTGTACAATGTGGCTTCGCGCATACGCATCCATTACGGCGAGCAGTATGGTGTGGAGATCGAGCAGGCGTGCGGCGGCGGGACGGTTGTCACCATACGGATACCATACGTGCATGAGAGGAGAGAAGAGTCTTGATCAAAGTGATCATTGTCGATGACGAGTCATGGAACCGTCAGTTGATACGCCAATTCGGAGAATGGGAGAAGCTGGGGATGGAAGTGACCGGCGAGGCGGAGGGCGGCTCCGAGGCTGTCCGGCTGCTCGAGATCGTAAAGCCGCAGATCGTGATAACGGATATGCGGATGCCCGGCATAGATGGCGTCGCATTGCTGGAGCTGTTGAACGTAAAATATCCGGCGGTTCGCTCTATTGTGGTCAGCGGGTACGAGGATTTTAAATATACGAAGTACGCAATCCGTTATAAGGCAATGGATTACCTGCTCAAGCCGGTCGATCCGAAGGAACTGAACGACGCCCTTTCCAAATGCAAAGCGGAGATTGAACGCGCAGAGGAAAAAAATAAAACGGCCATTCCAGACCCGGAATGGTCACGGGATGTCGAGGATTTAAAGCAGCGGCTGGCATACCACTTCAATGATCTCAACGCTTCCGGCATTATGGGAACATTCGCCCAGATGGAGCAGGAACAGAGGTTTTCGGCCGAGGGGGCCGCTAGCTTGAAAGCGCGCCTGATGGAGGAGCTGCACGTGCTATTAGCCGCGAATGGAATGGAGGACGAGATGGATCAGCTATTGAAAGATAGCGGGCTGACGATTCCTCATTCTCCATCGCAGATGACGGCCGCAGCGATCTGCAGCGCGTATCTGCGGGCTCTGGACCGGCTTGTGCAGCGGCGAAAGTTCAAAAGAAAGTTAAATCTAGAGGAAGTAAAGCACTTCATCGACCTTCACTTTGAGGAGCCGTTGTCGCTTGAGCGGCTTGCCAGACTGTTTTTCGTCAGCAAGGAATATCTCAGCAAGGCATTTAAGCAGGAGTACGGCCGAAACGTCACCGATTACCTGCTCGAAGTGCGGATGACCAAAGCCCGTATATTGCTGATGGACGAGGAATTATCGATCAAAGCGGTGGCAGAAATGACAGGTTATGAGGATATTTCCTATTTTCACAGGGTATTCAAAAAACGTTTTGGCGTCGCACCAGGCGAGATGCGCCGTAAAAAAGAGGTTTAAAATTATCCAATTCAAAAGGATAAATCCATCCAATTACGCATTACCGTTTCATCGCTATAATGAAAGCGTAAACAAAAAAGCGCTTTAGAAGGAGGTCATCGGAAAGATGAAACGAGCATGGAAAGGTGCGGTCAGTACGGTGCTTGCGGCTGCCCTGCTGGCAGGCTGCGGCGGGAACGGCGGCGGCAACGCGGACAGTTCCAATACCGGGTCAGCTGATGCCGGTTCCGGTAAGCCCAGGAGCGTTACACTAAGGCTGTTCGTTGAAGGACCGCGGTTCAAGGAGTATTTTGACAAGTATATTGAACAGTTCAAGGCAAAGCAGTTAGCGGAAAAGAACATCGAGGTCAATGTGCAGCTTGAGATGCCCCCCACGGAGAACGCTGCGCAGATTCTGAAGACGCGTCTTGCATCCAATGACGCTCCGGATGTGTTCTCGCTTCATGCCATCAATAATATTTCGCAATATAATAAGGCTGGTTACCTGATGGATTTATCCGATCAGCCTTTCGTGGACAAGCTCTTGGATAGCGTCAAGCCAGCCGTCACGAACGAAGAAGGTAAAGTGGTTGCCGTTCCGTTGGAGACGCTGTCGTGGGGCTACCTGTACAACAAGAAGATCTTCTCTGAGCAGGGCATTACCCCCCCGACTACGCTTACCGAAATGAAGGCAGCCGTGGATAAACTGAAGGCAGCCAACATTACGCCGTTCCTGTTGTCGTATAAAGACGCTTCGATTCCTCAGCTGTTCCTGCCGCTTACGGTCGGAGCTTTGGTGAATACTGAAGACAATAAGAAAGATTTCATCGAGCGGATGAATAAAAACGAGGGCTCGTTCAGCGAGATGAAATCGATGTTCGAGGTCATCGATCTCGTGAACAAAAATGGTACGGATAAAGCGCTTGAAGTTGGCGCCGACGATGGCGCTGCGGCATTTGCGCAAGGCAAAGCGGCTATGTGGGTGGAAGGCCCATGGTACGCCGAGTCGATTCTTAAGTCTAATCCGGATATGGAATTCGGTGTAGCCCCGCTGCCGATCAACGATAACCCGGAGGCGACGATGATCAACCTGAGTGTTTCTACATCGCTCGCCGTCTATTCCGGCAGCAAGAACAAGGAAGTGGCTATCGACTTCGTAAACTATATTCTGGACGACAAGGACTCGAATGCTTTCTTTGAATCGCTGAAGTTCAACCCGGTCGCTACGGTTCACACTTTCGAGAGCTATCCGTGGATCAAAGAAGCGAGCGAATACGTGAAACAGGGCAAAGCTTATCAAGACCCGCGTATTCCGCAAAGCGTGAAGGACGAAGTCGGCAAAGCGCTGCAATCTTATTTTGCGGGTCTAATGACGCAGGATGAAGTGATGAAGGCGCTCGACAAGACGTGGCAGTCAAGCAATAAAGTCAATAAATAAGCGAGGATAAGCGGGATGGAGGGCGGGGTCTCCTCACGGACTCCGTCCCGACTTCATTCTCATAAGGATAAAGGGGAGAGAAGCAGTGGAACTGAAGGGCTCCAAGAAATACTTGTCGCTGGCTGCTTTCGTAACACCCGCTCTGATACTGTATACATTATTTCTACTGATTCCAACGATTGGCGGGATTTACTATAGCTTTACCGATTGGGACGGACTCAATCAGGATTACAATTTTATTGGCTTCGGCAATTTCGTTGAAGCGCTGCGGGATGATCCCGATTTCTTGCATTCGCTCTGGTTTACGATGAAATATGTTGTGTTTATGATCGTACTGCAGAATGGGCTAGCTCTGCTTCTGGCCGTCTTTATTGAGACGAGACGCAGAACGAAGGGACTGTTTCGGACAGTGCTCTTCATGCCTAATATGATCAGCATTATCATTAGCGCATTCATGTGGACGTTCGTATTCTCTCAGGTATTGCCGCAACTTGCTGTGAAGACGGGGCTGATGTTCCTTGATCAGTCGTATCTTGGCGATCCGAAAGTATCCTTTTTCTCCATTTTGATTGTATCGCTCTGGAATGGTGTAGGCTATCTCATGATCATTTATCTTGCTGCGATGCAAGGCGTACCGCAATCGATGAAGGAAGCAGCCATGATCGACGGGGCGACTCCGTTTCAGTCCTTCTTCAAGGTCACGCTTCCGATGATTGCGCATGCGATTACGATCTGTCTGTTCCTGACGCTGAACAATGCGTTTAAAGTGTACGAGGTCGTGTTTGGCTTAACAGGCGGAGGCCCGGGCCGGGCTACCCAGGTCATTACGATGAACATCTACGAGGAGGCGTTCTCGAACAATTTCCGTTACGGCTATGCCAATGCGAAATCGGTCATCCTGTTCGTCATGATTTTGATTTTTACCTTGATTCAGATCAAAATGACGAAGAAAAGAGAGGTGGAAGCATGAGGGCGAAAAGAATACCGAATCTGTTTATCCTTGCCGTTCTTGTGGTTTCCTCCGCGATCGCCCTTTTCCCGATCTATATGGCGGTTATCAACTCTTTGAAGACGCAGGGCGAGATGTTCGAATCGTTTCTTTCGTTGCCGACAAGCCTTCATTTTGAAAACTACAGTCAGGCTTTCGTCAAGCTTGATCTTCTGCATAGCGCTTTGAACTCCGTGATTGTATCCGCGATTGGCATCGGCGGCATTGTCTTCTGCGCTTCGCTGGCCGGATACAAGCTGTCCCGGACGAGCGGGAAGGTGAGCAACTTTCTCTTTTTTCTGTTCGTCGCTTCGATGCTGGTTCCGTTCCATTCGATCATGATTCCGCTGACCCGGATGGCCAAAGAGCTGCATGTCCAAGGCACGTCCTACGGGCTGGGCGTTATCTATATCGGACTGGGTGTCAATATGGCTGTTTTTCTATATCACGGCTTCGTTAAAACGATACCGCGAGAGCTGGAGGAATCTGCGGAAATAGATGGCTGCCATCCATTCCAGACTTTTTTTCAAATTATATTTCCGCTATTGCTTCCGATCACTGTCACTATCGCCATTCTCGATTTTCTGTGGATATGGAATGATTTCCTGCTTCCGCTGTTGATGCTCACGGACGAGAATTCCTATACGCTGATCATCTCGACGAACAAGTTGTTCGGCGAATACCACAAGGAATGGTCGCTGATTTTGGCGGCGCTCGTGCTGACGGCGATTCCGGTTGTGTTGATTTTTATCTTTTTCCAACGTTTTATTATGCAGGGTATTGTGGAAGGAGCGGTTAAGGGATGATTGGCCAGCTTTTATACGGTGTAGCGTATTATATCGAATATATGCCTTATGACAGATTGGACGAAGATATCCGGATGATGAAGGAAGCCGGTATCAATGTCGTTCGTATCGCAGAATCGACTTGGAGCACGTACGAACCGCAGAGCGGCGTGTTCGATTTCAGTTCTGTGGATCGGGTGCTGGACGCCATGCACGCTGCTGGCATCCACGTCATTGTCGGCACACCGACCTACGCGATTCCAACGTGGATGGTCAAGGAGCATCCCGATGTGCTTGCCGTTACGAAGTTGGGCCCAGGTAAATACGGCGCCAGACAGATCATGGATATTACGCATCCAACCTATCTGTTCTATGCGGAGCGGATTATCCGCAAGCTGATCTCGCACGTGGCGGGACATCCGGCGGTCATCGGCTATCAGACGGACAATGAGACGAAGCATTATGACACGGCCGGTCCGAATGTGCAGCTGCAGTTCATCAAATATATGCGGGATAAATTCGGTTCGCTGGATGAGATTAACCGGCGGTTTGGCCTCGATTACTGGAGCAACCGCATCAACAGCTGGGAGGACTTCCCCTCCGTCATCGGCACTATCAACGGCAGTTTAGGCGCTGAGTTCGCGCGATTCCAGCGGAAGCTGGTGACGGACTTCCTCGCTTGGCAAGTTTCTATCGTGAACGAATACAAGCGGCCTGACCAATTCGTTACGCAAAATTTCGACTTCGAATGGCGCGGGTATTCGTATGGCGTTCAACCGTCGGTTGACCACTTCGCAGCAGCGGTGCCGTTCGATATTGCAGGCGTCGATATTTATCATCCGTCGCAGAGTGAGTTGACCGGTATCGAGGTATCATTCGGCGGGGACATGGCGCGATCCTTGAAACGGGCGAATTACCTCGTCCTTGAGACACAGGCGCAAGCGTTCCCGCACTGGACGCCGTATCCCGGCCAACTTCGATTGCTGGCGTTCAGCCATATCGCCTCGGGCGCTTCCATGGTTGGTTACTGGCACTGGCACTCGATTCACAACTCGTTAGAGACTTACTGGAAGGGCTTGCTCAGTCACGATCTGCAACCGAATCCGGTTTACGACGAAGCGAAAACGATCGGCCGTGATTTTGCCCGACTCTCGGACGAACTGATCGGATTGCAAAAGAGCAATCGTGTTGCGGTCATGGTCAGCAACGAAGCGCTGACGGCGATGGAATGGTTCAAGCTTCCTGACGGCCGCAACTATAATGATGTCGTCCGGCGGATGTATGACGAGCTTTATAAAATGAATGTGTCCTGCGACTTTATCCACCCGTCTTGCGAATATTTGGACGATTACAAACTGATCGTCGTGCCTGCGCTCTACGCGGTGTCGGACGAAGCGCTGGAGCGGCTGAATGCTTACACGGCGAGAGGCGGCCATGTCGTCTACTCCTTCAAGAGCGGCTTCACAGACGATACGGTGAAGGTGCGGACGACGAGCCAGCCGGGCATTATTTCTGAGGCCTGCGGCGTAACGTACAGCCTGTTCGTCGAGCCGAAGGGAGTGGGACTTGCGGGCAAGCTGTTCGACGGCGCGGAGGAAGAAGGGACGGTTGAAAGCTTTATGGAACTGCTGACACCCGTCTCGGAAGAAGTGGAAGTGCTTGCTTCCTACATCCATCCGCATTGGGGGCAATATGCGGCGGCAACGCGCAACCGATATGGCAGGGGAACTGCGACGTATATCGGCGGCTTGTTCGATGCCTCTTCCATGCGGCGTGTGCTGCAGTCGGCCGTCGAGGCGGCGGGGTTATGGGGAGCGGACCAGCAGCTGGCGTTTCCATTGATCGTGAAAACGGGCGTGAACGCAGCAGGCAGAACGATCCGGTTCTACTTCAACTATTCCGACGATGCGCAGACATTCATTTATCCTTATGAAAACGGGAAAGAGCTGCTGTCCAATGAAAGTGTAGAGCAAGGCGGGGAGGTCCCTATCGATCCGTGGGGAGTTCGAATTATATCGCAATAAGAGCGGGAAACTCATGCTGCCACGACTTTTGCGTTATGGCTAGCGTGAGTTTGTGTATGTATGATAGATGCCTGTGACGAGCACTTCCTTCGTCATCGGTCGTCACCTGCGGTGCCTGAAAATTCGCCGGAGGGTTCCGTCCAACCGGTTGCGCTTGAGGGACGGCTTTGCCTGCGAAATGTTCAACACGAAAGTGACGAGCGATAACGTAAGGCAGCGTTCGTCATGGGCGTCTATTGTTCGGTTCATAAGGGAAATATTGCATATTTGGAAAAGTCCAAAGAAACCTGCATGCGCGTCCGGCACCGGTGTCCGCTATGCGGGCCGCCCGTCTTGCTAGTATTTGCCTGCAGGCTCTATTTCCAGTATTATCAGAAGAAGGCGGCATTGTTTTTGTACTTATTCGTAAAGGTGGTCAAGACACATTGGGACAAAGAGCGAACCTCGTTATCGTGAAGCAAGACGGATATGATCTGTATTATGATCACTGGTGCGCCAACACGCTTCCCTGCGATTTGTTTTGGGGACCGCAGCAAGCTGTCTCATTCATTGAGGCTCAAACCAAGGTCGGCGAGAAAGAGTGGTTGGACGATGTTTGGGCGGAAGGCGCTGCGCTCGTCGATGCGGAGAACAAGCTGCTGTTATTTTTTGGCGGCGAGGATGAGATGTGGAACATTCATTATCGAAGACTTTTTCTGAAGCTTATGCAGAAAGTTTGGGGCGAATGGGAGCTTCGCTGGGCCGACGAAGGGATCGTCGATATTGCGGAATACGTCGGGGTGCCGAGAGAAACGGTGTTATCCAGCAGACGCGATGATTTGGCCGATGCCAGTCTGGAGCCTCCCGAGGATAAAGAATGGCTCGATACCCTGGTCAGCATCGCATTCGATGACGGAGAGACGCTGATCTTTCCTCACTCTGGCGGCATCGTAGGCGTTTTGCTGCATGGGCCGGAGCTGCTGAGGAACTGCAATCGAGCTTTTGGCTACAAGCAGTTTCGGATTCAGGACTGGACCAGGGAGTTTCCTTCTTCCGGGGTACATATCGATGCCAATAGCAAGCAGATCGATCTGTGGCATACAGAACCGATATCCAATCTGGTTCAGTTGCTCCAGCCGCTATGGCCTGATTGGCAGATTCGCAATCATAGCGATCGTTATGAAGTACAGATCGAAAGGACGGCAGGCCGGCTTTATTTTCCGGAGGTGGATCAGAAGGAGCTGCTCAGCAGCATCACTTCATCCCTTTTGCGCGAGCCGTCCAATCCGTTGGATTCATTGGCTTCTTTGGTCGAAACGTTGCAGAAGGAAGGCAAGGAATTCAGCGTCAGCGAGCATGCTTATATGCATGAGAACGTCGATGTCCCGGAGAACTCTCGCGAACGCATTGTGCAATACGCCTTGTCCGCCCTTGAGAAGGAAGGGGAGTAACCGACTTGGCGCCAGAAAGGGGAGCCGCCAGAAGCGGAACGATCGGCTCGGTGCAAGAAGGGGAGCCGCAGAAGCGGGACGATCAGTTCGGCGCCAGAAAGGGAGCCGCAGAAGCGGGACGATCAGTTCGGCGCCAGAAAGGGGAGCCGTCAGAAGCGGAACGATCGGCTCGGTGCAAGAAGGGGAGCAGCAGAAGCGGAACGATCGGCTCGACGTCAGGAAGAGCTGCCAGAAGGGAGCGAGCGATCCGGCCCCCGGAAGGGGAGTAACCGGCTTGCCGCTCCCATCCGGCCTCCGCGCCGAATTCTTGGGCGTCGTCGTCTTCCCTTTAACCGGTTAGCGGGAAACAGACCGATCAGCGACTGCGGAGAGCCGTTCTACCTGCACCCGTCCCGAGAAAAAGACCGCTCCGCCGCCCATATCGGCGAGCCGGTCCGGCGTAAGCGCGTTGACCAGCGCGCCGCTGTCCGCGCTGTCGGCCCACAGCCCCTGGCTGACGACGACTCCCGGCAGGACGTCGTCCCCGACCGCGGCAACGAATGTGCACTGGCCGCGCTCGTTCCATACTTTGACCTTGTCCCCGTCCGCAATGCCAAGGGCCGCCGCATCTGCCGCATTCATATACAGCCTCGGCGCTTTCTCCATGCGGACATGCTTCTCATTGTTGGAAAACGTGGAATTCAAAAAATGGTGATTCGGGCCGGGAACGAAGAGAAACGGCAGTTCCCCGTCCTCCGCGAGCGGTGTATAGACTGGCAGCGGCGGGTATCCGTCGTGTTCCATCGCTAGGGAATACAGCTCGATCTTCCCGCTCGGCGTCGGCAATTTCCCCGGAAATAGGGGCTGGACGTCCGCCTTCATATACTGCTTCTCCGTCAGCGCCTCATAGGTGATCCCTCTTAGCCGAGGGTTGTTCGGATGATCCAGCGCCTGACGGATCATCTGCTCTTCCGTATCCTCAAAAACATCATCCTCGAAGCCCATGGCCTTGGCCAATAGCCGAAAGACGTCTGCGTTCGATTTGCTTTCCCCATAAGGCTCGATGACGGGCTGTTGAAGCTGCACGTAATGATGCCAGTAGGAGCGGTAAAAGTCCGTATTTTCGAAAGACGATGTTGCGGGCAGCACGATGTCCGCGTAAGAAGCGGTTTCGGTCAAAAACAAATCGTGCACAACGGTAAACAAATCTTCCCGCCCCAGCCCCTGTCTTACTTTGGCTGCGTTCGGCGCGACAAGCGCCGGATTCGAGTTGTATACATACAGCGAGCGAATAGGGGGATCGAGCTCAAGCAGGGCGTTGCCGAGCATGTTCATATTGATCCGCCGGGTCGCTTGTTTTAGCAGATCAGGCCGCTGCAAAGCTATTGCGTTGTGCTCCAGATAGGCGCCGTTCCCTTTGATCGCACCGCCGCCTTTATGGAGCCACTGTCCGGTGAGCGCCGGCAAGCACGAGATCGTCCGGACGAACATGCCGCCGTTATCGTGGTGCTGCGGCCCGTTGCCGATCCGGATGAACGACGGGGAGGTCCGGCCATACATGCGCGCCAGCCGGTAAATATCGCTCTCCGGCACGCCCGTAATCGCCGAGACGGTAGCCGGATCGTACTGCCGGACATGCTCTCGCAATTCTTCGTGCCCGACGGTGTACGTCCGAAGGAACGCTTTATCCGTCATCTGCTCCTCGAACAAGATGTGCATCATGCCGAGCGCGAGCGCCGCATCCGTACCGGGCATGACGGGAATAAACCAATCCGCCCAGCGGCCGGTCCGGTTTTTGTGCACATCGATGACGACGATGGTCGCTCCGTTTTTGCGCGCCTTCTCGGCCAGCATCACCTGATGCATGTTCGTGCTGACGGCATTGATGCCCCACATGATGATCAGCTTCGCGTGGACGGTATCCTCGGGGTCCGTCCCGTAACTTCCGCCCATCGTGTAGCGGTATCCTTCCTTGCCGGCCGCTTCGCAAATCGTATATTGCAGCCGGCTCGCGCCAAGCCGGTGGAAAAAGCGGCGATCCATGCCTTCCGCCGAAATTCGCCCCATATTGCCGTAGAAGCTGTAGGGAAGAATCGCTTCAGCCCCTTCTTTGGCAATCAATGTTTTCCAGCGGGACGAGATCGTCTGCAGCGCTTCTTCCCAGCTGATCCTTTCGAACCGACCTTCGCCCTTGCGGCCGACTCGCTTTAGCGGATAGCGCAGCCGGGCGGGATCGTAAATGCGCTCCGCCATGTTGCGAACCTTGTTGCAGATCGCCCCTTGCGTGACAGGGTGCGCCGGGTCTCCTTCGATTTTGACGATTTTGCCATCCCGCTTATGGACAAGCAGCCCGCACTGATCGGGACAATCCAGCGAGCAGACGGACGGAAATACGCCTGTTGGCCGGTCGATATACGTTCCCATGAGCCTCTCCTTTTTTTGAAAATCGATAAAAATGATGATTCGGTTTTCTAATTATATCATGTTTAAGGTTTAAGGTGCCGCCAACCGGGAAAAAGGTTAGAGGAGACGTACTGTGCCCAAGCGCTCGCCCGGGAAACGACGGCCAACCCGGCCGTAGCCGAAGCGTCACAGTTTTGGCGGCGTCCTATTAGCGATAACGAAGTTATCCGCCCCTGGGCGCCTGGCTGCAATGTCCGCTAACGCCGCTGACATACGGGCTCCATCGGCGGAACGAACAGGTGCCGATAGCATCCCGCCGGGCACGAGCCGGACTCGGATTCCGCGGGGAGAGAGCGATTCCTTGCGTCTAAGGGGAACCCCAAACGGCGCTTTCACGCGTTGTACGACAAAGTGTATCGGGAAGACGTCATGCGGATAGCATGGATACGGGTCAAGGCCAACGGCGGAAGCGCCGGGATCGACCAGGAAACGATTGACTTCATCGTGCGAGAATACGGCGAGGAAAGACTGATCGAGGAATGTCGACAGACGCTCATGAACAAGACCTATCGGGCAAGCCCTGTACGTCGACAGGAGATCCCGAAAGGGGACGGAAAGATGCGACCGCTCGGAATCCCGACGCTGCGCGATCGAGTCATACAGATGGCAACGAAGATCGTCATCGAACCGATCTTCGAAGCGGACTTTCAGGACGTCTCCTTCGGCTTCCGACCCAAACGGAGTGCTGAAGATGCCATTCGGCGCATCCGGGAAACCGCGGAGCGAGAGAAGGTACACTGGGTGGTCGATGTGGATATTACCGGATACTTCGATAACATCCCGCACGACAAGTTGAATAACGTATATCGCCGTTTAATGATCGTATACGGCGATCAGGCCGATGTCCGGATAGTCTCTTCGCCCGGACAAGGCACCGAGATCATGCTAGGCATTCCCTACCGAAGCCATCAAGATCTTGCGGCGACCAGCCCTTCATTGGGCAATTTCCGCCATTCGTCGTGATCATCGCGCTGCTGGTAAGTTTTGACCTGATCTTCCGCACGTCAGGCGCGCTCCCGGTCGCCACCGTTTACGCCGTGTTCGCGGCGATGGGCACGGTAGGAACGACAGCGGCCGAAGCCGTCATGTCGGGAGGAATCAGCCCTCTGAAAGTCCTCATTATTCTGCTACTTCTCTGCATCATCGGATTGAAACTGACCGGCGACAGGGACAGGGGGTAACTTCGGATAGCATGGGTATATCTCGTCGCCGCGGGCTTGTTTGAGATTATCGGAGTCATCGGCATCAAGCGCGTCGCACAAAAAAACAACGTCACCAACAACGTCATTCTGATCGGCGGGTTTGTCATCAGCTTTCAGCTACTGCTCAAGGCGCTCGAAACCATTCCGCTGTCGACGGGCTGCGCGGTCTGGACGGGGGTCGGCACAGTCGGCGGGGCGATCGTGGGGATGCTACTTTACCGCGAATCAAAGTCAGCGCTTAGGCTGCTGTGCATCGCGGGTATTATGGTGTGCATTGCGGCGTTGAAGCTGCTTAAGAGATGAAAAAGAGGAGCCGAAACGCTTCTCTTCGTTTTGATTCATATTTGGGGTCATAGCTTTTCGGGTTCAGAAGCTAACACGAATGTAACAGTCCCCCTTCCAACGGACAATCACTCCGCCCGCTTCTTTCCCGGCTTGATAGCAAAGTCTGTTAACCTTAATCTGGGCAAAAAGAAAGGGCAGTCGCGGCCTGACAAGGATCTCGCCCTGCCGCTTCTCATGCGCCCTTTTTATTCCCTGAGTTCACTCCAGAGGATTGCCCGTTTCCGCCGCCTTTGGCGAAGAGCAATCTTCGGCTTGTTCTTCCGCTGCGCCGGTCGCGAGAAGACTTTGGAAATACCGGCGATTATGCAACATGCTTGGATGATCCGGGAGATACTCCAAGGCCCTCTCATTATGAAGGTTGCCCAAGGAGTATTGCTGTTTTCTTGCGTAACAGACGGCCAATTGCAAATGCGGCATCCATGTCGTCATCGCTTCGTTCCGCAGTCCCATTGAATCTTTGGGGACCGGCAGGAGAATCGCCAGATTGAACCAGTAAATGGCCTGATCGATCTGGTTGCGTTGCAGGAAGTACTCACCCAATCGATAGCAACTTTCTCCGCGAGGCCGATCATATAAAAATGTCCTGCACAGGGAATGAAACACCATACTGCTGTCATTCAACTGTTGGTAGCAGTCCGCCAGTTTCAAGCAAGCCTGGATGTTGTCTTCCATCCAGCCCAAGCCGGTATCCAGGAAGCGATTGTAGAATTCGCAGGCTTCTTCATATACGCGATGATCGCGCAATTCATTGGCGAAATAGTAAAGATCCCGTGGCGAGAAAGTTTCCCCTTTTGCCTGACGAGCACGGTAAATTCGCAAGTTCCTGTCGGTATAGCTTTTATGTTTGGAATGTGTGATGCACACATCACTGTGATTGACAGGGCCGTATACCTCCAGATACTCATGTACGGCCCCGACCCATTTGAAATTGCAGGACCGTTTCACGAGCCGGTTGCGTCGCAATATTGTTGTCGGCTTGCCGGAAGCGTCCAATCCAAGGTGATAAGGCATGGTTACCGTATTGTAGTGGGGCTTCAATGACTGCTTAAGCTCTTGCAGGCGTTGAGCGTCCTCTGTTCGCAAAATGTCATCCGCATCCAACCACATGATATATTCCTTTGTTGCCTTACTGAATGCGAAATTCCGTGCAGCAGCAAAATCGTCAATCCATTCGAAATCGTATACTGCGGCACCGAAGTCCAATGCAATTTCTTTCGTGCGGTCGACGGAACCCGTATCTACAATGATGATTTCCTCCACCAAAGGAGCTGCGGAGGAAAGGCATCTTTCCAACACGGCTTCCTCATCCCTTACAATCATGCATAAACTGATTGAGATCAAAACAAATTCCCCCATGCGGCAATATCTTAGATTACAATAACGGCCGTGTCCTGAGCCTGCATGACGATAACAATTTCTTGTTTGAAAAAATACGCAGTCGTCTCGAGGATTTAACTTTGGCTCTCCGTCCTTTCAATGAGCGGGGAACCATGCGTTTTTTCTTCACAATTTTGCAAAAAATGATTTTGCCCCTTTCGCTGTGAATAATGATCGTCACATTTTTCAATATCCGTTTGTCGCTCCGGCAAACTCTATACACACGGCGGCATTTACGAAGAAGGCACTTTTTTCGTTGTCGACGCAAGGTCGGTTTCTTGACGCACCGTCTTCTCCTCTTGTACTTTTTGCATAATGTCCTCCTGAATACCTTGTTCAAACGGCGGTATTTGTGTGTACGATCCTCCCAGTCATCTTTGATGTATGGAGATGAAGGCGCAATGTAGGGTGGGTCGGGTGACGGGTCGGGAGACGGGTTAGGTGATGGGTCGGGAGGAGGATCAGGCGGCAGCTTGCTGAAAGCTTTTACAGTTTCGAGTTTGGACTGCAGGAGCATTTCAAGCCTCAATAATTCTTTGATGGTATCGTGCACACTGCAGTTGATTCGATGGATTTCCTCAAGTTTCGGAGGAGCATGCGTTTTATTGTGAAGAATTCTCAGTACATATAGTATCTTCTTGGCTTCTGCATCGATAATATGGCTGATGCCCATTTCTTGCATTGCAATTGAGGCCAATATCATGTTGACACTGTCTTCTCTTGTTAGAGATATCAATGGAGTAATGTCAGGTATTGATGGTCGGGACAATGATTCATTCCTCCTTTCCTTGTAATTGTTGCAATTGTACTGACGCTGCTTTGTAATTTGGAGACAACTCCAGCGCCTTATTGAAGGCTTCCCTGGCTTTCTCAGCTTGCCCGAGCCGCTGATGGCAACGGCCAATATAATACCAGGCATGAAAACTTCCGGCGCCAAACGATGTCAAATGAACCAGGTTTCCATTTCCAAGCCGCAAGCAATGTTGGAATACTTCCAAGGCTTGTTCCGGCTCATTTAGCTGCAACAGAATGATCCCTTTAAACAAATGCAGATCGACATAATCCGGATAAAGCTGCAACGCGGCATTAATGCCAATCGCACTTTCCTCATATAATCCCGTTTCGATGAGAATGGTGTACTTTAAACGATAAAATAAGGATGGCGGCAACATCTGTTTTTGCAGAAAACGGAGCATGGACTTGTGGAGACTTGCCAAAGCTTTCCCGGGCTCCCCCAGACGATACCATTCACTGGCCATATGATAATCCAGCCAAGGATCATAATCTTGTTCGCGTTGAATGGCCGCTTTCAGCAGTTGAAGATTGCGCTGCGATTTTTGTTTTTCTTGTACGGGATCTTTCATGTATCCGTAATGGTGAATGATTGTGGGAAGGTGCGCTGCGGAGTTTTCCGTGATTTCAGGAATGCGGATAAGCTGTTCATGAATCGCATTATGGAATCGTAACTTCGGAGAGTTTCGAAACAGTCGAAATTGCAATAATCGATTGGTTCGAGCCGGATCCGCCGGTTCTTCACCGTAGTAGTTCAGAACAGGAAGGGAAGCCAGCCATTTGTCGGATACGAGAATATCGCGTATCGCATGACGATGGGATTCATCCATGCGCTCGTCCGCATCCATCCACAAAATCCAGTCGCCTGAAGCTTGCTCAATACTGTAGTTTCTTGCTTCGGCAAAGTGGTGGTTCCACACATAATGAAATACTTTTGCCCCGCATTCGACCGCCAGGGCCGGTGTCGAGTCAACAGAGCCGGTATCCACCACGATCATCTCATCCACAACTTCCCGGACACTGTCTAAACACGAAGTGATCCATTTCTCCTCATCACGCACGATCATGCACAATGACAACCTGGGATTTGCGGTCATATTCATTCCTCCGGAAGCGCCCAATTATTCATAATACTCCTTGGCACTTTATTAACAAAATGTGTCTCTCTGCACCACAACGGTGCAGAGAGACTAGCTGCCCATGAATTAGCTTATCGCAATACCGCCGCTGGCATAGCCCGCAAGGGTTACAGCAAGCGAGGAAGTCGCTGAAAAGACCGCGAGAATACGGGTTTCGGCAGATACCGGAATGTTCAGGCCAGTCGCAATGATCGATGTGGTGTCACCAATATTGATGATGCCGGGCAAAACATCTGTTACAACAGCACCCGGGATCGGTGCAAAGATATTGCTGTCGGGAGCTGTTGAAGCGAACAATTGCATGCTCAGATTAATATTGGCCAAAAGGGAGAGTGCCGCTGTAACGCTGAAAAAAGCGGAAATGGAAGTGATGATCCCGTCTCTCGGCATTTGGAAAGCGAAGTTTGTGGCAATTCCCGCACCGCCAACGAGGCTGATATTGCCCCCGACAAGACTTACGCCGGTAAAGCTTGCTCCAAAACCTACGAGAGAAGTGGTGCCAACCAAGTTTCCGATCAGACCCGTAAGCGTGACCGGCAATCCCGATGCCAAGGGAATGATTGCACTGGAGCCAGGGGCTCCTGTCGGCCCGGTCGGACCTGTCTCACCCGTAGCGCCTGTGGCACCCGTCGGCCCGGTCGG
>NZ_KB905617.1 GCF_000380965.1 Paenibacillus ginsengihumi DSM 21568 | reverse complement strand
AGTTCGAACGTTAAAGCGGAGTTCGCACGCTGACGCAGAGTTCGAACGTTAAAGCGGAGTTCGCACGCTGACGCAGAGTTCGAACGTTAAAGCGGGTTTCGCACGCTGACGCAGAGTTCGAACGTTAAAGCGGGTTTCGCACGCTGACGCAGAGTTCGAATGTTAAAGCGCAGTTCGCACGCTAATGCAAGAGTTCGAACACTGGCGCAGAGTCCGCACGCTGAAGCGGCTTGCACACTGACGCGCTGCCGGGAGATCGCTTTATTGCTTTATTGAAGTAAATCATAATGTGACGAAAGTTGCACTCTTTTAACGCCAAAAAGGAGTCGGAAGTCCCATCGCCGGCGGTCTTTGTGTCGTTTTTATGAAAATGAGGGTTTTAGAGTAAATCGGGTGACGCCAATCACAACGTGCCGAACGGAATCGATGGTACATTGGGGAACAGAAAGCGCTACTCCGCAACAGATAAGGAGGAGAATAATGGGCAAGAACAAATCGCCGATATTGCAAAAACTGAGTTATTTCCGCAGGGGAGAGCAGCATTCGCGCGGCCACAGCGAGATTTCGCCCGCCAGCCGGGATTGGGAGGATATGTACCGCAGGAGGTGGCAGCATGACAAGGTCGTGCGCTCGACGCACGGCGTGAACTGTACCGGCTCGTGCAGCTGGCAAATCTTCGTCAAGGACGGCATCGTCACCTGGGAAACCCAGGCGACGGATTATCCTTCGACCGGACCGGATATGCCGGAGTTCGAGCCGCGCGGATGCCCGAGAGGGGCCAGCTTCTCGTGGTATCTGTACAGTCCGCTGCGGGTCAAATACCCGTATGTGCGCGGGGTGCTGCTGGAGCTGTGGCGGGAGGCGCTGCGAAGGGAGCAGGATCCGGTCCGGGCTTGGGCCAGCATCGTAGAGAATCCGGAGACGGCGAGCCGTTACAAGTCGGCCCGCGGCAAGGGCGGGCTGGTGCGCGCTTCGTGGGATGAAGTGACGCAGATCATCTCGGCTTCGATGATTCATACGATTCGCAAGTACGGGCCTGACCGCATCATCGGCTTCTCGCCGATCCCGGCCATGTCGATGGTTAGCTACGCTGCCGGAGCGAGATTTCTATCCTTAGTCGGCTCGCCGCTTCTCAGCTTCTACGACTGGTATGCGGATTTGCCGCCGGCCTCGCCGCAAATCTGGGGCGATCAAACGGACGTGCCGGAGAGCAGCGACTGGTTTAACTCCGGCTATATCCTGGTGTGGGGCTCCAACCTGCCGATGACGCGCACGCCCGACGCCCACTTCCTCGCCGAAGCGCGCTACCGGGGGACGAAGGTCGTCTCGATCAGTCCCGATTACGCGGAATACGTCAAGTTCGCCGATACGTGGATGTCGGTGAAGCCGGGCACGGACGGCGCGCTGGCGATGGCGATGGGGCATGTGATTTTGAAGGAATTTTATGTGGAGAATCCGACCGATTACTTCATCCAATATGCCAAACAGTATACAGATTTCCCCAACCTGGTGATGATTGAGGAGCGGGACGGCGCATATATGCCGGGGCGCTTCCTCGTGGCGGAAGACCTGGGCGCGGCAGGCAACAATGTGCAGTGGAAGACCGTGGTGTACGACGACAACGCCGGGACCTGGGCGGTGCCGAAGGGCAGTCTCGGCTTCCGCTGGGGCGAGGAAGGTAGCTGGAACTTGCGGATGGAGACAGCGGAGGACGATCAGCCGATCGATCCGCGGCTCTCGCTGCTGGGCGTGCACGATGAAGCGCTGACGCTGCGGCTTCCTTACTTCGACGACGAAGGGCGTCACGTGATGGAACGGGCCGTACCGGTCAAACGCATCGTCTCCGGCGGCCGATCGCTGCTCGTGACGACGGTCTACGATCTGGTGCTGGCCAAGTACGGCGTCGACCGGGGGCTCGGGGACGCAAGTCCGGCATCCGAAGAAGCAAAGCCGTTCACGCCTGCCTGGCAGGAGAAGATTACCGGGGTGGACCGGGCTACGGTGGTGCAGATCGCCCGGGAATTCGCCCGCAACGCCAACGATACGCAGGGGCGGTCCATGATTATTATGGGCGCAGGCATCAACCACTGGTACAATTCCGACGTCATCTACCGGGCGGTTATCAACCTTGTGCTGATGACCGGCTGCCAAGGCGTCAACGGCGGAGGCTGGGCGCACTATGTCGGCCAGGAGAAGCTGCGTCCTGCCGAAGGCTGGCAGACGGTCGCCTTTGCCAGAGACTGGACGGCGCCCGCGCGGCAGCAGAACGGTACGTCGTTCTTCTACTTCGCCACAGACCAGTGGCGTTATGAAGAGACACCGGTCGACGAGCTGGTATCGCCGCTCGTGGGTAAAGCGAGATATCGGCATCATGCCGATTATAACGTGCTGGCGGCAAGATTGGGCTGGCTGCCGTCTTACCCGCAGTTCAACCGCAACTCGCTGGAGCTGTCCCGCGACGCCGAGCAGGCGGGGGCGCGTACGAAGGAAGAGATCGCGGCTTATGTCGCCGGGCAGCTCAAGAAGCGCAGCCTGCAGTTCGCCATCGAAGCTCCGGACGATCCGGTCAACTACCCGCGCGTCCTGTTCGTATGGAGGGCGAATCTGATTTCCAGCTCGGGCAAAGGCCACGAGTATTTCCTGAAGCATTTGCTCGGCACCACGAACGGGCTGCTGAACGACGAAACGGTCAGCCTGCGTCCCGAGGAGATCGCCTGGGCGGAGAACGCGCCTGAAGGCAAGCTCGATCTGCTGGTGAATCTCGACTTCCGCATGGCCGGAACCGCCCTGTATTCGGACATCGTGCTGCCGGCTGCGACCTGGTATGAGAAAAACGACCTGAGCAGCACGGATATGCACCCATTTGTTCATCCGTTCAATCCAGCCGTGTCCGCGCAGTGGGAATCGCGGTCCGATTGGGACATTTTCAAAAGCTTGGCCCGCACCTTCTCGGAGATGGCCGCCCGGCAGTTCGACAAGCCGCAAAAAGATATCGTCGCCACGCCGCTCCTGCACGACTCGGTGGATGAGCTGGCCCAGCCTTTCGGGCGCATCCGGGATTGGAGCAAGGGCGAATGCGAGCCGGTTCCGGGCCGGACGATGCCGCATATTCACGTCGTCGAGCGGGATTATGCAGCCGTATACGAGAAAATGATTTCGCTCGGACCGCTCGTCAAGGAGCGGCCGATCGGGACGAAGGGGATCGCCTGGTCCGCATCCGAGGAGTACGAGAAGCTGAAGCGGGTGCTCGGCGTAACGAGGTCGGGCATCGCCGAAGGATGCCCTGATCTGAGCTCAGACCGCAATGTGGCGGAAGCGATTCTGACGCTATCCTCCACGACCAACGGCAAGATGGCGGTGAAGGCTTGGGAAGCGCTGGAGAAGAAAACGGCGCTGCATCTGAAGGATTTGGCGGAGGAGCGCGCGGAGGAGTGCTTCTCGTTCGAGGAGATCACCTCCCGACCCAAGTCCGTAATCACTTCGCCGGCCTTCAGCGGTTCCGAGAAGGGCGGACGCCGGTATTCCCCGTTCACGACCAATGTGGAGCGGCTCATTCCGTGGCGGACGCTGACGGGAAGGCAGCAGTTCTATATCGACCACGAGATGCTGCGCGAGTTCGGCGAGACGCTGGCGACCTACAAGCCGACGCTGAAGCATAAGCCGTTTCATCCAAACAGCAAGCGTCCGGTCGAGGGCGGCAAGGAAATCGTGCTGAACTATTTGACGCCGCATAACAAATGGTCGATCCACAGCATGTACTACGACGCGCTGCCGATGTTGACGCTGTTCCGCGGCGGGCCGACGATCTGGCTGAACCACGAGGATGCGGCCGAGACGCAGATCGCCGACAACGACTGGATCGAATGCTTCAACCGCAACGGCGTCGTCGTGGCCCGCGCCGTCGTCTCGCACCGCATGCCGCGGGGCATGGCGTTCATGTACCATGCGCAGGATCGGCATATCCATGTGCCGGGCACCTCGATCTCCGGGACGCGCGGCGGCACGCACAACAGCCCGACCCGCATCCACGTCAAGCCGACGCATATGATCGGCGGCTACGCCCAGCTCAGCTATGGCTTCAATTACTACGGGCCGACCGGCAATCAGCGGGACCTGAACGTTGTCATACGGAAATTGCAGGAGGTGGACTGGCTTGAAAATTAAAGCGCAGGTCGGCATGGTGATGAATCTGGACAAATGCATCGGCTGCCACACATGCAGCGTCACGTGCAAAAATACATGGACCAACCGCTCCGGGGCAGAATATATGTACTGGAACAACGTGGAGACGAAGCCGGGCATCGGTTATCCGAAGCAGTGGGAGGATCAGGAGCGGTACCGCGGCGGCTGGACGCTCAAGAACGGCAAGCTGGAATTGAAGTCGGGAAGCCGCGCCCAGCGGCTGCTGAACATTTTCCATAACCCGGATCAGCCAGAGCTGGACGATTATTTCGAACCGTGGACGTACGATTACGAGAAGCTGACGAGCAGCCCCGGGAAGAAACATCAGCCGGTTGCCCGGGCCAAGTCGCAAGTGACCGGATCGTTCATGGACATCGAGTGGGGGCCGAACTGGGAGGACGATCTGGCCGGCGCGCATGTGACGGGGCCGCAGGACCCGAATATGCGGGGGATCGAGGAATCGATCAAGATGGATTTCGAGCAGGTGTTCATGATGTACCTGCCGCGGATCTGCGAGCATTGCATCAATCCGCCCTGCGTCTCGTCCTGCCCGTCCGGAGCGATGTACAAACGGGAGGAGGACGGCATCGTTCTCGTCGACCAGAATGCCTGCAGAGCGTGGCGCTTCTGCGTATCGAGCTGTCCGTACAAAAAGGTGTACTTCAACTGGCAGACGAACAAGGCGGAAAAATGCACGCTGTGCTTCCCGCGGATTGAGGCCGGGATGCCGACGATCTGCTCGGAAACGTGCGTCGGCCGCATCCGTTATCTCGGCCTGATGTTCTACGACGCGGACAAGGTGCTGGAAGCTGCCTCCACGGCAAGCGAACAGGACTTGTACGAATCGCAGCTTGGCCTCTTCCTCGATCCGAACGATCCGGAGGTGATCCGGGAGGCGCGCAAGGAAGGCATCCCGGAGGACTGGATCGAGGCGGCCCAGCGCTCGCCCATCTATAAGATGGTGATGGAATGGCGCATCGCGCTGCCGCTCCATCCGGAGTACAGGACGATGCCGATGGTCTGGTATGTGCCGCCGCTGAGTCCGATCACGAACCGGATCGAAGGGCAGGGCAGCGCGCTGGACCCGAACGACATCTTCCCGGCCATCGATAATATGCGCATCCCGGTGGAATATCTCGCCAACCTGCTGACCGCAGGCGATACCGAAGTGATCCGGGACGTGCTGCGCAAGATGGCGGTAATGCGCATCCATATGCGCAACAAGCAGACGGGCCGCGACAGCGATCCTGCGCTGCTGGAAGCGATCGGCCAGAGCGCGCAAACCGTCGAAGACATGTATCGTCTGCTGGCTATCGCCAAGTACAATGACCGCTTTGTCATCCCGCCGGCGCATCGCGAGCAGGTGGCTGATCTGTTCAATGAGCAGGGCGGATGCGGACTGGATTTTGCTGGCGGGCCCGGCTCGTGCGGCGTATTTTGATCGGGAAGGAGACTGTTCGTATGGATATCGGAACATCGCAGCGCGTGTGCGGCCTGCTGTCCCGGCTGCTGGAGTATCCGGGCAACGAGTGGCGGCAGCAGCTGCCCGCAGCCCGCGAGATGGCGGCAGAGATCGCGGAAGCCGACGCGGAGGCGGCCGGACGCATCGAAGCGTTCCTGAATGCCGCCGAATCGGCCAGCGACATCGCATGGCAGGAGCAATATGTGCGCACCTTCGATTTCGGCCGAGCAACGAATTTGTATCTGACGTATGAGCAGCACGGAGAGGAACGTGAGCGCGGCGCGGTGCTGCTCGCCTGGAAGCGCCGCTATGCCGAAGCCGGCTTTATCCTGGAAAATGGCGAGCTGTCCGACTACTTGCCGCTTGTGCTGGAGTTCGCGGCAGCGGCACCTTGGCCGGCGGCGCAGGAGGTGCTGGCCTTAAGCCGGTCTGCGCTGCAATCGATCCGGCTGGCGCTGGCGGAAGCGGGGAGCCCGTATACAGGACTGTTCGAGCTGCTGCTGCAGATCGCTCCTGAGGCGCCTGCGGAGCTTGCCGCCGAACTGCCGCTGACAGGGGGGGGAGTCCGTTGAACAAGCTGGAGCTGTTCTTGTGGGGTGTGCTGCCCTATATCATATTGACGATCTTTGTCACAGCGATCATCTGGCGCTATGTGACGAACCCGTTCGGCTGGACGTCGAAGTCCAGCGAGATGCTGGAGAAGCGGATTTTGCGATGGGGCAGCCTGTTTTTCCATTACGGTCTCATCGCCGTATTCTGCGGCCACATCGCCGGATTGCTCGTTCCCGTCTCCGTGTACCGCTCTTTGGGCATCAGCGACGAGGCGTATCACCTGGCTGCGATCATCGGCGGCTTGCCAGCGGGCATCGTTACGTTCATCGGCGTGCTGATCCTGCTGTACCGCCGCTTCGCCGTAGCCCGCATCCGGCTGACGAGCAGCGCCGGCGACATGATCGCGCTCGTGGTGCTGGCGATCGTCATTTTCAGCGGCCTCGCGGTGACGTCGGCGAATGCGCTCAGCCACTCCGGCTTCGATTACCGGACGACGATCAATCCATGGGTGCGCAGCGTGCTCGTCTTCCAGCCGGACCCCGAGCTGATGCAGACTGTGCCGCTTGGCTTCAAAATTCATATTTTGACGACATTCGTGCTCTATCTCGTCATTCCGTTCACGCGCCTGGTGCATTTGTTCAGCTTGCCGCTTAGGTATTTGCGGCGCAGCTACGTGCTGTATCGGCGCAGAGGCGAAGCGGGGGCCGAAGCCGCGTTTCATGACCGGCAGAACAGGAAGGAGGCCATCTAGAGATGGGGAGCAAGGGAGCTTATCAACTGCCGCTGCAGACGATCAGCCTTGTCCTTAGTTTCATGGTGTGGGTGATTTTGTCGTCGCTGATGCCCTTTATTAAGGAAGAGATCGAACTGACCAGCGCGCAGCTCGCCTGGGCGACGGCGATACCGGTCCTGTTCGGGTCAATCCTGCGCATTCCCGTCGGGTACTGGACGAACCGTTATGGCGCGCGCAAGCTGTTCATGATCAGCTTCGTGTTGCTGCTTGTCCCCGTGTACTGGATCAGCCGGGCCGATTCGTTCGCCGATCTCGTCATTGGCGGCGTCCTGCTCGGGATCGGCGGGGCGGTGTTCTCGGTCGGCGTCACCTCGCTGCCCAAATACTATCCGAAGGAGCGGCACGGCTTCGTCAACGGCATCTACGGCATCGGCAATATGGGGACGGCGATCTCGTCGTTCGGCGCCCCGGTCGTCGCCAGCTACATTGGCTGGTCCAACACGGTCATGAGCTACAGTATTCTGCTTATTGCCATGGCTGCTCTCACCTTCGTGCTTGGCGACCGCCAGGAGACGCCGGTCAAGACGCCGCTTGGCCAGCAGATCAAGGACGTCTCGCGCAATGAGAAGCTGTGGCTGCTCTGCCTGTTCTATTTCCTGACGTTCGGCGCGTTTGTCGCTTTCACCGTATATTTGCCCAACTTTCTGGTAAGCCATTTCCAATTGGGCAAAGTCGACGCAGGGATGAGGACAGCCGGATTTATCGTCCTGGCGACGGCGATGAGGCCGGTAGGGGGCTGGCTCGGCGACCGGTTCAATCCGTTCAAAATTCTCATGCTCGTCTTTGCCGGGCTAACGGTGGCCGCAGTGCTGCTGTCGTTCTCGCCGTCGATGCATCTGTATACGGTCGGCTGCCTGACCGTGGCGTTGTGCGCGGGCATCGGCAACGGCACGATTTTCAAGCTGGTGCCGCTGTATTTCACCAAGCAGGCCGGGATCGCCAACGGAATTATCTCGGCGATGGGCGGACTGGGAGGCTTTTTCCCGCCGCTGTCCTGGCGACGCTGTACAGCATGACAGGGCATTATGCCATCGTGTTTATGGCGCTTTCGCAGGTGGCGCTGGCCAGTCTGATTCTGGTAATCTGGATGTTTTATCAGGATAAGCTGTACCTGGCGGCGAATATTTTGGAGAATACCGTGGAAGCGATTCTGGTGACCGATACCGACGGCGTCATTCGTTCCGTCAATCCGGCGTTTACGGCGATCACCGGCTACAGCGCGGAGGAAGTGATCGGGAAGAAGCCGAGCATACTGAAATCGGGCAAGCAGGACAAGAGCTTCTACGAAGCGTTGTGGCGCTCCTTGCGGGAGAAAGGGTACTGGCAGGGGCAAATATGGAACAAGCGCAAAAACGGAGAGATCTATCTGGAGTGGCTGACCATCTCGGCCATCCGCAACGACGCCGGCGAGGTCAAAAACTACGCAGGCATGTTCAGCGACATCGGCAAGGCAGGCGAACCGCCCGGCAAAACGGGATAGACCCGCGCTCCGCGTACAGCGACGGCCGCGCTTGAAACGCTTGGTACGCCCTTGAAGCGTAAGGCACACCCTTGAAGCGCGGTACGGCACTTAAAACGTCAGGCGAGCGCTTGAAACGCTTGGTACGCTCCTTGAACGTCTGCTCTGGTGTGCACTTGAAGCTGAAGCCTGGTACGGGCTTGAAGCTGAAGCCTGATACGCACTTAAAACGTCAGGCGAGCGCTTGAAACGCTTGCTGCGCACTTGGAGCCTGGTGCGCACTTAAAAACGCCAGGCACGCTCTTGAGAGGCGCAGGCTCGTGTTCGCAAGCGAACAGGCGCGAGGCCGCACTGTGGGCTGCATCACAACAAGTGCGCGGGAACGGGCTTATACTTTAAGGGAAAGCCAAAAGCGGAAAGGGTGGATTTCGATGGAGCAGCATTTTAGCGGGGAGGAAAAGGTCGGCGCGATCGTCGCCGCTTTCCCGGGAGCCAGCCATTTGTTCAAGGAAGTGAATATCGACTTCTGCTGCGGAGGCGACCTGTCCCTCCGGCAAGCGATTCGGCAACGCAAGCTGGACGAGAATGAGATTTTGCGCCGCCTGAACGAAAGCTACGCCGAGATGAAGAGCAGGGATAGTCGGCGCGAGACCGATTGGCGGGCAGCGCCGATTGCGGACTTGATCGACCATATCGTGCAACATCATCATGTTTATTTGCGCAAGGAGCTGCCGCTGCTGAGCGAATTCGTCACCAAAATTTTGCGCGTACACGGCAGCGGGCATCCCGAGCTGTCGCTCCTGCATAAGGCGTTCCACCAGATGAAAATCGAGCTGGATCAGCACCTGATTGTCGAGGAGGAGGTTCTCTTTCCCCTGCTGCGGCAATATGCCGAAGAGCCGACGGCCGAGAAGCGCGAGCAGGCGGTGAAGGGATTGCGCGAGCTGGAGACGGATCACCATACCGTCGGGAACTATCTGAAGGAGATGAGAGCCGTCACGGACGGATATGCGCTGCCGCCGGGAGCGTGCAGAACGTACACGCTCGCCTTTCAAAAGCTGATCGAGCTGGAATCCGATCTGTTCCAGCATATCCACCTGGAGAACAACGTCCTGTTCCCGCGCATTGAGGATCAGCCCGTGCCGCCGATGGGCGGGTAAGCCGGCGCGAGACAGCCGGATGCGTTCGTCGCATCGGCTGCAGCAAAGCCCCGAAGCCGTAGCGTTTCGGGGCTTTGCCAGTCATAGGCGGTCAAGAGGCGGCTTGTGGGCTACTTCAGCTCTCTTTGCCGCTTCAGCGCCTCCAGCTCCATAATAACGATGCGGTTGCGCTCGAACTTCAGCAGCGATTCCTTGCTGAAGTGATTCAGCAATCGATTGACCGTCTCCCGGGTGGTGCCGATCGTGCTGGCGATTTCCTGGTGAGTCATCGGCAGGTTGATGACAATCTTGCTGCCCCGCGGATCGCCGTGATATTCGGCAAGCTGAATCAGGAACGACAGCAATCGATGCCTCACGTCCTGGCCTGACAAAACTTGCAGCTTTTCCTGCAGGTCGCGGATTTTATCGCCCATCACGCGCATCATCTTGACGGCGATCGAAGGGGTGCTGAGCATGACCTGCTCGAACGCCCGCACCGGGATGGCGTACAGATGGGTGTCGACGATGGCTTCGGCCGTGGCCGGATATGGATTTTGGTTGAAGAAGCCGGTGTGAGGGAACATATCGCCGGTTTTCAAGAAGGAGACGATCTGCTCATGTCCGTTCTCGTCGGTTTTGTAGGTTTTCACCCCTCCGTTCCGGATAAAGTAGACGGCTTCCTTCTCGCTTCCCTCCAGGAAAATCGTCGACTTTCTGGCGGCAAAGCGGGAGATCGCGATGTCTTCGATCCGCTCCAGCTCCTGGGCGTTCAGATCGTGAAACAACGGCACCTGCTGCAGAAATTCGGATGCTTTTTCCTTGTTCATCGAAGTCCTCCTTCCGGATTTCGATTTTGCTCTTCTTCTCTACTTTAACCGAAGTTGAGCCGGATGGTTTGCCGCATTTGATGCTGATTTGTCACGGAATGATGAATTTTATGTGTACGAGGTATACGACAAAAATTTTTAGAGGAAAGAAGGTCATGCGGATGGCAACGAGGCTGGAGGCGAAATTTCGCAGACAGGCATGGACGGTAGAGCATGCCAGACAAGCGGTGTTGGACCGGCTCCGCCCCGCTCCGACGGAGCTGGTCGGGCTTGGCGATGCCATCGGCCGCAGGCTGGCGGAAGATGTTCGAACGGAGGAGCCGATTCCCCGCTTCAGGCGGTCCGGCATGGACGGATTCGCCGTCCGCAGCGAAGATATTGCGCAGGCTTCCCCGCTCGCGCCGGTCGAGCTTAAGGTCGTGGAGCGCATTCCTTGCGGCGAGGTGCCGCGGCAGACGATCGCCCGGGGGCAAGCGGCGAGAATCATGACCGGCGGCATGGTGCCCGATGGCGCGGATACCGTCGTGATGCTCGAAATGACGGAGGAAGTGACCAGAGGCAGCGGAGCCTCCGTGATCATCCGCCGAGCCGTCAGCGAAGGCGCCAATCTATCGCCCATCGGCGAGGAAGCCGCCAGCGGGGCGGTGCTGCTGCGGCGGGGCGAGCGGATCGGGGCGGGGCAGGCGGCTGTACTCGCTGCGCTCGGATATTCCCGCGTGAGCGTATTCCGCAGGCCCAAGGTCGCCATCCTCTCCACGGGGACGGAATTGCTGCAGGTCGAAGAGCCGCTCGCGGCGGGGAAAATCCGAAACAGCAACGCCTACATGCTGGCGGCGCAAATCATGTCGGCCGGAGGCGAGCCGCTCTTCGCCGGTCAAGTCCCTGACGACGCGGCGCGGGCAGAGCGGATGATCTATGGCCTGCTGTCGTCGGATGCGGACCTTGTGATCGCGACGGGCGGAGTCTCCGTCGGCGATTACGATATCATGGCCGACTTCTTCCTAAGATGGAAAGGCACGACGCTGTTCAACAAAGTCGCCATGCGGCCGGGCAGCCCGACCTCGGCAGGGGTATGGAGAGACAAGTTTCTGCTTGGTCTGTCGGGCAATCCTTCCGCCTGCTTCGTCGGCTTCGAGCTGTTCGTCCGTCCCGTGCTGCTGGGGATGCAAGGAGCCGCCGAGCCGTTGCCGCGCCCGTTCGCCGCTTATCTCGACGAGGATTACCGGAAGGTGAACGCGTATCCGCGCTATATTCGGGGCTCATGGCATATCCGGGATGGCCAGTGCTATGTCAGGCCGGTCGGTCTGGATCAATCGAGCGCGATGCTGTCGATCAAGGAGGCCGCCTGCCTGATCGTCATTCCGCCGACCAAGACGGGAATCGGCCGGGGTGAGCTGGTGCAGGCGATTCCGCTGGAAGGGGCGATGTTCCTGTGACCAGGCGCAGCATCGTCATTCCGCACGAGCATGGCGGCTGGGCGATGGTCAGCGTGCCGTTCCTGCTCGGCATGCTGGCCGGAGAGCCGCAGCCAATCCACGGGCTGCTGTTTCTGGCCTGGCTGCTGATCTACCTGTCCTCGTATCCGCTCCTGCAAGCCGTCAAACGAACGGCGAACCGAGGCCATTGGCTTCGGTGGAGCGCGGGCTATGGCGCGGCTGCCATCGCCTGCCTCATTTTGCCGCTGCTGCGGCAGAAGGAGCTGTTCTATTTTGCCCTGCCGCTGCTGGCGCTGCTTGCCGTCAACCTCTGGCATGCCAGATGCAGATCGGAGCGGGCGATCATGAACGACCTGTGCGCGATCATGTCCTTCTCCATCGGCGGCGCGGCCGCTTATCTGGTCGGCGGTGGCGGCTGGGATCAGACGATGGCGGCTGTCGTGCTGCTTTGTTTTTTGTATTTTA
This sequence comes from Paenibacillus ginsengihumi DSM 21568, assembly GCF_000380965.1. GTDB lineage: Bacteria > Bacillota > Bacilli > Paenibacillales > NBRC-103111 > Paenibacillus_G > Paenibacillus_G ginsengihumi. Next base: position 11,913 of record NZ_KB905617.1, on the reverse strand, counting down.
CGGGCAGCGCCTTCTTCGTCAAAAGCGTGTTCCGCGAGCGGACGAACCGGCGCTGGATGCTTGGCGCCCGCATTTACCACGCGGTAATGCTCGCAGTGCCGTGGGCGGCCGGATATCCCTGGCTGACGCTGGCTTACGTGTTCCCGGCCGTGCGCGCCTTCGCGTATGCGGGCGCTTCGCTGCGTCCCTGGAAGGCGGGAATCATCGAGATCGCAGGGGCGCTGCAATTTTTGCTGATTTCGGCGCTGTTGATTCGATAGCAGCTTTTAGCGGCGCGGTGTTCTCGCATTGCAGGTTTTAGCTCATTTTTTTGCAAGCGCCGCGATCCAATAGCAGACGATACACAGTGCGAAGATGTTCCAGATACTCGGAATGGAAGCGAGTCCGGCATACATTCCGTAGGGCAGCACCCAAATGGCCCCAATCCGCACCAGCCTTTTTCGCTCAGTCAGCACGCCATACAATACGAGCAGGGAGGGGAGGACGAGCATGGCCGTAACGATCCCCATCGTGCTTAATGACGCCGGTTTATTGGAGGATGGGTTAACAAAGAGAAAGCAGGCGCAGACCGCCAAAAAAACCAACGGGGCGCATATCCCTAACATTTTTAGCACCTTATTCATCATTCCGTCGCTCCCTCATGATTTTCCAATTACATTTACCATATCCTGATAGGATATTCCTTGCAATAGTTCGTTTAAAGCATCGACACGAAACCTGTCCTCATTCGCCCTGCGTATCCTGTAAGGGAAAGTTTGTGTCTAACGAAGCATTCCCTACCCCGGAGCCTTCGAAATCGTTATAATGCTATTCATCGAAGTTACGTGCAAAGAAGCATGAGGAAGCGAAGTGAAAGCAATGTCTAAAAATCAAGCCATGGACACCAAATTAAGCAAAATGATGACGAAGCTGCTGCGGCACACGCCGAAGGAATTCGGCCTCGTCCTGGACCCGAAGGACGGCTCGTGTCCGTTAAGCGCCTTATTGAAAGCTATTAACGCCCAGCCCAGGTGGTCGTGGGTGAAGCAGGAAGATATCGAGCGGGTCGTCCGCAACTCGGATAAGCAGCGCTTTGACATCGAGAATGGCCGGATAAGGGCAAGGTACGGCCACAGCTATGACAAGATCGAATATACTGCTGGGGAACCGCCGGCGGTGCTTTATCACGGCACGAACAAGTACTCGCTCCCGTCGATTTTGAAGGAAGGGATCAGCCCGATGGGCCGGCAGTATGTGCATTTGTCGGAAAGCACCCATTTCGCGTCGCTCGCGGGAAGCCGCCGGGGAGAGTTGGCGATTCTTAAGGTGGATACGCAGCAAGCGGGGCAATGGGGCGTTCAGTTCTATCACGCGGGCGGCGAGGTGTGGCTGGCGGACGAGGTGCCGAGGGAGTGCTGCACGGTATGGAACCCGCAGTAGAAGGATGATGGAAGCATGTCATAAAAGCTCAAGCGTTCGGCTTTGCAAGCGGGCGCTGGAGCTTATTTTTTTGCGTGAACGGAAAACTTTTCGTATCGTCGTAATACTTTCGCCATGTTCGTTGCTCCCCAAATAAGCGAATATAGTTACAGAAGGCCGGCGCGATGACGCGGACGGCTGAACAAAGATCATCGAGGCGCATGGAAGGGCTACTTCGACTTTTAATCGGCTTGTCGTTGGTTCGAGTCCAACTTCCTCCTCCAGGAGGAATAGCTCAGGTGGTAGAGCAGCATGTACCTTTCCGACCTATTTCCTCGGTGATCTTTACAAGGAGAATAACGAAGCGAGGCGCCGGAAAGGGTTTCTTCGACTTATATGGGATAAGTAATGAGGTGACTGTCAGGCACTAACGGCCTTTTCCAATCACTCCCTCGCTTCGTTATATAAAAGGACTTTGGCAGCCGGTGAGGCGCCGGAAAGGGTTTCTTCGACTTCCAATCGACGAATGGTGTACTTCAAGCAAGTACGGCAGGTTCGACTCCTGCATCATAACCTATTCCGCCTTTTCCTCACCGATGCTGCAGCAAGGAGGCATGAAATCATGAGTATGGCCAAGAAGCTGTTCGGTTCGTCAAAACCGAATACATGGAATAAAGAGCATTACCCGGCATTCACCCGATCTCTTGAGGAGCAGTATTTGCAGACGCTGCTGACCAATACGATGAGCAACACCTTTTATGCGGATCAGAACGAGCTGCTCGGCGATTCGGAACGGCTGCACCATGAAATGGCGGAGCGCAGCCCGAATTTCATGGCCAAGGCGATTGTATTTGCGCGGAACGAAGGGTTTATGCGGCTGCAGCCCTTGTTTGGTCTGGCTATCCTTTCGATATATCGTTCGGATCTGTTTGCGAAGATTTTCCTGCAAGTGGTGCGGATTCCTTCCGACTTGGCGGATTTCCTGACGATCCTTCAAGGGATGGGACGGGGCGAGGGCGGCCGTGCTGTGAAGCGGCAGGTGAATCGCTTCTTATCCCAGGTGTCCGAATATTGGGCCATCAAGTACAACGGACGGGGACGCGGATACAGTCTGGGAGACGCCATCGCAACGGCGCATCCGAAGCCGGAAGATTTGAAGCAGCAGGCCTTGTTCCGGTATTTGCGGGGATTGGAAACTAACCTTGCTTTGCTGCCCCAGGTGGAGGCTTTGGAAAAGCTCAAGCTGGCTTCCACGGAGGAGGAGCAGATCGCATGGATCGAGCGCGGCAAGCTTCCGTACGAGACGGTGACCGGCGCCATCAAGCCGTCCAAAGCGGTCTGGGAAGCGCTGCTTTACCAGATGCCGACGTTTGCCCTGCTTCGGCATATGAATGCCTTGCAGCGGGCGGGCGTCTTCGAGGATCGGCGCCACCTGGATTATGCGGTGCAGCGGATCACCGATGAACAGGCGCTGAGGAAAGCGAAAATTTTGCCGTTCCGGTTCGCCACGGCTTTCCATCAGGTGGAGCATCCGGAGCTGCGCGACGCATTGCGGGAAGCTGCCGAGCTGACGTTCGGCAACCTGCCGGAGCTCGGAGAGAAGACAGCCATTTTCCTGGATATATCGGGCTCGATGGACGGCCAATTTTTAGAGATCGGCGCGGTATTCGCCTTGGCGCTGTACAAGAAGACGCAGGGGAACTCGCTATTCTGGCTGTTCGATACGGCGGTCGAGGATCCCAAGCCTTCCCGTCATGACAGCATCTTGACGCAGGCGGCGCAAATTCGCGCCCGCGGAGGAACGGATACGGGGGCGCCTGTCCGAAAGCTGATCCAGGAGCGAAAACACGTCGATCAAATCATTATCATCACCGACGAGCAGCAAAACAGCGGAAGCCCGTTTTACGAGGAGCTGGGGCGGTACCGCTCGAAAGTGAACCGGGACGTCAAAGCGTTCATCGTGGACATCGCCCCTTACCGGCATGCGATGGTGCCGGAGCAGGATCCGCAAACCTTCTATATTTATGGTTGGAGCGATACCGTGCTTTCCTATATCGCGCAGTCGGTGCAGGGATATGCTTCGCTGGTGGAGCGGGTGGAGGCGATAAGCTTGGATGATGAACGGAAATAAACATAGGCCGTGGACGTTGAGCCATGGCCTATTTCTCCTTTGCTTGAGAGGCTTTTAATCTGTCATCTGAACCAGCCTTGTAAAATAATGCAGTCCGTCTTCGTCAATATGATTTCTTCCGTAAGCATCCAAAAACATCGGCCCGTATTTATCGGTCTTCAGATTATATTGCAGCGTCCACAATCCCCAATAAAGATCGTAATGCCTATCGCCGATCCCGCCAGATCCAAGGTCAATAAAGCCTCGGAACATAAACCGATCCATGATGATATTCGGCAAGCAGTAATCGCCATGGATGATCACGTTGTCAACTGCGGAATACCCCGACTCGTTCAGTTCGCGGAGGTCTATTTCCCGAGCGGCTGCATCGTGCAGCATTTCTTTCGTTCTGTCGTTATAGGGGCAGCCCTCGATCGGCAAGGAATGCAGCATGTTGAGATATTCACCGAATACGCAGGCTAATTGGCTCGGGTTGTCGAGGTGCATCTCCGCTGTCCCGTCTTCGCCGTTGACCGCTTCTAACAGCAGATAATCGTTCTCTATATCCGATTCATAGGCAATCGCTTTCGGTGCAATCCGATGCTTATGCAAAAATTCGGTCATGCGGTATTCCCGTTCCAGCGTACCTCTTTGGCTGATCTTTAGAAAAGCGCGTTCCGCGCCCGAAACCAGCAATGTTTTCGCCGTTTCGGAACAGCTGCTGTCGTAAATGGTTGCCCCCTTGAGGTAAGGTTTTATGCTTGAGGGGACTGACTCCATATCAAAGGTAATCTCCGAACGTTTCATCGACCTAGCCCCTTCGTACAATGATATTCATTGTTTATCCTAACATGAATTAAGGGTTGATTGATGCGTAAGATATGATTTTATTGGATTTTTATCGGTTATTTTTATTGGAGTTCGTTTGTTTCATGACAAGCACGCAATTTGGGCTTGTTTTTGTGATCAGCTACCTTGCATTGCAAGAGTAATCCTGATAAAATATATTGCATAACAAGGTAGTTGCGGTTCCGTTATGAGCTGGTCATGGGAAGCAAGCAGCCTGATGCGGCACGGCTCGATTCGGCATTCGTGGCCATCCCCCAGCGTAATCAACTACCTTGCATAGCAATATAGGGAAGGGGGACATTCCGTCGTGACCACCCAAAGCCAGATGCTCAAGGGCATTCTCGAAGGCTGCATTCTCGCTCTCATGGAGCACCGGGAAGTGTACGGCTATGAGCTTGGCGCTTTGCTGGAAGACAGCGGACTCACTTTCGTGAGCGAAGGAAGCATCTATCCCCTGCTGCTCCGCATGCAAAGGGAAGAGCTGATTGAAGGAACGCTAAGGTCGGAGCCCGGCGCCGGAGGCCCTCCCCGCAAGTATTACCGGTTAACCGCCAAAGGCCGGGACATTTTGCAGCAATTTAAGGAGCATTGGGGGACGCTGAAGGAAAGCGTGGATCATATTTTAGCCCAAGGAGGACCTTCCACATGAATATAAAACAGATGATCGAGGAAAACAATAAGCTTCAGGATGCCATGTCGCCCGAAAATCTGAGTTACTATCAGGACATGATCGTTTACATTCGCAGCAGCCGCATGCAGGAAGCCAAGAGCGAGGAACTGCTGCTTGAGATCGCCCAGCATCTGCTGGAAGCCCAGGACAAGGGCCGGACGGCCCGGGACGTTTTCGGCAGCGATCCGGAGGCTTATTGCAAAGAATTGGTCGAGCAGCTGCCTAAAATGAACGTCTTGGGCGCGCTGCAATTTCATCTAATGGTCCCTTGGATTGTGCTGACCTGGTTCTTCTTCGTGCAGGCGGCGGCCGGATTCATTACAATGTGGGTTGGGGGGCCGATAGAGCGGATGACGCAAGTCCGGGTATCCTCGCTCCTTTTTATTGCCGGCGGCTCCTATATCCGATCCATATGCTGCTTCTATGGTTGAAGAAAGATGCATTCAGATCTGATAAGAATCAGTTTACTGTTAAAATCCGCTACATGGGATTGTACATGGCAGGCCTGGCAGCGATCTTGATCGGGGGAATTTGGCTGGGGGATGCGCTGCCGGTTTTGACGGTTGCGCCATGGGTGAGCCTCGTCATTTTCGTCATCGGATTGGCCGGCAAGAAGCTTCTGTTTTCAGTCAAATAATCCCGCTCCGCCGGCGGCACTGCTGCCAATGCTGGCTTATCGCAAGAAAAACGTCTATCGACGTATTTTCAAGGATGAGCGACCACTCTCCGTAACGTTCAAAAGACCGGCACAAGGCCGGTCTCATCCTCAATGATTCAATGTCGAAGAATGCTCGGCAGGCCGAAGCTGTCCGGCGTTCGCCGTGCCGGAAGCATCCGTGCCGCCGGTCTCCCTTTCCTTGATCTCCTTGACATAGCGTTGGAACGTTTTTTCATCCAGCTTATAGAACAACAGCGTCCCGATGCCGATGATCGCACCGATAATAGGCACAACCGTAAACATGATCAAAATCCCGTGAAGCGCCGTCGGGGTCTGGACCGCATTCGGAACGTAGCCGAAAGCGCTTAACAGTGTGCCCGACAATTTCGCCCCGATAGCCGTTGCGAGAAGCTGCACGAAGATAAAGGACGAATAAATCGTGCCTTCCGAGCGGACTCCCGTTCGCCACTGCCCGTATTCGATCGTATCGGGTACCATGGACCATGGAAGCGGTGTCATCAAGCCGAATCCAAAATAGCTGATTCCGCCGAAAACGAATACCATCGCCACGCTGTCTGATACAAAATAAAATCCGGTTAAACTCACGACCATAATCAGAAGGCTGATGATGCCGACATTGCGCTTGCCGAATCGTTTGACCAGGAACGGATTGGCGACGATGCCAAGCATCAGGATGGAAAAGCCGATCAGCGAAAACAGGGAAAACAGCCCGGCATTGTTCAGATTATATTTGAAAAAGTAAAGTGCAGCGGCATTTTTGGTCGACAGCGCCAACTGATACACCAGAATGAAGACGAGGAGAAAGAGCAAATATTTGTTGAAAATGACCGTTTTGAGCTGATCTGCCAATGTCAGCGGGTTCGCGCGCTTTGACGCCGGTTTGGCCTCGGCCTCGCTTGAATGCCCGACGCCTTTCGTGCCCCAAAATGTAATCAGAAGCATCGCGACCAGAACCGCTCCGTAGAGGGTGTGGACGAGCATAAAGCCGCGTGCTTCCGTGGCAAAGAGATGGACGAGGGGAAGCGTGGCGCTCGTTACGATCAGCCCGCCGAATTGTCCGACGAATACTTTGACCGACGAGATGCGCGATCTCGCCTGGTAGTCGCCGGACATTGCCGCCAAGGCGGAACTGTACGGCACATTGACGACGGAATAAAAAATGTTGAATAAAAAATAGGTGAGATAAGCATAAACGAGCTTGGCAGCCGGACTCCAATCCGGAACGGTGAACGTCAGTATGCCGATCAGCGCCAAGGGAACGCTGCCGAACAGGAAGTAGGGTCTGAATTTCCCCCAGCGCCCCTTCGTCCGGTCGACAAGCAAGCCGATCAGCGGGTTCGCGACAATATTGACCAGTTTGGCGCTGAAAATAACGCTTCCCGCTGCCGCGGCCGTCAAGCCGAAGTTATCGGTGTAAAAATATAGCAGATAGGTTGAAATCGAAGCAAAAAACAGATTTAACCCGAAATTGCCTGCAGAATAGCTGAGCACTTGTCCGAGATTCATTGTGCTGCCGGCTGGCTTCTCGCTCATGAGGCGTTCCCTCGCTTTAATCAGTGGATTTCGTTAAAAACATGCCGGGATCAGAATTCCTTGGCACGACGTCCGACGTTTCCAAATACCACTCCAGCATCCGGCGCTCCATCTCCCGGCGAATCTCGGAGTACTCCGGATGATCGTATACGTTATGAAGCTCGAGCGGGTCCTGCTCCAGATCGTACAGCTCGTTCACATCGTCGGTTCGTCGGATCAGCTTGTATTGCCGCGTTCTCATCATCGTCGTGCGGCACACGCTGTCCGGATGCTCCTGCTGCTGTCTCGCCTTCGGCCAATAATAGCTTGCCGGATTGTTGGCGAACCAGGCGTCCCGCACCGGATCGCCTTCAAAGCAATGCGGCTCGCGCTTGTTATAACCGCCTTCGGCAAACACGGCTCGCTGCGGATCTCCTGCCTCGCCTGCCAGCTGCGGCACGAGCGAGCGGGCGAAATGATCGTGCGCTGCCTGCGTTCCCGCCAGCTCCAGCACGGTCGGCATCACATCGAACAGCTCGACCTGTTCGCGCACGACATGGCCGCTTTTGCAGCCGGGCGAGCGTATGATCAACGGTACCCGGGTCAGGCAATCCTCCATGCCGTTCGGCCATTTCTCCACCAGACCGTAGTCTCCCGCATAATCGCCGTGATCGGAGGATACAATCACCGTCGTCGAATCGTCCAGTCCGTTATCGGCAATCGCTTTCATCAAATCTCCGAAGACGGCATCGACGTGGCTGATCATGCCCAGGTACACAGCTTGTATTTTCTTGAGCGTATCGTCCTTGATCTGATCGAGCCGCCGGTAGGAACGGATCAGCGCGTGGTAGGACGGCTTGCCCGGCAGGCCTTCCGGCCGAAGCGGAGGCAACTGGTTCGGATCGTACATGCTGTAGTAAGGCTCAGGGACAACATAGGGCGCATGCGGCATCAAGGTCGGCAGGAACACGATGAACGGCTGTTCTTTGGCCTCATCCGAATTCAAGAAGCGGATCGCCTTTTCGATATGGAGCTCGGTTTCGGTTCGCCCCTGAGGCTGGTTGGAATCCGTTTCCAACAAGAAGCTGTAATAACGCGGATCTTCCGGATCGTACGGATTTCTTACCGCCAAATCGCCCTGAAAGCTTTTTCTCTTGTCCTCGGCTGTCAAATACGCCTCGTCTCCCAAAATCTCCTGCAAATATTCGTCGTTGTACAGGTGATTTTTGCCGAACCATTTGATGCGGTAGCCTTGTTCCTTCAAGTACCGGAACAGGCTCGGCTCATGTGGGCGGAGCAAATGCCACAGCGTCCGATGCCCCGATGAATGCGGATACAATCCGGTCATCAGACTGCACCGGGAAGGCGAGCATACCGGGTTTTGCACATGGCACTGATCGAAACGGACGCCCTCCTCGGCGAGCCTGTCCAGGTTCGGCGTCTTCACCGCCGGATGCCCGTAACAGCCGAGGCTTTCGGCTCTCATCTCATCCGGAAAGAAAAAGACAAAATTCATGTTCCGAACGGTCATTTCCACTCTCCCTCTCTCAGATGTAACCCTTTGTAATTCGAATTGCTGCGCAACAATCTTTACACATTGTATAAAATATTTTACACTCTGTAAAGATAAAAATAATGCTTATACGGCCCGGCCTTTCGTGCGCTTGCAGCCGGACTTGCGATATAATGAACGAAGCGCAATCACTATTAGCAAAGAGGGATAGCTTGTATGGAACCGAAACAAAGACGCCAGCGGAAGTACCGCCATCTGTTTAAAGAAGAGATTCGGGAAGCCGCCTTCGCGCTCATTTTGCAAAAAGGCATTACCGGCGTCACGTTTGGCGATATCGCGCAAGCGGTTGGCACGAGCCGGGTAACGTTATACAGCCATTACAGTTCCATTCACGACATCATTTTTGATATTCAAATCAGCATTTTGACCAAATTAAGCGAAAGTCGTGTGCAGCGCATGGAGCCAGGCCAAAGCGGGGCGGACAAGCTGCGGCAATACCTGCAGAACTATCTCGATTTTTTCAAGGAAAATAAGGATTATATCCGCTTCACGGCAATATTCGACCATGCGTACAGTTCTGACTACCCGTCGCCGGAGCTGCAGCTCAAATACAGCCAATTTATCTCGAATTTAAAAAAATCGTCCGTCCATACTATCGTCGAAGGAATTCGGGACGGCTCCCTGCGCGCCGACTCCGACCCGGAACTGCTTGCCGAGACGGTAACGCAAACGATGCTGGGGCTGATGCAGCGCCTCGCCACTCGAAAAAAGGTCGTTCCCGAGCCTGGCTGCGAGGACATCGACATGCTAGAGCGCTACGTGCAGTTGATTGTGGACTCGTTGAGAGCCGAGTAGCGGCACAATCATTTGGCCGACCCTGATGGCGTTTCAATCCACGCCCCCCGTACGGGATGCGACCGCGGCATTTGGAGCACCTCCTGAGGCATTGGGGGGTTTCAATCCACGCACCCCGTACGGGATGCGACGCTTGCCGTTGCGCAATTTCAAGGGGGTTCAGCGGTTTCAATCCACGCACCCCGTACGGGATGCGACAAGATTCGGCACTTGGTCCTACTTGGGATAAGCTGTTTCAATCCACGCACCCCGTACGGGATGCGACATGACCAGTACGATAAAATAACGCTTCCGAAGGAGTTTCAATCCACGCACCCCGTACGGGATGCGACCCACAACAAAAAATAATCCACCCCGAGATTATTGTTTCAATCCACGCACCCCGTACGGGATGCGACGCCGGTTCCCGTCGGACGCCGCCGGCTCCCTGGTGTTTCAATCCACGCACCCCGTACGGGATGCGACGCGTTCTCGCCGTTGATGATGATTTGTACTGGCATGGTTTCAATCCACGCACCCCGTACGGGATGCGACTTTCGGATGGCCTTGCCAAGATAATAGCATTGCTGGTTTCAATCCACGCACCCCGTACGGGATGCGACAGCATCGCTTGAGTGCCCTTGAGCGGCAAGGGTTTGAAAGCCCTTTAGTGCGAATGCCCTTTTATTATACTAAAAAAACAAAGCCAAATTCACGATAAAATGCCAAAAACCCAGTAAAATCAAGAGGTGCGAATCTCCCGGGAAAATCATGGGAGCTTGGCATTCGCACCTGAGCATTCTTGAAGGTGTATATAAGGATGACATGAAGATCGGAAGATTATTTTACAGGAGGGGGAAGATTAAATGAGGGCATTGACAATAAGCAAGGCAAAGGGCTGAAAATATGCAAACCTGATGACAACAAATAGATTAAAAACAAAGCCCGGAACCCCGGGCTGGATGTGGGCGGCCTAGAAAGCGGGCCGGCACCGGTATCTATTGGCGCCCCCTCGTCATTATCGATCATAAGTCACGCTGAAATGCCCGAACCCGATGGTCGAATTTTTTCCGGCATGCAGCAGCGCTCCCGCTTCAAGCAGCGGCGTAAAAGGCGCTAAATTCCCCTCGAAACAGGCCCATCCCTCAATGGCCGGCAAATTCAGCTTATTCCCCGCCCGGTTCATCGAATAACGTTCAAAATCGACATACCGCCAATGCTGCTGCACGGTTTGGATAGTGTTGGCTTCATTCAGCAGCCCTTCTTGGTCCCACTCGATCATGTGCTGAGAATAGGCTTGGGAGAGCAAGGCAAGCCGGCGAATGATGGAATGGATCAACACGGGAAAAGACAGGGAGCGGCAAAGTTTTCGATTTACCAGAATGCGTACCGGCGTATCAAAGCGAACGAGAACGGTGGTCGCAGCGCGCTCAGAACAGTTCAGCGGGAGCGGCTGCAAGTTTCGCATCCACGTTTTTCCGCTGGAATAAATGAGACGTTCTCTGGCCGGATCGATCACGCTTTCCAAAGCAAAAGGCAATCGTTCCGCGCCCCATCCCCGCTCTCCCATCGCTTGCAGCACATCCAATACAAGTCCTGCGCGGCGAGTGGCATCGCCGATCAAGGTCAGATCAAACGTACAACGATCGCCCGGCTGCCAGTCCGTTTTGCCGCGGACTAACGGCCGCAGCACAAAGGGATTGACCGCTCCGGCTTCGTTGCCGGGGGAGCAGAACGTCTGGGCATAGTCGCAATGATGCCTGATATCGCATCGATGACACTTCACATGAGGCGTCGGGCATACGAAATCCCGCATGCAATGCCCGATGAGTCCTCTCAACGTCGAGCCCAGGTATGGGGGCAATCTGCCTTCTTGTCCAGCGACAAAAGAGGCTCGCAATGTCAAAGTATTCAGATGAGAAAACATCGTATCAACCTGTCTTTCGACCTATATAGAGTATTTGGAGCAAAAGCTTAACAAAATGTAACTATTCAGGTTCTATTCAAATGTCAAACAACAAATCTCTGCTGTACATGGCGGAAATTTTTTTGTAAACTTATCCCACGAATAGGTGATCCGTTTTCCTTTATTCTGGTTGTTGTGCGAGGTGCTGAAACGTGTTGCGTGAGCAGATTCTCAAAGCTTGTAAAGAAGATCCAGAGAGTATCGTTACACTCGTTACGAATTTGCTTGCCACCGTTCAAAAGCTGGAAGCACGCGTGAAACAACTCGAAAATCAGATCAACAAGAATAGTAGAAATTCGGGCAAGCCACCGTCATCGGACGGATATAAGAAACCGAAGCCGAAGAGTCTCCGCGTCAAAGGAGAACGTTCGCCAGGCGGTCA
>NZ_KB905616.1 GCF_000380965.1 Paenibacillus ginsengihumi DSM 21568 | reverse complement strand
AGTAGCTTTTCATCACATCCGCGTGGGAGTGAAACGGATGTTCAAAATCCTTAATAACGGTATGATTTAATCGTTTCGTTAACTTTGTATGAGCAAGCAGAGCGCCGACTGTAGCCAGCCCCGCGTGAGTGGTTAGAATGAGCTCTTTGGATCGTACAAATTGGATTTTCATCAATGCACCTCGATGGTGATAGTTGGAATCTAACGAATATCCTACTATTTCTCCATCGATCATTGATTTCCTTTCTTTATCTCACTATTTTGATTTTAAAGATCACGGATTCAGGTATGACATATGACACTTCCGCATTATTTATTCAACCGGATGACGGCACACCCGAAGCGCTCCCCGCCCCAGAACAGCTCCAGCAGATCGCCGTCGCTTACAGGGGCCACCCCGGCCGGCGTGCCGGTATAAATGATGTCCCCCGCTCCGAGGCCGTAGTGTCGGGCGATGTAGTCGACGATTGTCTGCAAGTCGAAAATCATGTCGTTCACATTACCTCGCTGCGCCTCGGCTCCGTTCTTCTTCAGCACGAACTCCTGCGCCTTCAGCGCGGCGAGACCCGGGAAAGGCCTGAACGGGCTAAGCGGTGCCGAGTTCAGGAAGCCTTTGGCCGGAAGCCAAGGCTGTCCCTTTTTCTTGATGACGGACTGCACGTCGCGCAGCGTAAAATCAATGCCCAGCGCCATGCCGTCCGCCAGCTCGTCGACCTGCGCCCCAGACGCATAGTCGCGCCCGATTCGAATCACCAGCTCCGTTTCGTAATGAAGCTCGCCCCGGCCGCCTGGCAGAATCAGCTCTCCGCCGTCCAACGGCGCGAGCGCGTGCGTCGGCTTGAGGAAAATCATCGGTTCATCCGGAACGTCGTTGCCGAGCTCTGCCGCATGCAGCCCGTAATTACGGCCTACACAATATATATTGCGAATCGTACGTACCATATTTATCTTTCCTTTCGGGATACACGCCTGTACCGAGTAACTTCCTTCTTCATCGGCCATCATCTGCGGATACCGAACATTCGCCGACGGACTTCGCCGCTTCGCTTCCTCCTTGAGCGGCGCCAACTTCCCTCTAGGGCGACGCCCAGCCCCTACGGGCCGATGCGGGGCCGATCGGGCCCGCTGCGCGATGACGCTCGTTATTCACTCCTCCTCACTATACAAGATCCGAATCCGTTTATACAAGATTTGCTGCGCCTTTAGCGGCGCTGAAACGCAGCCTTTTTGAAATGTAAGGTAACTGGATAGCGCTATTTTGTCAAAAACGCCGATTGTGGTAGTGCAAAATGCCGAATAAGGCTGCTCACTTGCGTTATAATTTCAAATCGAGCGTTTCGAGTAAAATAAGCTCTGTAGCTAGCGTTAGCTAAGCTCTGCCCGGCAAAGCCCGGCAAAACGCGAGCCCACGGCCAGCAAAGCGCTAATCGAAGGGCTAGCGAAGCGAGCAATCCATCCCCGCAGCTCGGGTCCGCCGATCGCGAGATCGCGAATATCGGCGACGTTCCACTTCGGTTCCACTTCAGCCCCAGCTGCTTTTCGCACTTTGGCCGCGAGCCGCGCCCCAGGTCCATGATGCTCCGTGACAGATTCGTTTCACCAAGACAGAAGGTCCTATAGCCTGAACATGGATAAATGTGCAAAAAAATCCGGCTCACAGCGAGCCGGACTTGCCGTCATTCGGGCGCGTTTTTTTGCTTATCTTCAGCAGCTTTTTGCTTCTCTTCCAAGGACGTTTTCGCCCTCTCATTGGTCGGAACCTTTGCCTTCTCGGTTGAAGAAGTCTTCTCCTTCTCATCGGCTGGAACCATTGCCTTCCCGGTTGACGGAGTCTTCTCCTTCTCATCGGACGAAGCATTAGCCTTGCTGTCCTGCTCGCCCGAAGCTTTCCTCCCTCCGGAAACGGCGCTGACCCGCCCTTCCTTGTCAACCTCCGCGTTGACGGAAATGCGCGTCAGCTTGCGGAACAGCTCCTGGCCCTTCTCTTCGCTCATCGGCACCGGCTGTGCCCACATGGTCTTGATCGGCGACAGCTCGATCGAGCATTCCCGGTTGCGGGAGCAGCGGGCGTCCATCACCACGGTCTCCCACGTCGCCGGGACCTCGTTGGTCGTGAAGATGAAATTGCCCAGGCTGTAGGCGATCCATTTGCCTTTGTACTGCTCAAACCCTTGCAGCACATGGGGATGGCTGCCGACCACAAGATCCGCACCGGCGTCGATATACTGATGGGCGAGGTCGACCTGTTCCTTGACCGGCTGATCCTTCCTCTCCTGACCCCAGTGGGCGAGCACGACGACTAGATCGGCTTCCTCCCGCGCCTTGCGGATCGCTTCCAGCGGCAGCTTCGTCGAATACGACTCGGCTACGCCGGGCTTGTTCTTGCCGGCAAACCAATCCGGTGTCGGCAGCACCCTGCTGAAGCCGAGAAAGGCGATCTTCATGCCGTCATGCTCGATCGTCGCGTGGCGGTACGCTTCGTCGGCGTTGCTGCCTGCGCCAACCCACGGAATGCCGTTGTTCTCCAAATGGCGGAACGTATCAAGGAGTCCTTGCTCGCCGTAATCCATAATGTGATTGTTCGCGAGCGTGACGAGATCGAAGCCGGCCTGCTTGAAATGCGGCAGCGCCTCGGGCTTCGACCGGTATATGTATTCCTTCTGCTGAGCGGTGCCGCGGGTCGTCACCGGCGTCTCCAGGTTAGCGACCGTAATGTCCGCCCGTTCGAGAAGTTCCCTGACCTCCTTGTACGGGTGATCGAACCCGTTCTCCATCAATATGCCTTCGACCTTGCCGGCAAAAATTACGTCGCCCACGAACGACATATGGACTTGTCCCGCACCTTCCCCGGCCGTCCCTGCCGCGCCGTCATGTGTTCCCGGCTTCCCTTCCCCGGCCGGTTCATCGCCAGCGGTGCCGGAGGATGGAGAAGTCGCGGCGTTCCCCGGTTCGGAGGGGGAAGGAGTCGCGCCGCTGCCGGAACCGGATGACTGCGGAGCCGCGGCGCCTATATGGCCGGAAGCGGGAAGCGCGCCATTCGTGCCGCCCGCATTCGGCGTCCCGGACAGCCGCGTCTCCTCTCTCGTTCCGGACGGACCTTGTGCGGTCATGCCGTCCTTCTCATCGATCCAATGGATCAAATAGGCGAAGGATGCGGCAATGACTACGGCGAGAACGGCGATTTTGATCCGCAACGTCTTTTGAAGCTTCTTTTCTTTATCCTTTTTATGTCGTTCACTGCGAGTTAAAATCGGAACCTACCCCTTTGTCTATCTTGCGACCGTTCGGTCCGGTTGACAGGGCCGATTCAGCCTCCCCCGGACTATCTTGAAAAATTGGACGGGATTCCTCCGGCGAATTTTCAGGCACCGCAGGTGACGACCGATGACGAAGGCATCGCTCGTCATAGGCGTCTATCTATTGAAAATATTATAAGAAAAACATTCCTTCCCGTCCATGCGACGTATTCCCCAAAATAACGCCTTGGCTGGCCGCCAGGCAGGAGCCAGCCGCTTTTCGCAGCGGCGGTGGGCCAGCCCAAAACCGCTAACGCGATATTTCGTGATATAATGGACAAAACAAAAAATCGGAGGAAATCGTCATGGAACGAATCGCTGTCATCTCAGATATTCACGGAAACGTTCCGGCGCTGGAAGCTGTTCTGAGCGATATTCGCGGGCGCGGGATCGCTAGAATCGTCTGTTTGGGCGATCTTGTCGGCAAAGGCCCCGAGCCCGCGGAAGCGGTCGATCTCGTCCGCTCATCCTGCGAAATCGTCGTTCAGGGGAACTGGGATCTGGGAATCAACATGCCGCAGGACAAGGAGGGGGGCCTGTGGCAGCAGCAAAGGCTCGGCGGCGAGAGGCTCGCCTATTTGCGCCATCTGCCTTTCAGCCTCGATCTGACGCTTAGCGGCAGGCGGGTCCGTCTGTTTCACGCCTCCGCCGTCAGCGTGTATCACCGCGTTCTCCGCAAGTCGCCGAAGACGGACAAGCTGGCCATGTTCGACAATACGGAGCTGACGGGCGCCTTCCCGGGCGGCAGCAGTCCGGACGTCGTCATATACGGCGACATCCACAAGACGTATATGCATACGCTGCGCGGCAAGGACGGCAGCGGGCTGATTTTGTACAACTGCGGCAGTGTAGGCGCTCCGTATGACGGCATCCCCCAGGCATGCTACGCGATTATCGAAGGCGTCGCGGAAGGCGGGGAAGCCGCGCCCTTCTCGCTGCAAACCGTCCGCGTGCCCTACGATATCGAGCGGGCGATCCGGATCGCCGAACAGGTCGGAATGCCCGGGCTGGAGCGGTTTCGCAGCGAAATGCGAACAGGGCGGGAACAGCCGTAGCTTGTCTTGCGCCGGTCGTCATCCGCGGTGCAATTGCAGGAAGCGCGGCAGCCTGCCATCGGTCTGACGCCCTTCCTCCCTTCGAATCAATGAACATTTTCGCTGTGGGCAATGGCCGCCTTGACAGGTAGCAGCTTGCAGGATGTGGTACAATGGAGCTATGCAACCAAGCCTATGACGCAAGAGACAGCTTGAAAGAAGGAGAAGCCTTTGGCACGCTGGCAAATCAATCTGATCGTTTTATGGCTGGGCAATTTTTTGGCCATGAGCGGCATGACGATGATCGTCCCGTTTTTGCCGCTGTACATCCAAGAGATGGGCGTTACCGATCCTCACGCGGTCTCGATGTGGGCGGGCACCATTTTTGCCGGCAACTTCATCACCGCCTTCATTTTTCAGCCGATCTGGGGCGGACTCGCCGACCGGTACGGCCGCAAGGTCATGCTGCTGCGCTCCGGCTTCGGCATGGCTATCGTCATGATTCTCATGGGTTTTGCCACCGCGCCGCTGCATTTGCTGCTGCTGCGCGTGCTCAATGGCGTCATCTCCGGATTCATTCCGGCAGCCGTTGCGCTCATGTCGGCGAATACGCCGCGCGAAAGGACAGGCTTCGCGATGGGCACGCTGCAGTCCGGCCAGGTGGCCGGCACGATTCTCGGTCCGCTCATCGGCGGACTGCTGGCCGAGTGGATCGGCTTCCGCCCGATTTTCTATATTACCGGCAGTTTGCTGCTGGTGGCTTCCCTGCTCGCCTGGCTGCTGGTCAAGGAATCGTTCACGCCCGCGAAAACGGCGGCATCCGGACATAAACCGTCCATCTTCGCCGGCTTCAAGGAACTGAGCCGAATTCCTCAGCTGCCGGCGATCTATTCCGTTACGTTCGTGATCCAATTTTCCATGCTCAGCTCGATGCCGCTTATGCCGCTGTTCGTCCAGGAGCTGCATCACAGCGCCGAGCTGCTTGCTTTTTTTGCCGGGCTCGTCGGCTCCATCACCGGCTTCTCGAATATGGTCGCCTCCCCGCTGCTCGGCCGGCTGAGCGACCGCGTCGGGCCGGTCCGGGTACTGATGGTCGCGCTGGTCGGAGCCGGTCTCGCTTTCATTCCGCAGGCCTTGGTGACGAACATCTGGCAGCTGTTCGCCGTCCGCTTTCTGCTCGGCATGTTCATGGGAGGGCTGCTGCCTTCCGTGCAGACGCTGATCCGGCTATATACGCCAAACGGCATGGAAAGCCGATCCTACAGCTTCAACGCCAGCTTTCTCAGTCTCGGCAACATGCTGGGGCCGGTCGTCGGGGGAGCGGTATCGGGGTACATCGGCATCCGCGGCATCTTCATCGGCGCCGCCATCCTGCTGCTTGCCAATGCGCTGTGGGTGTACAAATCGCTGTACGGCAAAAGCCGCGGCGACCGCGGCAGCGCAGAATCGGCCTCGCCGCAATAGCCTCGGCGCATGCGAAAGGGCAGAGCGCACTCTTCCTCGTGTCAGGAAGAGTGCGCTCTGCCCTTGTGTCCTTTACACCGCGGTTGCCGTATCACTTCGTCTCCTTGACCCTGGCGATCGCCAGGCCGTCATATGCCGGCAGCAACGCGCCCTCCAGCCGCGGGTCCTGAACGATCATGCGGTTGAACTCCCTCATGCGGGTCACCGATCCGCCCTGCTCGGCCGGATTGAGCGTCCTGCCGCGCATCAGCGTATTGTCGCCGACGATGACCGCGCCGGGACGGGCGAGCCGAATCGCCCATTCCAAATAGCTTAAGTAATTGCCCTTGTCGGCATCGATGAAGAAGAAGTCGAAGGTAAGCCCTTCCTCAGCAACGCGCTCAAGGCTGGTCAAGGCCTCGCCGACCCGGTACTCCACTTTGCCGCCGAAGCCGGCTTCCGTCAAGTTCCGCTTGGCCAGCTCGGCATATTCGGGCCTCAGCTCCAGCGAGACGAGCCGGCCGCCGTCTCCCAGTCCGCGGGCCAGGCAAATGCCGCTGTAGCCGCCAAGCGCGCCGATCTCCAGCACGCTGCTCGCCCCGCTCATTCGAACCAGCAGCGTCAGCAGCCGGCCGTAACCGGTCGCCACCGAAATGTCGCGCATGCCTGCCTCGCGGATGCTTTGCCGAACCTTCGCCAGCTGCTCATCCTCCGCCGCCAACGATTCCATGTATTGCTCTGCCGTTTCTGCTGTCATGACGCCATCCTCCCGCGCGTTGTATCCGCGTTTAATATCGCCTATACTAGATGTATTGTAAAGCTTGCGCCGGCTCCGGATCAACCGGGGATGACGGCCCAAGCCTTAACCGAAGCCTGCACTGGAGTTGAAAATCATCGATGACCGCAATAGAATTGATCGCCACCGCCCCGATGGGGCTTGAAAGCATCGTCGCCCGCGAGGTGCGCGAGCTCGGCTATGAAGAAGTAAAGGTCGACAACGGCCGGGTAATGTTCATCGGCGACGAGCTGGCGATCTGCCGGGCCAATCTGTGGCTGCGCACGGCCGACCGCGTGCTTGTCAAGATGGATCGGTTCGACGACAGCACGCCGCTCGCGATCACCGGCTCGGACATCGACGGCAGCGCCATCGAAGTCGCCCAAGCCGCCTGCAAGGCCGCAGGACTCGCCGGCGAGCTGACGTTCCGCAAGCTGCCTGTCGTTGAAGCCGCTCCCCGCGGCGATTACGGGCTGCTGATTACGAATCCGCCGTATGGCGAGCGTCTCGGCGACCGGGCGCAGGCCGAGAAGGCGGTGCGCGAGCTTGGCAGATTGTACGACCGCCTGCCGACCTGGACGGCCTTCGTGCTCAGCCCAAGCAAGCAGCTGGAGCATTGGATGAGCCGGCGCAGCGACAAAAACCGCAAGCTGTTCAACGGCCGGATCGAATGCCATCTGCATATGTATTTGGGACCGCTGCCCCCCAGAACGCCGGACGGCCACGCTGCCGCGGCGGGCGCTATCCCGCATCAAGGAGGTTGAACGCATGGCCAATACCCATACGTATTCCCGTAGAGAGGAAATCGCGAACGCCTTCACCCACGGCATCGGCGTGCCGCTCAGCATCGCCGCGCTCGTGCTGCTGGTCGTCTTCGCATCGCTCAAGGGAACCGCTTTGCATGTCGTAAGCTTCGCCATTTACGGCAGCACCATGCTGCTGCTGTACTGCGCCTCTACGCTGGTGCACAGCTTCCCGGAGGGGCGGGTGAAGGATTTGTTCGAAACGATGGATCATTCCGCCATCTACCTGTTCATTGCCGGCACGTATACGCCGATCCTGTTCCATGTCATCCGGGGAACGGCCGGCTGGGTGCTGTTCGGCGTCGTATGGGGCCTGGCGCTGCTGGGGGTTGTGTTCAAAGCGTTTTTTACCAAAAAGTTTCTGTTCACCTCCACTCTGCTTTATTTGGCCATGGGGTGGCTGATCGTCTTCGCCTGGAAGCCGCTCGTTGCCGAGTTCGATACGAATGGCCTGATTCTGCTCGTCGCCGGCGGATTGGCCTACTCGTTCGGGACCATTTTCTACGTATGGCGGGGATTCCCGTATCATCATGCGATATGGCATCTGTTCGTGCTGGCCGGCTCGGCGCTCCATTTCTTCGCGATCCTGCTGTATACGCTGCCTTGATGCCGGCGTTACACGGGCTGCGCGACATCCGGTCTGCCCCGGCCGCCGCTTAGGGTGCGGCGCTTATGGACGGTGCAGGACGCCGGGGGCGGCTTGGGCCCGATTGCCGCGCCGGCGGTCCGCGCCAGTCCCCCTTCAGTTGCCCGGCTTATGTCTCGGCACGGGGCCTGGCAGGGTCGCAGGCGGGGGGCTCCGCTTCCGAGAATTGCGCCAGCTTGATCAAGTAGTAGCATTCCTCGCGGAACATATGGTCGGCCATCAGCGGAGAGATGACGCCAAGCGCTTCCTTCGTCATCCTCAGCTCCAGCAGCTCCGCCAAAAAGTGCTGGAACAGCTTCATCTCCAGCTCCACCTCCGAATTGAACCGCCGCAAAGCGGGAAAATCGCTTGAGCCGGTCCGCAAATACCCGGCGAGCTCCACCGCCTTCACATAAAAGTCGGTAAAATGCTTCGTGAACTTCCGCGCCTTCTTCAACAACCTCTTCTCTGCCATGTCGAGATCGCCGGCGATCGAAGCCGCGTGACCGTAAGCGTCCTGCAGCCAGACCAGATGATGATGCAGCGGATGGCACATAGGAGCGGGCTTGCCTTCCAGCAGCGCCGCGAGTACCCGAAGATACTCCTCGACCTCGTTCACCATATGGTTTATGAACGACGGAGACAGCAGCAGACCGATCTTGCCGCTCAAGTGCCTGCTTAGCAAATGCAGCTTGAACGCGCGAAGCTCCTTGGCGCGCTCGTCCGCGGCCCTTGTTAAAGCCGCCAATTCGCGGCCTGCAAGCTCTCTTCGCGCATCCGCCAGCAGCCGGTCCAGCGAGTCGATGAACGCTTCGGCACGGCGAATCTCCTCCTGCTCGCCGGGAGACAGAGCGTCCCGGATGAAGCGGGCGTGATCGCCGAGCACCTGCAGCCAGAAGCGATGCTCGAACCGGGCGGACGTCTCGTAATCGATTGGAGCCATATTCCTCCCTCCTATCCTGGCCGTCAGCAAATTTTGGGTACCGCAGGCGACGACCGATGGCGAATTAAATCGCTCGCCATAGGCGTCTATCTTTACCGTCGTTTCACTATATGCCGCTCCCCTCTGTTTTTTGCCCATACAACAACACCCGCAGCAACGCGCACGTCTTTAGGCGCGCCTTCCTGCGGGGGATGGCAGCATAAACCGCGGGCTAAAGCAGACCTTCCGTAAGCTTCTGGATCACACGATTGGCTCTGAATCTCTAACGCTTGTGACAAGCGCTATTTTGCTGAATCGAACCTTTTTTTAAAATGCAACGAAACGTAGTAACGCTATTTGGTCAGAAACGCTGAATCGGGCAGCCCAAAACGCGGAATAAGAATGCCCGCCAGCGTTAGAATGTCAAACCGGTCGTTTCGAGTGAAATAAGCTCTCTGGCTGGCGTTAGCCCGGCAAATCACCAAGCGGAGGCTGGCGAGTATGAAGAGATGCTTCGCTCGAAGCACCTTCATCAGATGAGCGGTTGCGCTTGAGCGGCAGTATTGCCTGGTGCAGAAAGACACACTTCAATTTAACACTTTAATGCTTTATCGAATAAAAATTCGATGCAACACAAAATGCCGACCGCGAAAGGCGCATCGCCTCCGCAGCCGGCATTCGGTTCACGTCCGGCCAAGTTTTAAGCCGGGCGGATCGATGGCGACTGACAGCTCAAATAGTCGTACAAGGGCATAAACAGCTCGTTATCCGCCCGACAGCGGATCGACAGCTTAGCTTCGCCGCACCAATAAAAGTTCACGATATTGAACGATCGTCCCATGACCATCTCCACATCCCAGCACGGCCGGTTCAACTCGTATTCCTCCTGATTGACGAACAGCTTCGGCCCGTCAGGCGTCAAGCGGACGCCAACGAAATCGTTCCCCGCTTTGGCGTAAAAGCCTTGCCGAGCCATCCACTTCGGTTCTTCCTTCTTCATGAAAAGCGTTTGCCCCTCCCTATATCGCGAAAAAGACGATCCCCCTGCCCACCGGCATCCGCCTGCGGAATGCTCCGACGATCATCCGTCTTGAAAGCTCGAATATTGATTTGCCGGCGCAGCTTGCGCGACTAGATAAGCATAATAGACAATCCTGACGAAAAACATCGTTCTAATTACCTATTTTAACAAAAAAAAGATAGTTCTAACAACCTGTAAAAATAGCATATATCGATATCGTATTCTTAAAATATCGACACGGTTCGTGAACATGCGCTTTTGTACATTTTCCGGAACTTTCGTGCAAAAGGAAGGGGAATGTTGTACTTTGTGTAACAATTTAGGCGCGATGGGCTCCGGGAACATCGCCCGAAAAGTTGTACTTTCTACAACATTGAGCGGCCAGTGCGGTTTATCCCCCTGTTTTGGTTGTACAAAACACAACATTTGTTGACATCGGACGGAATCCTCCGGCGAATTTTCGGGCACCGCAGGTGACGACCGATGACGAAAGGAATCGCTTGCCATCGGCGTCTCTCTCGAAAATTGGGCGGCAGTCCCCGGGCCAAATTTCAACACCGCAGGTGACGACAGGGGCGAAAGGAATCGCTTGTCATCGGCGTCTCTCCCCGCGGGTTCGGCTCTAAAGCGCGCACATCGTATTGAGCACGGCCCCCCGCCTGGGGCGCAGAGCTCCGAAGGTCGCTTTTCTGACCACCAATATCCTCTCTAACGCTTGTGACAAACGCTATTTTGCTGAAATATACCTTTTTAGAAATGCAACGAAACGGAACAACGCTATTTGGTCAGAATCCCCGATTCTGGTAGCCCAAAATGCGAAATAAGGCTGCTCACTTGCGTTACAATTTCAAATCGAGCGTTTCGAGGGGAATAAGCTCTGTGGCTAGCGTTAGCTCAAGGTCAGTCCCGCCATATATAAGCCCAAGGCCAGCGGCCACGCTGATCGATGGGCTGGCAAAGCGAGCAATCCATTCCCGGCAACTCGGTCTATGGCCCGCCCAAAAAAAAGTCTCCGGAGCTTAACAG
Source organism: Paenibacillus ginsengihumi DSM 21568 (assembly GCF_000380965.1). Taxonomy (GTDB): domain Bacteria; phylum Bacillota; class Bacilli; order Paenibacillales; family NBRC-103111; genus Paenibacillus_G; species Paenibacillus_G ginsengihumi. The sequence goes on along the minus strand of NZ_KB905616.1, from coordinate 13,422 downwards.
CAGCTCCGGAGACTTTCCGTGCCGGGAACCCGCGGGCTTCCCCGGCCAAGGTCCCTCAATCGCTTCGCCATCGCCGCCATACTGGCGCAAGGAGCGGCCGAAGCGGCTTACTTCACGTATTTCCGCGCCTTCTCGAGCGCCTCGTCCTCGGTCTTTCCGGTAATATAGCGCCCGTTAATAAAAATGAAGGCGAACCTCGAGCACGGGCCGCAATACGATTTGCAGCCTACCTGGATATCCGCGTCGGGCGCCAGCTTCTTCAGCTTGGGCAGGAATGTTTTCATACGGATATGCTTGCATTTGTCGCACACTCGGATGTCATTGGCCATGGGGATTCGTCCCTTTCATTCAGCGTCATCCGCGGACGATCAATGGTCCCCGTGGTTGCCCTTGCTCGGATTCGTGATCGCAAACCCTTCCTCGGGCAAGTAGAAATAGTCGATGCGGACGCCGTCCAGCAAAGGCTCGTCCTTCTGCAAAATCACGTCGATGCCCTTGTCGGTCGTCACGACCACGTCGTCTTCGGTCGGCGTGTCCAGGGCCATGCCGTAATGCGCGTGATCCCCGTGGCTGTGGGTAATAAAGACCCGCAACTTCTGATCCTTGTTCTCTTCTTTATTCAACTCTTCGAGCAGCTTCTTGGCTGCATTGCGCGAGATTTTGCAGTTCATCCGGTACACTCCCCATCGATTTTTCCCTTCATTGTATAGAATTGTCCCGGGGAAAGCAACTCCATTTCCCGCCAATGCCCGCTTCCCGGCAAACGCCTGGCATGAAAGCGCCGCTCGCGATTTCTTCGCCGTACATTGCCATTCGTGCCGCGATTCTATACAATGAGAAGCAGCGGTTGTTTTTTATCGTTAGTCCCTTTGCCATACTTGCTTACCTGAAGGTTAGCTGCTTCGCAGAGCATTTATCCGGCGAAACCGTATACAGGAGAGGATGGTTCTAATGTCCATGACGGAGAAGGAACAGCGTCGCATGAGCAATTATATTCCGAAGGAGCCGACACATATCGAATGCTCGATCGAGAAGACGCTGGACGTGATCGGCGGCAAGTGGTCGTTTCTCGTTATTCGGGAGTTGTTCGGGGGAACGAAGCGATTCGGCGAGCTGCAGCGCAAAATCAAATCGATCAGTCCCAAATCGCTGACTGATACGCTGCGCCATCTGGAGGAGCAAGGCGTGCTGGAGCGGACCGCATATCCGACAGTGCCGGTAACGGTGGAGTACAAGCTGACTCCCAAGGGCGCCGATCTGCATAAAATTTTGAAGGAAATGAAGCTTTGGGCAGCCAAGTGGGGCTAGCTGAAGCAGCGACCTAACCCGGTGAGGTGACCATATGCTGTCGTTTTATCGCAAATATTACAAGACCGCCTTCGATATCGCGCTGATCGTGCTGACGGTCTATTTGTTCATGCTGGCGTTCAGCTATGTGTACAAGATTGCGACGCCGATCTTTTTCGCCTTCGTCATCTTCATGATTATCGAGCCGTTCGCCAAGTTTCTGCACCGCCGCGGGGTGAACAAGTCGATCGCTTCGGCGATCTCTGCCGTTCTTTTTGTGCTGATCATTCTGGGGGTCATTACGATGGGCGGCGTTATTTTCACAGCCCAGATTATGAACCTGATCGGCAAGCTGCCGGATTATACCGACTTGCTGGAGAAGCAGATTGCTCTCAGGTCGGACGAGCTGCGCAGCCTGATCGGCAGTTTGCCGCCGCTGCCCGAGGATGTCATGGCGCAGATCAAAACGTACCTGAACGGCTTCGCCGGCAAATTGACGGCCTGGGCCAGCTCGTTCCTGACGGGAACGCTGACTGCCATTTCGTCCTTCTCGTCATTCGTCGTCAATTTCGCGATCGGCCTCATCCTGGCCTACTTCCTCAGCATCGAGATCGATACGTGGAAAAGGGTAGCCGACGAAAAAACGCCGAACACGTTCAAAAATGCGTTTTATTTTCTCCGGGATAACGTGCTCAAAGGAATCGTTACATACATTAAGGCGCAGGCCAAGCTGATCAGCCTGACCTTCATCGTCATCTTCGCGGCGCTGCTCGCGCTGGGCGTCGATAACGCCTTCTCCATCGCGCTGCTGGCCGGCGTTTTGGACGTGCTGCCGCTGCTCGGCGTATCCACGCTGTTCATTCCCTGGATCGTGTATTTATTCATCGTAGGGAAAATTTCGCTGGCGGTGTGGCTGACGGTTCTGCTTGTAGTCGTAATCGGGACAAGGCAAATTTTGGAGCCCAAAATCACCGGCGATTCGCTCGGCGTCTCCGCCTTCACGATGCTGGCCTTCATGATCATCTCGCTGTCTTTGTTCGGCGTTGCGGGTCTGATTTTGTCGCCGATCCTGATCATTCTCATCAAAGCGTTGTACATGCAGGGCTATCTGAAGCGCTGGATACGCATGCCCGAGGAAGAATACGAGCGGCAGCGGAGCGACTCGCCGGAAACGCCGGCGTAAGCCCAGGCGCGGACTGCGGCGAGGTGCAAGCGGCCAAGATTACGCGCCGTATTTGCGCTCCGCCCTGTCCGTGAACCAGTTCATCAGAATAAGCCCGACGGCGATATCGTCGATCGGCATGAACGGCAGCGCGTCCGGCATGATCCAGTACACCAGGGCCGGAACGGCAAAGAGCAGCTTTTCTCCGATCGGAACCTTGGGCGAACGAAGCAGCGGGACGATCCGGCGAAACGTGCGGCCCCATCGCTGGAGCGACCAAAAGCGCATCCATTTGCTCATTGCACTCACACTCCTTTAACGTTATATTTGATCTAAAAATCCGACTGAAGTGTAAGCGCCATACAACAAGCGCGGAATCCATTATCGAACGGGCTCGGGAGGCTACAAGACATGAACGCAGCAACGCAAGCGGACGACAAAGAACGGATGATCCGCTCCATCCAGCAGCAGATGGAATCCCTATTTTACCGCATCAGACACGATTCCCAGCTTCGCAGCAAGGAGATGCTGCCGGAAGGGCAGGTGTTCCTTCTTATTATGCTGTATAATCAGGGGACCGTCAAAGCGACGGACATCGCCGTCAAGCTGGGCATCACGTCGGGTGCCGTCACCGGAATGACCGATAAAATGGAGAAGCTCGGACTAATTCGCCGGGAGCGGTCCGAGGAAGACCGCCGGGTCGTGCACATCTCCTTGACGGAGCATGGCGCGGACACGCTGAAGCGCATCCGTCTGGCCCGGTTCAACCGCCTGTGCGAGCTGATCAGCCAGCTGGAGATCGATGAGCTGCAGCAGATGGAGCACGTCTTTACGAAGATGAACCGCATGCTGCTTGTCGATTCGTAGCCGAGCGGCGTTCTCTCTGCCGTGCCAATAGCAAAGCGCCGCAATCCCCGGATCGCGGCGCTTATTTGCCGTTGTGCCGGCTCACTTGCCCGTCGTCCCGCTCAGACGGTCAGCCCTTCCAGCAAAATGCCGATATTGTCGTCATAAATGGAACGGAACTGGGAGAGCGGCAGCGGATTGACGCCGATTCCCGCTTCGACCGTAAAGCCCGGACGGCGAAACTCCTGGATGAACCAGTCCTTATAGCCCGCATCGCTGCCCGACAGCTTCACCGCGCGATAGCCGCTTTTCATGGCGAAGCGGCTTGCGATCCGCTCCGCTTCCGGCGGCTCCAGATCGCGATAGTTCCAATAAATTTCCCTGCCCTGGGTATGAAAGGCGATGACGAGGCGAAAGTCGCGGCTTCTCGTAAAATCGGCCATCGCCTTCGCCTCCGGCTCGGATAACGGCGCACCCCCGGTATAATCCCGCGGGCCGGGGCCCGGCGCCTCCCTGCGGCCGCGCTCGAGCTCCCAACACGCCGGGAATTGGTCGTTCAGGTCGACGCCGCGAATGTTCGCCTTCCAACCGGTAAAATCGGGCGAGCCGAAGTTCCAGGCCAGCAGCTGATCCGCGTATGGATTGGACGGCGATGCGCCCTGCAGCACGAGCTCCACGCCGTCCGGATTCACCATCGGCACGAGCCACAGCGAGCTCTGCTCGTATAATGGCCGGACATCGCGGCCGCGCAGCGGCACCCCCGAAGCATACGCATTCGCGAAATCCTCCGCAAACTTCATCAGCAGCAAGGACGTAATCCACTCGTTCGCATGAAATGAGCCGTTATAATGCACTTCCCTGCTCCCCGAGCCGATGCGAAGGTAAGGGATTTCCTTGCCAAGCACGCTGCGCCCGATCGCCCCTGTCTCCAGAAAAGGATATTTGTCCGCCAATGCTAGCATATCCTGAACCAGTTCGACATAACCGTACTCATACGCGGTATCTACGATGCGTTCTCCGCGGCCGGCGGGGATGACGATCGCTTGCCCGATGCCCGGCTCAAGCGGATCAACCCCCGGATTGGCAGCCTGCAGCTCCTCCGGCAAAACGTTGAAGCGGCGAGCGATACGGTGGAAGCTGTCGCCCTCCTGAATCACATACGATGGGGCGGTACAGGCGGGAATCTGAAGCATCTGTCCCGGATAAATGTACTGCCCCTCCTGCAGCTGCGGGTTCGTTCCGTACAATGCGGCGGCATTGATGCCGAAGCGGCGGGCGATACGGTGCGGCGTATCTCCCTCCTGCACAACGTAAGAAAAAGCCATGTCGCGTCCCTCCCGCATAGGCTAGCCTAACGCTCAGTCGGTTAATGCCTATGCGGAAGCATCAGTAAATATTCGGAACCTCCCAGACGACGGGCGTCACTTGAACCGGCTCGTTCAGCCACGTCTCGGCAATCGCCCGGAACAGCAGCGGATCGCCGCTGCAAAAGAAACGATGAACCGGAGCGAAGGTCGACTTGGCCTGCATGCCTTTATGATAAAGAATCGTGCTGATCTCCCGGGCGGTTTCTTCCGCAGAGCTGATCAGCGCAACGTCCGGCCCCATCACCGATGCGATGATGTCCGCTAAAAACGGATAATGCGTGCAGCCGAGAATGAGACAGTCCAGCCCGGCGGACTTCAGCTCCGCCAGCGACCGCTCGACGACATGCTGCGCTTCTTCGCCGCGAAACCGCCCCTTCTCGACGAGCGGGACGAATTCCGGACATGCGATGCCGACGATTTGAAGCTGGGGGGCAATTTTCCTGAGCGCATGCTCGTAAGCGCGGCTGCGGATCGTCCCTTCCGTGCCAATGACGCCGACCGTGTTTCGGCGCGTCGTCTTGATCGCCGCTCTGGCGCCGGGCTGGATCACGCCGACAACCGGGATGTCCAGGCTCATCCGCACCTGGTCCCACGCTGCAGCCGTCGCGGTGTTGCACGCGATGACAATCATTTTCGGCTGAAACTGCAGCAAATAATCGACGATTTCCTGGGTGAACCGGACGATCTCCTTGGCAGGCCTCGGCCCATACGGCGTACGGGCCGTATCCCCGAAATAGACGATTTGTTCCTGCGGGAGCTGGCGCATCATTTCCTTGGCCACCGTCAGTCCTCCGACACCGGAGTCCAATATGGCAATCGGTTGGTCCACGTATTCTCGCTTCCTTCTATATTGAGATCGTAAAACGAACCATGCTGGTTCATTTTATGACGTTTAGAAAGGAAAGGTACCATCCTCGCGCCGCTAAGATGTCCAGGCGATTGCCCTTGTCCTGGCTCCCCGTTGGCCCGGCTCCCCGTTGGCCCGGCTCTCCGTCGGCCCGCGTCTGCATTCGTCGAATTCGCTGCCGGCAGTAGTGGCCCGCCAGCCTCATTCCCCTTTCTTCTCGGTCTCGATCTTGTTGTTCCCCTCCTCCTCGGCTTTGCGCAGCACGGTATTGATATCCGTATTGCCGAGCGCCAGGTCGATGAGCTGAGAAGTGAGAGCCCCTTCCGCCAGGCCGTCATATTTGGTCTTGGTCGGGATCGGGGCGAATTGGTTGTAGAAGACTGCGCCGAAATTGACGCCTTGATATTCCGTTTCGGTCGCGAACGCCCGTTTGTACGACTCGTCCTTCAGCACCGGCATGACGCCCTTCTTCGCATACTCCATCTGATATTCGCTCGAGACGAGGTACTGAAGCGCGAGAAACGCTTCCTCCTTGTGCTCGCTATGAGACGGAATCGCAAAATAGCTGGGGTATGCCTGGGAGCCGACCCCGGGCATTTCCGGGAACGTCGGGAGCGATACGATATCGAAATTGGTGTTCTTGTAGGTGCTGTCAATGAACGGCAAGTTCGATTGATGGACGTACATGGCCAGGTCGTGCGTCCGTGTGAACTCCGTCGCGTAGGGAGCCTTGTTGCCGAGCGCTCTGATTTTGTTCTTGTAGTTGTCGCTGCGCGCCGGCTGGACGAACATCGTCTGCAGCAGCTGCTGCCAGCGGGGATCGCTGAAGGTCGTTTTCTCCGTCTTCGCGTCGACGAGCGGAAGCGAGAACGGGTTCATCCGCGTAATATGATTCGGAGATACGGCCAGCCCGACATAATGCTTGCCTTCCTCGATCCGGTTGAACGCCTGGGACATCTCGATCGCTTCTTCCCAGGTCATGCCGTCTTTCGGGTACTGCACCCCGAACCGATCGAAAATATCCTTATTGTAGTACATGACCATATTGTTGTTATTAACCGGCAGGCCCCAAATTTCGCCTCCGGTGTTGTTCTTCATCGCCTCGATCAAGGACGGCTCGAAGGCGTCCAAATCGAGGTTGTGCTGCTTGATAAACGGGGTCAAATCAAATTGAAGGTTGTACTGGGGCACATTGACGAAAAAGCCGCCGATCGATTCGTAGTAAATATCGATCTTCGTGCCGGACATCAGCAGGTTGGAAATTTTGAGCGCGTCGTTGTTGCGGGGATTAATGAATTTGAACGAGATGTTCGGATACTTCTTGCGGATCGGATCGCCGAACCGTTCGTTCCACGCCTGTTCCGAATCGCCCGGGGCCGAATAAACCGTCAGCTCGACCGGCTCGTCGATCGTCGTCCTCGGCGGTGCGGGCTCCTCCCGGGCTTCGGCCCCGTCTTTTTGCTGCCCGCCGCTGCAGCCTCCTAACAGAACAGCCAGTGCGATAAGTGACAAACCTGTTTTTCGTTGAACCATGCTTAGGTCACTCCCCATGATATGCTCATTGCATCATGTCAGCAGGTTACCGATCGGGCGCCCTCTATCTGATCATTTGCCGAAGGCCGGCGGCAAATTTTCAGTAACCGTACGGGCGACCGATGACGAAGAAATCGCTTGTCATATATATTTATCCCGGTCGTTCGATCCGTCTAAACTATATTGTAAACCGCATATTTTGTTTAGTTCACAGCAAGTATTTGCAACCGCTTTCAAAACAATCATAGCACCCGGGATTTAACGAGTCAACGGTTATGGATTAAAAATATTTAATTTAACATCCGCCAAATTACTAAACAAATTTAGAATATTTCCCGGAAAGGTTGCAGATCCGCAGCAAGCTACAGCCTATTTGGAGCTTGTCTGACGGGAACGGACTATAGTAATCTAAAATTACATCGGATTGTTTTGTTGAGCTGCCAAACATAGAGGCTGAAAAGAGGTGTCGATGCCGCGTGAAGATGAGGATGGAGGATATCGCCCGGCTCGCCAACGTGTCCAAATCGGCGGTTTCCCTGGCGCTGAGCGGAAAGCCGGGAGTCAGCGAAAGCACCCGGGCCAAAATATTGAATATCGTCAAAGATAACGGATATATCCCGAGGACGATGCTGAAGGCAAGCCAAGCCGAGGCAGGCGCGCGCATTCTTCGCTTCGTCGCTTGCACCAATTCCGGCATCGTGCTGGAGCAATACGATAAGCAGCCGTTCTTTGCGGAGCTGATCCACGATATCGAGGAGCAGTGCCGCTCCAGAGGCTACTCCCTGCTCTTCTCCTCGGTGCCAGTCGAGCGCTTCGAGGAAACGCTGCTGGCTATGGAGAGGGAACGCGAGTCAAGCGGCATGATTTTGCTCGGCACGAATCTGGCGCCGCAGCATATCGAAAGCATCGCCGGACAGCACGACCGTCTCGTCGTGCTCGACACTTGCTGCGAGACGCTGAACGCTAACTTTATCGTGATGAACAATGTGATGGGCGCTCACCAGGCCGGACGTTATTTGCTTGAGCTCGGGCACCGGCAGATCGGTTATGTGCAGTCGGATTTTCGCATGTACAATTTCGACGCCCGCAAGCAAGGGTTCCGCCAAGCCTTGGCGCAGGCCGGGCTCTCGCTTGACGAGCGCCATGTTTTTACGGTATCTCCGACGACCGTAGCGGCGCAGCAAACGTTCCAGCAGAATATCGCCGCGCTGGAAGGACGGCTGCCGACTGCCCTGTTCTGCGAATGCGATTATATCGCCATCAGCGTCATCAAGTCGCTGGCGGAGCTCTCCATCCGCGTACCCGAGGACATCTCGGTCGTCGGCTTCGACAATATCCGCGAATCGACCGTCATCTCCCCGGAGCTGACGACCGTTCACGTAGAGAAAAGCGCGATCGCCGAGTTGGCCGTCACGAAGCTGCTCGATTCGATCGCGCACCGCAAGGCGGTGAAGGTCAAGTCCTTCATCGATACGCAGCTGGTCGTCCGCAATTCGTGCCGGGCTGTCGACTCGCCCCGTTAAGCGGTCTTCCGCAGCCCGCAAGGGGGAGCCGGACCTTCTTGACTGCCGCCCCCGCCGGGCGCTTCGTCCTCCCTGCTCCCGGGCACGCTCGTCCATCCCGCTCCCGGACATGCTCGTCCATCCTGTTCCCGGACATGCTCGTCCATCCCGCTCCCGGGAGCTCCGCTTTCCCGTCCCCCGGCCACCCGCTCATTCCGGCGGCTGAATGTCGGTAAGCAGCGCGAACTCGTAGCCGGCCTTCTTGACCTCTTTGACGATCCGGTCCAGCGCCTGGATATTTTCCGGCGAACCTTGATGCATCAAAATGATATTCCCGTCGTGCAGGTTGTTCATAATGTCGTTGTACGGGTCTTCCGCGCCGTTCTTGCGCGGCTCCCAATCCCGCATCGCCGTCGACCAGAATACCGACGTATAGCCCATATCGGACACCAGCTTCAGCAAATGCATGCTGTACTTTCCGTACGGGAAGCGGAAAAACGGCTGTATCTCCTCTCCCGTCACTTCCTTGTACAGCTTTTCGTAATCTTCGATCTCCTTCTTGACTTCCTCGTCGGTCTGTTTGTTCATATCGGTGTGCGTCATCGTATGATTGGCTACCAGATGCCCGTCCGCGACCAGCGTGCGGATAAAATTCGGATTCTTCCTGACGTTATACCCGGCGATGAAGAAATTGGCCTTCACGTCATTGTCCTTCAGCGACTTGACCAGCGTATCGATGTCGCCCAGATCGCCTCCGGTATCGATCGTCAAATAGACCTTCTTCCCGGTGCCGACCCACAGCGCCTTCATCTCGTCCGTATACTTCTTCGTATCGGCCGGGAAGTCCGGCACTTTCCCTTTGCCCTTCTTCATGTAGTACCAGGAAAGCGGCTTGCGGTCTTCGGCAGCCGCTGACTTGGCAGGCGGCTTGTTCCCGCTGGAAGCTTTCCCTGCGGAGTCCGTCCCTTTCCCGGCCGATGAGCCGGTCGCGTATACCGCCTCCTTCACCGGAGCCTCCGGGGCGGGCTGGCTTGCCGCAGGCGGATTATCCGCAGCCGGCTTCCCGTCCTCTTCAGGCGATTCGGGCGACGCCGCATCGGCCGGCTTCTTCCCGGGCGGCGAAGCCTCGTCCTGCCCGGCAGCCCCCTGCGCAGGCCGCTCCGCCTCTTTGCCCGCTTGCCCGGCAGCCGTCGTCTCGACCGGCGGCTCGTCCGGCGCCGCGGAGCAGCCGTACAGCAGCACGGCGCACAATGCGCCGGCCGCGATCCATGCGGTGAATGTTGTTCTCATGCGGTCCATTCCCCATTCCTGCCATGATATGTCGGCCTGTACTCTCCCAGCGATTATACCGTTCCCTGACGGCCTGTCCTTTTTTCGCTCACCGCAGGGACGCTGCCGAGGCGACCATTCGCTCTGCAGCTTCATGCCGCTTCGGCTCCGCCCTCTATCCCGGAGGCGAGAGCGTCCAAGCGAAAGCACGTTCGCGTATATTCTACCAGACCGGCCAAATGGCGGCAACCGGACGAAAGTCGGGCTTCGTTCGTCGTCAAGCCTTGCAAGCTGCCGAGATCGGCGTTAGCGTCTGTCGCCAGCGCTCGCGCCCCGCGCGGGCAAACGAAAAGAGCCCCTGCAAGCAGGGGGCTCTTTCGGCTTACGCTATTGCATTGATTAATGGAATTTCGGCAGCCAGTCGCCATGCGCTTCGATCAAGTCGTCGCACATCGCGACGATATCGTCGATCGAAAGTTCGGCGGACGTGTGCGGGTCGAGCATCGCCGCATGATAGATATGTTCTTTTTTGCGGGTGATGGCCGCTTCCAGCGTCAGCAGCTGGGTGTTGATGTTCGTCCGGTTCAGCGCCGCAAGCTGGGGCGGAAGATCGCCCACATACGTCGGCGTGATGCCGCTCCGGTCGACAAGGCACGGCACTTCGACGCACGCTTCCTTCGGCAGGTTCGTGATCAGCCCGGTGTTCATGACGTTGCCGCCGATCTTGAACGGCTCGTCCGTCTCCATCGCATTGAAGATGTAGGAGGCGTATTCGTGCGATCGCGTATGCTCGAGATTGCGGTTGTTAACCAGTTCCTCGCGCATCGTCTTCCAGCGTTCGATCTGGCGGACGCAGCGGCGCGGGTATTCGTCAAGCGGGATGTTGAAGCGTTCGATCAGCTCCGGATAGTTCCGCTTGATGAAGTACGGATGGTACTCCGCGTTATGCTCAGACGATTCGGTGACGTAGTAGCCGAAGCGGAGCATCAGCTCGAAGCGAACCATATCGTCGTGCTTCTCCGTCCGCTGCTTCTCGGCGGCGCGGCGCTTGATCTCCGGATACAGGTCGACGCCGTCCTTCGTTACCTCGAGCAGCCAGGCCATATGATTGATCCCGGCGATCTTGTGCTGCACGCCTTCGGTGTCTATTCCGAGGCTCTTGAACAGATGCGGCACGCATACCTGCACGCTGTGGCACAAGCCTACCGTCTTGACGCCGCCGTAAGTGATCATCGCGTTGGTCAATACGGCCATCGGATTCGTATAGTTCAGGAACCAGGCGTCCGGGCACACTTCCTGCATGTCTTTGGCAAAGTCGAGCATCACGGGAATCGTCCGCAAATTGCGGAAAATGCCGCCAATCCCGATCGTATCGGCGATCGTCTGGCGCAGGCCGTATTTTTTCGGAATCTCGAAGTCAGTCACTGTGCAGGGCTCATAGCCTCCAACCTGGATCGCATTGACGACGTATTTGGCGCCGCGCAGCGCTTCCTTGCGGTCGGTATACGCTTTCACTTTACATCCGCTGCCGAGCGATTCCTTCAAATTGTTCAGCATATTCTCGGAATCTTTCAGACGCTCGTGGTCGATATCGAACAAAGCGAGCTCGAAGTCTTGCAGCGACGGGGTCAGCATGCAGTCGCCCAGCACGTTTTTGGCGAAGACGGTGCTGCCTGCACCCAGGAACGTAATTTTGGACATGGTCGGTAATCCTCCCCTGCGGAATGAAATGAATATTGAAGCTTCATACCTAGACTATACTTCATCCCGCAGGGGATGCATATGGACGCATTCCACTTCTCTATGGAGGAATGTAGCGCACCTGACGCGGGACGCTATTTGCGCACGGCGATCCAGGTCAGCACCTGGAGCAGCGTGATCAGGACGAAAGCGACCAGCGCCAGGAACGGGATCGTGATGAAGCCGAGCCAGTCGATGTAATCGACGTCGCAGGGCACCGGTCCGCACGCGGCCGCGCCGCTCTGGAACCACGTCGTTTTTTGCATCAAATAATGGTATAACGAAATGCCTCCGCCCCAGACGGACAAGGGAAGAACGTATATGTACATCCGCGTGTCCTTGCGCACGGCCGCAATGCCCAGTATAATCACCAGTGGATACATCAGTATCCGCTGATACCAGCACAGCTTGCACGGAGTAAAATGCATCACCTCGGAGAAATACAGGCTGCCCAGCGTCGCCGTCAAAGCGACGACCCAGGACAAATGTAGTCCGTTCTCCCGCATGATCGATTTCCAGTTCATTTGGCGCCATACTCCTTTTGCGATAGGTAATAAGCCATTAAGCCCCGAAGGCCGCTGCGGCAGACGGGCGCTCCCTCTCATCATAATCGATCGATATGCAAAATAAAAGCCTGTCCGGCGGCGCCGCCGGCGCCAGACGTAAGCGAGGTGTTCCATGAATGCAGCCAACTCACAGCGTATCCTTCAACCGTTATCCCGGCCGGGGCGAACTGACGGTGCTTTTCTCCGGCCATGCGCAGACGGAGCCGCGGCATCTGGTCGGGCCGCAGGTGCTGGACTATTATCTCGTGCATTTCGTCGTTTCGGGGCGCGGCCGCTTCCGCACGCAGGGCAAAGATTACTTGCTGGAACGCGGCAGCAGCTTCTTCATCTTCCCCAGCGAGCTTGTCACCTACGAATCGGACGGCGATGAGCCGTGGGCGTACCGCTGGATCGGCTTCAAGGGAGACCGCGCAGCGGAGCTGCTGCTGGCCGCGGGAATTACCGAACGACGTCCGGTAACGGTTTCCGGGCATCCCCGGCGGATGAATGTGCTGTTTGGGCGAATCGAGGAGACGCTCCGAAGCGGCGAGCCCCACTGCGACCTGCAGGCCGGCGGTTACCTTCGCCTCATTCTGGCCGGATATGCCTCCGAGCTGCAGAACAATCCGGCGCCGCGCGAGAAGCCCTCGGCCATTCAGCAGCAGGTGGAGCAGGCGATCCGCTGGCTGACGCTGCAGTATTACCAGCCGATCTCAATCGAGCAGATGGCCCAGACGCTTGGCTACCACCGCACGCATCTGTCCAAAATGTTCAAGCAGCATACCGGCCTGTCGCCGGTGCAGTTTCTGCTCAAAATCCGGATGGAGCGGGCCAAGCGGCTGCTCATGGAGCCGCTCACGATCGAGCAGGTCGCCTCGTCCGTCGGCTTTGCCGACCCGCTCTATTTTTCCAAGCAGTTCAAGAAGTGGTACGGGAAATCCCCGTCGGAATACCGACAGGATCAGCATTTCAATCCGTACGATTGCGGCCAATGAGGCGTCCTCGCGCCCCCGGGTCTTGCCGCGCCTTGCGCGGTTTCTTCGGCGAGGCGATCAGCGTTCGCTGCATGATGGACGCCTATGACGATCACTTCCTTCGTCATCGGTCGTCACCTGCGGTGTTGAAAATTCAGCTTGTAGATAAAGCTGATTGTTCAAGATAGACGCCCATGCGGCTGGCGCAGCACCATCAGAAGATGAAAATGTGCCGCGAGACCGGCGCTATTTTCAAGATAGACGCCTATGACGAGCGCTTCCTGTCGTCATCGGTCGTCACCTGCGGTATTGAAATTTTGTCGGCGTATACCGCCAAATTTTCAAGATAG
>NZ_KB905615.1 GCF_000380965.1 Paenibacillus ginsengihumi DSM 21568 | reverse complement strand
AATGTGACCGGTCTCAACTTCTTCATGATCTGCTTGATTCGGCGACGCTCCGCAAGAATTTCAATTCGGCGTTCGCGGCGTGATTTTCGTTCTGGCGCATGGTTCGTTGCTTGTGGTACCATGTTGCTAGGGACACTTCCTCTCGTTGGTTATTCGTGGTGGTTTAACCTTTGACAAGAGGCTTGCAGTGTCCTGTTTATTTTGCAAAAAAATTGGCAACTTTTTATGACGAAAATGCCTTGTCACAACGTGAATCTCTCAGATTTTGGCTAGGCTACATTCCGAATTCATGTTGAAAATAGCCCCGCCCCAGACCCGCGGCTCATTTTCATCTTCTGATGGTGCTGCGCAAGCCGCATGGGCGTCTATCTTGAAATTACACTTTATTTTCATACTTTAGCGAAGTTAAACTTTCCGCAACGCTCAAAAAAGCCCGGAGGAGCTCATCCCTAGCTCTTCCGGGCCTTGCCTGCTTCCAGCAGCCTATTCCTCGTATATGTGCACGAGCAGCCGGCCGAGCTCCTGCATCGCCTGCTCCTCCTGCTCGCCGTCCGTCTCCAGCGTGACGACGTCGCCGCAAGCAATGCCTAGCGTCAGCATGCTGAGCGAGCTTTTGCCGTTCACTTTTTTATCGTTTTTCGATACGTTCACCTTGCAGGGAAACGAGCTTGCTTTCTGCACGAACACTTTGGTCGGGCGGGCATGAAATCCGGAAGGATTCATGACCGTAAAGGCTTGAGACATCATTCGCTGTTCCTCCTTATCGCGCGTTGCACATACTCCTTGATCTCGTTCTGGCTGCTCATCGCCAGCGTCTCCTGCACGCGGCCGGCCCATTCCGCTTGATCAAGCTCGCGAATCAGCGCCCGCGCCGGCAGGATCGAACCGGCGCTCATGCTGAATTCGTGCAGCCCCATGCCGAGCAGCAGCGGAATCGCCGTTTCGTCGCCGGCCATCTCGCCGCACATGCCGACCCAGATGCCCCGCTCCCGGGCGGCGCGAATGACCGTTTGAACGAGTCGGAGAATCGACGGATGGCACGGCTGATACAAGTATGACACCGTCTCGTTCATGCGGTCCGCGGCCATCGTATATTGAATGAGGTCGTTCGTCCCGATGCTGAAGAAGTCGACCTCCGGCGCGAGCAGATCGGCGGCCAGCGCCGCTGCCGGCACCTCGATCATGATGCCGACCTCCAGCTTCTCGGAGACCGGCTCGCCCTCGCGGAGCAGCTTCTCCTTCTCCTCCCGGAGAATTCGCTTCGCCGCCTGCAACTCCTCCAGCACGGCGATCATCGGGAACATGATCTTAAGATTCCCATAGCGGCTGGCCCGCAGCAGCGCGCGCAGCTGGGTGCGGAATAAATCCTCGCGATGCAGGCTTAAGCGGACGGCGCGCAGCCCCAGGAAAGGATTGCTCTCCTCCGGCAGCTTCCAGTACGACAGCTCCTTGTCGCCGCCGATATCCAGCGTCCGGATGACGACCGGCTTGCCTTCCATCTTCTCCAGCACATATTTATAGACGGAGAATTGCTCTTCTTCCGTCGGGAACGCGCTGCGCCCCATGTACAAAAATTCCGTCCGGAACAGTCCGATCGCTTCCGCGCCGTTGTCGATCGCCTTCTGCACGTCGTCCACGCTGCCGATATTGGCCGCCAGCTCCACCCGCTTGCCGTCCCTGGACACTGTCGGCTGTCGCTTCAGCTCGCCGAGCGCCGCCTGCCGCCGGTCATACTGCTCCTTCCTCTCGCGGTAAACAGCCAACTCCCCGTCGTCCGGGTCGACGATAATCCGCCCTTCCACCGCATCGACGACGACCGTAGCGCCCGCGGGAATCTCCTTCACCCCGCTGCCTGCGCCGACAATCGCCGGGATGCCCATCGAGCGGGCCATAATGGCGGAATGCGACGTGCGGCTGCCGACCTCCGTCACGAAGCCGCGCACCTTCGTCAAGTCGAGCTGCGCCGTATCGGACGGCGTCAAATCCGCGGCGATGACAATCGATTCATCGGCGATGTGCGCGACCGATGAATACGGCTCGCCGCGCAGCGCGCTCATCACGCGGCCGGACACATCCCGCAAGTCGGCGGCCCGCTCCCGCAGCAGCTCATTGTCCATCGCCGACAGCGCCTCGATAAAGGCGGAGGCCACCTCATGCAGCGCGAATTCCGCATTGACGCCCTCCTGCTCGATCTTCTCCAGCGTCGCATCGATCAGGTCGGGGTCCTCCAGCAGCAGCAGATGCGCCTCGAAAATTTCCGCCTTCTGGGACCCGAGCCGCTCCTCCGTCTGCTGCCGGATCGCCTCCAGCTCGCGCCCCGCCTGCTCCACCGCCTGCCGGAACCGTCCCGCCTCCGCCTGCGGATCGCTGACGGCCGCGCGCACGGGCACATAGGTTGCTTGCTGCAGCCGGTACGCCCTGGCGATCGCCAGCCCCGGAGAGGCGGCAATACCCGATAGCTGTCTCATCGCATACACCCCTTTCATCTCAGAAGTCTTTCCGGTTCAGAAATTGCTCGTAATATTGCAAAATCAGCGCGTGCACCGGGTGCCCTTCCGGGATGCCGGTATAACGCGCGATAGTCTGCCCGATGCCGTCCGTCCTTATAGCCGCCTGCAGCTCCGCCGCTTCCGGGTCTTCCGCGCAGTCGAACAGCAGCGCCGCCGCGGCCGCCTTCGCCAGATGCCAAGGCTTGATCCCACGCTCGAACGCCCGCAGCGCCGGCCGGATCAGCCGGTCGTCCGGGGACAGCTTGCGAATCGGGGAGCGGCCGACGCGCACGACCTCGTCCCGCAAGTAAGGATTCCGGAACCGCTCCATGATCGTATCGATATACCGCTGATGCTCCCGCTCGTCGAACCCGTGCTCCGCGACGAGCAGCGCGCCGGTCTCCTCGAGCGTCTGCCGCACCTCTCTGGCGATACCGGCGTCGGCCATCGCCTCCTGAATCGTCTCGAAGCCGCGCGCATAACCGAGATATGCGGCCGTGCAGTGACCCGTATTGACCGTGAACAGCTTGCGCTCGATATAAGGCTGGAGCCGATCCGCGTAATGCACGCCGGTCAGCTCGCGAAAGCCCGGCGCCATGGCGGAGCAGTCGACAACCCACTCGAAGAAAGGCTCGACCGTTACCTCCAGCGGGTCCTCATTGCGCTGAAGCGGCACGATCCGGTCGACGGCCGCATTCGGGAAGAAGACGCAGGCGTCCGCCTTGCCGCGCGTTGCCTCGCTCAGTCGGACATACACCTGCTCCTTCAGGATCGAGCTGCCGCCGATCGCATTCTCGCAAGCGATGATGTGCAGCGGTGCATCCGTGCGCTGCAGCCGCGCTTCGAGGCCTTGGGCGATCGCGCCGGCAATATGCTGCAGCACGCCGACGCCAACGGCCGTCGTCACCAGCTCCGCCGATGCCACCGCCTCGGCCACACGGGGAACGTCGCTGCCGGAAATCGCCGTGACGCCGCGCACGGTCTGGCTCTCCCGGGATGGTCCGGCGAGCGTCACCTTATACTCGCCTCTTTGCTGCAAGAGGGAGACCAGCGTCTCGTTCACATCGACAAAGCATACCTCGTAGCCCGCTGCGGACAATACCAGTCCGATAAAGCCCCTGCCGATGTTGCCAGCCCCGAAATGAACAGCCTTCATGACGTCATCCCGCTTCCGAGGATCGCGAGCAGCTCTTCCTCCGTCGAAGCTTGCAAAATGCGCCGCATATTGTCGTCGTCCGAGCACACCGTCGCCACGCTCGTCAAAATGTCGAGATGATCGTCGCCCGCCGCGGCGATCCCGACAACAAGATAAGCCTTCTCGCCTTCGCCGAAATCGATGCCCTGCGGGAACTGGATGACCGACAGCCCTGTGGAGCGGATCAATTCCTTGGAGTCGTTGGTTCCGTGTGGAATGGCCAACCCTCCGCCCATATAGGTGGATAGCGTCTGCTCCCGCTCGATCATCTTGTCGATATATTCGACCGAGGCGTGGCCGGCAGCGACCAGCAGTTGTCCGGCCATGCGAATCGCCTCGAACTTGTCGCGAGCCGAAGCGTTCAACTTCACTTTGTCCTTCGATAAAATGCTCATTCGGCATCTCTCCTTGTATCCAGTTTGCTTTGGTAAAAATCGAGCAGGGCGCCCGCCAGAAAATGCCTGATTTCCTTATCCGTCCCTTCCTCCAGCAAAGCGATCATTTCCTGCACGAGCAACAGCCCGCTCACCTCGCTGAGCACCTCCAGGCTCGCATCCGCCAGTCGCAGCGGCGCCAGCATCAGCAAGATCTGGCTCACCTGGCCCGGCTGCTGCGGCTCCAGCGTCAGCGGCTGCTTCAGCCGAAACAGCGACAAGACGGGCCTTGCGATATGCTCGCTTCTCGTATGAAACAAGGCGAGGCGGGTATCCGGGATCACCTGGGTGCCGTGCCGCTCCCGCTCGATGAGCTGGCTCACGATCGCTTCCACCGCCTCGGGCGATGCGTCCGGCAGCGCCGCTTCGCTCGCCTTGCGCAGCGTATCGCGCAGTTCCCTTCCGCGCGCGGGCGGCGGCAGACGGAACAGGCGAAACTGCTCGATCAGCGATACGATCTCGTCGAGGTAGCTCTTGAATTCGCGCAAGCGGGCAACTTCGTCCTTGATCGGAAGCGCGGCTTCGCTCTCCTGCGGCTGCGGCGGCCGCTGCCGCTGCAAAGCCGTCTTCCGAATAAACGCGCGCAGCCTCTCCGTCTCCTCGGCCGTCAGCAGCGGGCTCAGCTTGATGTACTGATCCGGCTCCAGCGGCAGATCGACCGTCGAGATGATGAGATCATACGCCGCCCGCGGAATGCGGACCGCCTCGTACCAGGAAGCGTGGCCTAATATTTTGACTTGCGGCAGCTCCTTCTCGAGACGCGCCGCCAGCATCCGGGAAGAGCCGATGCCGCTCGTGCAGACGATGATCGCCTTCACATTGCGGGAAAACTGCTTCAAGCGCTCCATCGCAGCGCCGAAATGCATGACCAAATAGCCGATTTCTTCGTCCGGAACAGCAAGTCCCGTCATTACTCGGTCTGCTCCTTGCCGAATTTGGCTGA
The DNA here is from genome assembly GCF_000380965.1 of Paenibacillus ginsengihumi DSM 21568. Lineage (GTDB taxonomy): Bacteria > Bacillota > Bacilli > Paenibacillales > NBRC-103111 > Paenibacillus_G > Paenibacillus_G ginsengihumi. The sequence goes on along the minus strand of NZ_KB905615.1, from coordinate 22,023 downwards.
ACAACTGCTCGTAATCCTTCTTGATCTGGGCGAGCAGCGGATTGCGGATCGGCATCCCTTCAAGAAGCCGCTGGACGGCCGGCTGCAGATGATTCACCAGCCCCTCCCGCAAAATCCGATCCTCGCTGAACGGAATGCCGGTCCGCTCCTCCATATAGGCGATCAACCGAATAGCCATCTCCAGCGCGGAGAGATCCTCCTCCGGAGCCTCGGAGCGCAAGCCGCGGCGGCCGCCCAGCAGCCCGGCGACATAGCCGGCTTCTTCGGGGGGAAACGGCATGCCGAGCATGTCGGTGAGCTCCCGGACCATACGCTGCGTTTCGGGCTCCTCGCTGCCGAAGCGGCCGGAGGGATTCGTTCCCTCCGGCGCTTCCACGCGTTTGCCCTGGCGCATGCGCCTGATAGCGACGGACAGCCGGATCAGCAGCTCGGTGTACGCCTCCTCCGACAAGTCGCTGGGCTGCTTTTCCTCCAGATGCCACAGCGCTTGCTCGACCTCCATCAGATTGTCCTTGCCGATCAGATCCAGCAGCCGCTTCGTCACCGGAGGCAGCGTCTGGCTTAGAGTCTTGCCGAACAGGACGGAGTCGTCCAAATGATGCATGACCAGCGTGCCGATCATCCGTCGCTTATTCTCCTCGGACCCGCGAATCATCACGCCAAACCCTCTTCTGCGAATCAAGGCTAATCCGTGCTTCTTTAGCAAATGCTCCAGCTCATCAAGGTCGTGACTGACCGTCGGCACCGTCACCTGCAGGTCATAGGCGAGCGAGAACAGCTTGATCGGTTCATCCGCCTCCAGCAGCGTACAGAGCATGAGCACTTTCCGCTCCTCCGCCGTATAATCGACCTGGTGCATGCGCAGCAGGCTCTGCTTCAGCTCGTCCAGCTGCCGGGGCTTCCCCTGAAGCTGGATGCCGACGCCGGACTTCTTCACCAGCGATACGCCGAATGCCGCCAGCACGGGCTCCAGCTCCGCCAGCTCCCGGTGCACGGTCCGCGTGCTGACATTGATCTCGGAGGCGACTTCGCTCGCCGTAATCTCTTCCTTGCTGCTGAGGAGCAGCTCCAGCATGTGACGCTGCCTGTTCGATATGTTCATGACAGACATCCTCGATTCGCTTGGTTTGGCGCGCCGGCTCGTCAGCTCAATCGTTTGACAAGCTCGTCATACTCCGGGCTTTTCAGGAAATTGTCGATCGAGATATGCTCGGCGTCCGGCGCCTTCGCTCTCGCGCGGTCGGTCAGCGACTTGTGCGTAATGACGATATCGGCATCGCCGGGAATATCGTTGATCGCGGTATTGACGACGGTAACGTTCACTCCGGCTTCCTTCATCTTCTTGCGCAAAATCGACGCGCCCATCGCGCTCGAGCCCATGCCGGCGTCGCACGAGAAGACGATTTTGTTCACGGCTGCCGCTTCCTTTACGGCCGATGCCGCCGATGTCACCGATGCCACCGAAGCCGCTGCTGCCGGAGCCGCCGCAGGCTCGCTCCTGCCGGCCTGCTTCATCTGCTTCATTCTCGCTTCGGCCTGCTCCAGATCCTCTTCCTGCTTTCGGCTCGTCTTAAGCAGCACGGCCGAGATAAGGAAGGATACGACCGTCGCGGCCACAACCCCGGACAACACCGGCAGCAGGCCGCCTTTGGGCGCCATCGCAATATAAGCGAAGATGCTTCCCGGCGAAGGCGTTGCGACCAGTCCGGCATTAAGCAGGGCAAAGGTGAACGTGCCGGCCACGCCGCCGGCCATCGCCGCCAGAATCAGCCGGGGATTCATCAAAATATAAGGGAAGTAAATCTCATGAATCCCGCCGAAGAAATGAATGACCGCCGCGCCGGGCGCCGATTGCTTCGCCGTTCCCCGTCCCGCCAGCCAATATGCGAGCAGGATGCCGAGTCCGGGTCCCGGGTTCGATTCCAGCATGAAAATGATCGATTGGCCGGTCTGCGACGTCTGGTCGAGCGCGATCGGACCAAGCACGCCGTGGTTGATGGCATTATTGAGAAACAGCACCTTGCCCGGCTCGATAAGCAGGTTCGCCAGCGGCAGCAGGCCTGTGTTGATCAGGAACCCGACGCCGGCGGCCAACGCCTGGCTGATCGCCTGAACGACCGGTCCGATGGCCGTGTAAGCTAAGATGGCCAGCACGCCCCCGATAATCCCCGACGAAAAATTGTTCACCAGCATTTCGAAGCCGGAACGAATCTTTCCTTCCACCGCTTGGTCGAACTTTTTCAAAACCCAGGCGGATGCGGGGCCGAGGATCATCGCTCCCAAAAACATCGGAATTTCCGAGCCGACGATGATGCCCATGGTGGTCACGGCGCCGATGACCCCGCCGCGGGTGCCGTGAATCATCTGCCCGCCGGTATAACCGATCAGCAGAGGAAGCAAATATTTGATCATCGGATCGACCAGCTGCGCCAAATGTTCATTCGGAAGCCGGCCTGTCGGAATAAATAATGCGGTGATAATGCCCCATGCGATGAAGGCGCCTATGTTCGGCATGACCATTCCGCTGAGAAAGCGGCCGAACCGCTGAACAGCAACCCGAACGCCTCCTGCCGGCCTTTCTTTCGATGCTGCCATGTTCATGTGGATTTTCCCCCTTTTTCATCAAAGGTTATCAGTAAAAATGTCACCGTTTTTTCACCTTCATCTTAAAGCAGGCCGCCTTGTCCGCTCAATCAAATGATATGTTCGTTCCGTCATCATCGCTGTTGACAACATTTAATAAAGTCCTGCCGGCCGCCGCCGCATGCCCGCCGCTCTAAGCGCCAGGCCAGGACGAACCGCGTCGGGCCGATCCTTATTATGCCGAAATGTTCCAGCGAAAATGTACGGTCAAGAAATTCGGTTGGTGCTTGACGATAGAGACGCTTTTGCTTACAATGGAAACCAAGAGATATCATTGTAGTTTCCCTGGTTTACACTATCTTCATGACGGGAGGTCGTCATTCACATGGAAGATGCCGCTCGGGCGCGCATTATTCACGCGGCTGCGGAGCTCTTCAATGCCAAAGGCTACCGCAGCGTCACGCTCAGCGAATTGGCGGCGCGGCTTGGCATGAGCAAAAAAACGCTGTATCAGTTCTTCAGCGGCAAGGAAGAGATTGCCGCGGCAGTGCTGGAACGGGCGATGAACGCCATTGCCGGCAAGGTTGCCGAGATCACCTCGCGCGAAGACGATCCGGTTCGCCTGTTTGAAGAGACGTTCCGCGGCATCAAGCAGGAAATCAGCAGTCTCAGCCCGCTGTTTCTGGAAGATGTACAGAAGCACCTTCCCGAGCTGTGGGGGAAGGTCGAATCGTTTCGCGCCCGCCAGCTGTCGTTTATCGAGCATCTGCTTCAGCGGGCGCAGCAAGCGGGCATCGCCCGCGAGGTGCCGGTCCGTCTCGTTGCCGTCCTGATGACGGAGAGCATTCAGCACTTCGTTCGTCCCGATTTTGCCGCCAGACACGGGGTTGCGATGGCCGATATCGCCGACACGCTGTTTACGCTGTTTATCGAGAGCATCCGTATTCGCCGGGAACCGTAATATTCGTATTTTCCAGAAAACGCAATATTCGTATTTTCCAGAAACGGTAATCCCGCCTGGCAGTGCACACGATCCTATAAGGAGAAATGCATGATGAGCAAGCTTGTCCTTCATTTCCGGGAGATCGACAAGAGCAGTCTGCCGCTGGTCGGCGGCAAAGGCGCCAATTTGGGCGAAATGACCCGCGCAGGCTTTCCCGTTCCGCCCGGGTTTTGCGTGACGACGGAGGCGTATCGCGCCTTTATCGGGCAAAGCGCCAAGATGGACGCTTATTTCCGGCAGCTTGAGCGCATGGAGGCGGGCGACCTGGACGCCATCGCGGAGCTGGGCCGTTCCATTCGCGAGCATATGAGCTCGCTGCCTATGCCGGGGCCCATTCGCGAAGCGATCGCGGACAGTTGGCGCCGCTTAGGCGAGAACAAAGCGTACGCCGTCCGCTCCAGCGCGACGGCCGAGGATTTGCCGACCGCCTCGTTCGCCGGCCAGCAGGATACGTATCTGAACGTGCGCGGAGAGGAGCAGCTGCCTGACGCCGTACGCCGCTGCTGGGCGTCGCTGTTTACCGATCGGGCGATTTCGTACCGGGCCAAACACCGCTTCGACCATCGCGGCGTGCATCTCTCGGTCGTCGTCCAGCAGATGGTATTTCCCGACGTATCGGGCATTATGTTTACCGCCGATCCGATCAGCGGCCACCGCGGCACGGTCTCGATCGACACCAGCTTCGGGCTGGGAGAGGCGCTCGTGTCGGGACTCGTCTCGGCCGATCTGTACCGGGTTCGTTCGGGAGCGATTGTGGAGAAGAAGATCGCCAGGAAAAAGGCGGCGATCTATTCGCTGCCCGAAGGCGGCACCGTGACGAAAGAGCTGCCCGCACCGCTGCAGGAAAGGCAGGCGCTCGAGGACGGGCAAATTGCAGAGCTGGCGGAGCTCGGCAAGCGGATCGAGCGGCATTACGGCGCGGAGCAGGATATCGAATGGTGCTGCGAGAACGGACAATGGTTCATCGTGCAGAGCCGTCCGATCACCTCGCTGTATCCACTACCCAAAGTGCCCGCGACGCCAGGGGAGCCGCCTCATCTGCTGCTCTCGTTCGGGCATCAGCAGATGATGACAGAGGCGATGACGCCGACGGCGCTGTCTGTGCTGCGGACGATGTTCCCGTTCGGCAAGCCGGCGCTCCGCTCCGAGAGCGAGCTGACGTATGCCGCCGGCGGAAGGATGTACGTCGATATTACCCCTTTGTTCCAGCTGAGGTTGCTCCGCAGACGCTTCCCTCAGCTGCTCGGCAATATCGACGAGATGATGAGCCTGGGCGTGAGCGAATTCCTCACCAAAGAAGCCGCCGCTTGCGACCGCTTGCCGGGCAGGCCGGGGCTGAGACGAGGGCTGCTGACCTTCGTCGGGCCTATCGTGGCCCGATCGATCGGCGGCCTGCTCTTCGGCGATCCTTCCCGGGCGGTTCATTCGCTCGACGCCAAGATCGAAGCCTGGGCGAAGCAGTGCGAGCAGCGGCTGTCCGGCGTCGCCGGGGCGGAGCGAATCGCCCGCATTCAGGAGCAGGCGGGAGCGCTGCTGCGCACCTTCTTTCGCGAGCTGCTGCCTTACCCGCTGCCGGGGATCGTCGCTGGCAAGCTGATCGCCGCGCTGGCCAAGCGATGGCTGGGGGAAGCCGATGCGATCCATTCGCTGAACAAGTCGCTGCCGGGCAATATTACGAGCGAAATGGGGCTCATGATCGGCGATCTGGCCGATGCCGCCAGGCCGTATCCGCAGGTCGCGGAGCTCATTGGCAGCGGCGATTCAGCCCGCTTCCGCGAGCGGCTGAACGAGGCGGAAGGCGGCGAGGCGTTCGCCCGGGAGTGGGAGCGGTTCATGCGCTTTTACGGCATGCGCTGCCCCGGGGAGATCGACGTGACCCGCCCGCGCTGGCGCGAGGATGCGGGCACGCTGCTGCCGGCGGTCGCCAGCCATATGCGCAGCGTGAAGCCGGGCGAGCACCGGCGCAAGTTCGAGCAGGGCGCGCAGGAAGCGGAAGCGGCCGCGCAGCGGCTGCTGGAACGGCTGCGCCGGCAGCCGTTCGGCCGCCTCAAAGCGCGGCTAATGTCCCGACTCATCCACGTATTTCGCCATCGGATGGCGCTGCGCGAGCATCCGAAATATGCGATGATGCGGCAGTTCGGCCATTTTCGGGAGGCGCTGCTGGAGGAGGCCCGCTCTCTGGTGAAAGCGGGGACGCTGCAGCGGGAAGGCGACGCCTTTTACCTCACGCCGGACGAATGGCTTGCGCTCGCTGAAGGCCGGCCTGCCGCCGATTTGGAGCAGCTGCTGGAGCAGCGCAAGCGCGACCTGGCCTGGTACCGCACGCTGACGCCGCCGCGGCTGATGACCAGCGAGGGCGAGCAGCTGACCGGCCGGCGGCAGCGGCAGGATGTGCCGGAGGGCGCCCTGCTCGGCACGCCGGTCTCGGCCGGCGTGGTGGAGGGCATCGCCCGCGTCGTGCTGCGCCCCGAGGAAGCGAAGCTCAGCGAGGGGGAGATCCTGATCGCCCCGTTCACCGATCCGGGCTGGACGCCGCTGTTCCATTCGGCGGTCGGCCTCGTCATGGAAGTCGGGGGCCTGATGACTCACGGCGCCGTTGTAGCCCGCGAGTACGGGCTGCCGGCCGTTGTCGGCATCGACGGGGCAACCAGCCGGATTCCGGACGGCGCCCGAATCCGGCTCGACGGAACCCGCGGCTATGTGGAGGTGCTCGTGCCGCCCGGCGATAATCGGTCCTAACGCGGCTGCCATGGAGCGGATTCCGGCATGCCAAGAGGCTGCTGCCCTCTTGGCATGCCGAAGCATGTATGGCCGGTTTTCGGGGCGCGCCATTCGAACATTCCCTCTCTGCTGGAGGTTAAATAATTCCGGGGGCCGCTGCATATACATGCTTTGAGGTGGTCCTTGTGAAGAACAACGCCGGCGATTTCAATTGGTCCAAACTGCCCAAAGGCGCGGAAGAAGTGCTCGGCGAAGACTTCTGGAACGATTTCCGCCAGTTTTTCCCGAAGAAGGGGCCGAGTCTGGATCTGTTCGAGACGGAGAAGGAAGGCATCCTGTACATGGAACTGCCCGGGCTGCAGTCCATTCGCGATATTACGATCCGGCAGAACGGAACGCATTTGATCATTTTCGGATATATTCCCGGTCATTCGACGGATTCGAAGGGCAAAGCCCTTGTCCAGGAACGATTTACCGGCGCCTTCGAAAGGCAGGTGCCGATACCCTTCTTATACGCCAGCCAGCAGGTGTCGGCCAAATATCGCAACGGTCTGCTTGAAATCCGTCTGCCGAAAATATCGATGGACCGGCAAATTCATGTGAATTTCGAATAAACAGCTTTTGGAGGTGACCAAAGTGGTTCATATCCAGTTCCAGCATGTCCAGATCGACCAGCTCAAAGACGCTTCCGCCGTCTTCTCCGGGGACAACCTGCAGCGGAACTTCTCATCGATAGTGCGAAAAAGCGAAGGGAACGGCAGCGTCATCGGCGACAGCAACGTCATTATTGGCAACGCCCATACGGTCCGGAACTATCGCGAACCTTTGAAAGCCGAGTGATTCGTTTGTTTTGGCGCCGACAACCGAAACGGAAGCCTGCTGCCCCTTCCGCTCAATCGCTGCAGCAGCAGCTGGACGACCTCAAGGCAGCGATCGCCCGCCTGCAGCGCACGAAGGAACAGAGCATCGAGGTTCATTTTCACATCGATAAAGTGGATATTCATCAGCCGACGCTGGATCAACTATCGTTCCGGCTCGATCAGCTCGATATCGAGCAGTTGAGCGGAGCATTGAATATCGGCAACAATTTCGGCGTCAATATCGGAGATAAGAAGAAGAGCGCCGCGGCCAAGGAAGAGCGAATCCGGCCCGGAAAAAGCGCCGTGACCCAAACAGGCAAAGGATACTCCATATCCTTTCCAGCGAAGGAGGAGCCATGACCGTGCTATCCCCGAATTTTTTTATCGGCACGATTCGCATAGGCACCGTCGAAGGGGCCTCCTGCGTCAATTTCGGCAACAACGCCCCCTCGGGATTCGAAAGCTACAAAAAGCAAAGCCAAGGGCTCGGCAGCATCAGCGGGGACGGCAATCACATCGAGGGACTGCGCTCCCTGCTGAACGACGCCGCGTTCATGGATCTGCTCATTAACCGGGACGAAGCGGAAATCCCCGAATGGATTCAGCAGCAAATCGCTGAGAAAATAAGAAATACGTCATCGACGCCCATTCAAGGATGAACGGGCGGTGGTCTAGCGGTCGTTTTTCTTGGTACAGAAAGTCGCGCCTCGCTTTAATCCTTTAGCGAAGTGAAACTTTCTGCAACCGTTAAACAAAGGGACTAATCCGTCCCTTTCCCCTCTTTCGCCCCTTCTTCATCGCCTTGACCGGCACCGTTGCGAATCGGCATATCGATCTGATCGTTATCGTAGATCACATTGATATTGTGCGACAGCAGATTCATCTCCCCGATGACCGTCCCCTGCGCGCTGTTTTGTTTCGTCTGCGCCTGCCAGTTCAATTGCAGGTTCGAGCCTACGAATACCCCGGCATTGCCGCTGACGCTACTGATCCGGATCGAGTCAAATACAATATTCATGGATGCCTTCCTCAAGCCTGAACGTTAGGCGAGGGATTGTTCAATTCGGAAGCGTTCAACGGCACATCGATGAAGTCGTTGTCTACGATGACATTCAAGTTGCCGGCTACCGCCGACAAGCCGTTTTGCTGTCCTGCAGCCAGATTGCTCTTTCCTTGAATCGTCCATCCCTGCAGGTTGTTCTGTCCGGTCGAAATCGCCGAATTGTTGCTCTGCGTATTGACTGCGATCTGATTGAAAATGATGGCGAACGGCATGCGGCATCCTCCTTGTCAACACAATTCTTGATTTCGAGCTCCTTGCTTCACCAATGCATTATATTCGCCCATGCCGGAAAGGTGCCGGAGAGCGGTGCATCTATGGCTGATGCTACCAATCGGTATGCCCATCGGATAAAATCCGATATGTACATCATGCGCCGGCCGCGCTGATCCTGGGGCCGCTAGACGTCGCTCCCGCCAAGCGGTCGGCGTCGAAACCGGGGAGAACATCGCCGGGGTGCTTCATACCGGCTACCCGGCGGTCATTCCGCCCGCACAGCCGCGCACGCCCGCCGAGCAGCTGCTGACCGTCATCAACCGCTGAGCGAACCACGTTCGCCGAAACCAGGCTCCCCGGCGAGCCGGTCTGCTTCGCGATCCCGGGCAAAGGCGCGCTGCGCAGCGAGCAGGAAGCATTCCCGCTGCAGCCCGGGGAAGCTTTTTGCCTGCAAAATCAAAGGCCAGAGCAGCTCCCGAAGCTGGCCTCTGCTTGAATACTTACTAAATTTAAGGTACACTAAAAAAGTGAGTTATTTAGGACAAGGGGGTTATTCTATTGACCGAGCGTGCAAACGATATGGAAATCGGGATCAGCACTTTCTTGGAAGCGACGGCTGACCCGGTCACCGGCAAGGCGATCAGCCATGCCGAGCGGCTGCGCAACGCCGTGGAGGAGATCGTCGTCGCCGACCAGGCCGGGCTCGACGTATACGGCATCGGCGAGCATCACCGGGCTGACTATGCCGCCTCGGCGCCCGCGGTCGTCCTGGCCGCCGCAGCCGCCATGACCAAGCGCATCCGGCTGACCAGCGCCGTCACGGTGCTGTCCTCGGACGATCCGGTGCGCGTCTATCAGGCGTTCTCCACGCTGGACGGCCTCTCGAACGGCCGGGCGGAGATTATGGCGGGCCGCGGCTCGTTCATCGAGTCGTTCCCGCTGTTCGGCTACAGCCTGGACAATTACGACGAGCTGTTTGAAGAAAAGCTGGAGCTGCTGCTGAAGATTCGCGCCTCGGAGAAGGTGACCTGGCAGGGGCGGCATCGGCCGGCGATTCACAATCTCGGGGTATATCCCCGCTCCGTTCAAGATCCGCTGCCGGTCTGGATCGCCAGCGGCGGCAATCCGCAGTCGGCGGTGCGGGCGGGCATGCTCGGCCTCCCCATCGCCTTCGCGATCATCGGCGGCATGCCGGAGCGGTTCGCCCCGCTGGTTGAGCTATACAAGGAAGCAGCGAAGCGGGCCGGCCACGATCCGGCCAAGCTACAGATTGCGACGCATTCGCACGGCTTCGTCGCCGATACGACAGAGGAGGCGGCCGAGCTCTTCTTCCCGCCGACGCAAGCGCAGATGAACGTCATCGGGCGGGAGCGCGGCTGGCCGCCATACGACCGCGCGGCCTACGATGCGGCGCGCAGCCTGCGCGGAGCTCTCTATGTCGGCGATCCGGAATATGTGGCCGAGAAGATTCTGCTGCTGCGCAAGCATCTGGGCGTAACCCGCTTCTTCCTGCACGTGAACGTGGGCACGATGCCTCATCGCGAAGTGCTGCGGGCCATCGAGCTGCTGGGCACCCGGGTCGCCCCGATCGTCCGCAAGGAGCTGGCCCGGCTCGCCGGGCAGCAGTAAGCGGAGCCGCTTGCCCGGGCTATGGCTCCCCCTTCTCCTGACCGGCTGACCGAACAGGCGCAAGTCCCGTGCCGAAGGGGCCCCTGCCGAGGCTCTGCCCGCTGGATCTGGCGGCCGCCAGGCTTTGCATGATTTGCCGCCCTTGAAGGCATACTTTACCTACACAATTGTTGTCGAGGGGTGGCGTCATGCAAGGGACAATCTGGAAGAACGTCGTTATGTCGGTATCGGCAGCGATCATTTTGCTGCTCGTCGTGCTCGGGGCGTTCGCTCCTGACGCTTTCGGCGAAGTATCGGGCACGCTGTTCCATTTAACAACGGAGTATTTCGGCTGGTTTTATTTGCTCGCCATCTTCGTCATCATCCTCTTTCTGGTCGGGCTGGCGATCAGCAAATACGGCGGCATTCGTCTGGGCGGAGATCAGGAGCGGTCGGAGTTTTCCTTTTTCACCTGGATTGGCATGCTGTTTTCCGCCGGCTTCGGCTCGGGGCTTGTCTTCTGGGGAGTGGCTGAGCCGATGAGCCATTTTTACTCGCCGCCATTCGCCAATATTGCCGGGCTGTCGGAGGATGCGGCCCGGGTCGCCATGGGCTACGCCTTTTTCCACTGGGGCATCAGCCAATGGTCGGTCTTCGCCATCACCGGACTCGTCATCGGCCTGCTGCAGTTCCGCAAGCAGAAGAACGGGCTGATTTCCACCGCGCTGGAGCCGGTCACAGGCGAGAAGCCGGCGGTTAGAAACACGATCGATTCGTTCGCCGTCATCGCCACCGTCATGGGCATGGCCACCTCGATCGGTCTCGGCATCATGCAGATGAACGGGGGACTCAATGCGGTAGCCGGCACCACGAATTCGTTCGGCATTCAGCTCGTGATAATCGCGGTCATCTTCATCGCCTATATGTTGTCGTCTACCACCGGCCTGTACAAAGGCATCAAGTATTTGAGCAATCTCAACCTGGGGCTTGCTGTCGTCTTTCTTGTGTTCGTATTCGCGGCAGGGCCGACCGTCTTTATCCTTGAGTCGATGACGCTGGCGCTGGGAGACTACATCTCGAACTTTATCAGCTACAGTCTGCGGCTGCAGCCTTATCAAGGGGGGACGTGGATACGCGACTGGACCATTTTTTATTGGGCGTGGGCGATCGCCTGGTCGCCTTTCGTCGGGGCGTTCGTGGCCCGCGTGTCCAAGGGGAGGACGATCCGCGAGTACATTCTGGGGGTTATGTTCATTCCGCCGGCGATTGCTTGCGTATGGATCGCGGCCTTTGGCGGCACGGCCCTGTGGTACGATCTGCATCGCCAGACCGGAATCGCCGGCGCCGTGCACGCCGACCTGACGTCCGCGCTGTTCCAATTGTTCCAGCAGCTTCCGTTATCCGGAATCATGTCGGCGCTTTCCATCCTGCTGATTTTGACCTTCCTGGTGACATCGGCTGACTCCGCGACGTTCATCCTGGCCAGCATGACGACAGGCGGCAGCCTGAATCCGCCGCTGTCGGCCAAGGTGATCTGGGGCGTGCTGATGTCCGCCATCGCCGGGGTATTATTGTATGCGGGCGGACTGGAGGCGCTGCAGACGGCCTCGCTCGTAGCGGCTCTGCCGTTCACGGTGCTGCTCCTGCTGCTGATCGCCGCCGTCGTGAAGCTGCTCCGCAAGGAGCCGCTGCCGATCCGCAAGGCCGACGTGCGCCGGTTCCTCCGTCTGGAGGAGGCCGTCAAGAAGCTGGAGCGCAGGGGCGGACGAGAGACCGCCAAAGCGCGGACCGGCAAGGACCCGAAGTAGCGGCGCCCGCCGGTTCTCCGCCTGCGGCGGCAGCCGGTTCCTTGCGGGGAGGGCGGTTACGCCGCCTGCGCTTGATTGCGCCTTTGCAGGAGATACAGCAGCGAGCAGACGACGGCTACGCCGCCGACAGCGGTCATGCCCCAAAAAACATTGGCATACGCCGCGTCGAGCGGAAGTTTGTGCTGCAGCGCGATCGACGCGCTGGCTACGGCTACGCTGAACGCGCCGCTGAAAAATTGCAGCAGCTGAAACAGGCCCATGCCTGCTCCGATCTGCTCCTTGGGCACGATGCGCGATATTTCGTTCGATACGCTCGTCGTCAGCGCCGAGAAGCTGAGGCTGAGCAGAATGTAGCAGGCGGCAATGGCATAGATCCAGTGCGTAGCCGTCAAGGCGAGCGCAGCGGCGGCCGCCATGAGAAACCACGGAGCATAGCGAATGAGCAGGCCGTTGCCGTAGCGGTCGATCATTCGCCCGATCCGGTTCGACGCCAGCATCGTCAGTATCGCTCCGGGGAACAGGATCAGGCCGGACTGTCCCGGCATCAAGTGAAACTGATGAGACAGCAGCTGCGGAAGCAGAAACAACGTCATGAAGCTGCACATATACGCCGTAATGCCGAGCGCGTTCAAGCTCATGTAGGACTTGTTGCCAAGCAGCGCCGGCTGCACGAACGGGTAGGCGGCGCGGCGAATGCGTACCCAGAACAGGATCAGGCTGAGCAGTCCGGCCGCAAGCACGATCCAGGAGCCGCGGGTCAAGAACATCAGAATTCCCGTCGTGCCGACGCCGATCAACATCGCTCCGGCAATATCGAAGGAGCCTTGCTGCGGCCGCTCCTTCGGCAGCAGGCGAAAGAATATGGGCACAAACAGCAGCGTCAAGCCAGTGACGATAAACAAGTCGTTCCAGCCGAGATATTGCGTGATCGCCCCCCCGATGACGGGACCGAGTCCGAGTCCGAGCGAAGCGGCGGACATGATCTTGGCCATCGCTTTGCCCCGGCTCGATAGCGGAACGTATCGGGTGACCAGCACGACGCCCAGCGCGGGCACCGAGGCCGCCCCGGAAGCTTGAATGAGCCGGGCGATCAGCAGCGGCACGTAGTGATGGCTGAAAAACCCGAGCACCGAAGCCAGGCCAAGCGAAAGAAGCCCGATGATCAACAGCCGCCGTATGGGAATAAAATCGGATAACCGCGAATAAGTGATGGAAGAAATCGCGAACACGATCGAGTACCCGGAGACGATCCACGAAGCCGCGACCGACGACAGTTGAAATTCCTTTGTAATTTCAGGCAGAGCCAGATTGAACATCATGGTGTTCATGACCACCAGAACGACCGTGAAGCTGAGCAGCAGAACGATCGGGCCTTCCTTGAACGCCCCAGCGGCAGATGCGGAGGCAGAGGTGGTTGCAGTTGCAGTTGCAGTTGCGGTTGTAGTTGCCGTTGTAGTTGCGGTTGTAATTGCGGTTGCAGCGACGGTTGCGGTTGCGGAAGCAGAAGCCGATTGATCCGGAGCCTTGGAGACCGTCGATTCGTTACTCATGTCAGGGGAACCTCCTTGGTTGAATCCTCCTCCGAACATCTCAACATGCAACAAAGCGGAGGAGCAAAAACAATTTCTATAATTCGATAATTATCGAACAATAGAAATATATCATGGCGTATGCTATAATGCAACCTAGGAATGGTTATTCATTCGGGAGGTAGGTGAACGACGTGAGAGCCTTGTTTCACCCCAATCGACACGAGATCCGTTTATCTGCCGTGCTGTATGCGCTTAGCGATCAGATTCGGCTGCACATCGTCCGGGAACTTGCGCGCCAAGGAGAACAAGCGTGCGGAAGCGTCGATCTTCCGCTTCCGAAATCGACGCTTTCCCATCACTTTAAGGTATTGCGGGAGGCCGGCGTCACCAGCACAAGGATCGAGGGGAATCAGCGCCTCATCTCGCTGCGCCGCGACGATCTTCACGCCCGCTTCCCCGGACTGTTGGAAGCTGTGCTGCAGGCGTCGGAGCCGCTCTAAACGCCCGGTCCTTGTCAGTTCATAGCGGCACATGAGCGACGAATCCTGCAAAAAATGCAACATTTTCCGTATCCTCCGCACCAGAGGAAGGGCAATGTTGCATTTGGTGCAACAATCTGGGGTTGATTGGCTGCAAACTACGATAAACCGGGGGCTGCAAGCGAGCCATGAGTTACAATCTCCTCTCTCACGCAACTGACAAGCGCTATTTAGCTGAATCGTACCCTTTTCAAAATGTTACGCAGGCTGGCAGCGCTATTTTGTCGAAAATGTCCATTCTGGTAGCCAAACATGCGAAATAGGCTGCTCGCTTGCGTTACAATTTCAAATCGTGCGTTTCGAGTGAAATAAGCTCTGTGGCTAGCGTTAGCCTGGGGGTCGCCCGGCAGCCCGGCAAAACGTGAGGCAGATCAGACGCTCCTGGCGACGGAACACCGGCAGCGAGCGTACTAGGTACCGGTATTCCCGCGCCAGTCCGTCAATGCGCTCGGCAGGCAGCCGTGCAAAGCGCGGTTTGCAACGTGAGGCAGCAAGCGAGCAAGCCAGCCCGGCGGCTCGGGTCCGCCGAATCGCAAGTACCGGGCGACGTTCCTTTGCAGATGCCCCCTCGCTTTAACTCGGGTTAAGGATTTAAACTTTCTAAACTATGGAAAAAGCCGCCCCGCAAACGGGATGGCTTTTCGCTGTATCTGCTGTATCAAAGGTATGTCCGGATGTATCTACGATATGGCCGAAACGAAGTTCAGCCTTTGGCCTTCGGAAGCTCGAACGAGCTTTTCAGCGGCACGATGCGGTTGAACACCAGCTTGTCCGCCGTCGTATGCTTCGGATCGACATTGAAGTAGCCGTGCCGGAAAAACTGAAACTTGTCGTGCGCCTTTGCTTCGCTCATCTCCGGCTCTACCCAGCCCTGCAGCACCTCCAGCGAGTTCGGGTTGATGCTGCGGGAGCCGGCTGCGCCGTTATCGGCCTCCTCGTCTTCCACCTCGCCGTCCAGCACAAGCGGCTCGTACAGCCGGAATTCCGCCGGCACCGCGCGGGTCGCCTCGACCCAATGGATCGTGCCCTTCACCTTGCGCCCCGTAAAGCCGGAACCGCTCTTCGTCTCCGGGTCGTACGTGCAATGAATCTCGACCACGCGACCGTCCGCATCCTTAACGACGTTCTCGCACTTGATGAAATAGGCGTGCTTCAGCCGCACCTCGTTGCCGGGGTACAGGCGGTGGTACTTCGGCGGCGGATTTTCCATGAAATCGTCCTGCTCGATATAAATTTCCCGCGAGAACGGAATTTGCCGCACGCCCATCTCCGGGTTCTCCGCGTTGATCTCGGCGTCCAGCATCTCCACTTGCCCTTCGGGATAGTTCGTGATGACGACCTTCAGCGGCCGCAGCACCCCCATAGTCCGCGGCGCCTTCAGCTTCAGGTCCTCGCGGATGAAATGATCGAGCATGCGGGAATCGACAACGCCGTTGCTCTTCGATACGCCGGTCTCGCGAATGAACGCGCGAATCGCTTCCGGCGTAAAGCCGCGGCGGCGCATGCCGCTGATCGTCATAACGCGCGGGTCGTCCCAGCCGTCCAGCACGCCGTCCTCGATCAGCTTGCGGATGTGGCGCTTGCCGCTGATCGCCCCCGTAATGTACAGCTTGCCGAATTCGTATTGACGCGGCACATTCGGCATCTCGCATTCCCGGATGACCCAATCGTAGAACGGCCGCTGATCCTCGAACTCGAGCGAACAGAGCGAGTGGGTCACGCCCTCGATCGCATCCTCCAGCGGATGGGCGAACGCATACATCGGGTAGATGCACCATTTGTCCCCGGTATGATGATGCGTCGCATGCAAAATCCGATAAATCACCGGATCGCGCAGATTGATGTTCGGAGACGCCATGTCGATTTTGGCGCGCAGCACCTTCTCGCCGTCCTTGAACTCGCCGCTGCGCATACGCTGGAACAGATCGAGGCTTTCCTCGATCGGCCGGTTCCGGTACGGGCTTTCTTGGCCCGGCTCGGTCAGCGTGCCGCGCGTCTCGCGGATTTGCTCCGGCGACTGCTCGTCCACATAAGCTTTGCCCTTGCGGATAAGCAGCAGCGCGCGCTCGTACATCTCCTCGAAATAATCGGATGCGAAGAAGAGCCCTTCCCAATCGAAGCCTAGCCACTGGATGTCTTCCTTGATCGCTTCGACGAATTCCACGTCTTCCTTCGTCGGATTCGTATCGTCGAACCGCAGATGCGTCCGGCCGCCGAATTCGTCCGCCAGCTCAAAGTTGATCGTAATCGCCCGCGCATGCCCGATGTGCAAATAGCCGTTCGGCTCCGGCGGAAAGCGGGTCACAATCGTCTTCGTCTTGCCCGACTTCAAATCCTCGGACATGATCGTCTTGATAAAATTCGAGGAAGACGCCAGCTTCGTCTCTGTTTTCGTGTCCATAATCCCCCAACCTTTCCTACCCTTTAAAATGCTCCAATCGCGAAAGCTCTATCGTTTGGCCAAGGCCTATCCTGATCGTTAGACGATGATCCTCAGCCAATGGTCAGTAACCGAAGTGACGGCCGATGACGAAGGATTCGTTCGTCATCGGCGTCTGCTATGTATAGTTATTATAAACCGTTGCCGGGCAAAAACGAAATTTTTCCCTGAAAATATATGTTTATTCTTGCTTCCCTGCAAAATCCCTTCTTCATATATTGAAAATTTGGCGAAGCTTATCGGCGAATTTTCAACACCGAAGGTGACGACCGATGACGAAGGAGTCGTTCGTCATAGGCGTCTATCTTGAAAATAGCGCTTGGGGCGCGGCCCATTTTCATCTTCTGATGGTGCTGCACAATCCGCCCAAGCCGTGTTCTTTTCAACAGCTGCTCCTTCATGTGCTGTTCCTTCCCGCGCTCCCGTCGAAGCTTAAATCTCTAACGCTCGTGACAAACGCTATTTTGCTGAATCGTACCTTTTTTAAAATGTAACGAAACGTAGTAACGCTATTTGGCCAGAAACGCTGAATCGGGTAGCCCAAAATGCCAAATAAGGCTGCTCACTTGCGTTACAATTTCAAACCGGCCGTTTTGAGGGAAATAAGCTCTGTGGCCAGCGTTAGCTTAAGGTCTGCCCGGCAAACCAGCACCCTAGACTAGCGAGCATGAAGAGACGCTCCACGTCTACATTCGAGCTCCGCGTTAGCCGCCCCCTCCCCCGGCACATGAGACAGCAAATCCTGCAAAAAATGCAACATTTTCCGGCCTCTTCGCCCCCGAGGCAGGGGAATGTTGTATTTTGTGCAACAATTTGGGCGGGATGGGCTCTCAATCGAAGAATATCGCCCGAAATGTTGCACTTTCTACAACATTGAGCCGCGAGTGTCAGTTATCGCCCTGTTTTTGTTGTATAAATTACAACATTTGCTGAGTCTCTTGCAAATAGCCCCGGTCCCACGGCCCAATTTTCACCATCTGATGGTGCCGCGCCAGCGGCTATCAAGAATAGATACCCGCCAAAATCGAGAGAGCAAAGAAGAGAGGACAGCCTCCCCCTCCTCTTTGCGCGCCCTTTATGCCGGAACTGTCGTCCGAGTGGAAAGTTGTTGCAAGTGCCGCAACAGAGCCGGAAGGGCATGCGGTGAAAGCGCGCGGTTTGCCGCATGATGACGGTCAACCACATGGTCGGACATCATGGTCGGGCACGGAACCCCGACGGTTCCCCGACGGTTCCTCGGCGGTTCCCGACGACAGCCTGCGCAGCCCTTGCCCGCCCTTAGGTGCCGCAAAAAGTACGGTACGGACAAGAGGACGGCTCCGGCGGCGCGGCGTATTCGTCCTGCTCCGGGGCGTATGCGTACGGGTTCGCCAGCGCTGCGAGCAGCCGCTCCATCACGCTCAGGTCCCCTTCCTCCACCGCGGCGGACAGCGCCTCCTCGACGCGGTGATTGCGGGGAATGACCGCAGGGTTGCTGCTGCGCATCCGCTCGCGGGAAGCTTCGGCAGCGCCCTGCGCCCCGACGAGCCGGGCATGCCACCGCTCAAGCCACGCCGCAAACTCCGGCGTCCCGGACATGGCGGTTTCTTCCGGCCTGCCCAACGTCAGCAGGCGGAACGTGTTCGTGTAATCGGCCCGGTGCTGCTGCATCAGGTCCAGCAAATCGGTCGCCAGCGCTTCGTCCTGCGAATCCTCGCCGTGAAGGCCCAGCTTCGCCCGCATGCCTGCAAGCCAATGCCTTTGATACAGGCCGCTAAACTCCGAGATCGCATCCTGAGCGAGCCGCACCGCCTGTTCCTCGTCATCGTGCAGCAGCGGCAGCAGCGTTTCGGCGAATCGCGCCAAATTCCAGCCGGCGATCAGCGGTTGGTTGCCGTACGCATAGCGGCCGTACGTGTCGATGGAGCTGAACACGGTCTCCGGATCGTACGTGTCCATGAAGGCGCAAGGGCCATAATCGATCGTTTCGCCGCTCAAGGCCATGTTGTCGGTGTTCATGACCCCGTGAATAAAGCCGACGAGCTGCCATTTGGCGATCAGCGAGGCTTGTCGGCGGATCACTTCCCGCAGCAGGGCGAGGTAGCGATTGTCGGCCTCGGCCGCCTCCGGATAATGCCTCTGCAGCGTGTAATCGGCCAGCGTCCGCAAGTGCTGGACGGTCCCCCCGGCAGCGGCGTACTGAAAGGTGCCGACGCGGATATGGCTGGCCGCGATGCGGGTCAGCACGGCGCCCGGCAGCTCGGTCTCGCGCAGGATCGTCTCGCCCGTCGCCGTGACGGCGAGGCTGCGTGTCGTCGGAATGCCCAGCGCATGCATCGCCTCGCTGATGATGTACTCGCGCAGCATTGGCCCCAGCGCCGCCCGGCCGTCGCCGCGGCGGGAATACGGCGTCTCGCCCGAGCCTTTGAGCTGAATGTCGAACCGCTCGCCCGCGGGCGTCATCTGCTCGCCCAGCAGGAGCGCCCGGCCGTCGCCGAGCATCGTGAAATGCCCGAATTGGTGCCCCGCATAGGCTTGCGCCAAGGGCTCCGCCCCTTCGGGTACGCGGTTGCCGGCCAGCACGGCGGCGCCTTCGGCGCTGCGCAGCGCCTGCTCGCTTAGCCCCAGCGAAGCGGCCAGCGGGCCGTTCAGCACGACCAGCTTCGGTGCGCGCACCGGGGTCGGGCCCAGCCTGGAATAAAAGAACTCCGGCAGCCGGGCATAGCTGTTATCGAAGCTCCACCCGGTATCGAGGGTTGATGGTAATTGTGTCATCGTGACTCCTTATCGGTTGAATTAGATGCCTATGACGAACGAATCCTGTGTGGAGCGGCCGTCCCCTTCGTTTCGGTACTAAAAATTCAAGGGCAGACTTCGCCAATAGCTCACAGGTAGCGGCTCCCTTTAAGGATATCTTACGTTTATATATTATACCAAATGATCCAGATTTGAAGCGCACCGACCCTCTTCCGATGATCCCGCTACGACAACAATAACCATAAATCGCCGAGGCAAACGCCGGTCCTTCCCTGGAAACCCGGTTAAATATTCGCATAAACAGGAACAATAGTAGTTGCATTCCGGGAAGTAGTTGCATTCCGGGAGCTTGATACGGGGGGGAAGACAACGCATGCTCATTTTGATGACCGTTATCCTTTTGCTCGTCTGTCTAGTGATTTCAAATATTATCAGCCATTATGTCCCGTCCATCCCTACGGCGCTCACGCAAATCGCGCTGGGAATTCTCATTGCCCTCGGGTTTCCTGCCATCCATCTGGAGATCGAAACGGAATGGTTCCTGCTGCTGTTTGTCGCCCCGCTCCTGTACAACGACGGCAGGCATTTCCCTCGCGAAGAGCTATGGAAAATGCGGGGCTCGATCCTCGGCAACGCCGTCGTTCTCGTTCTGCTGACCACGATCGGCGGGGGATACTTCATCCATTGGATCATTCCCGAAATCCCGCTTGCTGCCGCTTTCGCCCTGGCCGCCATTCTGTCGCCTACCGATCCCGTCGCCGTGAACGGCATCGCCAAACGAATTCATTTGCCGGAACGGGTGCTCAACCTCGTCCGGGGGGAATCGCTGATCAACGACGCTTCGGGTCTGGTCGCCTTCAAATATGCCGTTGCGGCGGTCGTGACCGGAGTTTTCTCGCTGCGGGAAGCTGTGTTCGATTTTACATATATGTTCATCGCGGGAGCGGTTCTCGGCCTGCTGCTCAGCCTGGCCTTGACGTGGGTCCGGTTTACGCTGCGCAAACAGGGCATTCATGACGCGACCTTGCATTCTTTGCTGCAAATTTTATCCCCTTTTGTTATCTATATCGTTACCGAGGACTTTTTGCACGCTTCCGGCGTCATCGCCGTCGTCGTAGGGGGCATCGTGCATGCTTTGGTGAAAGAGCGAACGGAAACGATGCTGGCCGAGGAGCAGATGCTGACGGAAAATCTGTGGTCGACGGTAACCTTTACTTTGAACGGCATCGTTTTCCTGCTGCTCGGGCTGATCATCCCGTCTTCCATGCAGGCAACGGTGGAAAATCCCAATATCGGCAACGCGCTGGCGATTGGCTACGTGGCAGCCATCGGATTCGTCATTCTGGCGATACGGTTCCTCTGGTCGCTTTATTCGACCTCTTACGAATACCACGTCAAAAAAGCGAAGGATGCCGAAAAGCCGAGTGTGCGGACAAGCTTGCTGGTGACGCTCACAGGCGTTCGGGGCGCCTTGACGATGGCCGGCGTGCTGTCCATTCCTTTGGCTGTCGCCAGCGGAGCGGCTTTTCCCGAGCGTTCGCTGATTCTGTTTCTGGCGGCCGGTGTCGTCTTGTTTACCTTGGTTGCGGCCACCGTCTTATTGCCCTTGCTCAGCAAAGGAACGCTCGCGGAAGGAGAGGCCGGCGACTATTTGGATCTGAACGAGGCGAAAATGCGGCTTTGGAGGGCAGCGCTGAAGAAGATCAAAGCAGAAATGAACGAAGACAACGAAGCTGCCGCCTACCGCTTGATCGACGAATACAAAATGCAGTTCAAGCTCGGCTGGCTTCAGGGCAGCCCGGCGCATTTGCGGCAAATGACTGAGATTCGGCTGCTGGGCCTGAAGGCCGAACGAAATTACATTCGCGAGACGATGGAAAACGGCGGAATGGATGAGGAGATGTTCGAAGCTTTCGAGCGGTCGCTTGACCTGCGGGAAGAAGCGCTCTCCCGCAACGTACACACCCATTTGGCGCATCTGATCGGAAGGGTGCTCCGGGAATGGCGGCGTTCCTCCGGCAAACGCTCCCGCACGCCAGACAAGAACAAGCGCTTGGGCGTGCTGCATCAAGGCCGGGACGTTCAGCTCCAGGCCCTGCAAGCGGCCGTCCAATATTTGAAGGCGCACGCCGAAACCGGCGAACAGCGCGATAACGTCTACGCCGTCATTCTCGATTACGAGAGGATGATCGCCCGCCTGAAGCGGCCCGAGGCGCGTTTTGACGAACAAATGGAGGCGCAGAAGGAACAGCTGCGGATTGCGGTTATGGATGCGGAGCGCGCGGAAATCCACAGCTTGTATGAAGCCGGCAGCATCAGCCGCGAGCAGGCTAGGGAGCTGCGCCGAATGATCAACTCGATGGAGAGCGTCGCTTTGTACGAGCATGTGGAATAGGGGCGGTACGAAAGGTTTGATCACCATTTTATATAGTCTCACTATAATTCATTGTTTCCTCATTCTCATCTCGGCGCTCATTTGATTTAATCCAACAGTCGTCCTTAAAGATTAGAGGGCAAAAGACAACATAAGGGGCTATGGCAACGCTGACTTTTAAATCATGAACAAGGAACCCTCCCCCTTACATTTGATCTACTATTATTCTATTTTTCCAACCTACTTTACCTGAATCCGTGACATGGATTTAGCCTAAGTTACAGGTTTGGTATTTTGTGGATGATTTTAGTGATTTACCTGGAAAGAGGAGTTCGAATGGATCATCATTTTGTGCCTTTCAGTCTGCATCATCTGTTTGTAGGCATGCCAAATAAGCCTGTCTTTTTGCAGGTCATTGCATGGGGTTGGACGGCATTTCGCTAGTTTAAGCAAATGCTTGGTAGATGCGTCTTGCGGTGAGAAACCAAGGACTGTTGCAGCCAAAGTTAAGAGCGATTCTCCCGGCGTGACGGACGAACCGTG
>NZ_KB905614.1 GCF_000380965.1 Paenibacillus ginsengihumi DSM 21568 | reverse complement strand
AGCTTGGAGCCGCGTTTGGCGCGCGGCTGGCGCTCGGGGATGCCGTCTGAGCGCAAGTACTTGCGTACCGTGTTGCGGGCGATGCCGGTCTCTCGGACGATTTCGCGAATGCTCTTGCCCATTGCCTTGAGTTCGTGTAAGCTAATCACAGTCCCACTCCTGAGCATAACAGTCTCCTCTGCGTATCATGGTAGAGATATCTCAGAGGGCTTTTATTCGACAGGGGTGGGTCATTTTCTTTCCGGCGATCCTGGGTCAATTATAATCCGGCGGTAACAATTACTATTTTATGCATCGAATAATATATTATCAATAATATTTTAAGAAATTATTTAGAATGAGCTGCTTTGAAATCTCTTTTTCCAAAAATAAAAGTGTCGCTACACTTCAACCAATTGAAGTTTGTAGCAACACCCGCTTTTAAAATATTTAACTATAAACTCAAATTGTAATGCCCCATTCCAGAACTATAAACCTGAATTTCGAAAGTCCATAGTAACAGGAGAAGCGAAGGAATTTGAGGATCATCACCCTGATAAAATAAAGAGAGATTATCCTGCGAGACGGTCCCAATTGCAGGCATGAAGGATAGTTCTTCCCCCTCCCCAATGAAGGGGCGTTGCGATTTCCATGTAGGATTGTGGAAGGATCATTCTAACTGAGCCACTCGGACTTCGATCCGCTTCCAGACGTATCGGCCCGCGAAGTTCTTCGCCAGTTTGAGAATGACCGCTCGGCTATGCTGAATGAGCGTGGCAGCGATGTGAAAGAACTCCAGCCGGAACCTGGCGATCGTATAGCCACGATGAACAGGTTCGCAGCAATCGCGCAATCGCTCGAACAAGTTATAAGCGAGCAGTTTGATCAATAGATCCAATTCATTGACACGGAAATCGTTTGTCGCGATGCGATCCATGGAGAATCCGTTCTTGGCTTCCTTGATGTAATTCTCCATGCAGAAACGCTGATTGTAGAAGCGCCGCAAATCGATCGGCTCCCATTCCAAATTCGTGACGATCGCTTCGTACTGCCAGTCGCTGTCGAAAAACCATTCGACTTTGCCCGTCATCCTCCACTTAGGCCTTGCGAATGATGGCCACCTGGCGCGCTTTCATCCAGGAGTCGCTTTGTAGATCAACGTGATGCCTTCGATGATCCAATCTTCGTCGACGTACCGCGTCCAGTAGCGACACTTCCGAACTTCCTGCTCCAGCCGTTTTGTCCATTTCAGTTTGCCGGCATAGCCAATCTTCCGGCTCTCGAGCAGGCTGTAGAAGTCTTCACCGCCAAAGCCCTTGTCGAATCGGGCGTAGCCGATCGGATGCTCGTCAAGCAGGTCAAACGTTTGCTTCAGAAAGTCGATGGCATTCGTGGAAGAATGGGTATTACCTGGGCGAAGCCAAGCATTCAGATTTAGCCGCGTCTGCCCTTCGAAAGCCAGTAGCGGATGATAGCTCTTGCGACTGGGCTTGTGCGGATTCGTGCCTTTGGCTGCTCCGCCCTGGTCGCCGTAGACCGTTTCGACGGTGGAGTCCAGATCGAGAATGAGGCGGTCAGGCAAGCAAGGACGAATGACCTCCTGATCGAGCGTCCGCAGTTCCATCGCCAGCCCGGGACACGTCTGACCCAGCCGGCCGAGTTCCTTATACAGCAGGCTGTGATACGGGCAGCGTCCACCCAGAAAACGGCGTAGCAGGGCGTCATGCTGCAGCTTGCGAAAATGAAAAATCCGCTGGCAGCCGAGCATCCAGCCGACAAGGAGATACAGTAGGATGCGATGCAGAGGGAAGACCGCATTGTGCGCTTTGCCGCCGGAGAGACCACGCATCGCCTCCGACAGTTTGATTTTTTCAAGAAAATCCAAGAAGACCTTGACGCCGCCGAAGCTTGTAGCATTTTGTAATGAAAATTCGGTCTTGATTTTGCTGACGGTTGTGGTAAACTTCACCTAAAAGGTGCTCCTCTCTTTGGGTGATGTTGTTCGGACAAACACCATTCTACCCAAAGATTTGGAGCCCTTTTCACGTTTTCAAAGAATCGTACTTTCGAATTTCAGGTTAATAATTGTTCTCTGGCTAATAAATTTGCAGTTGCGGAATCAGAATTAAAAAGAATTGTCGAATGGTAATTCATTATATAAAAAATAAGAGTCCCAAAACTAAAAAGAAATATAAAAACAGGAGCATGTTTTTCGATCTTATTTATAATTTTTTTCAACATCTACCAAGGTCTCCCGAATTCATTATTCGTTCATATATTGTATAATCTTACTATATAGAATGCTTTCGAGTTTTTCTTGTTTAAAGTACTCGAGTCTTGATGAACTTTTCATTCGATAGCTTTTATTGAACTCTTCATTTTTAATTAGTGTATCAATCATAGCAGCAATCTTAACAAAATCTTTTTCTTTGAATAATACCCCACCATTTCCTAGAGTTTCACCAATTGCACTACTATCATATGCAAGGATTGGTAATTTGAAATACATCGCCTCTAATAATGGTACACAAAATCCTTCATGTTCACTCATCGAGAAAAAAAGATGTGCAGTGTGATAATACGCCAGTATATGAGAGAATGGAATATGTCCCGTAATTAATACATCATTCTCAAGATTAAGTTCAGAAATCAATTTTTTCAATTGATAATAATAGGGTTCCATCCCAGTATAATTTCCTACTAAAGTAAGACGAGAATTGTTATTAAAAAATTTGTGATAACAATAAAAAGCTTTAATGATATCCTCTTGTTTTTTATTTGGTGAGATGCGTCCTACAAAAAGGATATTTGTTTTTCCATCCTGCATTTGCTTGACGATGTTTTTAGCAGGTGGTTGAGCAAAATCATCTAGATTAACAATAAATGGGACAACTGTTGTGTTATAATACCCTATTTCCTCAAGCTCTTTCCGATTATATTCGGAAACACCGATCGCCAATCCAATATCGTTTTTTAGCATTCTTAGCTCGCTTCGTCCTTGAATAACAGATCTCTCTGCGTTTGAACTATAGCCTTTAAAAAATCGCGCGGGAGTAATATTGTGATAAATCATTATCTTTTTACCAATGTCTATCTCTTTCACAATATAAGACTCTCTAGAACCTGTGGCCATGTGAAACAATAAACCATCAGCACGATTATTTAATTTTGTTACTGGTTTCACAATCTTTCGTAGTTTCGGATGGATATGACCAGCGTAAATGTTAGAACTAATACCCTTTGATTCCAACATTTTCTTTATAATTATGGCCGAGTTGCTGACAGCATCTC
This sequence comes from Paenibacillus ginsengihumi DSM 21568, assembly GCF_000380965.1. Classification (GTDB taxonomy): domain Bacteria; phylum Bacillota; class Bacilli; order Paenibacillales; family NBRC-103111; genus Paenibacillus_G; species Paenibacillus_G ginsengihumi. The sequence goes on along the minus strand of NZ_KB905614.1, from coordinate 23,822 downwards.
CATAACTGATACTTGGCAGTATTTGATCTATTCTCATACTTTAACCCCCAACGACTACTTTAAACCGACTACAGAATAAAATTGATCTCCAAACAATAGATCGTCAATTTTCTCTAGGTAATCACTCATTTTTTCATTCTCAATAATCAACTTATCGAATCCGCTATCCAGTGATGAGCAAAAATCCAACTGCACTAAATTTAGACCAGCAGACTCATACATGAATTTGGCTGTTCTTGGATTCAATAATTTTCCGTTAAGCACGTCGGTAAATGGATATTCCTGCATCGTTTGAATGCTTTGCGGATTTACACTTTCCATAACGCAATAGGCACCTGGTTGTAACTTTTGATATACGAGCCGAAGTAACTCATAAAACTGTTGTGGCGTGAAATGATCAACAATATTCCCCAAAAATACTCCACCAATAGATTGATTCGGTTGCCTATTTAAATAGTCCATGATTTCACTATTCATAACGTTCAAGCTGTTTTCTTGACACGCCGACAACATATCCGGATTATTATCAATTCCAAGATACGAAATGCCTTGGAATTGAAGCAGTTCACAAAAATAGCCGCGGCCACACCCCAAGTCTAGAACATTCTCTTTCCCCTTAAAATATTTGATATATCTCTTTTGACGCTCCTTAATCTTCTGTTTATTTCCCCGATAATACTCGTCAAACATAAAGTAATCAAAGGAATCGTCATTAATCCGTTGAGAGTATTGAATGTTGTTTTCTTGTATTATGGGTTGTTGTTCAACAGCTATTGCCAATTCAGGATATTTCGCTAGTCGCTCCATTCTTCTGGTTCGTTCGTTTGAAATACGCGCCGTGGTTTTTATCTGACTAAGCTCTTCCCTCAGATCCCCGATAAATTTAACCATCTCTTTGTGGATTTCATTCATCTCTTTTTGCTTTTTCTTAAGCAGTTCATTTTCAAGGATTAATTTTTCCATGATCTCACTTTGCTCTTGATGCATAGTGATAAGTCCATCTTTCAAATGATGGAGAGCTGAAACGGTACTCTGATTAAATTCCTCGACGCTTGTAAATGGGTAAGAGATCAGCCAACGAAGCAATTTCCTGACAATTTTTTTCACAAAAACAATTGCTGTACCAATAATTGGCCGATGGGAAGTAATATTATAATCAATATTAACATGCCAACGACGAGTAAGCACTTCAATTTCATCAATAAAATTATAAAGGAAGGAAGAGTCCGCCGCAGGCGGATGGATATTTTGAAACAAAATTTTTTTCTCGGTTTCGTCTAATAAAACTTGACTGTATTTTTTTTTGATATCTTCAATAATCTTAGCTGAGTCAATCGAATCTGTTTCAAATAAAAAAATATCTGTTTCTTTTGCTACCATTTTTACAACTCCTAAACACCTTTATTAATTGGTTTCCAACTATGATCCAATTCAATTAATCCTTCACTTTCATTAAAAGCATTTATTATTAATATCTTTTCAAGCTTATCAATAAGGTCACCTGATTCCTTATCGATGAGAGTTAGGATGAGTTGGTACTCGCCTTTATTTAAATTAGGCTGTTTAATTTTCAACATTACTTCATTCACATCGTTTAACGGATATTGGGATTTAAAACAAAGGATTGAATCCTTGTATAAATCAGCTTGAACTGTTACATTTAACAGGCTTTGAATATTGGGGTTTAAAGTTATACTTAATAAGATGTCCTCTCCAACTATAAAGGAATGCCGTACTTCCCCCAAAGAGTCTGTCCATTTAATATCGGTAAATATAGTCTGTTGAGAACCATCAACATCAATACCATCATGAATTTGCAGTTCATGATTAGAGATGTTATTACTATCAATATTAGAATTATCCTCTTTATTCAAAAACGCCAAATATTTCCCAATGATTTTTTCAGGTTCTCCAATATCCATCAAATCGCCTTCGTGAATCCATACGACTTCATCGCACAATTTCTTAACGGCTCCATGGTCGTGAGAAACAAATACAATGGTTTTTCCTGCTGTTTTCATTTCTTCCAACTTTTCAAAGCACTTTTTTTGGAATAAAGCATCGCCAACAGCAAGCACTTCATCGATTAAAAGAATGTCTGGATTAACCATAATAGCTACAGAGAATCCAAGTCTCATGTACATCCCGGAAGAATAGCTTCTAACGGAATTATCAATAAATTCCCCCAGTTCTGAAAAAGCAATAATCTCATCCAATCGTTCATCAATTTCTGCCTTTGTAAAACCCAGGATAGAAGCATTCATGTAAATATTTTCTCTACCCGTAAAATCAGGATGGAAGCCTGCCCCGAGCTCCAACAAGCTAGAGATCTTTCCATCCATTTTGATTGTCCCGGATGTTGGGTATATTATTCTTGTTAAGAGTTTCAGTAGTGTCGATTTGCCTGACCCGTTTCGTCCAATCAACCCTACTGTCTTTCCTTTTTCAATTTTCAAGCTTATGTTGTTCAAAGCAGAGAATTCTTGCGGCTTGCTTTTGCCAAAGTACAATATTTTTTCTTTTAAGGTTACATTTTTTTCATTAAATATTTTATACTTCTTTGAGACATCATTTATCTCGATTGCATACATCGATAGTCTCCTTTTCTATTGGGGCAAATTAGACTTCTTCAGCAAAACCCTTGTTTAATAAGTTGAATATCCCCCATCCCAATAACAATACCACAATGGATGTAATGGAAACATTCATAAGAGCGTTTAGATTAGGCGCCGTACCTTTGAAAAAAACATCTTGATAGCTCATGATAAGTGTGGCCATTGGATTTAACTGAAATAAACTCTTGAATTTATCAGGAATCATCTCGCTGTTATAGAGTACAGGAGTGAAATAAAACCAAGCCATCATGACTATTCCTAATATGTGATTTAAATCTCTAAAATACACATTTAAACTTGAGACCAGGAACGCTAAACCTAAGGCAAATATCGTTTGGATTAATACGATAAGCGGCAAATAAATAATATTAATAGTTAGATGAATCCCTGTTATATATAAGGCCGCTATCAAAATAAATAGACTTAGGAAGTAGTTAACAACTGTGGCCAAAACTTGGGCAATGGGCAAAATTTCCCTCGGGAAATATATTTTTTTTACCAAATTAGAATTCCCTACGATTATATTCACGCTATCCAAAACAGAGCTTTGGAACATAGTCCACGCCAGCAGTCCTACAAATAGAAACATGACGTAATTTTCCATGTCCACTCTCATAATGGTACTGAACATTGTGGCATATACGCAAAGCATCAATAGCGGATTAACAAAGGTCCATAAAAATCCCAAAAAGGAACCCTTATAGCGGGTCCTGAGATTGCTTAATATTTGGCCTTTCAACATATGACGATACTTATATAGTTCCGCAATTTTATTAAGCATAGAATCTCCTCTTTACAGGTACTGCTCAAGCTTTTGATTCCTGAGTTCTTTGATGATAGACTTAATCTCCTGCGCCCTATGCTTTGAGCAAATCAGAGTAACATCTTCCGTGTCTATGATGATGAGATCCTCCAGCCCAAGAGTAGCAATAAGCTTGCCATTACTTTCAATGATTGAGCCCTTAGTATCAATGCTCAATACATTCCCTTTAATTACATTTCCATTGGAGTCTACCTCGCTAATTCTTTCTAGCGCCGTCCAGCTGCCGACATCATCCCAACCGAAAATACAGGGGATCACGTAGATATTGTTCACTTTTTCCATGATGCCGTAATCAATCGATTGGTCTGGCATTCGGTGGAATTCCATCTTAATAATTTCATTTTTATCGTGACTGCGGAAAGCAGATTTCATTGTTTCGAGAATATCGTGCATTTCCGGCATGAATTCCTTGATATATCGCCTGATTGTAGCGGTTTTCCAAATAAAGATACCGCTATTCCAATAGTAATTTCCTGCAGCCAGATATTGCTTGGCCTTATTAATATCGGGTTTCTCAACAAATTGATTAACCTCCAGCACATCCATTTGGTTTACAACCAGCTTACGATCTGTGCTTTCAATATATCCGTATCCGGTTTCTGGATAATTCGGTGTGATTCCCAAGGTAACTAGGGCATCGCTCCTCTCCTCACACACTTTTGCCGCGGTAATCAAAATGCTCACGAATCTTTCTTCATTCTCGACAATATGATCCGAAGGGAGAACCACCATTGTGCTGTCGGGGAATTTTTCTTCAATAATTAAAGAAGCCACGCCTACACATGGAGCTGTGTTGCGCCCCACCGGCTCGATAATGATATTTTCGAACGGAAGGTGTGGGATCTGGGCATGGATCAGTTCAGCATATAGTTCGTTCGTCACAACGAAAATTTGTCGAATATCAATTAATTTTTCCAATCGGGCAATCGTTTGTTGAATCATCGATTTATTGCCTGATATGTTAAGGAACTGTTTGGGCAGATTCGTCCGGCTTTTGGGCCAAAAACGTTCCCCTTTGCCCCCCGCCATGATCACTGCAGTCATTATCATCGTACAATTCCTCCATAAATCGACAGAAACCGTGCTTCTGCTTCCTATTTTGATAACTTCAAACATTATACCCCATCGCATAAACGATAGGCAATGAAGAAAAATGGCAATGTTTATCAATTAGTTAGACGCAATCAATAAGCGGAAAGTTTCAGTTATTATCAAGACTTTATTAGAATTATTCACTACTAAATACTGGCATCATATTTCCTTGCAATTTCAACATCTTTCGCACTACAATAGGCAAGAGAACTTATTTCATGGAGGAATCGGCGTTGAATTATCCGGTTACGTCGAAACGGACCAATCAGATGATTCCAACTTTGGAGATTAACAAGAAGCTGGAAACGAAGAAAAATGTCGCGATCGCCATGAGCGCGACTTTCATTCTGCTTGAAGCCGTCCTGTTTACGCTGATTTATTTCTATTTATATGAGTATCGCATTGCTGCCGAGTTTAAGAGAAGCATGGATTTATTCAATATCGATAGTCCGCGCTTTTTAAGCTACTTTATTTTTTATGCAATCTCCTCCATCGTTTACATGTTTTTTGTATATCGCTATAAAATATTTCAGTTCCGAGCCAGTTCTGGATTAGCTGACGAACTGTTCAAGATGTCCAAAGCATTTTCATTTGCTATTTTGGTCACCATTGGAGTCAGCTTCTTCCTTAAGTACATTGAATTGTCCCGTCTTGTGATATTCCTTTACTGGGCAAGTGCTGTCGTCGCTTGCGGTGCGCTCCGAATTGCGAAAAGATTCATTTATTTTCGCTTCGCCCGTCACGAGCTCGTGGCTAAAAATGTTATTATCGTTGGGGCCGGAAAAGTTGGCCAATCGCTTATGGATGAGATCAAAGAGAACAAATGGCTGGGCTATAAGATCGTCGGTTTTGTGGATGATAAAGTCGTTAAAGATTTCAGCGGCTATCGATACCTGGGTACGACTTCTGAATTAAAAGAGATTATTCAAAAGCATCTTGCTGATGAATTGATTATTACGATTCCTTCCGAAAGAGAACTTGTCCATTCGATTATTACGGATTTACGCAAAATTGATATCAAAATCAAGATTATACCAGACATGTTCAATTTGGTGATGAGTACCGTACAGATCGGTAACTTAAGCTCGCTGCCTGTGGTTACGTTGGTCAAAACTCCCATGCGGGGATTCGGACTGCTCTTCAAACGTATATTTGACATTGTATCAGCATGCATCATTTTCGTTTTGATTAGCCCTATTTTCCTGGCAACTGCAATAGCAATTAAACTGGATTCCCCAGGCCCGGTATTTTATAGGCAGCAGCGTCTCGGTAAAAACGGTAAAATGTTTCATATGCTTAAGTTCCGGTCCATGGTTACGGACGCGGAAGCATTGCTCAGTAAACTTCAACAGCATAACGAAGTAGATGGCATCGCCTTTAAAATGAAACATGACCCCAGAACAACTAAAGTTGGACGTTTTATTAGAAAGTATTCTATCGATGAGCTCCCTCAGCTTTTGAATGTGATCAAAGGCGACATGAGCTTAGTGGGGCCGCGGCCACCTCTGCCCAATGAAGTTCAGCAATATGGGGACTGGGAATGGAGACGTCTCGAAGTGCTGCCAGGGATGACCGGGTTGTGGCAGGTAAGCGGTCGTAGCGATTTGTCATTCCAGCAATGGATGAGCCTGGACATCTATTACATCGAAAATTGGAGTGTATCGTTGGACTTGAAAATATTGCTTAAAACGATTCCGGTTGTTCTAAAAGGCGAAGGAGCTTATTAACGATGAGAGTATTTATAGATGCGCAGCCTTTGCTTGGAGTGCGATCCGGTATTGGAAACTACGTTCGGTTTCTTTGCAATCATCTAATGATGCTTGATGGCATTGATCTAACGTTATTTTTTAATCGCATTTTAAAAAATATTCGTTCCGGGGAATTGCCGTTCGATTCGGTTGGTAATTCTCGTTTCGTTTATAACAGCCGCTATCCTTACAAAGTGATTCGTCGTCTCTGTAAACCGAATCCATTATATGCTTTTCCATTTGACCTGTTATCGAAACAAAAATCATTGATTTTTCATGGAACAAATTTCACTCTTACCCCGTCTATGAATGGGAAGAGTGTTATCACGATTCACGACCTTGCATATATGATTTATCCTGAAACGACAAGTGAGCGAATTTATCGCCACCATACCCGTTGGGTGCCATATAGCGCCCAAAAGGCGGAACGAATTATTGCGATTTCGGAACACACGAAAAATGACATTATTCGACTGCTGAATATTCCTGAAACTAAGATCGATATCATTCCTTTGGCCGCTGATCCCAGCTTCCGGCCTTTGCCGGCAGATATTGTAGAACGTACACTCCGAAAACTCTCGCTGCCACAGCAATACATCTTATTCGTGGGCACGTTGGAGCCAAGAAAAAATTTATTGGGTTTATTCAAAACTTATGAGCTTCTTTTGCGTAATATAGATAGGCCGTTAAAATTGGTTGTTGTAGGAGCCAAAGGCTGGAAGTTTAGTCCCTTATTCGATTTTATCGAAAGCCGCAATCTAGAGCAGCATGTTATATTTGCTGGGTATATTGATGACGAGGATTTGCCTGCCGTATATAACGGGGCATCCGTTTATGTTATGCCTTCCGTATATGAGGGTTTCGGGCTCCCGATATTGGAAGCCATGCAGTGCGGAATCCCGGTCATTGGTTCCAATGTTTCCTCTATACCGGAAATCATAGATCGCTATGGAATTCTCGTTCCGCCGGACGATTACGAGCAGTGGGCTGAACGCATTCATTCACTGACTTCAGATGAACAACTTCACCGTCAATATCGGCAGCTGTCTTTAGAAAGAGCCACCCATTACTCTTGGGAAAAGACGGCCATCGCAACGAAAAAGGTATACGAAAAAGTGCTCTTTTCTTAAATGTACATGCGAAGGGAGACAATGCGATGAAGGTAGCGCTCGTACACGACTATTTGAACCAATACGGCGGAGCCGAACGCGTGTTGGAGTGCTTCATGGATTTATATCCCGACGCACCGATATATACCATTATCTCAAATTTGGATAAGATGCCGCGGCGCTTTCGGGAAGCCGATGTACGCACTACCTTTGTACAGAAGCTCCCCTTCTCGGCGAAACATTATAAAAAAATGCTCGGCTTATTTCCGTTAGCCATTGAGCAAATAGATCTTAGAGAATACGATCTGATTCTTAGCTCCTCCAGCGCTTTTGCTAAAGGTGTGATTACGAACCCTTCACAAGTGCATATATGCTACTGCCATACACCGATGCGATATGTATGGGACTTGTACCATCAATATATGGAGGAAATGAGAAATCCTATTTTCCGACTCGCGTTGCCCTCTATATTGCATAAAATTCGCTTGTGGGATCAAGCAACAGCTCATCGAGTCGATTCGTTTATCAGCAATTCCTTTAATGTCGCCAAACGCATTCAAAAATATTACCGGCGTGACAGTCAGGTGATTCATCCTCCCGTATCACTGAATCATCTCAAGCTTTCTGCGACTTCGGAAAATTTCTATTTAATCGTGTCTCGCCTCATTCCTTACAAACGAATCGATCTTGTCATTGAAACGTTTAATCAATTAGAATGGCCTTTGATTATTATCGGAGACGGTTATGACCGGCCTCGATTGGAGCAGCTTGCGGGTCCCACTGTTCAGCTGTTAGGCTATCAGCCCGACGAAGTAATCCACGATTATTATTCGCGCTGCAAAGCTTTTATTTTGGCGGGCGAAGAGGATTTTGGCATAACCCCTTTGGAGGCGCAAGCCCATGGCAAACCAGTTATTGCCTATGGCAAAGGAGGAGCTTTGGAAACGGTTATTGACGGCGTTACGGGACTTTTTTTTAAAGAGCAGACAACCGCAGCATTAACCGACGCCTTGATGAGATACATGGATCTTTACTTTGATCCCATGGTCATTCACAATCATGCACAGACATTTAATGAACAGCGTTTCAAGGATCAAATCGCTCGTTTTGTCGAAAGTGCGGTTTATCCGAAGGAGAGAAATTATGTACAAGCAAATAACTAAGAAGAAGCATCGAGACAGCACTTCAATCCTGTTTTGGCTTTTAGCGGGAATGACTGCCTTGTTTCTCTTTTGGGCACCTTTCCAAAAAGCTCTTTTTAACGGAAATACGGTCGATTTTGAAAGGCCCATTTACTCCGCATTAATGTGGGGATTTATTATTTTGTTACTGCTGGCTTTCTATCTGTTTAATCACTGGGGAATAAACACTCATCAAGATGTCGTTGGATTGCTGGTTTGGTTCATGCCCTTTTCATACGTGCTGGCCAAGTTTGCCGAAGCCTCTCATTATTTTTCGACAAACATGGTGTTCATACAGAGCTTTTATGCCATTGCCTTTATCGTTGGACTTTATGTAGCGAAAAGTCAGATTGGCTTGCGCATTCTGACCCAGGCCTTTTTATGGTCAGGCTATCTGATTGTCTGGTTCGGAATACTTTATTGGTTCGGGTTCGAGAAGATTGCCGTTGGCTTAATCGGTTGGTTCACTTCTTTACCCAACGGCAAATATCTTCATGCGGTTATGGAAGCCGAGGGCGAGCTTCGCTTGACTTCGGTATTCCAATATGCCAATACATATGCCGCATTTCTTATGGCTCTGCTGTTAGGCATTGTTTATGTCATATCTGACGGAAAGAAGTCTTACTACAAAGCAGTGCACGCTTTTATGCTCGTGCCGATCATTATTTCTTTTATATTGACATTGTCTCGCGGCGGTCTTGTCCTGCTTCCTGTACTGATATTGCTGATTCTCCCTTTTATCGCTTTGCCGAGACAGCTTATGATCTTGATCCATCTCGTTATCTCGGGTGCAGCAACGCTTCTGGTTTTAAGCCGCACCACAGCGGCCGGTGAAGCAGCTTTCAGACAAGACTTGTCTCAATCGACTGGCGGAATATGGACTCTGATTGGCGTCTCCCTAGCTATAGCCGTTTTAATCTGGTTGTTGCAGACATACGTCTATCCCCTCCTTCAAAGAGGGATTGAGCATAAAGTGAAATGGAAGCTGGCCAACATTCTCGTTCCCGGTGTTTCCATTATTGCAGGAGCACTAGGGCTGTACCTGCTGCTTGGCAACACATTTGTTGCAGGCATGCTTCCCGAATCCATCAAGCAGCGGATTGAGAACATTAATTTCGCCCAGCACAGCGTTCTCGAGAGATTTACAATGTACAAGGACGCCGTCAAATTGTTCTCGGATTATCCAGTGACCGGAGCCGGAGGCGGAGCTTGGGCGGCATTATTTGAGAAATACCAGAACAACCCCTACACTGTCCGGCAAGCGCACAACTTCTTTTTGCAGTATTTGGTGGAGACCGGTATTGTAGGTATTCTGATTTTAATAGGCTTGTTAGGATATGTGCTCATCATCTTCTGGCATCAGTATCGAGCGAGCAAAGAAGCACATGAAGAAAGATATTTGTTTTTCATTGTAGTCATTTCTCTATTAGTACACAGCATTATGGATTTTGATATGAGCTACGTGTATATCAGCGGTCTTGTCTTCTTAAGTTTAGGTGCGCTGATCTCGGGCCATCCATTCATGTTAAAGCGGAGTTTTGAAGAACTCATCCGTTACAAGTGGGTTTATCCGGCGCTTATGGCCATCTTCTCTTTAGTGATGTTCTTTAATACGGCGCAAATGCTCAGTGCCAACAGTCTATATAAAGAAGCATACGGACTTACCCGCAGCGGTGCAAGCATAGAGGAGATTTTGACTCCATTGAATAAAGCGTTGGAGTACCGTCCCGAGCATCCAGATTACACTGCTCTCAAGATTGATCTTTTGCTTTCTGGCTACGACCAAACGAACCAGGAGCAATATTATACCGAAGCGTCCCAATTGCTCAGTTCGGTGCTTGATAAGGAACCATTTAATCGTTCTTTGATTGAACGCCACATTAACATCTATTCGATGAAAGATCAGACAGAAAAGGCTCTGGAAATCGTTAATGCCGAGTTCGGCAATTTCCCTTGGGATATTACTTTATACGAGAAAAAGATTTCGTTCCTCGTTGGACTTGGTGACAAAGCCCGGCTGGAAAATAACAGCGAGCAACGAGATATCTATTGGAATGAAGCTATGGAAACCTATAACTTAGTTATGGATAGAGCTAAAATGCTCGAATCCCTTCCTAAAGCCCAGGGTCAAGGACGAGCATTTGGACTCACTCCTTCTATGGGTCAGGCATTGGGCCAGATGGAATTTATAAAAGGTAATTATTCTGAGGCGGAAACTTTCCTTAAAGCCGCTGTGAATCCTGATCAATTCAACGATGAGCCAGGTCGGATCGCTGCACGTTGGTATCTGGCCGCACTGCAAAAGCAGGGAAAAAATGATCAGGAAATATACGACCAATTAATTGCAGCTGACCCGAATGAAAAAAAGCAAATTGAAGGACTCTTTAATGCAAGATTTTAAGCTATTTTTTATATAAATCGCTACAGCATTGCAAATAAAAACCTAATACAAAATGCTACCAATTTGTCATTAGAGATGCTAGAATATTAATGGGTTTTTCTGTCCTTTTGGTAACAAGGACCCATATCGGGCCCTGTTATATATCAAACACGCGGGGAAGGAGGTGGAATGGACCATGCGTAATGCTGATTCACAACTGAATAAAGAGAGATTTGAAGGGAGAAGGAACAGTTTGAAATCTGCAGTTTTAAGCAAAACTTCCAAAGCTTTATCTGTAATGCTGATTCTGTCGCTGCTGTTGCCGGTTATGGCGTTCGCTGCTACAGGTTTTAAGGATGTCACCTATAAAGGTAGCACTGTATCGGGTACCGTATATTCTGATGTTTACGATGTAAATGCGCAAGTTTACCTGTACGCGCCGAATGGAGAGTTGTTGGATAGAGTTAAAGTCCAAAATCCGTCCACTGATGTTAATGGTGTAACTTACTACTCTTTCAGTACAACGGTCACTGGCTATACTTATCTGAACCTCCATGGTCTGATTACGGGTAACGGAACACCAGTAGATGACGCTGTTTACCAAACCGTTTACCGTTCTGACAGCAGCAGCAGCCGTAGAGGCGGTGGCGGTGGCGGATACTTCCCTGGCATTAATGGGGAAATTGATGCTTCCACTGGAAAAGTATACGCTGATACGCTGAAAAACGCCTTTTCGTCGAACTCTGATGTCATCATCCGCTTCAAAGGCGACAAGCTGGAGCTTGCCCTTGCAGGTCTGGTAGGCGCGCCTAAAGACGGAAAGCTGACGATTATTGGCGAGAACGGCACGTACATCCTGCCGGTATCCGTCTTCAATGTCGATGCGATTGCAGAACAGCTGGAAGCTAAAGCTGACGATGTTATGATTGCCGTAACGATCAAAAAGCTGACGGGCAGCGATGCAGAAGCTGTTCAAGCAGCGGTTGCAGCTATCGGCGGTACGCAAGTTGCCGACGCTGTTGACTTCAAAGTTGAAGCTACTGGCAATAACAAAACTGTTGATATCAACTTCGGCAAAACGTATGTTGAACGCGAACTGAAGCTGAGCCAATCGGTTGATCCGAAGAAAGCAACTGGCGTTCTGTTCAACGGCAGCACGCTGAGCTTCGTACCGTCTACGTTCGAAACGGAAGATGATAACACGTTCGCTATCCTGAAGCGTAACGGCAACAGCATCTACACGGTTATCGAACACAGCAAGAGCTTCTCCGACATCGTAGGCCACTGGGCGCAAGCCGACGTGGAACTGTTGGCGAACAAGCTTGTTGTTGACGGTGTAACCGACAGCACGTTCGAAGCCGACCGCAATATCACTCGTGCTGAATTTGCAGCACTGGTTGTTCGTTCCCTCGGCCTGACGCCGGGATCCGGCAGCGCTTCGTTCAGCGATGTAGCTTCCGGTGCATGGTATGCTGATGTTGTCGCTACGGCGGCTAACGCTGGCATCATCGATGGTTATGAAGACAACACGTTCCGTCCGAACCAACAAATCACTCGCGAAGAATTGGCTGCTATGGTCGTTCGTGCGCTGGCTTACGTTGGTGAAGACACATCGGTAACGTCCAACGAGCAAGCTCAACTCCTTGGCAAATTCAAGGATGCAAGCGACATCGTTTGGGCTCAAGCAGAAATCGCAGCAGCGATCCGTGCCGGCCTGATGGACGGCATGACGGATTCGACGCTGGAATCCTCCAGCAGCGCAACTCGCGCTCAATCCGCTACGATGCTGAAGCGTTTCTTGAGCTCCGCTGACTTCATTAACTAATCGACCTCCTTCCCGCGAGCCGGGAACAGGTACGAAAAAGACCCGATACTTCGGTATCGGGTCTTTTCTTTCACATAGCAAGTGTGGCGAGGTGCTGGAAGTCCTGTACTGGCCACAGCCATTCTGAACAGTCTTTTTGCATCATAGCTCCGTATTTAAATGCGCAAGGATTCCTATCGCCGGAGGAAAAGGATGCGCGCAAGCATATGTGCCGTCTTCATCTCAGCCCCCCAGCCGAATTGGAGAGATGGAATGGTTTTAGGCGAAAACTATCTATTAAGGTTTGATGCTAAACACAACCGCTAAGTTTTAATGTCAGACCGACGAAAGCATGGAATTTTACATAGTCGGCTTCGGGCAGTATTGGACTTCGCTTTGTCATATAAGCTCGTCCGTCCCGCCTATGCTTATATGTGATTTCTGTTCGTCAGACTGAGGGTCTGCCTCGGCTTCCTTCAGATTCGGACTCACGACCGACACCTTGCCTTCAGCTAACAGTTCCTACTGCCAAGTCTGTAGCGGACTTTCAGCGCCTAGTTATCGCCCATGCCCGGGTGCACCACCAAAAAAAGCCTCTCAAAAGCAATCATGTTTTTGAGAGGCTTTTTGATTGAAGCTGTGGGCGATTCGGTTGCCACACAGCTCAAGGCGTTATTGGCGAGCTTACATCATGCCGCCCATTCCGCCCATGCCGCCCATGTCAGGCGCAGACGGTTTATCTTTTTCCGGTTTGTCGGCAATGACGGCTTCGGTCGTCAGGAACAGAGCGGCGACAGAAGCAGCGTTTTGCAGCGCGGAGCGAGTTACCTTCGCCGGGTCGACGATACCAGCTTCGATCATGTTGACCCATTCGCCAGTAGCGGCGTTGAAGCCGATGCCCACCGCTTCTTTCTTCAGGCGCTCGACAACGACGGAGCCTTCCAGACCAGCGTTAGCGGCGATCGTACGAACCGGCTCTTCCAGAGCGCGCAGCACGAGGTTGATACCCGTTTGCTCGTCGCCGGAAGCTTGCAGGCTGCTGACAGCGCCGTATACGTTCACGAGAGCCGTACCGCCGCCGGATACGATACCTTCTTCGACAGCAGCGCGAGTCGCGTTCAGGGCGTCCTCGATGCGCAGCTTGCGCTCTTTCAGCTCAGTCTCGGTTGCAGCGCCGACTTTGATAACGGCTACGCCGCCGGACAGCTTGGCCAGACGCTCTTGCAGCTTCTCTCTGTCGAAGTCGGACGTCGTTTCTTCCAGTTGAGCGCGGATTTGCGATACGCGAGTAGCGATGTCCGCTTTGTCGCCGGAACCGTCGACGATGATCGTGTTTTCTTTCGTTACGCGCACTTGGCGAGCGGAACCGAGTTGTTCGATCGACGTGGATTTCAGCTCGAGGCCGAGCTCCTCCGTGATCACTTGGCCGCCAGTCAGAGCGGCGATGTCGCCCAGCATTGCTTTGCGGCGGTCGCCGAAGCCAGGAGCTTTGACTGCTACGCAAGTGAACGTACCGCGCAGTCTGTTCACCACAAGGGTAGCCAGCGCTTCGCCTTCGACGTCTTCTGCGATGATCAGCAGCTGCTTGCCGGATTGAACCACTTTCTCCAGCACCGGCAAAATCTCTTGAATGTTGGAGATTTTCTTGTCGGTGATCAGGATGTACGGGTTCTCCAGGATCGCTTCCATTTTATCCGTATCCGTAATCATGTACGGGGAGATGTAACCGCGGTCGAACTGCATGCCTTCCACGACTTCCAGCTCAGTGATGAAGCCTTTGGACTCTTCGACAGTGATAACGCCGTCTTTGCCCACTTTCTCCATCGCTTCGGCGATCAGTTCGCCCACTTCTTCGTCGGCAGCGGAGATCGCAGCGACTTGAGCGATATTTTGACGGCCTTCAACCGGCTTGGAGATCTTTTTCAGCTCTTCGACAGCTGCTTTAACCGCTTTGTCGATACCTTTGCGCAGAACCATCGGGTTCGCGCCGGCAGTTACGTTTTTCAGCCCTTCGCGAATCATCGCTTGAGCCAGCACCGTAGCCGTCGTCGTACCGTCGCCGGCAACGTCGTTCGTTTTCGTAGCAACTTCTTTAACGAGCTGCGCGCCCATGTTCTCGAACGGATCTTCCAGCTCGATTTCTTTGGCGATCGTTACGCCGTCGTTCGTGATGAGCGGGCTGCCGAATTTCTTCTCCAGAACGACGTTGCGTCCTTTCGGTCCGAGCGTAACTTTAACGGCGTTAGCCAGCGCGTCCACACCACGAAGCATTCCACGGCGAGCGTCTTCGCTGAATTTAATTTCCTTTGCCATGAATGAAACCCTCCCTAATGATTTGTCATGTATTTGAACGTTCTCAAGCGCAAACTTAAGTAAATGGGTAAGACCTTAAGTACAGGCCACGATCGCGAGATTAAGCCAGGACGGCCAGAATGTCGCTTTCGCGCATAATCAGCAGCTCACGGCCTTCGTATTTCACTTCCGTGCCCGCATATTTGGAGAAAATCACGCGGTCGCCTTCCTTCACTTCAAGCGGAATCCGTTCGCCGTCTTTCAGCGTGCCGCTGCCAACAGCAACGACCTTGCCTTCTTGCGGCTTCTCCTTCGCGGTGTCTGGCAGGACAATACCGCTAGCGGTGGTTTCCTCCTTAGCGATGGCTTCGATGACAACGCGATCACCCAACGGTTTGATCATGAGAAAATAGCCTCCTTTAATATGGTGTTGCTTAGTGTGATAATGTTATTAGCACTCGGAAGTGTTTAGTGCTAACAACAATTATTATGATAATCAGTTTACGGCAATTTTGCAAGAGGGGAGTTTAATATTTTCGCACCTCCTTCATTCTATCCCTACGCTGGAAAAATATACTTCCTACCGTCTGCCGCTTTTCGTCAATGCCCGTCTTTTTCCGCAGCTGGCCGCCCGCACGAGCCGGGGGGTGCGGTTCATTTTCGCCATCTAATGGCGCTGCGCAAGCGCATGGGGGTCTATCTTGAAAATAGCCCCGGGGTGCGCGGCTCATTTTCATCATCTGATGGTGCCGTGCAAGCGGATGGCCGTTTATTTTGAAATTTCGTCGGCATCCACGGAGCGAATTTTCAACATCGCAGATGCAGCTGATGAACTAAGGAGACGCTCGTCATAGGCGGCTATAAAAATTCGTTCCCAGATTTTGAAGGGATTTGGGATCTGACGTCGAATATAGTTGACAAGGAATTCAAGCCCCTCTCCATGACATTGTTATTGGGCAGTAACATTGTTCGGGTGCCTTGAATTCCTTTCCTTGTTTCACCCACAAAAAAATCCGCCCCATCGGCGGACGAAACATCACGTTGCGCTTTCTTCGCTGCGGCTGTATTTTTGCTCCCATTCCTGGTCCTGAATCAGCTGCTTCCGGTATACAATGTTGGACAAAAATACGCTGAACTCGTACAGCACGATCATCGGCACGGCGACGATAATGGCCGATATCGCGTCCGGCGGGGTAATCAGCGTCGAGACGACTACCAGCAGCAAGTAGGCGTAGCGGCGCATTTTGCGCAGCCGATCCGGATTCATCAGCCTCAGCTTGGTCAGAAACATCACGACGAGCGGCAGCTCGAACAAGAGGGACAGCGGCAAAATAATATTGAACATAAACGAGAAATATTGCGAAATGCCGTACGTCTCCTGCAGACCGAGACTTTGTGCGATGGAGGACGTAAACAGGAATGCCATGCGAAACACGATGAAATAACCGAAAGCAAGACCGGCAAGAAACAGGATTAAAGCGAACGGCACGAACATCAGGGACGCTTTTTGCTCCTCCTCGCGAAGGCCCGGCTTCAGAAAAGCCCAGAGCTGGTACAACGTGAACGGCAAAGCGATAATCAGTCCCGTGATGAACGAGAAATTCATATACATCTTAATGGCGTCCCACGGGTTGAAGATGTTCCATTCCATCCCGTTCGCCGGGGGGACGGAGCGGAGGTAATTGATCATGGGCTTCGCCGTGATGAAACCGACCACCATACCGACAGCGAGCACCAGCAAAACCCAGATAATCCGTTTTCGCAGTTCCCCGAGATGCTCGACCAAGGTCATGCCCTCTTCGAATTCCTTGTCCATCTTTTCACCAACCCATTTGGACTTATGTCGATCAATCCGGCAGTCTCCGCGGTTCTCCTGCAGCTGCGGACGGCTCGGCCGGACGGGCAGCCTCGGCGGCCGTCAAGGAGGCAGGCATCGTCTCCGCCACAGGCGTCACGTCCTTGCGCTCCGGCGCCTTCGGTTCATCGGCCACAATCCCGCTCGAAGCCTCCTTGAATTCGCGAAGCGTCCGGCCCAGCGCGCGCCCAAGCTCGGGAAGCTTGCTCGGTCCGAACAGCAGCAGCGCGATCAGGAGAATTAACAAGATTTCGCTGAATCCGATATTTCCAAGCATCATGGATCGATCCTTTCTTTAAATAAGAAAAACCTTGCCTTTGGCATGACCCTTTATCGTGCAAACCTAATCCTTCGCTGCGACCGGTGATACTCACCCGGCGGCCCCCGAACTCCGCGTTAGCGCTGCCCTTCCCCGAGCCTTATCAGGCGGCAAATCCTGCAAAAAATGCAACATTTACCGCATCCTTCGTACAAGAGGAAGGGGAATGCTGCAAATCGTACAACAATTTGAGCGTGACGGACTTCAAATCGAGGAACATCGACCGAAATCTTGCACTTTCTACAACATTGAGCCGCCAATGCGGTTTATTTCCCCTTTTTTGCTGTACAAAATACAACACTGGGCTGATTCTCTGGAAAATTCAGCATTGTCCGCGCGTTGAATGTTCAATACCGCAGGCGACGTCCGCTGACGAAGGATTCGTTCGCCCCTAACGCTTCCGGCCATGAATTCGGGCAGCCGCCTCGCCGCTTGGCCGTGAGAAGCACGGCAGCGCTCAGCAGCTCAGCAGCCCAGCAGGCCGCCGTAGCCCATCGCCGTAATGTCGTCCCGCGTCACCGTCTCGCCTGCGCAGACGCGCGGCAACAGCACGTCGAAGGATGTGTACGGATCGTGCATGACGCACCCGGGCAGCCCCATGATCGGGACCTCCTCCGCTCCGCGCGGCATATAGCCGATCAGCAGCATCGAGCCGGGCAGCATCGGCGTGCCGTAGCTGACGATGCGGGCGCCCGCCCGCTTGATCGCTCCCGGCGTCCTATCGTCCGGATCCACCGACATCCCGCCTGTCAGCAGCAGCATATCGACCCGGTCCCGCTCCAAAAAACGCCGAATCTCCGCGACGATCGTATCGGTATCGTCTGGCGCAAAGCGCTGGTCGATCACCTCGGAGCCAAAGGCCGCCACCTTCTCCTTGACGACAGGCCCGAACTTGTCGGCGATTCGGCCTTTGAACACCTCGCTGCCGGTCGTGATCAGGCCGACCTTCAATGGCCGGAACGGCTTCACCTTAACAAGCGGCTCGTCCAGCACGCGGACGGCTCGGGCAACCGTCTCTTCTTCGATGACCAGCGGAATGACTCGCGTGCCAACGAGCGCCTGGCCCGGCTGCACGACCGTATCGGTCTTGATCGTCGAGACGATCACCTGATCGATCGCATTGACCGCGTCGGCCCGGTCTTTGTCGATCTTGGCCAGCCCGCGTATCGCCGACTTCAGCGTAATCTTCCCTTCATGCGGCGCACCGAACTGCACATGATCGCCTCCGGCTGCGGCAGCGATGCGGCCGGCCGCCTCGTCTTCATGCAGCCAGCCGTCCGTCAGGTGCAGCGTATAAATATGCTCCTTGCCAATGCTGAGCAGCGCGGGAATGTCCTCTTCCCGGATGACGTGGCCCTTCTTGAACAGCCGCCCCTTGAACTGGCCGGGGATGATCTGCGTCAGGTCGTGCGCCAGCACCATGCCGACAGCGTCCTCCACCTTCACTTCCCGCAGCAAGGCATCAGGCTTCATTGCCGTGATCCCCTTCCCGGCCGGTCAAGATGCCGAGCGCATGCGGAAGCTGATCCAGAATGGCGCCCAAATTCTCGGTAACGCCCTTCGGACTGCCCGGCAAATTGACGATCAGCGTTCGGTTGCGGATGCCGCAGACGGCCCGGGACAGCATCGCCCGCGGCGTCTTCTGCATGGAGCTCATCCGCATCGCTTCGGCGAAGCCTGGCGCCTCGCGGTCGATGACCGCCAGCGTCGCTTCCGGAGTCACGTCGCGCGCGGCCAGCCCGGTGCCGCCGGTCGTGAAGATCAGATCCGCCCGGAAGTAATCGGTCATCTCGATCAGCGCGGCCATGATCTCGTCCTTCTCGTCGGGGACGACGCGGTACTCGACGATCTCCCCGTTCATCTCTTCCTCCACCAGCTCCCGGATCACCTGCGCACTGGTATCCTCCCTCTCGCCGCGGAATCCCCGGTCGCTAGCCGTAAGTATCCCCACTCTCCAGCGCATCGCCTGTTCTCCTCCCCTCGGGTACGTCAGCGGCGGTAATCGCCGTTCTTGCCTCCGGTTTTGCTGAGCAGCATCGTCGGCCCGATCACCATGCCCTTTTCCGCCGCCTTGCACATGTCATACACCGTAAGCGCCGCCGCGGACACCGCAGTCAAGGCTTCCATCTCCACCCCGGTCTGGCCCTTCGTCTTCACTTCGGCTTCAATGTACAGCTCGTCCTTCCCGTTGTCGGAAAAAACGACATTCACCCCGCTCAGCGGCAGCGGATGACACATCGGAATCCAGTCGGACGTCCGCTTGGCGGCCATCACCGCCGCGATCTGCGCCACAGCCAGCACATCGCCTTTGCCGATACGGCCTTCTTTGATCAGCGTAAGCGTCTCCGGCTGCATCTTGACGGAGGTCCGGGCCACCGCAGCCCGATGCGTCTCAGGCTTGTCGGTGACATCGACCATCCGAGCCCGGCCCTGCTCGTTAAAATGGGACAATGTCGCATCATGCGACGGCGACCGATCGGACACAAGCATACACCCCTATCTATTTTGAAAATTTGGCGGTATACGCCGACAAAATTTCAATACCGCAGGTGACGACCGATGACGAAGGAAGTGCCCGTCATAGGCGTCTATCTTGAAAATAGCCCCCAGGGTGCGCGGCCCATTTTCACCATCTGATGGTGCCGCGCCAGCGGCATGGGGGTCTATCTTGAAAATAGCGCCGGACCCGCGGCCCCTCCCCAAGCACATGAAGCGACAAATCCTGCAAAAAATGCAACATTTGCCGCCCCCCTTGCACAGGGTAACGGGTAATGTTGTATTTTGTGCAACAATTAGGGGACGATTGGCTTCAAACCCGGGAAAATCGCCCGAAATGTTGTACAAAGTGCAACATTGGGCCGTAAATAGGGTTTATCCCCCCGTTTTTGTTGTACAAAATACAACATTTGCGGACTCTCTTGAAAATACTCCCGGGCCCGCTCCTTCGATAATCCGCTCAGGACGAGGGGGAAATCATACGGGATTCCGTCACGATCTCGTCGATCCGAAAATCGAACATCCCCATCGGCACTTCCCGGATGATCTGGATATCGAAGGCTGCCGCTACGATATACGGCTTGCCCCAGCCCGCCCGCACGAATTGCTGCATGAAACGGTCGTAGAAGCCTCCCCCGTAACCGAGCCTGCCCATATTCAGGTCGAAGGCGAGTCCCGGGACGAGCGCGACATCGACGTCGCGGATATCGTGCAGCATAGCAGTATGCCGTTTCGGCTCGCGAATGCCCCAGCGTCTGCGTTCCAAATCGTCGTACGACCGCACCTCGAACAGCTTCAAATGCTTCTGCTCGGGATACGTCCGCGGAACGACGACCCGAATGCGCCGCTCCCAGCACGCTTCCATGACCGGCGTGACATCGACCTCTGTTTTGATCGGCATATACGTAAACAGCGTAGGGCGCCGACGGGCTTGTCCGCCCGTTGTCATCCCCGGCCATGCGTCCAGACGCTCGAGCAGCCTGTCGCAGATCAGTGCCGACTTGCTTGCCCTTTCCTCGGCGGAAAGCGAAGCGCGGCGGGCTTCCGCCTGACGGCGAAGCTCGATTTTTCGTTCTTTAATATTCATATTGATATATGGCCTTTCTTCGATTGTCAAGTATAGAATATCATCATTCTAGCACATTATGTGAAGAAAAACAGCCTTCCCCGGCAGGAAGGCGGAGGGAATCGGCGTTTTCGGCAGGAAGCGGCAGGCGCCCGCGGGACTCCCGGCAGTTCGCGCTTTAAGAAAATCGAATTTCACCCCGGCTTATGGTACACTGAAATGAGACATGTTTGAGCTGGATCGGGAGGATCAGGTAATGCTGCTGCAAGTTTCAGGAGTCACCAAAAGCTACGGTGCAACCACCGTGCTTTCCAATATATCGTTGCAAATCGAGCCGCGCCAGAAGATCGGTCTGGTCGGGGTGAACGGCGCCGGCAAATCGACGCTGCTGCAAATTATCGCCGGCGAGCTGTCTTACGACAGCGGAGACATTTTCAAAGCGAAGGAAACGAAAATCGGCTATTTAAAGCAAAACAGCGGGCTCGTCTCCGACCGGACGATCGTGGAGGAAATGCGCAGCGTGTTCGCTCACCTCAAGGAAGTCGAGAACGAGCTTCGTCAGCTGGAAGCCCAGATGTCCGACCCGGCGGTGCTGGCCAACGAGCGGCGGACGCAAGAGACGATGAACCGTTACGCCGCCCGCTCCGAATGGTACCGCGAGCAGGGCGGGTACGAGATCGAGGCGCGCATCCGCAGCGTGCTGCACGGGATGGGCTTCGGCCATTTTGCCCCGGATACGCCTGTGAACAGCTTGAGCGGCGGCCAGAAAACGCGGCTGGCGCTGGCCAAGATGCTGCTGCAGGCGCCGGATCTGCTCATGCTCGACGAGCCGACCAACCATCTGGACATCCCTACGCTGACGTGGCTGGAGCAATATTTGCGCTCGTATCCCGGGGCGATACTGGTCGTATCGCATGACCGGTATTTTTTGGACGCGATGGTGGACACGATCTATGAGATCGAGCGCACCGCCTCCCGCCGCTACACCGGGAATTACTCGCGCTATATCGAGCTGAAGCAGGCGGAATACGAAAGCCTGTCCAAGCAGTATGAAAAACAGCAGGGCGAGATCGCCAAGATGGAAGAATTCATCCGCCGCAACATCGTGCGGGCCTCCACGACCAAGCGCGCGCAAAGCCGCCGCAAGGCGCTCGAGCGGATGGAGCGGATCGAGAAGCCGCTCGGCGATTTGAAGCGGGCCAGCTTCTCCTTCGAGGTCGAGCAGACGTCCGGCAAGGAAGTGCTGGATGTGCGCGGCTTGACCGTCTCGTATGACGAGGGCGCTACGCCGCTGTTCTCCCGGGCATCGTTCCATCTTCGCCGCGGCGACACCGCCGCTCTCATCGGTCCGAACGGGATCGGCAAATCAACGCTGCTCAAAGCGCTCATCGGCGAGCATAAGCCGGATGCCGGCATAATCGAATGGGGAACGAATGTGCGCATAGGCTATTACGATCAGGAGCAGCGGGGGCTCAATCCGAATCACACGGTGCTGGAGGAGCTGTGGAGCGCCTATCCGCACCTGGAAGAGGCCCGCATCCGCACCGTGCTCGGCAATTTTCTGTTCAGCGGCGAGGACGTGTTCAAGAAAATATCCTCTTTAAGCGGAGGCGAGAAAGCGAGAGTATCGCTGGCCAAGCTGATGCTTCAGAAAGCGAACGTGCTTATTCTCGACGAGCCGACCAACCACCTCGACCTGTTCAGCAAAGAGGTGCTGGAATCCGCCCTGATCGATTACGAGGGCACGCTGCTGTTCATTTCGCACGACCGCTATTTCCTGAACAAAATGGCGGAAAGCATGCTGGAGCTGACTCCGGACGGCATTATATCGTACCTTGGCAATTATGACGATTATTTGGAGAAAAAAGCGGAGCTGGCCGAGCTCGAGGCGGGTCAACCGGCTGCAAGCAGCAGCGGGGCGCGAGGTGGCTCTGCCGCAGCGGAGCAAGCCTCGTCCGGCACCGGCGAGCCGGCTGCGGGCAGCGGCAGCTACGAAGCCGCCAAGCAGGCGAGACGCGAGGAGCGCAGCCGCCAGCGCAAGCTGGAGCAGCTTGAGCGGCAAATCGCCGAGCTGGAGACGGACATCGCCGCCCTGGAAGAAGAGCTGGCTCAGCCGGAGGTCTATAACGACTACGTGCTCGTGCAGCAAAAGAACGCGGCGATCGAGGCGAAAAAAGAGCAGCTGACCGCCTGTTACGAGCAATGGGAGCAGCTGGCGGAGTAAGCGAAGCGCTTATCGCTGGAATGCCGCTCACCCTTCGGGCGACGATTCAGATAGCCACGCTCAAAGCTGGCCGCCCTGCTACCCTGCTATTTGAGCTGTCAGAGCCGCTGCCCGGGAACGACATGCTCCTTTGATGGAATGCCACTTTTACACTTTCGGCGAAGCAGGCGGCCGCTGAAACAGCTCGCTGTCGCGCCGCGGGAGCAGCTGGCCGCGTAAATCTCGTGAAATCTCGGTAAATTTAAGAAATACCCCTCCTTGCCTCTTACCCTTTCGACGATTCCACAAGCCGCAGCAGCAGCAGCGGCACGCTGCCGTACACGATCATCGTCGCCGCGGCGACGATGCCCGAGTCGTTCAGAACGAGCGCGGCGACCGTGCCGACTACGACGGCGGAGCAGCCGTGCATGAACAGCGGGTAGCGGCTCTGCCAGCGCCGGATGCGCCCCCGCGGCCGCCACAGCAGCGCGGCCATGACGACGATGCCGGTCAGCAGCACCTTGCTCCAGGCGGAGACGCCGATCAGGTGCAGGTTCATCGCCAGCTTGCGGCCGATGATCGCCGCGATCAGCTCAAACCGTCCTTGAGCGAGCGCGGCGATGGCCCGCTCAATATGGCTGCCCGCGCGGGCATCGAGCCCGGCCGCGGCCGGGGCGGCGGCCAATGCGCCGCCTGCGCTGGCTTGGGCGGCAGCAGCCGGCGCTGGCGTGGCGGTCGGCTCCAGCGCGGCAGACAACGCCGGCACGGCGGTCGGCTCCGGCGCGGCAGACAACGCCGGCACGGCGGTCGGCTCCGGCGCGGCAGACAACGCCGGCACG
>NZ_KB905613.1 GCF_000380965.1 Paenibacillus ginsengihumi DSM 21568 | reverse complement strand
TTTTCAAGATAGACGCCTATGACGAGCGATTCCTGTCGTCATCGGTCGTCACCTGCGGTATTGAAATTTTGTCGGCGTATACCGCCAAATTTTCAAGATAGACCCCCATGTCGCTGGCGCAGCACCATCAGAAGATGAAAATGAGCCACGGGCCCTGGGGGCTATTTTCAAGATAGACGCCGATGACGAGCGCTTCCCGTCGTCATCGGTCGTCACCTGCGGTGTTGAAAAATTCGCCGGAGGGTTCCGTCCAATTTTTCGAGATAGGGAGAGATCGATGGAAACGACGAAGCCAAAGGAATCGGATCGCTTGCTGGAGCAAGCGGTCCATGACGGCATCTTGATCCAGGCTACCTTCAGCCAGGTGCGCAGCAAGCAGCCGGATGGCTGTACGAAGGTTACGGTCAAGCCGGTCCGGCTAAAGGACGGGCTGCGCTATCAATTCAGCCGTTTCTGCGGCCCCAAGGTACTGCACGAGAATGTGGAGCCGAAAGAGGCCGTGCGAAGGATGGGGATGCTTCTGGATGCCAGCTTTCGCCAGTTGCTGCTGCAAACTGCAGAGGCGGATTATCAGGTGCTGATCAGCAAAAAGGGGAAGGAGGCCGTGCTGAAGAAGCCGCCGACGAAACGGGCGCCTTCCCCCGAAGCGCTCAGCCACAACCGCAAGAAGCGGTATATGCTGGAGGAAGGGGTCCCCGTGCCGTTCCTGGTCGGGCTCGGCATTATGAATGCGGAAGGCAAGGTGCTGGCCAAGAAATACGACAAGTTCCGGCAAATCAACCGCTTCCTGGAGATGATCGCTGACGTCGTTCCGCACCTGGCAAGGAATCGCACGCTGAACATTGTCGATTTCGGCTGCGGGAAGTCGTACTTGACCTTCGCCCTCCATCATTTTCTTAAGGAAGTGCAAGGGTTGGACATTCAGGTGATCGGTCTCGATCTGAAAGAGGATGTTATCCGGCACTGCAGCGAGCTCGCCGAACAATTCGGCTGCAGCGGACTTCAGTTTCTGGTTGGAGATATCGCGAGGTACGAGGGGCTGGAGCGGGTTGATATGGTCGTCACGCTGCATGCGTGCGACACGGCGACAGATGCGGCGCTGGAGAAAGCGGTGCGCTGGGGGGCGGATGTGATTTTGTCCGTGCCTTGCTGTCAGCATGAGCTGTTCCGGCAAGTGGGGAACAGCGTGCTGTCGCCGCTCCTGCAGCATGGCATTCTGAAGGAGCGCTTCTCCGCCCTCGCCACCGATGCGCTGCGGGCCAAGCTGCTGGAGCTGATGGGGTACCGCACACAGCTGCTCGAGTTCATCGATATGGAGCATACTCCCAAAAATATCCTGATCCGCGCCGTGCGCGCAAGCTCGCCGCAATCAAGCGCAGAGACGGCGAAGCTGCGGAAAAGCTACGAGACGTTCCGCGATTTTTTGCAGGCCGATCCTTATCTGGAACGGGCGCTGGCGCCGGAGCTAGCCCTCTTGCAAGAAGACGTCTGATTCGGAGCTCGCTTAGGCGTGGATATGCCCTGATAGCAGCGCGCTTCAGAGTCTGCTATGAGCTGATTTTGCGCGGAGGCGCTATAGCCTCCGCCGTTTCGGGGGGCGTCAGCTCCGGCAAAAGACAGACCTGCAGATTGCGAAACAGAACGCTCAAGTGGGCGAGTTTGCGTTCGGCGTCCTCCTTGTTCATCGGGCCGCTGAGCGGCTTGTTTTTATATACGACATAGTATTGGTTCATAGCGAAACAACCTCCGGTTTCAATGAATAAAGCAAAGCGACAACGGACGATGGAACCGGTTTCTAATAGGCCGGGCGACGTATGGCTGCTGCTGAAGATGGCGAGCATCCCGGCATTTTCGCATGGCCGCTTCCGGTTGATCCGGCCTTCGGACTGCCTGAAGCGCAAGGGATCGGCGGGGCCCGGCGCTTTCGCCGCTACGGCTTGCCGGCAGCAAGCGGCCCCGAGGCTTCCGCCAATAATGCTATCCCTTTAGACGTGCAAGCCGGATGAAATGTTTCCCTACTTTCGGGCACATTTCATCGTGTTTACTCAGATTCCTTACGCTTGCCGATGGCGCCGGGCAAATTTTTCGTCGTTTTCGCCTCTTCTACCGTATCGTTGACGAATTCCATGTCTTGATTTTCCGCCTTCATGGAAGCGGTGCCTTCGTAGTTGCCCTGATGCTTTTTGTTTTCGGACATTGGGATAGACCTCCTTTCCTGGCGCAGCGATGCGCTGGAGTCAAGATTAACTTGCGACTTTTGTTGGCAAAATATGCATGCAGGCCATGATGGCAGCAGCTGCTTTAGGCCTTGCTTGGAAGGAGATGCACACAGGTGGCCAGACAAAATGTGAAGGTGCCTTTCGGTTACGAGCCGGACGATGAGCGGCAAGGGGAGCGGGGCAGCCTGCTTGTTTACGACGCGTTCGACGACTGGCTCGAGCAGGATGTGGAGCGGGTGCTGAATGCCGCGGCGGAGCGCCGGTTCGTCCGCGTCGTGTTTTATCCGCTGCATGACGAGACGCTCGGACGGATGGGGATTCGGGCGTCTCAGCCGTACTACCGGCGGACGGAGCGTCTTGAGGAGCAGTTGGCGGATTCGGCCGGGGCAACTGGCGCCCTGGCGACGATCGACCGTTGGGAAGGCCGGAGGAAGAAATATACGCCGATGGATACCGCCTTTCGCTTTTTGGCGGACAAATATGCCGGACCGCATTTCGTTGTCATGACGCTCCCGGTCGCAAACATCGCGGCCGGCTTCGATTCGTTCGAGCTATGGATTCGGAAAGTGCGGTTCCTCCTGTTGAGGGATACGGGACGCACGCCGCGGCCTGCCGAGCCGCATGCCCGGCTGCTTGCATGGGCGCACCGCTGGGATTGGATTTGACGCTCCCCCCGAAAAAAGGCTCCCGAATCGAATCGTATGGGGAATTCAAGTATTTGCTAATTGCGGGGGAAACGATGAAAACAATCGCCATGCTGCTCGCAGTCGGGCTGCTCGCCGCCGGAGTCGTCTATGCGACATATGCAACCGGCGACCCGGAGGCGCTCGCCGAAGTTTCCGATCAGGCGCAGGGCGCGTTGATCGGGATAGCGAAAGAGGGTAAATCCGTCACGATCCTGGCGCAGGAGACGGAGAGAACATATCCTTTGGCATCCAATGCCTGGGTGTACAAAGACAACCGAAAGGCAGGCCTTGCAGACCTGCGGCCGGGCGACCGGGTAGAGCTGATCCTCAACAGTAAACAGCAAGCCGCGTATATCAAAGCGACCGGCCGGGAGTCGCTGCCGCCGTCTGCCGATGCGGATAGCGAAGCGCTTGCCGGATCGGTCGATGGGGATAAGCCGTCGAGCGATGCCCAGTCACCACCGAGCGATACTCAGTCACCGGCGAACGGCGCTCAGTCACCGGCGAGCGGCGTCCAGTCATCGGCGAGCGGCGCTCAGTCACCGTCGGGCGGCACCCAGTCATCGGCGAGTGGTGCTCGGTCACCAGCGAGCGGCGCCCAGCCGCCGAAGGCAGCGGAGCCGTCGACTGGCCCGGCTTTGCCGGCTGCGCCGAAGCCCGGCGGCGGAAATACCGAACCGGTCGATGCCTCGGACGAACCGGCGCATCGTGGGGAATGGCCGTGGACCGAGTTTTCGCTGGAGGTGAAGAGCAGCGAGCTGCAGCTGAAGGCAAGGCATAAGCCCGGAAAAGGCGGAAATATATCCGAAGCCGACATTTATGTCCAGATGAAGGATCGGACCGTCATCCATCTGAAGGATGAAGAGGCGGAGCAGTGGCTGCAGCTTCTGCTGCAGGACCAGCCGATCGAAGCCGGAGCCGGCAAGGCTTGGGAGGAGGCGCTCAAGCGGCAAATTGTCGCTAATTTGCAGCTTGAAGACGCAAGTCCGGACGTCAAGCTGAAGGTGAAGCGTAACGGGGGCAACAGCAGGAACAGCGGCAAAAACAACGGCAAAGGCAGCGAGAACAGCAAGAGCAGCGATAAACATCGCGGCGACGACCAAGATGACGATCGGGAAGACGAGGACGATTAGAGCAAGGCGTCCCCGCCATTTGGGCCCCGGCGGAGGCACAGCCCTGGAAGGCAGTGTCCGCCGGGTTTTTGCTGTCTGTCCAACTGTTGGCCCGGCAAAACCGCACCCTAGGCTAGCGTGTATGGAGAGACACTCCGCGTTAGCATGCGAACTCCGTGTTAGCGCGGCTCCTCCCCGGACACATGTGGCGACAAATTCTGCAAAAAATGCAACATTCTCCGCCCTCTTCGCACCAGAGAAAGCGTAATGTTGCATTTTGTGCAACAAGTTGGGGGGCGATTGGCTTCAAACCCGGGGACATCGCCCGAAATGTTGCACATTTTACAACATTGAGCCGCAAATAGGGTGTATCCCTCCGTTTTTGTTGTACAAAATACAACATTTGCTGACTCTCTTGAAAATAGCCCCGGGGTGCGCGGTCCATTTTCATCTTCTGATGGTGCTGCGCGAGCGGCATGGGCGTTACAAGGAGACCCGCGATCAATCGTCGTTCCCATGCTTTTTGCCGTTGCCGCGGCCCTTTTCGTTCTTCTTGTTTTCCTTGGAGCTGTCTTTCTTCTGCTTCTCTTTCCGCTCTTCGTCGGCTCGTTTCTGTTCTTTGCGCTCGTTCTCGCGGATCAGCGCCTGGCGGACCTCTTCGGGAACCGGGAAGGCCGATGGCGGCGCATTTTTAAGGGCCCGCGACGCAATCTCGCGGAACAGCGAGGCGGGGGCGGCGCTGCCCGTGGTCAAATAATGGCTGCGGTCGGTTCGGTCGTATCCGAGCCAGACGGCCGCGGTCAGCTCCGGCGTAAAGCCGACGAACCAGGCGTCCTTCGCTCCGCCGGACCCGATGCCGGCGAATTCCTTCGTATCCGGCAGCTGCGTCGTTCCGGTTTTGCCTGCCGTCGGCCTTCCGTCCAGCTGCGCAGCCTGCCCCGTCCCTGACGCGACCGCCTGCTCCAGCAGCCGCGTCAGCGTATAGGCATGCACCGGCGTCGTCATCGTCTGCGACTGCGGAGCCGCCTCGACCAGAAGATGCCCTTCCTTGGTCGTAATCCGGGTAATGGCGTGAGCCTGCTTCCGCTCGCCAAGATTGGCGATGCCACCGTAAGCTGCGGCCATCTGCAAAGGCGATACGCCCTCGGAGAGTCCGCCAAGGGCGAGGCTCAGATTGCGGTCGGCTGCGGGCAGCTCGATGCCGGCGCGCCTTAGGTAATCCAGCCCGGCGTCGATGCCGATTTCATTCAGCAGCCAGACGGCTGGAATGTTCCAGGAGCGCTTGACTGCCTCCTGCAGCGAGACGACGCCATGCGTTTTGCCATCCCAGTTGCTAGGCCGGTAGCCACCGATATCAAGCTCGCCGTCATACAGCGGGGAGTCGGGCCTGTAGCCGCGCTCCAGCGCCGGACCGTATACGGCGAGCGGCTTGAAGGCCGAGCCGGGCTGGCGCTTCAGCTCGGTGGCGCGGTTGAAGCCGCGGTAAATTTGCTCTCCCCGTCCGCCCACGATCGCCTTGATCTCGCCCGTGCGATGGTCAAGCACGACGGCAGCGCTTTGCACCGGCTGGTCGGGCGGACTCGCGGGGAACAGCGCATCGTCGGCGAACACCTCCTCCGCCGCCTGCTGAACGATCGGGTCCATCGTCGTATGGATGCGCAGTCCCATCGTCAGCACCTGCTGCTCGGTAAAGCCGTACAAGCGCTCCGCTTCGTCCATCACGTAATCGGTAAATGACGGGTGCTTGCCCTTGAGCGTCTCCAGGTTGTCCGAGCGCAGGGAGATCGGAGTGGCGACGGCCTGCCGGTACTCTTCCTCGGTGATGAAGTGCTGCTGCTTCATGAGCGACAGCACAAGGTTGCGCCGTTCCAGCGCCTTGTCCATATTTTTGAATGGCGAATAGCGCGAAGGGGCTTTGGGCAGGCCGGCGATCAGCGCCGATTCCGCCAAGGTCAGCTCCCGTACCGGCTTGCCGAAATATTCGCGGGCTGCTCCCTCGACCCCCCAGCGGCCTTCGCCGAAGTAGATGCTGTTCAAATACAGCTCCAGAATTTCATCCTTGGAGTAAGTAAAGTTTATTTTGATGGCGTAGCCGAGCTCTTGCAGCTTACGGGTGAACGTTTTGTCGGCTTCGAGAAACTGGTTTTTCGCCAGCTGCTGCGTAATTGTGCTGCCGCCTTCCTTGAGCGACCCGGAACGAATATCGCGGACGATCGCCCGGCCGATGGACCAGAGATCGAAGCCCGCATGCTCGTAAAAGCGCTGGTCCTCCACGGCGATGAGGGCATTGCGCAAATCGAGCGGAATTTCGTCGATCGGCACGGGCACGATCTTCGAGGCGGCGAGTTCAGCCGCCGGCTGGCCGTTCGCGTCCAGGAGAAGCGTAGGCTCGGGCAGCGGCTGGCTCAGCTTGCTGACGTCGAGCCCGCGCACCCACATCGCGAAGCCGCCGAGGCCGAGGCTGGCGCAGACCGACAGCGCGAGCAGTCCCGCCAGGATGCCGCGGCGCGCCCGGCGACGCGGCGGCCTGCCTGGCCGCGCTCCGGCGGGCGCTGCTGCTGCGGCGTCCGTTCCCGCGGGCGGTGCCGGCCCTGGCGGCGGGGCGGCGGCCCGCCCTTCGCTAAAGCGGGCGTCTTCCGCCGCTGCGCCATGCCGCGCTGTCGGCACAGGCCTTATCGGCCTGCGGATGCCTCTTGCGCCATGGCCGATTTCGCCTTGTCGCGCGTCCGTCCGCGATAAGGTATCGGCCTGCCTGTCGCCGCCTGCCCCTTCCCAGGCGCCGTACCGCGGTGCCGGCTCACGGCCGGGCGGCGGCCCGGCCGCAGAGCTCCGGCCGCTCAAGTTCGGCAGCGGCGCGTGCGGCGCCAACCCGCGGCCGTACGCTGCCCCGCTCGGCCGGTACGGGCCAGCCGAGCCAGCCGGCGGCATTTGCCGCGGCGGTTCTGCTGCAGGCAGCCCGCGAGCGCTGCCTGCGCTGCGGCCCGCAGTCGCCGCGGCCTCGCAGTCGGGGCTGTAGCCGTAGCTGTGCGGCTGCGGGGCTCTCGCGGCTGAAGTATTTCGCCCCTCGCCGCTGGCTGCCGCCCCGGCGCTGTGGCGCTCCGCGGTGCCGACAGGCCGGCGGACAGGATTTGTCGTATGTACTGTCAGCTTCCTGCCAACTCGCAACAATCGCCGCCATAAGGGCTGCTTCATGGCGTTATTCCCCCTTGTGTGTCTCAATAAGCGGTTGTACTTACAACAGCTTTAAGCGCGGCCGGACGACGGGCGTCGCCGGCCCTATACGTATTCGGGGCGGGATGACGATTTGCGAGAGTGCCGAACGCCGCCCCAAAAGCCCCGCTCTAAACGTAAGCGGAGCATGATGTCGGCGTTCGCTTTTTTTGTAAGCGTTATCTAGATTGCGGAAGTTGCACTTTCTACAACAAATCAGGGACGAACATAGCGCTTCCCGGCTCAATGCTGCACTTCGTACAACATTTTCCGTGAAATCGGGCGATAGGGGCGGAAAAGGAGGAAAAATACATAAAATACAATATTTTGCTCGATTGCCTCGAAAATCGGTTAAATTGTTGTATATTGTGCATGATTCAGCAAGTCGGACATGTTGAATGAACCGGATAAGCGGTTGTAAGAGCCTGGAATACGTCAAATGGGAGCGATATCGGGGCGCGGGCGGATTGACCGGCACTTATTGGATCGGGTCGGGGATCATGCCGCTTTTTCTCAGCTCGGTATTCGTCGGTATACCGGCCATCATTTTGCCGAGACGCTTGACCTCGACTTCGTTGTTAGCCATTCGCCCGTTCATCGTGTCGGATAGCGAGGCGAGCCGGCGCCGGTCCGGGCCGTTCTCCAAATACTGCACCAGCTCTGCCAGCATCTCGCAGGCGGCAGCCTGGGCTGCCGGCGGCGCCTCCTCCTTGCCGACGAAGCCCGCCTCATCGAGGTCGATGCTCATCTTGCCGTTGCCGTGCGTGTGGGCAAAGAGACGGTAACAATATTGCTTGTCCGTTACAGGGTCGCGAAACAGCAGCTCGTACACGCTTCCGCGGCGGGAGTCGATCTGAACGAAGCCTAAAGCAGTCAATGTCGAATGCACATAGGCAAAAGGCTGGATCAACGGTTGCGCCAATTTTTTCCCATTCATAGAGCAGCACTCCTTTTTAACCGTTTTATTGGCTCACCGCGCAAGCCGCGTGAAGAATGCCCGCTTGTCCGCTGCAGCGGCGCAGTGCTTTAAACTGCGGAAACGCCGGCTTGCCGCAGCGGTGATGTACCCTCTCTTTACCACGATGAGAATGGCGTGAAACAGCCGGGGGAGGGGGGACGCCACGAAAGCCGCCGGGAGTGCCCGAATCAGCCGGGAGTGCCCGGATCAGCGGGGAGTGGCCGAATCGGCAGAGAGTGTCCGGGTCAGCGGGGAGTGCCCGGATCAGCGGGGAGTGGCCGAATCGGCAGAGAGTGTCCGGGTCAGCGGGGAGTGCCCGAATCGGCGGAGAGTGCCCGTGTCAGCCCGGAGTGCCCGAATCGGCGGAGAGTGCCCGTGTCAGCGGGGAGTGCCGGATCGGCGGGGAATGACGCGAAACAGCGATAGTGCGGAAGGGAGCGAGCGCGGGGCATTTGCTCCCTGCTTTCTTCGGCTCACAAGCTCATGGGGCCCGCCCCTAAGACCGCCTGCTGCCTTCTTCCGCTGGCTTGTCCTTCGCCAGTGCGCGCCGCGTCCACAGCGCTCCTGCCAGATCGACGAGGCTGAGCAGGATGAAGATAGGCTCCAGCCAATCGAGCGCGACAAAGACCGCCATAAAACCGACGATCGAGGCGCGGGTGTACACTGTTAAA
Source organism: Paenibacillus ginsengihumi DSM 21568 (assembly GCF_000380965.1). Taxonomy (GTDB): domain Bacteria; phylum Bacillota; class Bacilli; order Paenibacillales; family NBRC-103111; genus Paenibacillus_G; species Paenibacillus_G ginsengihumi. The sequence continues at coordinate 18,635 of NZ_KB905613.1, read as the reverse complement.
TAAAAGAAGCTGCGCATCTCCTGCCATGCGGCGTGCAAATAAAAGCAGGCGAGGTAGAACAGAAACATGCCGATCAACCGAACCCAGACGTAGCTTTCCCCAGTGTAGCCGAGAAGTCCGGACAGCAGGCCGGGAGCCAGCAGCAGGGCAAGGGAGAGAATGAACATGTACAAGCTGAAGCAAAAGACGGTTTTGGCCGGATAGGACATGCCGTGTCGCCTCCTTTTCAAAATCAACGAATAAACAATGTATCGGCGGAATACCGCCCAATTTTCAAGATATCATGCAGCGAAGATGACAACGTCTTCATCGTATACGGCACGATGGATCGTTGATGATAGGGAAGGAGCTTGCCCCTGCACTCCGGCCGGCAGCCTGCTCCGTTCCCGAAACCGGAAAAGCCGCCTGGCCGCGAAACGCGAAAAATGTATTTTTTTGCAAGTCCCCGCAGGCATGATATAATGAGGACGTTGCATAAGAAGACCTCTGGCCAAGGTGCCGATGACGGAGTGGGATATGAGAATCAATAAATACATCAGCGAGACGGGACTATGCTCCAGAAGAGAGGTCGACAAGCTTGTGGAAGCCGGCCGCGTGACGATCAATGGGGTCAAGGCGGTGCTGGGCAGCCAGGTGCAGGACGGAGACGAGGTGAAGGTCGACGGCAAGATAGTCGGGAAGAAGAAGCAGCATGTCTATATCGCGCTCAACAAGCCCGTCGGGATAACGAGCACGACCGAACGGCATGTGCGCGGCAATATCGTCGATTTCGTAGGACATCCGGAACGCATCTTTCCGATCGGCCGGCTTGACAAGGATTCCGAGGGGCTCATTCTCCTGACCAACGACGGCGATATCGTTAACCAGATTTTGCGGGCGGAGAACGAGCACGAGAAGGAATATATCGTAACGGTGGACAAACCGCTGACGCCCGCCTTCGTGAAGGGCATGTCCGGCGGCGTGAAAATATTGGGCGTCATGACGAAGCCCTGTATCGTTACGCCCGTCGGCGACCGCGTATTCAAGATTATACTGACGCAGGGACTGAACCGACAAATCCGCCGCATGTGTGCCGTCTTCGGTTACGAGGTTAAGCGATTGAAGCGGGTGCGCATCATGAACATCCGGCTGGAAGGATTGCCGGTCGGCGCGTGGCGGGACTTGACCCGCGACGAACTGGCGGAGCTGCAGCGGCGCATCGCAACCCGATCGGGATGAGATCCCGGCTGGAACGGGGGCTCGCTTCAGACCGATCTGCGCCCGGAAGCGGCAACTCCGAGGGGCATGATCATCTTGAGATTCCGAATTTGTATCCGATTCCGCGAACGGTCTGAATATACTGCGGCTCTGCCGGGTTCAGCTCGATTTTTTTGCGGAGGTTGCTGATATGCACGAGCAGCGTCCGCGTGTCGCCGTTGCTGTCGACGCCCCAGGTCATGCGGTACAGCTGCTCCAGCGGAATGACCTTGTTCGGCGATTTGGCCAGATGCGTAAGCAGCTCGAATTCCTTGGAGGACAGGGTGACCTGCGTGCCGCCTACGCGCACGACGCGAGACAGAAGGTCGATCTCAAGCCCCGGGAAGCTGAGCTGCTGCGATTCTTCCTTCGATTGCTCCATCAGCTGGCTCCTTCTCAGGTGAGCCTTGACTCTGGCCACCAGTTGGCCGGGACTGAACGGTTTCGTAATGTAATCGTCGCCGCCGATGCTGAAGCCCAGGATGATGTCCATGTCTTCGTTCTTGCAGCTGACGAACAGGATAGGGGTGTTGTATGTTTTACGCAGCTGGCGGCATACCTCGATGCCATCCATTCCCGGCAGCAGGATATCGAGAATGACCAGGCTCGGCTGATGCTCCTCCATCATTCTCAGCGCATCTTGTCCGTTGCTTGTCCAGACGACGTTGTAGCCTTCTTTTTGCAAGTACAAGCTGATCAGTTCGATGATTTCCGCCTCGTCGTCAACTATCAAAATCGTTTCTGCTGGCATGCGCTCTCCCTCCATGTTCCCAAGTAGTGGTATGGATCCTACCCGATCTCTCATTCGACCAATGTTCAAAAGCCGCAGTTGCGATAGGATTATATGTATGTAAAGAGAAAAGGTGAAAGAAAGTGGTGCGGATTTCCAGCTGCTCTTATTATTATAAATGGTGCCTGGTTATTTTGACCACCCTTTTATTCTTCCCATTCCTGGGCGGATGCGGTCACGGTCTGTCCGCTGCGAAGCGGGATTGGAGCCATCAGGCAATAAAAGGCACGCTCGATTTGCGAGGAGTCGATTGGAGCGTCGCCGGGCGGGTCCGGCTGGAGGGGGAGTGGGGCATTTATTGGAACGAGCTGCTGTCGCCTGAAGCGTTGTCGCAGGGGGGAGCCGACGAACGGAAGCAGTGGACGAAGCTGCCTGACGCCTGGAACAAGCTGGAGGTGAACGGCAAGAAAGCGGGGGCCTATGGCCATGCGACATATCGGCTGAAGGTATTGCTTGATGAATCGCCAGGGCACGATATGGCGCTGCACGTTCCTTTTATACGCACGGCTTATTCTCTTTGGGTCAACGGGCGTCTGGTGGCGCAGGCCGGGCAGGTCGGAACGGAGCCGGAGACATCGGTGCCTAAATATCAACCGCAGCTGGTTACGCTCGGGGACAGCGGAGCGGAGCTTGATATCGTCCTCCAGGTATCCAATTACCATCATCGGCTGGGCGGTCCCTGGCAAAGCCTTGAATTCGGAGAAGCTTCCCGGGTCATTGCGCACAAGGATCGCACGGATGGGCTCGGGATGATGCTTGTCGGCAGCATGATCGCTCTGGGGCTGCATCATTTGGGGAAATACGCGCTGCGGCGCAAGGATCGGACCCCGCTGTATTTCGGCTGGTTCTGCCTGTTCGTCGGGGTGCATGCCCTGTTCGTCGGGGACGGACTTATCTATTTATATTGGCCGGAGCTGCCCTGGCGCACTGCGCTGTTCATTGAATATTTGTGCTTTTATCTCGGCTTGCCTGCCGCCGTGCTGTTCGTTCGTTCGCTCTATCCCGGCGAGGTATCGCGCAGATTCGTCCAGACGGTTGCCTGGGGGGGCTTGCTGTTTGTTCTGCTCATGCTGGCGCTGCCGATGCCGCGAATGACGGAGCTGACGGTTATTTATCAGCTGTTTACCATATTTTCAGCCCTTTATTTGCTTTATGGCATCGCTTGTGCGGCCTTGCGCCGCAGGGGCGGAGCGCTCCTTGCCATATTCGGCACCTCGGTTTACGCCGCGACGGTGATCATCGAAGTGCTCTATTACAACCAGATGGTTCGGCTGGGAGGAACGGTGTCTTACGGCCTGCTTATTGTCGTGTTCACCAGCTCCTTTATTTTAAGCGACCGATCGTCCAAAGCGCTCTCGGTGATCGAGAAGCTGTCCAAGCAGATGCGCGAGCTGAATATGGGGCTCGAGAGCAAAATCCGCGAGCGTACCGCCGAGCTTGAGAAGACGAACCGCAGCCTGGAGCGAATGAACGATGAGCTGGCGCGCCTGGAAACGTCCAGACGGCATCTGCTGACCAATATTTCGCACGACCTTGGCACGCCGATGACGCTGATTCAAGGGTATGTCGAAGCGCTGCTGGACGGGGTGGTGACGGAACCGGAGCAGCAAAACAAATATTTGCGCATTATTCACAACCGCATCACAGGGCTGAACCGGCTTATTTCCGACTTGTTCCAGCTCTCCAAGCTGGAGGCGAGGCAGATGGATTTTGAAATTCAGCCGATGCGGACAAAGGACTTCATGCGTTTTTTCAAGGAACGGTACGAGCTTGAGGTATTGAATGAAGGGCTTCGGTTCCAGACGCTGACGACCGAGCTGAGGCCTCAGGGCAGCCCCGAGGGGTGGGTTCGGCTCGATGTCGACCGGATTAACCAGGTATTAACGAATATTATATACAACGCGGTCAGGCATACCCCGCGCGGCGGGCTGATCCAGCTGCACATGATCGTGGACGAGCATTCCCTCGTCGTGCAGGTGCAGGATAACGGGCCGGGCATCGATCCGGAAGATTTGCCGTATATTTTCGACCGGTTCTACAAGAAGGACAAATCCCGCAATACGGCGGGGGGCGGAAGCGGACTGGGGCTGGCGATCGCCAAAGAGATCGTCGATTTTCACGGCGGCCGCATCTGGGCGCAAAGCCGCAAGGGGCAAGGGGCGTGCATCGCGTTCATGCTGCCGCTCGCGGCTCCTCCCGCTCCAAGGGCGGATGCGCCGAATGCATCGAATGCACCGGATGCGCCGGATGCGCCCGATTACGGGTGACGGCGCAAAAACGCGCGGCGGTACTCCGTCGGCGAAGTGCCGTACATGCGCTTGAACTGCTTGGAAAAGTAAAGCGGGTCCTGAATGCCGACGGACGAGGCGATCTGCTCGACGGTCAGCTCCGATCGTTCGCGCAGCAGGTGCCTTGCCCGGTCCAGGCGCAGCCGGGCCAGAAAAGCGACGGGCGTAATGCCGGTATGGCGCTTGAACAGCGTCGACAAGTACGCACGGTTATAGCCCAGCGACTCGGCCATCATCCCGATGCTGAGAGGATCGGCGTACTGCGTCGATAAATACTGGATCGCCCGCTGGACGATCTCCTTCGTGCCGGATGCTTCCGCCGGGGTCCCCGTCTTCTGCAGGGGCTCCAGCGCCTGCGCATATTCCGCGAGCAGCAGCAGCAGACAGCCGCCTGCCTTCAGGTTGGCGGCCGCACCGCGCCCTTGGAACGCCTGCAGCACCTGATGAAACAGCGCGGAAATGCGCTGTCTGCGGCCGGTGCGGACGACCGGGCTTTCGGAGGACAAGCCGACGCTTCGCAGCAGCGGCTCCGCTCGTTCGCCTTGAAAGGCGATCCAGCGGTAGTGCCACGGGTCCTCGACGTCAGCCATATAGTTCACCAGCTGGTCCGGCTCGATCAGGAACGAGTCGCCGGGGCCGAGCTCGTAAGTGTTCCCCAGGCAGCTGTAGGTGCCTTTGCCTGAGAGGACATGGTGCAGCAAATAATAATCGACCACCTTCGGACCCGGCTTATGCCCGGGCTTCGTCTGGCTGATTCCGGCGAACAGCACGGTCAATCCGCCTTCGGAAGCCGGCGACGGATTCGATACGACATAGTAGCTGTATGGCTTGGGCGGCTGAGCGGTCAAGGTCGCCCCCTCCTGTTCGGGAATGTTGTTATTTTCTCTACAAGTATAGCATGAGCACAGCGCGGATTGGCTGCAGAGGCGCCGAGGAGCTAACAAATTTCCATGTGATGCTGATTTCGCTCCATAGTGCCGCTGGACGGAAGAAGCTATACTTGAAGCAGGAAATGATACTGGCGGCCGGGGGGCGGCGGCCGCTTGCAGGGCAATCTATTCATTGACAAAGGCGGTGCTTACTCATGGCAGATATCCAGGCATTGAAGGAACGGTTCATATCGCTGTACGGCGCGGACAGCGCCTTCCCGCTGCGCGTCTTCCACGCTCCGGGCCGGGTGAATCTGATCGGCGAGCATACGGATTACAACGGAGGCTACGTATTTCCGGCGGCGCTGACGTTCGGCACGACGATGCTTGTCCGCGAGCGAAGCGACGGGCAGGTGGGCCTGGCTTCGACCAACTTTCCGCTGCGCAAACAAATTTCCATTTCATCGGTAGCCTTCGATACGGAGGACGGCTGGACCAATTATCCGAAGGGCATTATTCGCGAGCTGCAGCTGCGGGGAGTGAGCGTCCCTGGCTGCGACATTTTATACAGCGGGGCGATACCGAACGGCTCCGGCTTGTCTTCCTCCGCTTCGATTGAGGTCGTGACGGCTTTTGCGCTGCTGACGCTGGCCGGGCAGACTCCCGACAAGATCGAGGTCGCGCTGCTGTCCCAGAAGGCGGAGAACGAGTTCATGGGCGTCCAATGCGGCATTATGGATCAGTTTGCCGTAGCGATGGGCAAGAAGGAGCATGCGATTTTGCTGATGTGCGATACGCTCGAGTATAAGCATGTGCCGTTCCGGAGCGGCGAATATCGGTTGGTCATCGGCAATACGAACAAGCAGCGCGGGCTGGTCGATTCCAAGTACAACGAGCGCCGCGCGCAGTGCGAGCAGGCGGTGTCCGATCTTCGTGCCAAGTTCCCCGAGCTGCGGCTGCTCGGCCAGCTGACGCGGGATCAGTTCAACGGGGCGAAGCATGCGATCGCTGACGACACGGTGCGCCGCCGGGCGCAGCATGTGGTGGAAGAGATCGACCGCGTCCTGCAATCGATGAAGGTGCTGGAGCAGGGCGATCTGGCCGCGTTCGGGCAGCTGATGAACGGCTCTCACGATTCGCTGCGCGATCTGTACGAGGTGACCGGCGTCGAGCTCGATACGATGGTTGACGCAGCTCGCCGCGTGCCGGGCGTGCTCGGCTCCCGCATGACCGGGGCCGGCTTCGGCGGCTGCACGGTATCGCTGGTGCACCGGGACGCCGTGGAGCGGTTTATCGACGAAGTGGGGCGCGTCTACCGCGCGAAGACCGGGCTGACCGCGGATTTTTATGTGTGCGATATCGGGGACGGGGTGCAGGAGCTGACGACGGCATAGCGCCAAGGCGCGGATGGCTATCCGGCTATTTCGGGCCTGACCCGGCAATACGACAATGAGGGAGAGATGAGCAATGGCTATTCTGGTTACGGGAGGAGCCGGTTACATCGGCTCGCATACGGTGGCAGAGCTGCTCGCTAAGAGCGAAGAGGTGATCGTTGTCGACAACCTGCAGCAAGGACATCGCGAAGCGCTGCTGGGTGGCAAGCTGTATGTCGGCGATATCCGCGACAAAGATTTTCTGGATACGGTATTTAAGGAGAATCCGATCGAAGCGGTCATCCATTTCGCGGCCAATTCGCTGGTCGGGGAAAGCATGCAGAATCCGGGAAAATATTATCACAACAATGTGTACGGAACGCTCTGCCTGCTGGAGAAGATGAACGAATACGGCGTGAACAAAATCGTCTTTTCCTCCACGGCCGCAACATATGGCGAGCCGGAGAACGTGCCGATCGTCGAATCGGACCGGACGCTGCCGACGAACGCTTACGGCGAAACGAAGCTGGCCATGGAGAAAATGATGCGCTGGTTCGATACGGCCCACGGCATCAAATATGTATCGCTGCGCTATTTCAACGCGGCAGGCGCTCACGAGAGCGGCGACATCGGCGAGGATCATTCGCCGGAGACGCATCTGGTGCCGATCATTTTGCAGGTGGCGCTTGGCCAGCGGCCGCACATCTCGATCTTCGGCGACGATTATGCGACTCCCGACGGCACCTGCATCCGCGACTATATTCATGTGACGGATCTGGCTGACGCGCACATTCTCGCGGTGGAGAAGCTGCGCGCCGGGGGCGAGAGCGGCGTGTACAATTTGGGCAACGGCAAGGGCTTCTCCGTCAAGGAGGTCGTCGAGATTGCGCGCCGGGTAACCGGCCATGCGATTCCGGCGGTTACGGAAGCCCGCCGCGCCGGCGATCCGGCCGTGCTGGTCGCCTCCAGCGAGCGGGCGCGCACGGAGCTTGGCTGGAAGCCAAGCCGCGACAGCCTGGAGAGCATCATCGCTTCCGCATGGCAGTGGCATAAGAATCACCCGAACGGGTATCAGCGGTAATTGCCCGCCTGCCTGCCGAAATTTTGATAGGAGGGAGCGCGAGGGACATGACGACTCGCGAACATGCGGAGAGCGGCGGCCGCGCCGCCTATTTGGTCGAACGGCTGCTGCAGTTCGGCCTCGGCAAGGGGCTGCTGGAGCCGCTGGACATCTATGAGGCGCGCAACGCTCTCCTCGATCTGCTCGGCATTCCCGAGCCTTACGGCACCGAGTTGAACGAACCGGCGGCGGAGACCGCCCAGGAGGTGCTGGAGCCGCTGTTGGATGAGGCCGAAGCGGCAGGGCTGCTGGCGGCAAACAACACGACGCTGCGCGATTTGCTCGACGCCAAAATGATGGGCTGCCTGATGCCGAGGCAGTCGGAGGTGGCGCGGCGCTTCTGGGCCGCGGCCAAGAGCGGGCCGGTCGAGCGGGCGACGGACGACTTTTACAAGCTCTGCATCGATTCGAATTACATTCGCATGGATCGCATCCGGAAAAACAGGTATTGGTTGGCGTCGACGGAATACGGCGATCTCGAGATTACGATCAATCTGTCGAAGCCGGAGAAGGACCCGAAGGAAATCGCCATGCTGAAAAATGCGCCGCAGAGCCATTATCCGAAATGCCTGCTATGCGTCGAGAATGTCGGCTATGCGGGAAGGGTGAACCATCCGGCCAGGCAAAATTTGCGCGTCATTCCTGTGGAGCTGGCCGGCGAACCGTGGTTTTTCCAATATTCCCCATATGTCTATTACAATGAGCATTGCATCGTGTTCGACCGGGAACACCGGCCGATGACGATATCGACGCGGACGTTCGAGAGACTGTTGGACTTCATCGACGCTTTTCCTCATTATTTTATCGGCTCGAACGCCGATCTGCCGATCGTGGGCGGTTCCATCCTGAACCACGAGCATTTTCAGGGCGGGCGGCACCGGTTCGCCATGGAGAAGGCGCCGGTCGAGCGCAGCTTTCGCCATCCGGACTTTCCCGGGGTGAAGGCGGGGATCGTGCGCTGGCCGATGTCGGTCATCCGGCTGTCCGGCGGCGACCGCGGACGGCTCCTGAAGCTGGCCGCAACGATTCTGGAGCGGTGGAGGGCATACAGCGATCCCGATCGGGACATCGCCGCTTATACGGACAAGGACGGCGAGCTCGTGCCGCACAACACGGTGACCCCGATCGCCCGCTTTAACGCGGCCGGGGAGTACGAGCTGGATCTTGTGCTGCGCAACAACCGGACGAGCGACGAGCATCCGGACGGCATCTTCCATCCGCACAAGGAGCTGCATCATATCAAGAAGGAAAATATCGGCCTGATCGAGGTGATGGGGCTGGCGGTGCTTCCCGGCCGGCTCAAGGACGAGCTGGATGCGCTGGCCGGGGTGCTGACGGGCGCGCTGTCTTTGGACGATCCGGAACTGTCAAGCGAGAGTGGTCCGCTGCATCGGCATGCGGCCTGGATCGCCGGACTGGCCGAGCGTTACGGCACGTCGCTGTCCGCGGACGAAGCGGACAGCGTGCTTCGCGCGGAGACGGGGCGGAAATTCGCCGATGTGCTGAAGGATGCCGGCGTGTACAAGCGGGATGAGCATGGACGCCAAGGCTTCGGGCAATTTATGGCGCATATTGGATTTACGGAGTAAGCCGTTGCGATCGCCTGACGCACGGACGGGAGCCGATAAGAATACGAATCGATTTCATCGAGATAAGCATGAAAAAAATTCAGTCTTATGTTGGCGGTACGTTGATTTTTGAGTATCCCGCCAAACGCATCGATCTTATTTAAAGGCGCCGCAAGGCGCCTTTCTTATACAGACTAAAGCGTGAAGGTACCCTTTTTAAAGCTGTATCACGCTTGCCCCCTGGACCCATAAGCCGGAGCGAGAAGGAAGCCCTTCGGCTGGACAGGAACGTCCAAGAGCGTGACGATCGTCTTGCCGGTGATCTGCGCTTCCATGACGGCGTGCGACCTAACCGTATCCAGCCCCCAGGCAGACCTCAGGACCATCCGTATCTAGCCCAGCCTAACCCCCCAAGCAAAATAAGAATGAAAAAATGACCTTAGACCTTATTTATCCCGAAACAGCCCATTGAGCTTGAATAAGATTGAAAAACGACCTTATTCGAGCTGGTGACTCCGGAAACGGGGGAGCGATTTTACCGAGATAAGAACGAAATTCAGTCTTATTTTGGTGCTTCGCTGATTTTTCCCAGGGATAAGATCGAGTTTCGTGCTTATTCAAGCGTTTCCTCCATCGGAGGTGGCGGTGCCGCCAGTGGGCCCGGCAGATAGTGAGCCTCCGCGGGCGCGCAGGAAGGAGAGCGGCTGAGCCCTCTCTCAAGGCAGGCAGTATCGGAGATCCGGAAGTGCCACCGCAATTTTCCCACATTTCCCGGGCTTGGGCTTGCGACTGTATCAGCAAGATTGCGGAGGAGAGAGGTACCCGGAGTATTACAAGGGGGTATATGGATAGGAATACGGCCCAAAGACCGGTTAGGGAAAAATGAAGTCTTGGCGGACTCCAAGCAATGCACGGGAACGTCAATCGACGATTTTTCTTATTTTCTCATGAAGGGAAAGTCTGGTTTTTCTTGTGACGTATAATGTAAGGTTTAGTTAAGGGAATTCGATAGTCAGGCAAAAAGGTCTGTACATCCTCGGTTTGTAGTTCGAAAGACCAAAATTTTATGATAAAATTCCTATTTATATATAACCAAAGTCTCATATGCTATGTTATTATATTTGACAAAAGATAGATTAATAGGGGAGGGGAATGCCATGTTTGGTTGGTTGGGATGGAAAAAAGGGCTGCCGCTTTGGTGGTCGTACCGGCTGAATCGGGATTTGAAGGAGGATACCCGGCACATCTTCGAGGGAATCGCGGAGACGAGAATGGAGCTGCTGCGCAGCTGGACAGAGGAATATTGGGGGCACCTGGACCGGCTCGTCAGTCAATTGGCTTCGGTTCAAGGCGGAGCGATCGTTCCGGAGGAGCGGGATGACGCCGAGTGGAAGCGGCTGTTTGAAGCAGCCCGAAGGAGAGCGGCGGATTTCTCCGAGCTGTTCGTACTCGATAGCGGCGAGCGGGTTGTTTTTACGACCTATCCGAAGCATCTCGGAGCTTCGTATGCCTCGGAAAGCGTCCTGTCGAAGGGGCTTCGGTATGTCAAGGAAGGCCAGGCGGGCCGAAGGTGCTTGTACGGCCCTTATGCCGACCCGCTGACACTTGAGATCGGGCCGAGCACCTCGTCTTTTCACGACGAAATGACGCTTCTGTTCATTGTTCCTTTGGAGCGGGAGGGCCGCTGCGTCGGCGCACTCTGCGGGCGCGTCCCGAACGACGTGATCGGCGACCTCATTCAGCGGGAATCCGGCCATGTCTACCCGGATTCCGGGGACAACTATCTCTTTATGGCCAAGCCGGGCGTTCAAACGCATATCGCCCCGGGCACCGCCTTGTCGCGGAGCCGGTTCGAGGACCGAACGTTTACGCATGGCGAAAATTTGAAGGACGGCGTCACGACCGATTGGGGCCCGGTCAAGGTGAACAATCATACGGAGCTGGAGCTGGTGTTTACCGATCCGGCTACAGGACAGCTTCATCCCGGCGTAGCGAATACGATCAAAAACGGCAGTAATTTGTTTGTGGAGTTTCCCGGCTATTCCGATTATCGGCATATTCCCGTCATCGGCAAGGGGGTGACGTTTCAGCTGCCGCATTGTCCGGACGTATGGGGCATGATGTGCGAAGGAGACCTCGAGGAGGTATACCGCATCCGGGGAATCGGGTGGAAGCTCGCCCGGCTTCACATTGTCCAAGCCTTCGGCCTCGGGCTATTCGCTTTCGCTTCCGTGCTGGCGCTGGCGGGCCTGGGAGAGCTGCCGCCCCTGCTCACGGCCGTTCTTGTCGGCTTGATCAACCTGATGTTCGGCCTCTTCGCGGCATGGCTGCTGCATGCTAAAGGAACAGCACCCGTCGTCGGCCACCTTCGCCGCATACACCGCTTCATTCGCTTGAACGCGGAGGGCAAGGGTGATTTGACTCTGCGTCTCGACACCGCCAAGTTTGACGGAGACGAGCTGCGCGAGCTGGCCAAATGGCTGAACAACATGATCGATTCGCTCGAAGGCGTCATGCTGCAGGTGAAGCAGGCGGCCAGCGATGTGATGGATCATCAGCGGCAGCTGACGGCATCAATGGAGACGACGGCGCAATCGACCGAACGGGTAAGCGATCACATCGGCGGCATGATCCGCAGCATCCGCAGCCAATTGAAGGATTTGGATCTGGCCAAGGACACCGTTTCCGATATGAGGACGACGCTTCGGGAGCTGGAAGAGCGGGCCGCCGGGCAAATAGCCCTCGCGCAGACTGAAGTGGACAAAATCGGCGGCAAAATGAACCAGATCGCGGAGAAAGTGGCGGATACGAACCTCACGATCGGCAAGTTCGTCGAGACGACTCGCCGGATCAAGGATGTGCTCGAAGTCATCGAGCAAATCTCGTCGCAAACCAATCTGCTCGCGCTAAACGCTTCCATCGAGGCGGCGCGGGTCGGCGAGCACGGCCGCGGCTTCGCCGTTGTCGCCGGGGAAATCCGCAAGCTGGCCGAACTGACCCGCCGTTCGACCGAAGAGATTCATGAAACCGTCGAGCAAATTTACCTAGGCGCGCAGGAAGCGAACGCGTCGATGGACGAAGGAACCCGGGTAGTGGAGGAAGGCTCCCGGCTTGCGGCCGCCGCATCGGATCTGCTGAGCGATGCTGGCAAAGGGGATTCCCAGAAATTGCGAGTCGTGGAGGAAGTCGTCGAGCTGATGGCCAAAATTGCCGAGGTCAGCGTCGGCAACCGCCGCATCTCCAGTGAGGTGGAGAGCAAGGTGCAGCAGCTGAAAACGGATTATGTGCACGCCCGGCAAGCGTCGCAGCACGTGGAAGCGATTAACGAATTTCTCAGGCAGCTGATCGGACAGTTCCGCTTGACCGAGGCCCGGCGGAGGTAATGGCAGACTCGGACGATAAACTGGCACGGGCTCACTCCAAGAGGGTCCGCGGTTAAGGGGCGCAGTCAATAAGCATTTGCGGCATAGCCGTTCCCGGCGTCGGCCATATTAAGCAGTAAAATCGATGCCGGGAAAGGGTGGAACTGCCAATGTCTCTTCGCCGCAGAATGTCCCGTTCGGATGATAGGAGGCGGATCCGATGGAAACGCCTATGCTTGCCGGTGGCCGTTGCCGTGCTGCTCGCCGCCAGTCCGCGAACGGCTTCGCCGGATATCAAGGTCTCCGCTCCGGAGCGGCCGACGCTCACCTTTGCCGTTATTAGCGACATTCACGTACAAAGCTGGAACCGCGCTGCCATCCGCAAATTTGAAGCGGCTTTAAGCGACCTGAGTAAGGCGGCCCCGCAAGCGCAGGTCCTGGTGCTGAACGGAGATTTGGGCGACGGGCATCCGGACGACTACAGGACGCTGCAGTCGCTGCTGGCGGCGAGGCCGCATCCTCCGAACGTATTTTGCACGATCGGCAATCATGAATTTTACATGGCTTGGCATAACGTCCGCAGACAATGGAGCGATGAGTCTTTCCCCAACGGGGAGACGGAGGCCGCCTCGATTCGCCGTTTTTTGCAGTTCGTACGGGAGCCGCGGGTATATTACCGGAAAGAAGTGGCGGGCTATCCGTTTATTTTTTTGGGCATGGAGCGTTACCGCCAATCAGACCCGTCTTTGCATGAGGATGCCTATTTAAGCCCGGAGCAGCTGCGCTGGCTGGGCAAGACGCTCGCCGGCGCTGCTCGAAGCGGCCGAAGGCCGATGTTCGTGTTCTTGCATCAGCCGCTGCCGGGGCCCTCGTCGACAGAACGGGGCGTTGTGCCTGCCGACGCGTTGAAGACGGAATTAGCTTCGGCCCCGGGCGTGATCCTGTTTACCGGCCACACGCACAGGGAGCTTAGGTTGGGAGCGTCTGAAACGGGGCGGCCGGAGAGCTTGGGCTTTGCCGCGTTCAACAGCTCGTCCGCAGCGTCGCCCTGGCCGGGCAGCGGCAAGAGCGAGGGATTGATCGTGGAAGTATATCCCTCCGAGGTGGTGGTGAAAGGGCGCGATTTTGCCCGCCGCCGCTGGATTCCGGAGGCCCGTTATTCGGTCAAGTATTAGCTTGCAGAACAAGGGCTGTTCCCGTGGGTCGCGTTATTGTCCCAGGGAACAGCCCTTGTTTGATGGTTCGCTCCGGTCAGGATTCCACCCAATCGCCGCGCAGGGCGAACAGTTCCTTGAGGTCGTCGGTGGACAGCTCGGTAATCCACTGCTCGCCGGTTCCGACGATTTGCTGGCTTAGGCCGAGCTTCTTGTCGATCATTTCGTCGATGCGCTCCTCGAGCGTGCCGAGGGTCACGAATTTATGCACCTGGACGTGCCGCTTCTGCCCGATGCGGAACGCCCGGTCGGTCGCCTGCTTCTCGACGGCGGGATTCCACCAGCGGTCGAAATGAAAGACGTGGTTCGCCGCCGTTAAGTTGAGCCCGGTGCCGCCGGCCTTGAGCGACAGCAGGAAGACGCCGGACGTCTCCTCCGGGGCGAGCGACTCGTCCTGAAACTGCTCGATCATCAGATCTCTGGCCGCTCGCGGGGTGCCTCCATGGAGGAAGGGCACCGGCCGGCCGAGCTCTTCCTCGAGCGCAAGCTGGAGCAGATGACCGGTATCTACGAACTGCGTGAAAATGAGGCACCGGTCCCCTTCCAGGCGCAGCTCGTGAACCATCTCGATGAGCCGTTCCACCTTGTTGGAACGGCCGCGCCAATCGTCCCGGAAAGGCTGCTTGGCAAGCAGCGCGGGGTGATTGCATATTTGCTTCAGCTTGGTCAGCGACGCCAAAATCATGCCGCGGCGCTCCATCGCCGACAACCGGTCGAGCTGCTCGAACAGGCCGCGGATATGGTTGTCGTATAGCGAAGCCTGCTCGGCCGTGAGGGACACGTACGTCTTGTATTCGTGCTTGTCCGGGAGATCGAGTTGAATGCTCGGGTCCTTCTTGACCCGACGGAGCAGGAACGGCCGGATCAGCCGCTGCACCTTGGCGATCAGCTCGCTGTCGGAGGTGCGCTCGATCGCCTGTACATAGCGGTGCGTGAAATCGGACAGCGTGCCCAAATAGCCGGGATTCAGGAAGTCGAAGATCGACCAGAGCTCGGTCAACCGGTTCTCGATCGGCGTGCCGGTCAAGGCGATTCGGTGGCTGCCATTCAGCTTGCGAATGGAGGAAGCCTGCTTCGTGTAGGCGTTCTTAATGTTTTGCGCTTCGTCCAGACAGATCGCATCCCACTCGGTCGATACCAGCTCCGCTTCGTCCAGGTGGGACAAGGTGTAGGTTGTCAGCACCAGATCGCAGCCGCGCACTGCTTCCGCAAAAGCGGCGCCTTTGGCCCGGTGCGGGCCGTAGTGCAGATGCACGCGCAGATCGGGAGCGAACCTGGCCAGCTCCTTCTGCCAGTTGCCGAGCACCGAGGTCGGGCAGATCAAGAGAGACGGCGGGGCCTTCGCCGGCTCCTTGTCGGCTGCCGCCGCGCTGTCTGCGCCATCTGCGCCGTCTGCGCCGGCAAGCCGCTGCTCCCGCACGAGCAGCAAATACGTAATCGTCTGAATCGTCTTGCCGAGGCCCATATCGTCCGCCAGGCACGCCCCAAGGCCGAATTGGCGCAGAAAGATCAGCCACGAGACGCCTTCCAGCTGATATGGCCGGAGCGTTCCCCGGAAGGAAGGAGGGACGCTTGCCTGAGGCGGCCGTTTCGCATGGTTGAGCAGGGCCGTCAGCTCCTCCAGCTGTTCGTTCAGCTCCACCTCGATCGGCAGCGTGCGGCGAAACTGCAGTTCCTCCTCCCCTTCGGAAGAGCCGAGCAAATGCAGCCCCAGCACATCGCGGAACGAGAGGCCTTGCTGCTTGTTGATCTTGTTCATCGCCTGCTCGATCTGCAGCAGATGCTCGGGGTCGAGCTGAACCCACTGGCCGCGAATTTGCACGAGGCGGCGGTTCTGCTCCAGCAGCTCCCGGTATTCCGCCTCGGTCAGCTCGAATTCGCCGATCGCGATCTTCCAGTCGAAGCGCATGAGCTGATCGAGTCCGAGCAGCGGCTGCGGGGCGGTGCCGACCGACGACTTGATCTTGGCCTTGAGCCGGGGCCGCCATTTGCGGATACGCTCCCACCAGGCCGGCAAAATGACCGAGCTGCCGGCTTCCATCAGCTTCAGGCTGCCCTGCGTCAGCAAGGTCCACGCCTCGTCCGCGGACAGCTCGCGGCGCAGCGAGCCTGCTTCGCCGCCGAGCCACGGCAGGATGCGCTGCCACTTGGCGGCGTCGCGGGCGGCGCGGCCGAGATCGGCGCGCCAGGCGGCGGGCAGGCCGCCGCTGCCGTCCGCCGCCGCTGCACCGTCCGCCGAGCCATCCGCCGAACCGCTCGGCGCAGCGGCGGCGCTATCGCTAGCGCCAGCGGTTAGAGCGGCCGGCTCCAGCTCGAACATCAGCTCGCGGTCCGCGCGGTCCTGCAGCACGATGCGCAAGGGCCAGGGTCCGTCCGGCACGGCCGGCTCCTCCAGCTTCAGGCATGTGCGAAACGGCGTCCTGTCCGACTGCCAGCCGATGGAGACGAGCCAGTCCTCCTCATCCATCCACACGTCCGCGGCGCTGCTGCGGCCAAGCAGCGGCAGCGATCGCTCGAGCCGCCGGAGATGTTCCCGCATGACCCCGTCTTCCTCAATCCACGCCGGGATAAGCGCTTCAAGCCACGGCTTTGCCACGGCGGAGGCGGCCCAGGCGGCGGCCTCCTCGGGCAGCTGCAGCTTCCAGCCGAGCGTCCCGGCCTTCCATTGCGCGAAGTCCGGCATGAAGCGGCCGCCGGTCAGCGCCTGCTGCACATGCGGCGCGAGGCGGATCAGCTCGGTCAGCTCGCGGCTGTATTCCAGCCGCTGATGCGAAACCGCATACGCCCTCGCTTCAGTGAAATAGTTCAGCGCCTCGAGCGGGCGCAGCAGCAGGCCGCCGAGCTGGTTCCATTCCGCCTCCTCGATGAACGTGCCGTAGAAGGAAGCTTCGTGCCAGGCGAACAGCCAATCCTTCAACTGCTTTGCGTCGAGCGCGCCGCTCTGGCCGCGGATTCCCCACAGAAACAATCCGCTCTGCGGCATCCATCGAACGTGAACCTTCAATGCGTTGATGTCGATCATGGAATCCATTTTCCTTTCCTCAGCTCTTCCTGCAGAGCGCGCAGCCGGGAATGCTTCAGGGCGAGCCGGTGAATATATTCCTCCCAGGCATCGGTCTTGCCGAGCTTTTGGTACAAGGAATGCAGCTTCTTGAGCAGGCGCATGGCCGTTTTGTAGGCAGCGCGGTTCTTCTCGGCAATGCTCCGCTCCACCGCCTGATGGTACACGGGCAGCAGCAGGGCGGGATCGTGCTTCTCCACGGCCTTCACGTCAAGCGCATACAGCTCGAGCGGGGAGACGCGTCCCGACAGCTGCAGGTCGACCCAGGCGCGGTAACGGTGAGCTTTGAGCAAATAGGCGGTATAAAAAGAATACGTCCGCGGCAGCATAGCTTTCATCACCTCGACCCATTCAGTATCGTCCCGCTGATGCGGAACCGCCTCCGCCCAATACTGGCAAAACTGCCGCAGCTCCTCCTGATGGGCGCGCTGTACGGCGGGCAGCAGCCATCTCAGCCATGCCAGCATGCGATCCCATTGTCCGGTCTGGTAGCAGCGGTGCAAATACTGAAAGAAATCCCGGGATTCCCGCTTGTGCAGTCCATCCAGAATGCGGCGCGCCTCGTCGTCATCGCCGCGCATGACCGCAAAATGCGCGGAAGCCGCCAGCAGAGCGTCCCTGCGGCGCGGCGGCACATCGCTCTGCTTCAGCAGCTGCGCCAGACGCTCCTTCTCCTTGTTCAACCAGTCGGAGTAAGCGCCCATTCGTCCCCATACGCTGCGGTATACGTTGAGCCAGGCGATCGGCGTCTCCGCTCCGGACAGCGCCATGTCGGAGATCATGCCGAGAGTCTCCTTCCAGTAAGCCGGATGATTCGCAGCCAGTTCGTCAACATCCAGCTCGGCCAGCATGGCGAGGAAGTCGTCCAGACATTGCCGGCCCGTCGTGCGCGCGCCGGTCTCGATAAAATAGGACATGTAAGATGTCTTCGATTCCTCGTAGAAATGTCCGATCTTCCGCAAAACGAACAGCAGCACGTGCAGTCCGTACAGTTCTTTGAGCGGCGGCGCCCAGTCTTTGGCGACCGGCAGCAGCGTGTTTTTCGCGGCGCTGTAGAACATCTCGACCGAATGCTGCTGCGACATCGAGAAACCGTAGAACTGCTGGTCGAAATATTTTTGCCACATGGATGGCGGAGCAAGAGCCGACGGGGGATCGAGCCGGTCGCTTTTCTTCTCGCTCCTGATTGCCGTCGCCCGCGATTCCCGCTGGCGCTGCTTGATCAGCATCGCCTGCTTGAGCTTCAGAAGCATGAGCTCCGGTCTGCTGAACGAAGCGTACAAAGAGAACAGCAGCGCAGCGATATGCTCGCAGGGCTCCTCGTCGCGGCAACTGCATTCGCTGCGCTCGATGCGGTCCAGCTGCAGGATGACCTCGGCTAAGCGGGTATCGCGAACGAGAGCATGGACCTCGACGCCATGCCGCAGCTCGATGCCGGCCAGCCGGCCTTTATGGTAATGATCCCAGCCTCGTTCGAGCCGCTCCGGGTCCGACGAGTCGCGAAACCATTCGATCAGTGCGTTCATGCGATTTTTCGGGATTTGCAGTTTCAGCATGGGTTCCTCAGCCGCCCTCCGACCCCATTAGTTTATCTTGAAAATAGCGCTTGGTGCACGGCTCATTTTCACCATCTGATGGTGCTGCGCAAGCCGCATGGGCGTCTATCTTGAAAATTTGGCGGTATACGCCGACAAAATTTCAATACCGCAGGTGACGACCGATGACGACAGGAAGCACTCGTCATAGGCGTCTAT
>NZ_KB905612.1 GCF_000380965.1 Paenibacillus ginsengihumi DSM 21568 | reverse complement strand
CCACCTATCCGGTATTAGCTACCGTTTCCGGTAGTTATCCCGGTCTTCCGGGCAGGTTGCCTAC
Organism: Paenibacillus ginsengihumi DSM 21568; assembly: GCF_000380965.1. Classification (GTDB taxonomy): domain Bacteria; phylum Bacillota; class Bacilli; order Paenibacillales; family NBRC-103111; genus Paenibacillus_G; species Paenibacillus_G ginsengihumi. The sequence continues at coordinate 27,675 of NZ_KB905612.1, read as the reverse complement.
GTGTTACTCACCCGTCCGCCGCTCCGGATAATTCCCCGAAGGAAATCATCCAGCGCTCGACTTGCATGTATTAGGCACGCCGCCAGCGTTCGTCCTGAGCCAGGATCAAACTCTCCAAAAAGGATGTTGATTTAGCTCATTGTTTTGACTTGCTTCAAGTCGCACAAACACTTGCTCGTTGTTCAGTTTTCAAAGGACAAGTTCTTCTGCGAAGCCAGTCACATCGCTGCTTTCCAGCTTCTCACTTCATTGTCACCTTGTTTAGCGGCGACTTTTTTAATATATCACATTCGCCCACTTCGTTGCAAGTAGTTTTTTATTTCCATTTTGCAATCAAACTCAAGCTTTCGAAGCAGCGAGATATAATTTATCACAGATCCGCCGAAAAGACAAGCCCATTATTTAAATTATTTTTGGATGACTTCTTGAATATACAAATTTCGTTCAACGTTCAGGTTAACAATGCCGCCGCTGACATTCACCCAAGGCCTTGTAGGATAAGATCTGTCCGAAAAGACGATCTCCCCGATCCGATTGTCGCTCAATTTGACGATCGTTCCATTGTGAAATTGCGTAACCCTTTCGATAAAGGTCGAAACAAGGTGCGGGTCCAGTTTGCCGAACGCTTCCGCCTGCAATTGCTCCAGCGCCAAATAAGGGGAAGTCCCTGACTTATGGAACCGACTGGTCGTCATCGCATGGAACATGTCGGCTACCGCAACGATTTTTGAATATAGATGGATTTTATCTCCCCGCACGCCAAGCGGATACCCCGAGCCGTCTTCCCTCTCATGGTGCTGCAAAGCCGCAAGCTTCACGCCTTCGGTGAGGGCCGTAACCGGCTTTAGCATTTGATAGCCGATGACCGTATGCTTCTTCAAAGCTTCCTTTTCCTCGTCGCTCAGCCGATCCGGCTTAAACAGAATAGCCGGGTCCATCTTGGCATTCCCGATATCATGCAGCAGTCCGGCCAGCGCAACCGGAAGCAAATCCTTGGACGCAAGCCCGATCCAACGTGCCATGCAATAAGAGGTCAAGCTGACCATGAGCGAGTTATGATAGACAAAGTCAGACATCTGAAAGTGCTTGGGGCTGAAATGTAAAGCGTTATAGCTGTCCGAATGAGATACAAGCTCCTCCAAGCCTTTGCGAATATCGAGCACCGGCAAGGCCTCTCCGCCCGCGTCGGCGATCGCAAACACGCGCTTTACTAGCTGGAGCATCTGATGGTAGCTTGCTTCAAAGGACGGGAATCCGCCGCCATCCCTCGCTTCCGATGGCATCGGGGCGTGAACCTCGTCTTGGTCAGCGACCTCGACCGCGGGAATAAGAAACGCCTTTAACACTTCCAGGTCCTTATCTGAAATGACTCTGCCTTTGATAAAAAGCACATTGTTCCGCTTCGTCATCACATCGTGGGCGAGCTCAGCTCCGGCCTTCAATTGGGGTACGGGGATCTTCACGGGGATCTTCGCCATAACATCCTCACTTCACGCTCTATCGGTTTCCTTTAAAGGGCGAATCGTCAGTTGGTCCCAATGAATTAATCCTCAAGACCTACGTAAACTTATTATAAACGAAAAAGAATGGGGATGTAAGTCCCCATTCTCGCAGATCGTGAAATGATATATTCAAACAGCAAGACGTCAGCTTTCCGGCTCGGTCTCCTCCGAAGCTTGTCCCGCTTGAGCGGACTCATCGGAGTCGGAGGCTGCCTGCTCTTCGGACGTTTCTTCGCTTTTGGCCACATTGGCTACCGTCGAAACTTCCTCGTCTTCGCGGACATTGATCAGCTTAACGCCCTGCGTATTGCGGCCCATCAGCGAAATGCCGGCGATGCTCGTCCGGATAATCGTGCCGGAAGCGGTAATGATCATCAAATCCTCTTCGTCGTCGACCACCTTCAGAGCTACCACCGAGCCGTTTTTGGCCGTGACATTCAACGTTTTAATACCTTTGCCGCCGCGGGACTGGATGCGGTATTCCTCGACAGGAGTGCGTTTGCCGTACCCTTTCGAAGTGACGATCAGGACGCTTTGATTCTCCCGGACGACATCCATGTCGATTACTTTGTCGCCCTCGTCCAGATGAATGCCCTTCACCCCCGTCGCAGACCGGCCCATCGGCCGAACTTCTTCCTCGGAGAAGTGAATGGACATGCCCTGGCTCGTGCCCATCACAATCGAACGATTGCCGTCGGTCAGGCGAACGCCAATCAGATCATCGTCTTCCCGCAGCGTAATGGCGATCAAACCGACCTTGCGAATATTCGCGTAATCGGCGATCGGCGTCTTCTTGACCAAACCGTTCTTGGTCGCGAAAAATAAATACTGATCAGCGTCGAAGCTCTCCACCGGAATGACGGCATTAATCGTCTCGCCCTGCTCGATTTGGATCAGGTTTATAATCGGCGTTCCGCGCGCCGTCCGGCTCAAATCGGGGATTTCGTATGCTTTCAGGCGGTATGCCTTGCCTTTATCCGTGAAGAACATCAAATAATGATGCGTATTGGTTACGAACAGATGTTCCACAAAGTCGTCGTCTTTCGTATCCATGCCGACAACGCCTTTGCCGCCCCGTTTTTGGCTGCGGTACGTCGACAGCGGCAGCCGCTTGATGTAGCCGGTATGCGTGATCGTGATGACGACATCATCCTGGGGAATCAAGTCTTCATCCTCGATGCTATCGCCGCCTGCCGTAATTTCGGTACGGCGTTCGTCGCCATACTTCTCCTTAATCTCATCCAGCTCTTTGCTGATAATGTCCAGGACAAGCTTCTCGTCGGCCAGTATCGCACGATACTCGGCGATCTTCTTCAGCAGCTCGGCATATTCCTCCTCGATCTTCTCGCGCTCCAGGCCCGTCAAGCGCTGGAGACGCATATCCAGAATAGCCTGGGCCTGCTCGAAGCTGAGCGAGAACCGGCTAATCAGGCCGTCCCTGGCTTCCTCTGTCGTTCGGGAGCCGCGAATGAGCGCGATAATCTCATCGATATGATCGAGCGCAATGCGCAAGCCTTCGAGGATATGAGCGCGTGCTTCGGCCTTTTTCAGATCGAATTCAGTGCGGCGGCGAATGACATCTTTCTGATGTTCCAGATAGTGGAACAGCATTTCCTTCAGGTTGAGCACTTTCGGCTCGCCATTCACCAGCGCCAGCATAATGATGCCGAAATTCGACTGCATAGCTGTATGCTTGTACAAATTGTTCAACACAACATTGGGATTCACGTCCCTGCGCAGCTCAATCACGATACGCATGCCCGTCCGGTCCGATTCGTCCCGCAAATCGGTAATGCCGTCGAGTTTTTTCTCGCGGACCAGTTCGGCGATCTTCTCGATCAGCCGCGCCTTATTGACCTGGTAGGGCAGCTCGTGGACGATGATCCGCGCCTTGCCGCCGTTCTCCTCGATATCCGCCTTGGCCCGCATCGTGACCGACCCGCGGCCGGTCGCGTAGGCTTGACGAATACCTTCCCGCCCCATAATTAAGCCGCCGGTCGGAAAATCCGGACCCTTGATCGATTTCATCAAATCAAGCGGCGCCAAATCCGGCTGCTCGATCAGCTGCTGCACCCCGTCGATCACTTCCGTCAAGTTGTGCGGAGGGACGTTCGTAGCCATCCCGACCGCAATCCCCGACAGCCCGTTCACAAGCAGGTTCGGGAACCGTGCCGGAAGCACAGCCGGCTCCTGCTCCTCGCCGTCGTAGTTCGGAACGAAATCGATGGTCTCCTTGTTAATGTCGCGCAGCATCTCCATCGCAATCTTCGATAAACGCGCCTCGGTATAACGCATCGCCGCAGCGGCGTCGCCGTCGATGGAACCGAAGTTGCCATGTCCGTCGACAAGCATATAGCGAAGCGAAAAATCTTGCGCCATACGAACCATCGTCTCGTATACAGCGGAATCGCCATGGGGATGGTATTTACCGATGACTTCGCCGACGATTCTGGCCGATTTCTTATACGGTTTGTCCGGGGACATTCCGAGCTCGGACATCGCATACAATATGCGCCGATGCACGGGCTTCAGGCCGTCTCTTACATCGGGAAGCGCCCGGCTGACGATAATGCTCATCGCATAGTCCATAAAGGAAGTGCGCATCTCTGAGCCGATATCGATTTCTCTGATTGAAGAACGGTTTTCTTCCGACATGGGGTACCTCCTTCGAATCTTATGCTGAAAAAAGGTGTGGAAAAGCTGCTTGGAACGGCGGTCAAGAAAGCATCTCCGTTCATCGCCGCCGCCTGATCATTCATTGAAATTCGCCGCTTGCGGCGTTCATTTTCTAGGATTAAACCGCCTAAAAACCAAGCGAAGCTTTCCCCAAGGAAAGCCGCTCTCCGTCTTAAATATCGAGATTTTTTACGTACTTCGCATGCTCCTGGATAAAATCGCGCCGCGGCTCGACATTGTCGCCCATCAGCGTATCGAAAAGCACATCCGCTTCGATCGCGTCCTGAATGCTGACTTTAAGCAGCGTGCGATTTTCCGGGTCCATGGTTGTTTCCCACAGCTGGCCGGGGTTCATCTCGCCTAGGCCTTTATAACGCTGTACGTTGACTTTGGCCCCTTCACCGAATTCCGCCATCAATTCGTCCCGCTGCTTATCGTTGTAAGCGTAGCGGATGACCTTGTTGCGCTCCAGCTTATAGAGCGGCGGCTGAGCGATGTAGATGTATCCCGCTTCAATAAGTTTGCGCATATATCGGTAAAAGAACGTCAGCAGCAAAGTGCGAATATGGGCTCCGTCCACATCGGCGTCGGTCATGATGATAACCTTGTGGTACCTGGCCTTGCCGATATCGAAATCGTCGCCGATCCCTGTTCCGAGCGCCGTAATGATCGCCCGAATCTCGGCATTGGACAAAATCTTATCCAATCTCGCCTTCTCCACGTTCAAGATTTTGCCCCGCAGCGGCAAAATTGCTTGAAAATGCCGATCGCGGCCTTGCTTGGCCGAGCCGCCCGCAGAATCCCCTTCCACGATATAGACTTCGCTGATGGAAGCATCCTTCGAGGAGCAATCGGCCAATTTCCCGGGCAATGAACTGACCTCGAGGGCGCTCTTGCGCCTTGTCAGCTCGCGCGCTCTCTTGGCCGCCTCGCGGGCCCGTTGGGCTTGAACGCCTTTCTCCACGATCCGCTTGGCCACGCTCGGATTCTCGATCAAAAATTCCTCGAATTTGTCGGCAAACAGCGACTCGACGATGCCGCGCACTTCGCTGTTTCCAAGCTTCGTCTTCGTCTGTCCTTCAAACTGCGGGTCCGGAATTTTGACCGAGACGATGGCGGTCAGCCCTTCGCGAACGTCGTCGCCGGACAAATTCGCGTCATTATCTTTGAGCATGTGAAATTTGCGGGCGTAATCGTTCAAGATCCGAGTCAATGCGCTCTTGAAGCCCGATTCGTGCGTTCCGCCCTCATGCGTATTGATGTTGTTGGCGAACGAATAGATGTTCTCGGAGTAGCTGTCATTATACTGCAGCGCCACTTCCGCCTGTATGCCTTCCTTGGTGCCCTCGATATAAATCGGCGGCTGATGCAACGCCTCGCGGTTGCGGTTCAAATGCTCGACGAACGAAATGATACCGCCTTCGTACATGAACGATTGCGAGGTATCCGTACGTTCATCGGTCAACGTAATTTCGATCCCTTTGTTCAAAAAGGCGAGCTCGCGAATCCGCGACTGCAGCGTTTCGTACTCGTACTCGGTCGTTTCCTTAAAAATTTCCTCGTCCGGCCAGAACGTAACGGTCGTTCCGGTCTCCTCCGTCTCCCCGACGACTTTCAAATCGTACTGGGGAACGCCGCGATGATATTCCTGCTGGTGAATTTTGCCGTCGCGCTTGACGACGACGATCAGTCTCTTGGACAGGGCGTTGACGACGGAGACGCCGACGCCGTGCAGGCCGCCCGATACCTTGTAGCCTTCGCCGCCAAACTTCCCGCCGGCATGAAGCACCGTAAGCACCACCTCAACGGTAGGGCGCTTCAGCTTCGGATTCTCGCCGACCGGTATGCCGCGGCCGTTGTCGATGACGGTGATGCTGTTGTCCTTATGCACGATCACATCGATCTTCGTACAGAAGCCGGCCAGCGCTTCGTCGATACTGTTGTCGACAACTTCCCAGACAAGATGGTGCAAGCCTTTGACGCTGGTGGAGCCGATATACATCCCCGGACGCTTGCGGACCGCTTCCAGTCCCTCGAGCACCTGTATTTGACTTTCATCGTAAGCTGTATTCGGATTCACAGACATGTCGGTCACCTGCTTCCTGTTTCACAAAATAATCTGCGTCTTTTAAGTCATCCGTTCAAATGGTGATCAGTTGATGGGCCCGCTTCTTGAGCGTCATCGACGAGATGGGAGAATAATAGACCTTAGTCTTCGTAATCACGAGCGACTTGCTTTCTTCTTCCCCGATAACCTCCACGCGCTTATCCCGGTTGGCATACTGAACGAACTGTTTGGAGATTTTGGATGATTTCTCGATAGATAAGTCAAAAATCGCAACCAGCTCCGAAGCGCGCACGATCTTCTCGCCGCCCAAATGAATGAACATGCCGGTTATTCCCCTTCCGTACAGGAACTTATCTATGTCAAGCTTCCTTGTCGAACGTGTATGACAGAAGCGTTCTCCAGTCTGGACAGATCAATACTCTCGATGCCTGTCGTCGTAATAAAGGTTTGGACCTTGCTCTGAAACGTCTCGATCAGCTGCGTCTGCCGGTAGCGGTCAAGCTCGGACAGCACATCGTCAAGCAGCAGCAGCGGATACTCGCCGACTTCCTCCCGAATCAGCTCGATCTCCGCCAGCTTGAGCGACAGCGCGGTCGTGCGCTGCTGGCCTTGCGACCCGAACGTCTGCACTTCCCTATCGTTGATATAAAAGCGCAGATCGTCGCGATGCGGACCGGCAAGCGTTACGCCGCGGCGCAGCTCCTGTTCTTTCACCTTAGATAACTTTATCATAAATCGGTCGAATAAAACAGCTTCATCTTGCTCCTCCGAGCCGTCCACCGACGAATCGTACTCGATACGGAGCGCTTCCTGCCCGCCTGTAATGCCGGCATGAATCTTCTCTGCCCATGCTTGAAGTTTCTTTATAAAGCTTTGACGTTTTTTAATAATTTTAATACCAAACTGTACCAGCTGCTCATTCCATACGTCGAGCAGCGGCGATGACATGCCGGGGCCGGCGGGGGGCTGCTTCAGCAAATTGTTGCGCTGTACCAACGTTTTATTATATTGCGATAATTCATACAAATACGACGGCTGCACCTGTCCAATCTCCATGTCCAGAAAGCGCCGCCGCACCCCGGGCGAGCCTTTGACGATCTCTAGGTCTTCCGGGGCGAACATGACGACGTTGAGCGAGCCGATAAAATCGCTCAGCTTGCGCTGCTCCAGCCCGTTGAGCTTGGCCTTCTTGCCTTGCGGGGAAATGGACAAATCCATCTGAACGGTGCCGTACCTCTTCTCTACCTCGGCGTGCAGCGTGGCTTGGGGGGCATTCCACTGAATCAGCTCCTTGTCCTGGTGCGTCCGATGCGACTTGGTCAGCGCCAGCACAAAGATCGATTCGAGCAGATTCGTCTTGCCCTGCGCGTTCGGGCCGACGATGATGTTGACCAGCCGGTCCGTTTCAAACTCCAGCTCGTCGTAATTGCGGTAATGCTGCAAAGCTAGCTTTTTCAACTGCAAGATGCTTCCTCCTGAAGGCCCGCGCCCGGCGCCTGCGGCCGTCTCTAGCGGCGCACGACCTGGAATTCGCCGCAGCCCTCCACCTTGACGACGTCAAGATGAACGAGCTTGCGGCCGCGGCGGTTGTCCGGCTCCCCATTGATCAGAACAGACGTTTCCTTGAGAAAAAATTTGGCCTGTCCTCCCGTGGAGATGCAGTCCGCCAGCTTCAAAAATTGCCCTAACGTGATGTAATCGGTGGAAATCTCGATCGGTTTCATAGCCTGTGAGGCTCACGCTCCTTGGTTTAAACCGTCCGGTAGGGGAGAATCAGCTGCAGCAGGCTGCTGTCGCCTTCCGGTCGGATGATGATCGGCTGCATCGGTCCGGTAAAGCCGATAAAAACGCGCTCGCTGTCCATAACCTTCAAGGCGTCCAGCATAAATTTGGAATTGAACGAGATGCGTATCAGTTCTCCATCCATCCGCTCCACATTCAGCTCCTCCGTCACCTTGCCGACTTCGGAAGAACTGGAGGAGATTTCGATCGTCTGATCCTCGCGCATGACCATTTTGACGATATTCGTCTTCTCTTCGCGCGACAGCAAGTAAGCGCGGTCTATCGAGTTGGCCAGCTCGTGATGATTGGCGACCAGCTCGGTCTGGAACGACTGCGGGATAAGCTTACTCGTATCGGGATAGGTGCCTTCGAGAATGCGCGTGTAGAACAGCAACTGGTTCATCTTGAAAAGCACCTGATTCTCCGCAAAAACGATGTCGATCAGCGTGTTCTGGTCAGGCAAAATTTTCGAGAGCTCATTCAACGTTTTCCCAGAAATGGAAATGTTATTTAAAGTAAAGTCCGGATCGACATCAATCTTCGTTTCCCGGCTTGCCAAGCGGAAGCGGTCGCAGCCGGTAAACTTCAATTTGCCGTCGGCGATCGTCCACAACACCCCGGTCAAGATCGGCGTCGCTTCATTGGTCGATACCGCAAAAGCCGTCTGCTTAATCATCGTCTTCAGCAGATCGCTCGGAATCTGAATGCGCGTGTTCTCCTCAATGCCCGGCATGACCGGGTATTCTTCCGGGTCGAGGCCGACCAGCTGAATTTCCGTCGAACCGGAACGGATCGTCGTCTGAAAATGCTCCTTGACCTCGATCTCGACCAGGGCGGCAGGCAGCTTGCGGACAATTTCGACGAAAAACTTGGAAGGCAGCACGACGCTTCCGGACTGTTTCAGTTCGATGACCTGGAGCTCGTCCTGCTCCATCGGAATATAGCTTTGAATCGAAATGTCGGTATCGCTCGCCGTCATCGTAATGCCGCTCGTATCCGCGTCGATCTTGATCCCGCTCAGGATCGGTATCGTCGTGCGGCTCGTGATCGCTTTGGAGACATGCTGTATCGATTCGTTCAAATATTCCTTGAGTACGGTCAGCTTCATCATGTCACTCCTAAACTTGATTACATTATTTCCAAAAAAAAATAGTCAGCAAGCGTTCTAACCGGCGCCATGCGCGCATAGGATGTCGTATACGCAGCGAAAGATGCAGCCGAACCTTTCCCGGAAAAGCGCAGTTATGCACCTGTGAATGAATCGGAAAGCTTCGTTGCCGTGCGAAGGTTGTTCCTATCTATTTTACATGTTTTTTGTTAGTAATAGTAGTAGGCGCCTTGAACATGTGGATATGTGAATGAAGCAAGCAAAAAGAAAGCCTATCCACATGTGCATAAAGTTGTGCATAGGCTTAAGGTTATCCAGAGTGTTCCTTAGGCTGCCGGGAGCCTACATGGTCATGTTTTTAATTTTCTCGGTGATGGATTGAATGATTTTGGATAAGTCCTGATCGGTTTTGAGCTGGCTGCTGATTTTCTCGTGGGCGTGAATGACGGTCGTATGGTCGCGCCCGCCGAACGCGTCGCCGATCTTGGGAAGCGAAAATTCGGTCAGCTCGCGGGCCAAATACATGGCAACCTGGCGGGGGAAGGCGACGGCCTTCGTGCGTTTCCGCGCTTTGAAATCTTCGATCTTGAGCCCGTAAAATTCTCCGACCTTCTGCTGAATGTCCTGTATCGTGATCACCTTGGGACGGCTGCTCGGGATGATGTCCTTGAGCGCTTCCGCCGCCAAATGCGAAGTGATGTCCTGATTAATTAAAGAAGAGTAAGCAACGACGCGGATTAACGCGCCCTCCAGCTCGCGGATGTTCGTATCGATCATATTGGCGATGTAATTCATCGCTTCGTTCGGGATATCCAAATTTTCGGCTTTCGCCTTCTTGCGCAAAATCGCAATCCTCGTCTCCAGATCCGGCGGCTGAATATCCGTGATCAGGCCCCATTCGAAGCGGGAGCGCAGCCGTTCCTCCAAGGTCGGAATTTCCTTGGGCGGCCGGTCGCTGGAGATAATGATCTGCTTCCGTTCCTCGTGAAGCGCATTGAACGTGTGGAAAAACTCCTCCTGCGTCTGTTCCTTTCCCGCCAAAAATTGGATATCGTCGATCAGCAAAACGTCGATATTGCGATATTTGTTGCGGAAGCTTTCGCCGCGGTTGTCGCGGATCGCGTTAATGAATTCGTTGGTGAACTTCTCCGACGAAATATAGACGACACGCGCGTTCGGGTTATGCTCGACGACGTAATGGCCGATCGCGTGCATCAGGTGCGTCTTGCCGAGTCCGACGCCGCCGTACAGAAACAGCGGATTGTACGTCTTGGCCGGCGCTTCCGCCACCGCCAGCGAAGCGGCATGGGCGAAGCGGTTCCCGGCGCCGATGACGAACGTATCGAAGGTATACTTCGGATTCAGGCTGGAATTGTCGTCGATGATCGGCGCGCGCGGTTTGGCCGGGACGTTCTGCGGCGGAGGAGGCAGGTCGAACGAAGCTTCTTCTTCGGATTCGACAACAAATTTCAATTCGACGGTTTTTCCGTTGTAATCCTTGATCGCATCGGCGATATGCCTGGTGTAGCGGTTCTCGAGCCAATCCCTGGCGAATTGGTTCGGCGTGCAGATGACAACTTGGCTGTCGGTAAATTTGACGGCCCGCGTAGATGTCAGCCACGTCTCATAGCTAGGCTTGCTTACACGTTTTTGCAGGATGGAAAGTACTTGCTGCCAGTGCTCGGTAGGACGGCTTTCCACAAATGATTCACTCCTTCAAGAAAATACCGGTGTGACGGTAAGCCGCAGGGGGTGTAGAATCGTACGGAATACTGTCGAATCTGTCCACATATCGTAGAACCCTGTAGATAAAGTTATACGAAGGCGTTGTATATTGTTCACAAAGATATCCACAGCCTGTTGATAACATTGTTGACAACTAATCGTATCCACAACCGAAAACATACTCATGATATCAAAATTGGGCTTGATACGCAACGGAATGTTCGAGTTTATCCACATTATCTAGAAGTTGTGGTTCAAAGTTATTAACAACACTACATATTGTTTATAATTTGTTTACATGTTGATAACTGCCGTCGAATTTTTGGAAAAAGTTATACACAGCCGCCTTTGCCGTCGATATTTGCCTCAACCCCGCAGTTGATAACCGCTGGCGAAGGAGCGCCCGTCACACTCGTCACAGGTATGTATTGCCTTTAATGCGGCGGAGCGGGAGACTGCTTGTTTTAGTTGACTTTTGCCCTCCGAGGTGGTTTAATGTTATAAGGTATTTAGGGGAATGGGACGAATTCCTCACGAGGAGGTGCGATGCATGAAACCGACGTTCAATCCGAACACCAGAAAGCGTAAGAAAAACCACGGCTTCCGCAAAAGAATGAGCACGAAGAACGGCCAGAAGGTATTGGCTGCTCGCCGCAAGAAGGGCAGAAAAGTGCTGAGTGCTTAATGAGAGAGACCACTTCTTCAGGTGGTCTTTTTTGTTGCACCGGTTTAAAAGCGGCAGCGAGTGTAAACGATAGAATCCGGATTCATCATTTTCGGCGCCGGAGGTGACGACCGAGGGCGAGAGCTCGCCACAGGCGTCTCATGGAAAGAAAACATCGACTGACTAAAAGGGAATATTTCAATAAGGTATATCGCTGGGGCAAATCGGCGGCCAACCATCAATTCGTGCTGTACTATTTGCCGCGGCCGAAGCAGGAGGAGTTCCGGTTCGGCATCTCGGTGAGCAAGAAGCTGGGCAAGGCGGTCGTCCGCAACAAAATCCGGCGCAGACTCAAGGAGATCGCCAGGCTGAACGCGGACCGGCTGCCGAAGGGTTACGATCTGATCCTGATTGCCCGCAAACCGGCGGCAGATATGACGTATCGCGAGCTGGAGAAGAGCTTTCTGCATGTGCTGAAGCGCTCCAAGCTGCTGCAGCCGGCGCAGCGGGAGAAGACCTTGCCTGGAGGCGGGGAGGAAAGCCAGCGAAAAGCCAAGGATTAGTTTCTTTGTGCGCCAAGATATGATATAGTTTATTATTGGAAAAGCTGAAGCTGGGAGGATATTGTTTTGACCCGTCGACTTGTCAAAATGTTACCGCTGCTGGCGGTTTTCATGCTCTTGCTTGCAGGGTGCGGAAACCCGGCTGCCACACCCATCGATCCGAATAACGGCGTATGGGACAAGTACTTCGTCAAACCATTGTCGGATACGCTGGATTGGTTTGCCCATCTGATGTGGGATGAGTACGGTCTGGCCATTCTGGTTGTCACGATCATTATACGGCTGATTATTTTGCCGCTGACGCTGAAGCAGTACCGCAGCTCGAAGAAGATGCAGCTGATTCAGCCGGAGATGCAGAAGATTCGGGAAAAGTACAAGGACGATCCCAAGAAGCAGCAGGAAGAGACGATGAAGCTGTTTCAGAAGGAAGGGGTCAACCCGCTCGCCGGTTGCTTCCCGCTGCTGGTGCAGATGCCGATTCTGATCGCGCTGTACAATGCGATTATGCGAAATACCGAGATCAAGGAACATTCGTTCCTATGGATGCAGCTCGGTACGCCCGATCCGTACATTTTGCCGCTGATCGCTGCGCTTACGACGTACTTGCAGCAGAAGATGATGTCTTCGCAGATGAATGCGCAGATGCGGAGCCTGATGTTCATTTTTCCAGTGCTGATCTTCGTCATGTCGATGAGCTTTGCTTCCGCGCTGCCGCTTTACTGGGTGTACAGCAACATCTTTACCATTGTACAAACCTATTTCATTTACGGTGTGCCTAAGAAAGAAGTGGCAGTGGAAACCGGGAAAACTGCCCAAACCAAGAAAAAGGGCGTCAAGGGTGGCCAAAAGAAATGAAAAATGTCGTGGTTACAGGGAAAACGATCGATGAAGCGGTAAGAAAAGGGCTGCTGGAGCTCGGCGTAGGGGAAGAGCGGGTCAAGATCAACGTGCTGGAGCAGCCGTCCAAAGGGTTGTTCGGACTGATCGGGGCCAAGGACGCGAAGGTGGAGCTCGAGCTCATTCCCGATGCGATGGAGGAAGCGATCCTGTTCCTGGAGGATGTCGTTCGCGCGATGAATCTGGAGATCCGGATCGAGCGGAAGTCCACCCGGGAAGCGGAGGAGCTGCATTTGCACGGGCCGGAGCTCGGCATGCTGATCGGCCGCCGCGGCCAAACATTGGATGCGCTTCAATATTTGACTAATATTGTCGCCAACCGCTACTCGGACAAGCATGTGCGCATCGTGCTCGACGCCGAGCAGTTCCGCGAGAGGCGCAGAAAGACGCTGGAGGCGCTGGCCGACCGGCTGGCCGAGCGGGTCGTGCGCACGCGGAAGGAAGTCGTGCTCGAGCCGATGTCGCCGCAAGAGCGCAAAATCATTCATACTCAGCTCCAGCATCATGCCAAGGTTCGCACCTTCAGCCGAGGGGACGAGCCGAACCGCAGAGTCGTCATCGTTTTACGCTGAATCACTACATGCAATGGCGCCATTTTACGAAGAATGGCTTCATTGCTTTTTTCATATGATATGCAGATCTGCTCCATGCCCGGCAAGGCGAGGCGGGTAAGCCGCTGCTCGAAGCGGCATCGATTGCCTGCCTATAGTATAAGGAGGACCGGGCGGAAGACGCTCACTATACAGCAATTTGAGGTGCGAGTGATGATAGAGGATACGATAGCGGCGATCGCGACGCCCATGGGGGAAGGGGGGATCGCGGTCATCCGCGTAAGCGGAGCCGATGCCGTTCGCATATGCGATACGATCTATAAAGGAAAAAACAAGTTGACCGAGGTGCCGACGCATACGGTTCATTACGGACGCATCGTTCATCCGGCCACGAAGGAGCGCCTGGAGGAGGCGCTCGTCACGGTGATGAGGGGGCCGCGCTCCTTCACCCGCGAGGATGTGGTGGAGATCAGCTGCCACGGGGGCTTCGTATCCGTGAAGAAGGTGCTCGACCTGCTGCTGGACCAGGGCGTTCGGCTAGCGGAGCCGGGTGAATTCACGAAGCGCGCTTTCCTGAACGGACGGATCGACCTGTCGCAGGCGGAAGCGGTCATGGACCTTATCCGCGCCAAATCGGATCGCGCTTTCCGCATTGCCATGAAGCAGTCGGAGGGAAGTTTGTCGAAAAAAATCGAAGCGCTGCGCCGCGAGCTTGTCGAAACGATGGCGCACATCGAGGTCAATATCGATTATCCCGAGCACGATGTGGAGGAACTGACCAGCGCCTTCATTAAAGATAAGTGCGGGCGGGTTATGGAGGAAATCGACAAGCTGCTTCATTCTGCAAAACAGGGTAAAATATTGCGGGAGGGCATTGTAACCGCCATTGTCGGGCGTCCCAACGTAGGCAAATCGTCTTTGCTCAACACATTGGCCCAGGAAGAACGGGCGATTGTAACGGATATTGCCGGCACGACGCGGGACGTCATTGAGGAATATGTGAATGTGAACGGCATTCCGCTCAAGCTGCTCGATACGGCGGGAATTCGCGAAACGGCCGATTTGGTGGAAAAAATCGGGGTGGAGCGCTCCCGGAGCGCATTGTCCGAGGCGGACCTGATCCTGCTTGTCGTCAGCGGCGCGGAGCCGTTGAGCGAAGAAGAGCGGGGGCTGATCGAGCAGCTCAAGGACCGTCAGACGATCGTAATTATTAACAAGCAGGATTTGCCGCAGCAGATAGAGACAGCTTATATCGAACGAATGTTCGGAGAAGAGCGCGTCGTTCGCACATCGCTGCTTGAGCAGCAGGGCATCGATCGACTGGAAAAGGCGATTGCCGACATCTTTTTCACCGGGCAGCTCGAATCAGGCGATTTGACATATGTCAGCAACGTTCGCCATATTCACCTGCTCAACCGGGCGAAGGCGTCGCTGGAGGAAGCTTATACGGCTGCGGAGCAATTCATTCCAATCGATATGATCCAGATTGACGTGCGCAATGCGTGGGAAGCATTAGGGGAGATTATCGGCGATTCGGTAAGCGAAACGTTGATCGATCAAATTTTTTCGCAATTTTGCTTAGGGAAATAACGAACTTGAAGGAGGTTGGAACTATGACATACGCTGCAGGACAATACGACGTTATCGTCGTCGGCGCGGGACATGCAGGCTGCGAGGCGGCGCTGGCCGCGGCGCGCATGGGCTGCGAAACGCTGCTGCTGACGATCAATCTCGACATGGTCGCTTTCATGCCCTGCAATCCGTCCGTCGGCGGACCGGCCAAAGGCCATGTCGTACGGGAGATCGATGCGCTGGGCGGAGAGATGGGGCGCAATATCGACCGGACATATATTCAGATGCGTATGCTGAACACCGGCAAAGGCCCGGCGGTGCACGCGCTCAGGGCTCAGGCCGATAAGGTGCTTTATCAAAATCGGATGAAACAAACGATCGAAAATCAGGAGAAATTGACGCTTCGCCAAGGTATGGTTGATGAAATTATTGTCGAAGACGGCGAGTGCCGGGGCGTTGTGACGAAGAGCGGCGCGCAGTATTTGGCGAAGGCTGTCGTACTGACGACGGGGACGTATTTGCGCGGCAAAATCATTATGGGCGAGCTGATGTACGAGAGCGGCCCGAACAACCAGCAGCCGGCCGTCAAGCTGTCCGAGTGTCTGAAGAACCTCGGATTCGAGCTTGTGCGTTTCAAAACCGGCACGCCGCCGCGGGTGCATAAGGACTCCATCGACTTTTCGAAGACGACGATTCAGCCGGGAGACGAGCATCCGAAGCATTTTTCCTACGAAACGACAGAGGCGATTCCGAATCAATTGCCGTGTTGGCTGACGTATACTTCGGAGGAGACGCATCGAATTATCAATGAGAACCTGCACCGGGCGCCGATGTTCTCCGGAGCGATCGAAGGGACGGGACCGCGCTATTGTCCTTCGATTGAAGATAAAATCGTTCGCTTCAGCGACAAGCCGAAGCATCAAATATTCCTGGAGCCGGAAGGGCGCGATACGAAGGAATATTACGTGCAGGGCTTGTCGACGAGCATGCCGGAGGATGTGCAGCTGCGAATCCTGCGCTCCGTTCCCGGGATGGAAAATGTGGAGATGATGCGGACAGGGTATGCGATCGAATACGATGCGATAGTGCCGACGCAATTGAAGCCTTCCTTGGAGACGAAGCGGGTTAACGGGCTGTTCACAGCCGGCCAGATCAACGGCACATCGGGCTATGAGGAAGCGGCCGCTCAAGGCATTATGGCCGGCATTAATGCCGCGCGCAAGGTGCAGGGCAAGGAGGCGGTCATTCTGGAGCGCTCGCAGGCGTATATCGGCGTGCTGATCGACGATCTTGTCACGAAGGGGACGAACGAGCCGTACCGGCTGCTGACTTCCCGCGCCGAATATCGGCTGCTGCTGCGTCATGACAATGCCGATCTTCGCTTGACCGAGATCGGATACGAGATCGGCCTCATTTCCGAAGCAAGATATGAGCGGTTCCAGGAGAAGGTTCGCCGTGTCAAGGAGGAGCTCGAACGGCTTAGATCGGTGAAGGTGAAGCCGCAGGACGTGAAAGAGCTGCTTCAGTCGCTCGGCAGCGCGGAGCTGGCAAGCGCCACCGATCTGCTGACGCTGCTGCGCCGCCCGGAGGTCACTTACGAGCATATTTCCCAGCTTTCGCCGGCTCCTTACGAGCTCACCGAAGAAATGAAGGAACAGGTCGAGATTCAAGTGAAATATTCGGGTTACATCGAGAAGCAGCTTGCGCAAGTCGAGCGGCTGCGCAAGATGGAGCAGAAGAAAATTCCGGACGATATCGTCTATGCCGACATTCACGGCATTGCAAGCGAAGCGAAGCAGAAGCTCGAAAAGATTCGTCCCGTATCGATCGGGCAGGCATCGCGCATATCCGGCGTAACGCCCGCCGACATTTCGATCCTGCTTGTTTACTTGGAGCATTACAACCGCGTCACCGCGGCAAGAGCATCATCCTGAGGAGCGCATATGGACGAGATACAAAGCCGTTTTGTTAGTCTACTTCAGCCGAAGGGGATCGTTTTGTCGGAGCGTCAGTTGGAGCAGTTCGAATTGTACTATAACATACTGACCGATTGGAACGAACGAATGAACCTTACCGGCATCACAGAGAGAGAGCAGGTGTACGTGAAGCATTTCTACGATTCTCTCTCTGTTTCTTTTTTTGTCGCGATGGACAAGGTCGAGCGTCTGGCCGATATCGGATCGGGCGCCGGCTTTCCAGGTATTCCGCTTAAGATTGTTTTTCCTTACCTGCAATTGACGATCGTCGATTCGCTCAACAAGCGCATCCAGTTTTTGAAGCACCTGTGCGATGCACTGGAGCTGACGAATGTGCGCTGCATTCATGGGCGGGCCGAGGAGATCGCTCGCCAAGAGGAGCATCGAGACCGTTATAGCCTTGTGACGGCTCGCGCGGTAGCACGATTGGCTGTGCTGAACGAGCTTTGTCTGCCATTTGCCGCTCCTGGCGGCACGTTCGCCGCGATGAAAGGCAGCGAGGTGCAGGAGGAACTGGCGGAGGCCGGCTACAGCTTGAAGGAGTTGAAAGGGGAATGGATGGACACTCACCGTTTTCAGCTTCCGCTGGAGGATTCGTTACGGCATATGGTGCTCATTCGAAAAACAGCGCCGACACCAGGCAAATATCCGCGAAAGCCGGGGATGCTGTTAAAATCGCCGCTCGTAAAATCGTCTCTGTAATGCGGGACCGACGGGCGGCGAAGCTTCATCATGATTGTGCCTGGGAGCTTTTGCACGAAACGAATATTTTCTCAAGGCGAACGAACAACATATAACTTCGTTGGAGCCGGTGACGATGCCTCTTTCGTCATCGCTCTTGCCTTCGGTTACTGATCAACCTGCTTGATGATCGGCATTCATCGCCAGGGCAAAATGTTTCACGTGGAACATTTTGTGCAAAGTGACAATAAAGTTTGACAACTTTGGAGAATAGCAGGAGTTTCCTGATTTCTGTTGAATTACATATAGAAAGATATTATTTCTCGGCAAAAGATCGGGTGGTTAACGTAATGAAAGAACAACTATCCAGGTTGTTTGGTTTTGCAGAAAAGACATCGGCGGATGAAGTGAAGCAGCTTCCTGTTGATAGTATCGATCCGAGTCCGTATCAACCGAGAACCATCTTTGATGATGAGCGGATCGATGAGCTATGCCAAACCATCAAAACGCACGGGGTCATCCAACCGATCGTCGTCCGGGTTCGTAATGATCGGTTCGAATTAATCGCTGGCGAGCGTCGCTGGCGGGCGGTCAAGAAGTTAGGCTACGACACGATTCCGGCCATTCTTCGCGAATTCAATGATTCGCAAGCGGCTTCGATAGCGCTGATCGAGAATTTGCAGAGGGAAGGATTGACCGCGATTGAGGAAGCTGTCGCCTATCAGCAATTAATCGATCTGCACAATTTGACTCAGGAAAGTTTGGCGCAGCGATTGGGCAAAAGTCAGTCGACCATCGCCAACAAAATTCGGCTGCTCCATTTGAGCGAGCCGGTGAAGCTGGCACTCATGGAACGGAAAATTACAGAGAGACATGCCAGGGCGCTGCTGTCGCTGGATCAGGAAGAAGCGCAAGTGAAAGTACTCGAGGATATTATTTCCAAAGAGCTGAACGTCAAGCAGACAGAAGCTCGCATCGCGCTGATGAAAGAAGCCACCAAGGTGAAGAAGGCGAAACGAGTATCGTTTTCCAAAGATGTTCGGCTGGCGCTCAATACGATTAGACAATCGGTCGAAATGGTCACTTCGTCGGGGCTTCCTATTAATACATCGGAGCAGGATTACGAGGATCATTACGAGATTGTAATTCGCATCCCAAAGAAGTAAAATAGGAGAGGGACTCATATAACGAAGGAATCCTTTATTATCGATTCGTCATCTTGAGTTGCTGACTATTTGCTGACGATCATCATTCATGATAAGGATACGCTTCTATAACGTTATGAATCCTTCGTCTGCTAGTCGTCATCTCGTCTGCTGGTATTTTGCGGTCAGATCATCGTGAGTTTTCGGGAGAGGCGCCTGTAACGAGAGAAATACTTCGGATCGGTCGTCTTCTCCTTACAGTATGCTGGAATTTGTCAGTGAATTGCTGCCTGGGTGGACGTAGGGTAGAGTCATCCTGTGGAAGTGCTTCTTCAGAGCGGATTGAATGTTATTTTATATATTTATCCAACGTTATCCGTAAGCAGTGCTTAGGTTCTATCAAGCTTTTCATATTTGATGGGAAATGTAAAAGGGGCCTCGTTAAGAGGCTTTTCTTTTCTCCTGGCAATCCGGATGGCGGGGATGATTGCGAATTTGTTAGATTTTGAGGTGAAAAGGTTGTCCAAAATCATCGCCATAACCAATCAGAAAGGCGGCGTCGGCAAAACGACGACTTCCGTCAATTTAGGCGCGTCTCTGGCCTCGCTGGGCAAGAAGGTGCTGCTTGTCGATATCGATCCCCAAGGCAACACAACGAGTGGTATTGGGATCAACAAAGCCGACGTGACTTATTGTATTTACGATGTGCTGATTAACGACGTCCATCCCAAGGATGCCATGGCGGATACGAATATCCCCAACTTGAAAATCATTCCGGCAACCATTCAACTGGCCGGGGCGGAGATTGAACTGGTTCCTACAATTTCCCGCGAAGTACGCTTGAAGAAATCGTTGCAGCTTGTACGCCATTTATTCGATTATATTTTGATCGATTGTCCGCCGTCGCTTGGTATTTTAACGGTCAATTCTTTGACTGCCTCCGATTCCGTCATTATCCCTATCCAATGCGAATATTATGCTCTGGAAGGACTCAGTCAACTGCTCAATACGGTGCGTTTGGTTCAGAAGCATCTGAATACGTCGCTGCAAATCGAAGGGGTGCTGCTTACGATGTTCGATGCCAGGACGAACCTTGGGATGCAGGTGATCGAGGAAGTGAAAAAATATTTTCAGCAAAAAGTGTATCAAACGATCATACCGCGGAATGTGCGTTTGAGTGAAGCTCCGAGCCATGGACAATCAATCGTCACTTACGACCCGAGATCGAAGGGGGCCGAGGTGTACATGGAGTTAGCAAAGGAAGTGATGGCACTTTGAGTAAACGTCTAGGTAAAGGTTTGGATGCTCTGCTGCCTGCCCTAAGCATTGGCGATGATGATAAAGTGGTCGAAATTCCTTTGTCTCAGCTTCGCCCGAACCCATATCAGCCGCGGCGCAATTTTAACGACGAATCGATTCAGGAGCTGGCTGATTCCATTAAAGAGCATGGGGTTATTCAGCCGATTATCGTCCGCAGTGTGCTGAAGGGCTATGAAATCATCGCCGGGGAGAGGCGGTTCCGGGCATCGCAAGTTTTGGGACTGGCGACCATTCCGGCCGTCGTCAAAAAGTTCTCCGACCAGCAAGTGATGGAGATTGCATTGATCGAGAATCTGCAGCGCGAAGACTTGAACTCGCTGGAGATTGCTATGGCTTATCAAGCGCTGATTGATCAGTTTTCGCTGACGCAGGAGGAGCTTTCGGTGAAGGTCGGCAAAAGTCGTTCGCATATCGCTAACTTTTTGCGGCTGCTGCAGCTGCCTGACGATGTGAAGATGTATGTTTCACGTGGAACATTATCGATGGGACATGCCAAGGCGATTGCTGGTTTGAAGGATCAGAAGAAGATCAAGCTGCTGGCGGAAATGGCCGTGATTGAGGAGTGGAGCGTTCGGCAGCTCGAAGAAGAAGTGAAAAAGCTTGAGCAAAAAGAGGCAGTGAACAAACCCGCAAAGCCGGCAAGCAAAAATAAAGATCCTTACATTAATCAGCTGGAAGAGCAAATGCGTGAAATGTACCGAACGACCGTAAAAATTAAACATAACAATAATAGAGGAAAAATCGAATTGATGTATTATTCAAAGGAAGATTTGGATCGTCTGTTGGAATTGCTTCAGGTGAAGTCATCCTGATCGGTTGTTCATCGATATAAAACGAATAGCATACCCGAATGCTGCCTGCGGGCAATGCGAACGAGGTATGCTATCTTTGTTCATTGAGCCGATGGCGAATAATGCTTGTTATCGGTCCATCGGTTGCAAGAACATTCGAGCTCAAAGGAAAGGCGGCGTATCGTCCCATGATATATTTGGATCACGCGGCATCGTCCTGGCCTAAACCTCCGGCCGTTCTGGAAGCGATGCAGGAATGTATGCTGGAATACGGAGCGAACCCGGGGCGAGGAAGCCATGCCATGGCAGTCCGTGCAAGCCGGACGTTGTTCGAGTGCAGAAAAAACTTGGCTCGGCTATTTCATATTAAAAATCCGAATCATATCTCGTTTGCCTTGAATACGACGATGGCTTTGAACCAAGCGATCAAAGGCTTCGTCAAAGAAGGAGATCATGTTGTCTGCACGGCTATAGAACATAATTCGGTTCGCCGGCCGCTGGAATATTTGAAGCGCACGAAAGGGGTTCAAGTGTCCTACGTACGGACGAATGAGCGAGGCGAGCTTCATATGGACGATTTGGCTGAGGTGATCACATCGGCAACGACGCTGATCGTGTGCAACCACAGCTCGAATTTGCTCGGCAGCATTCTTCCGCTTGCGGAGATTGGACAGCTGGCCAAAGAGCGAGGGGCGAGACTGCTGGTCGATGCTGCCCAGACAGCCGGAACCTTGCCGATCGATGTAGAGTCGATGGGGATCGATATGATGGCTTTTCCGGGACATAAAGCACTCCTGGGGCCGCAAGGAACCGGCGGGTTGTACGTGCATCCGGACATCGAGCTGGAGCCCATTCTTCATGGGGGGACCGGCAGTCAATCCGAGGAGATCGATCAGCCGACGGTAAGACCGGACCGATACGAAGCCGGAACGCAGAATACAGTAGGGATTGCCGGGCTGAATGAGGGGGTCAAATATGTACTCGAGCAAGGGCCCGAAGCAATCCATAAGAAGGAGTGGGAGCTTGTCCAGCAGATCATGGAGGGGCTCATGGGAATCGATGGCGTGACGGTATTCGGACCGGAATTGGGGCAAAATAAAACAGGGATTGTAGCATTTAATGTTAGGCAAGTCGATTCCTCGGAGGTTGCTTTCATTTTAGATCAGTCGTTCCAAATTGCCGTGCGTGCCGGGTATCACTGCTCTCCGCTGGCGCACGAAATGGCCAGAACGATGGAACGGGGAGCTGTCAGGGCAAGCGTGGGCTGCTTTACGACGCCGGAGGAGGCCGAGGCCCTGGTCAGCGCCGTGAAGGAGATTGCCGCAACATACCGTTAATGATATAGAGAGGGCGAGAGGTAGGAGAAAGGGGAGTGTCGATGGGGGAACTGGAATTGCCGCTGATCCCGATGGAAGTTGCCTTTATGGCGATGGCGGTCATGCTGTTTGTTTTTATTATTATTCTCATTATGCTATGGAGAAAACTTGGTAAGCTGCGCAAAGGTTATATGCAGCTAATGAACGGCAGCGAAGGGCTAAACATTGAACAAGTGCTTGCGCAGCTGCAGGAGAAGACCAACCAACTGGAAAATAAAACGGATGTGGCCGAAAGCAAGATTAGCCGCATCCGTGAGCAAATGGCCGCGATGAAATCGCATATCGGTATTGTCAGATATAACGCTTTCGGAGAAAGAGGCAACGAAATGAGTTTTTCGGTGGCTATTACGGATGAACGCCAGGACGGCATTGTGATCTCAGGCATTCATAACCGAGAGCATACCTTTGTATATGCCAAGCCGCTTGAAAACGGGCAGTCGACGTATGCACTGTCTCCCGAGGAGAAGGAAGCGATCAGTCGATCCGTGCCAAAGAAGTAGCTGTCCAGCGCTTGAGGCCGGACATCGCGTCGTAGAACGATTTGGAGATCACTTCCGCCATGCTCATCACCAGGCTGAGCCGCGTGTTTTGCAGGACGAAATATTCCATAAAGCCTCCGACGTTAACGATACCTGTCACATGAATGTCGCCGACCGGAGGAAGCTCCTTGTTGACTCCGGCTCCCGGCTTCACCGGGCCGCTGCCCAGCTGGATGCAGCCGACACTGGTCAACTGACCGAGGCAAGCATCCACGGCAATGATGAACGGGTTGTTATAATGCTGATGTACGATCGTTAGCGTGTCATTCAAGTTCATTGCATGCACAGGATGGTCGAGCGTTCCGTACAGGTGGAGCCCTTGGATGTTATATTTTTTTAATTGTGTGCCGACCAAAGGGCCGAGCGAATCTCCCGTCGACCTGTCCGTGCCGACGCAGATGAGCACAATCGGTCGGTGAGCTGGAATTTGCCGCAGCACTTCCGATATCCGGTCGGCCAGCACCTCGGCGCTGTTCGCTTCCGTGTGCATAATTTTGAATGAATCTTTGGGCTTTTGCGGTTCTCTATGAAATGGCAGTTTCATATAATGCCTCCCGGATCAATGGGGTAGATATTTAATTTTTATTAGTATACGATTGCTAGAATCTTTTTATACTTGCCTGAGGAAAATTTGGGAAGCCCGAGGTGACTCCATGCTGGTAATGGCCTTCGATTCGACGCAACAAGCGTTAAGGGCGGAAATGCTGCTGGATTATGCGGATATCGAGAACGATATGAGACCGACGCCTAAGGAAATAACGGCAGGCTGCGCGTTATCGTTGGAGTTCCCGGAGGAATCGCTCGATGAAGTAAAGAAGATCGTCATCGAAGAACAGCTCGAAATCCGGGGGATATACTATAAAGACGGAGATCAATATGTTACGATAAATATATGATCCGGATGTGATGATGGTGAATTGGAACATGAATCTGCTACAGTCGGACAGCGCTGTGGGAACAGTAGCCGCCTGGGAACGCATTTGGGAGGACGTAGCGGGTTATTTCTCGAATCCGGAGCTGTGGTCCGACTTTCTGCTCATTATCATTAAAGTAGCCGTTATTTATGTTGCGAGCCGCGTATTGGTGAAGATTGCGAACAAAACGCTGCAGCATGTCATGAAAGAACGGGAGCAAAACCCGCTCAAGCTTGATTCGCGGCGGACCAGGACGCTGGGGAAGCTGGTTGGCAATGTTATTAGCTATGTCGTCAATTTTATAATGATTTTGATGATATTGAATCAGTTCGGGGTGAGCTTGGGACCGGTGCTGGCCGGGGCGGGAGTCGTCGGGCTGGCGGTCGGCTTCGGCGCGCAAAGTCTGGTGAAGGATGTTATTACCGGATTTTTTATTATTTTTGAGGATCAATTTGCTGTGGGCGACGTCATTCAGATCGATCAATTCAAAGGAACGGTCGAGGAGATCGGATTGCGGGTGACGCGGGTGCGCAGTTGGACCGGCGAGGTTCATATTATACCGAACGGTTCTATTAATCTGGTAACGAATTTCTCGGTTAACAATTCGCTTGCGGTCGTTGACGTGAACGTCGCGTTGGAGTCGGATATCGACAAGGCCACGAAGGTATTGGAGGAGACGGCGGCCAAAGCCTATGAATCCGATGAAGATATCGTCAAAATGCCGGATGTGCTCGGAGTTCATATGATCGGGGCAACCGGCATTGTGCTGCGGGTGGCGGCAGAGTGTAAGCCGAATACCCACTTCCCGGTGTCGCGGCGGCTCAATGCGGAAATTAAAAAGGCGTTCGACCAGAACGGGATTGAAATCCCTTATCCGCGCATGGTAACCTACCATAAATCGGAAAGGTCGGTGTGAATATGGAAAAGAAGGTGTATCAGCTCGGCGACATCGTTCAGATGAAAAAGCCCCATCCGTGCGGAACGAATGAAATGGAAATAATCCGCATGGGGATGGATATACGCATCAAGTGCACAGGCTGCAAGCACAGCGTGCTCGTGCCGAGAGCCAAGTTCGAGAGCAAGCTGAAGAAAGTGCTGCGTTCCGCGGCGCAAAGCGAAGAAGGAAGCAACTAAAGCCGACGGCTCTTCGGGGATGTGGGACGAACAATGAATGAGCTCGCAGGCAGGCTGCATGACCGTTCGTACTCATGCATAGACGCTGCGTCGATCTAAGGCTAAGGCAGCTTGCCGGCCGGTTTTCCGAATGAATTGGGTCTGCCGCGTCGGTATGTCTCACATGCCGATGCAGCAGCTTGCTCGAGTTCCTCATCGTTCAACCAAAGAGCAGCCAAAAATTCGCTACACAATCCAGCGAAATTTTCGCATTTATGGGCTTGCATTTAGAGAGTGATCATGCTATTATAATTCTTGTCCCTTTTGATGCGGAAAGGTACCCAAGTGGTCCAAGGGGGCTGACTCGAAATCAGCTAGGCGGGTAACTCCCGTGCGTGGGTTCGAATCCCACTCTTTCCGCCATACTTACGACATGCAGAACGGTTCCCTCAACAGGGAACCGTTTTTTGCGTTGTTTAGGGGGCAGCGGCAAACATAACGCCTCTATGCAACTTCGGATCGGAGCTGATTGTATTAACGATAGCCTTTGCGCCGCGAGCCGCGTACGGCGGCGAAGCGGTCGATCACGTAGCCGATCAGCGCCCAGCTCAAGATCGTCGTCAAATACAGCAGCACGAAGTTCACGTTCGTATACTCGAAGATGGGCCAGAACCAGGCTGGCACGCTCAAGGCGTAAAACAGCAGATAAATCGGATCGTACTCGTGCCCGAACCAGTGAACGGCGCACAGGGCAATGCCGATCAGCGTCAATAGGCGGGTAAAGGTATATTTCATAGCGCGAGGCTCCTTCTATGCATACTTAGCATGGCGTGCTTCCCTTGAATAAATGAACACCGAGCCCGCCGGCACCGAGCGGCCAGCGGGGAAGGGGAGAACCGTCCTATTTGCGCTTCCATTTGCGGTTGTGGTTCGTCGTTTCAGGGAAGCGCTCGCCTTTTTTCAAGGAAATGATCTTCGGATTGTTGATGCCCATATGGAAATCGTCTTCGCCTACTTCCATATATTCGCCGTCGTTCGGGGCCTTGTCGCCCGGCCGGAATTGACTCCATTCACCCACGACTGCTCACCTCCTGGCGCTTGGTCTACCGTTAGATTTGCCCAAGAGAGGGGACGGCATGAGCCGTAAATATTGGCAGCCGGCGGGCTAATTGAGCGGGTTCCTGAGCGTTGTATGTGCGGGCTATATGCGGGCCAACGCTTGATTTGGGAGGTTCGTTTTGCTATACTACTATGGTGCGAGTTTTGTAATAGGTTTACTCGCTCCTTGCTTCCGTCCCTTGACGGAGGCCGTTAGTCCAGAAGGAGGTGACAAGCATGCGCAAATATGAAGTGATGTACATTATCCGTCCTGACCTCGAGCAAGAGGCGATTCAGGCCGCGGTAGAGAAGTTCCAAGGCATCATCACGAACAACGGTGGCGAAATCACGAAGCACGATGTGATGGGTAAGCGCCGTCTTGCGTATGAAATCAAGAAGTTCCGTGACGGGCACTATGTGCTGGTTCAGTTCAACGGAAACAATGATGTCGTCAACGAGCTCGATCGTGTACTGAAGATCTCGGACGAAATCATCCGCTTCTTGATCGTCAAAGACGTAGCTTAAGTCGTTGCATTCGCGGGAGGGATAATCGATGTTGAACCGTGTTATTCTGATCGGCAGGCTGACCCGCGATCCGGAGCTGCGCTATACGCCGTCCGGCGTAGCGGTTACCCAGTTTACGCTGGCGGTCGACCGTCCGTTTACCAGTCAGTCCGGACAACGCGAGGCGGATTTCATTCCGATCGTCGTGTGGCGGCAGCAAGCGGAGCACTGCGCGAATTATTTGCGCAAAGGCCGTTTGGCGGCTGTCGATGGACGTATTCAGGTCCGCAATTATGACAATAACGAAGGTCGGCGTGTATACGTGACCGAGGTCATTGCTGATAATGTGCGTTTCCTGGACCGTGGGGACAATAGCGAAAGCAGCTTCCGCGACAATGGCGATGCCATGGGCATGGGAGGCGCTAGAGGCATGTCCGGCGGCGGTGGCAACCGCGGTGGTTATGGCGGCGGAGCACGGGACAACCAGGATCCTTTCCAGGATGACGGCAGGCCGGTGGATATTTCGGATGATGACTTGCCCTTCTGATGACGGCATCGGACAGGGGCGAACACTCTACGCAGAAAGGATGGAGACGCACGATGGAACAGAAGAAAGAAAGAGCCGGCGAAGGCGAACAACGTGAACAGCGCGAACAACGCCCGGAGCGCGAAAGAAGATTCAGCGGCCGCGGCAAGAAAGGCGGCAAGCGCCGCAAAGTTTGCTACTTCACCGCTAACAAGATCACGCATATCGATTACAAAGATATCGATACGCTGAAGAAGTTCATCAGCGAGCGCGGCAAAATTTTGCCTCGCCGTGTAACGGGTACTTCCGCGAAATATCAGCGCGCTCTGACGGTTGCGATCAAACGCGCCCGTCAAGTGGCACTGCTGCCATATACAACGGAATAACGGCGTGAACATGAGAAGAGGCAGTCCTCACACAGGGGCTGCCTTTTCTTATGCTTAAGGGATGCGGCTGACAAATTTTCAAGATAGACGCCTATGACGAGCTCTTCCTGTCGTCATCGGTCGTCACCTGCGGTATTGAAATTTTGTCGGCGTATACCGCCAAATTTTCAAGATAGACGCCTATGACGAGCGCTTCCT
>NZ_KB905611.1 GCF_000380965.1 Paenibacillus ginsengihumi DSM 21568 | reverse complement strand
TACTACGCGAGCATAGACCCGACCATGGCAAACCGATTCCTGACCAAAGTGGACTGGCATATCCGCAGAAGAATAAGTCTGTGGTGGAACAGAAAACACAAGAAGAGGAGAGCCAGTCAGGTAAATGTGTTCGAATTACTTCGGATGGCGGGTCTGAAAACCGTCGCAATTTGGGGCAAACGTACTGGCCAAGGTGAAGAACGTCGGAAAGCCGTATGAGGGAAAACTTCACGTACGGTTTGATGAGGAGGGGCTGGTACCCCCAGCCCTTCACTCTACAAAACGGGGGGATAAACCGCATCTGCGGCTCATTGTTGTAAAAAGTGCAACATTTCGGGCGATGATCCCCAGTTTGAAGCCGATCTCGTCCAAATTGTTGCACAAAATGCAACTTTCCCCTTCCTATCGTGCGAAAAATGCAGAAATTGTTGCATTTTTTGCAGAATTCGTCGCTCATGTGCTCGGGAGGAAACCACATGAAGGATCGACGGTTTTCAGAAGACGTTCTTTTGGCTCGAAAGTCAACGCGCGTGTTGCCCGAAGCGCTGCTTGGAACGGCGATCTCCTTACTTGCGCGAATCAGTGGCCGGAGCTTGCCTCTTTTTGCAAGACGGCCGGCTGGAGAGCGGCAACAACCGCGGCGAACGGGCAATCAAGCTAACGGTGAACAGCTGAAAAAGGCAACACGCTGCGCGGAGCAAGGGCCATTGCGGTGTTATACAGCATCGTCGAGACGGTGGTTTCAAGTTTTTTGATGTTGTGAGGCTTGATTTTGTGACATAAAACTAATATAATTAGTTTAAACAATAATATTATTAGTTTTCGTTGAACACTGCTTCGTATCGTACGACAATTAACTTTTCATCACCGAAGATGACGGCCCATGACGAAAAGATTCGTATGTCATAGACGTCCATCCAAATTATAGGGAGGCACCCGCTATGAAAATGATCCGTTACGATCATATCGTTCAGCTTACTTTCTTTCCGCGCCTGTTTCCGGTCAATTGCTTTCTCGTCGAGGAACAGGACGATTTGACGCTCGTCGATGCGGCTCTCCCGTTCAGCGCCAAGGCCATTGTGCAGGCAGCCGAGCGGATCGGCAAGTCGATTCGCCGCATCGCGCTGACCCATGCGCATGACGATCACGTCGGCGCATTGGACCGCCTGAAGCAAATGCTTCCGGAAGCGGAAGTGGCCATATCCGCCAGGGACGCAAGGCTGCTCGCGGGAGATGTCACGCTGGACCCCGGCGAGCCTCCGACGCCGATCCGCGGCGGCGTCCCGAAGGCGGTCCGCACCCGGCCCGATCGGCTGCTGGCGGACGGCGAGCGGATCGGGTCCTTGAGAGCCGTAGCGGCGCCGGGGCATACGCCGGGCCTGCTCGCTTTTCTGGATGAGCGCTCCGGCGCGCTGCTTGCCGGGGACGCATTTCAGACGCGCGGCGGCATTGCCGTCTCCGGGCAGCGGAAGGTTTTGTTCCCGTTCCCGGCTTGGGCGACCTGGCATGCCGAGACGGCGCTGGCGAGCGCGCGCCGCCTGCAGGAGCTACGGCCGAGCCTGCTGGCCGTCGGACACGGGATGCCTTTGCAGCGGCCGGCGGCAGCCATTGACCGCGCTATTCGCGAGGCGGAAGCGGCTTTGGAGAGGAGGAGCGGACGATGAGACAAGGGCTTGACCGGACGAAGGTGCTGCTGGCGGCCGCCGAAATCGCCGAAGCGCAAGGCTTCGAGCAGCTCACGCTGGCAGCGCTGGCCCAGAAGCTCGGCGTCAAGGTGCCGTCGCTGTACAATCATGTGAAGGGGCTTGCGGATTTGCGCAAAGCTTTGGCGCTCATGGCGATCGACCGCTTGAAAAGCGTTATGCTCGAGGCGGCGGCGGGGCGCTCGGGCGAAGCGGCGGTGCTGGCGGTAGCCGAGGCGTACATCCGTTTCGTGCGGGAGCATCCCGGACTGTACGAGGCGTCGCTGCGCCCGCCTGATCCGCTGGATCCCGAAGTTGCCGCGCATTCGGAAGGCGTCCTGGCGGTCGTTGCCCGCGTATTCGAATCGTTCCACTTAGCGGAGGATGATCTGATCCATGCGATCCGCGGGCTGCGCAGCCTGGTCCACGGTTTTGCCTCGATCGAGCTGCTGAACGGCTTCAATCTCGGCCTGGATGTGGACGAGAGTGTTCGGCGGGTGCTCGAGACCTATTTGCGCGGGCTCAGAAGGGGAGACGCTCCGAACGCCACCTAGTCGGCCGCACCGCCTCCGGCCGCATGGCCGCCGGCTACATCGCCGCCGCATGGCCGCCGGCTACATCGCCGCCGCATGGCCGCCGGCTACATCGCCGCCGGCCGCGACCTCCGGGGGCCCTGGATTGCGGCCGCTCCTCGCCGCCTCTGGCGGCGTGCGCTTTGTTGCGCCGCAATTTCCGCGCCCGCCTCTCCTCGAGGGCTGTTTCTCCGCCCCGTGCTGTTTTACAGCCCTGTGTCGCCCAATCGCCGCCCCGTACGGCTGGTGCCGCTCAACCTCGCCGAACCCGACCGCGGTCGTACGGTCGATGCCGCCCCGCCGTCGCCGAACCGCCGCCCCATACAGTCGGTACCGCCCAATCGCCGCCCCGGCCGCCGCTGCCCAACCGGGCGCTTAGGCAGCGCTGCGGGCCTTTTTCCTATATCGTTACAGGTCGTCTATTGTCCATCGATGGGCGCTTTTTTCCATATCATTTTCATCTCGCGAGTGTCGATTTATGTGGTAAAATGAAGTTTACTATGACGCGTCAGGAAATGGGGAATTGAACGGGAATGCGAATTACGAATCTGCTCCATTTTTCCGAATATCACCGTTTTTGCGTGAAACGGGATTTCGCCTTGAGCAGCCTCGATTACAAAATGCTGGCGAACGTCTACCAGCCGATGATCGGCGCGTTCGCCGTCGCTTTATATCATACGCTGTATCAGCAGCTGCCGGAGGGCAAGGTCGGTTGCTCGCCGATGGAGCAGCAGCGCAAGCTCTTTCTCGCACTGGAGCTGGAGGCGGGCGAGCGGGGGCGCAAGCTGTTCATCGAGCAGACGTCGCGGCTGGAAGCGGTCGGCCTGCTGAAGTCGGCTCGCCGGTTCGCGGCCGATTCCGAGGATTACGTGTACGAATACACGCTGGAGGCGCCGCTGTGCCCCGCCGAATTTTTTCGCAATCAGCATTTGACGCTGCTGCTTCGCGACAAGGTCGGCAAATATATGGTATTCGCCCTGCGCGACGACCTGCTGCTGCCGGAGGACGAGGAGCTGAAGCAGGCGAGCAGCGAAAATTTATCGGTCCCCTTCTATGAGCTGTTCCGGCTCAATACACAGGTCATCGACTATGAGCTGGAGCGGGCGCTGTTCGAGACGGCGGCGTCCGAGCCGGCCGAAGCCAAGCCGGATGCCCCCAAAGGGTACCAGTATACGGAGATCATCTCGCACTTTCCGCGGCAGTCCGTTAACCGCGCTTTCGTGGAGAACTTGAAGTACGAGCCCGAGCAGATGGCGCAGATCAATTACGTAGCCAAAAAATACAACTTGTACTTGACCGACATTTGCCGCTTGCTGGACGAGGAAGGCGTGTTCGACGAGCAGGGGCACATCGTGCTCGACCTGCTGCAGCATAAGGCGAACCAGGTGTTCCGTCAGGAGAAAAAGCGCAGCGAGGAGCGCGCGCGGTTCCTGACGAAGCTGACGGGCGGACACGGCATGGCCGAGGACGGGAAGCGCGGCGAGGACAAGCAGGTCGAAATGGAGTATTATTTGGAGGTTCCCGACCTGTTCCAGGGCGAATGCAACGCGCATCAGTACAACTACATTTTAAGAAACGAGCCGTATACGTATTTGTTGGACAAAATATTTTCCAAAGGCTCCATCCCCGACGGGCTGCTCGATATGTTCGCCAAGATCGACCTGAACTACGGGCTTCCGGAAGAAGTGATCAATGTACTGATCCATTATTTTTACGTCAACCGCAGATCTTGGGCCAAATCGTCCATCGAAAGCACGGCGGCCGATATGCTGGCCAAGCAGGTCGCCAGCTACGAGCAGGCGGTCCAGTACGTGCGGGAACAGATGGCGTACCAGGAGCGAAAAGCGCGCGGCAGCCGCGCCGAGTCCGCAGGCCGCACGCCGGGGGCGAGGGGGCGCGCAGGAAGCGGAAGGCAGAAGCCGGTGCTGCCCGTCGTGCAAAGCGGAGGCGCGGGCAAAACGCTCACCGCCGCGCAGCGCGAGGAACTGCGGCGCAAGGCGATGAAGCTGGACGGCAAGCTGTAACCGGCGCACAGAGTGCTTGTTGAAAAAGCCGGACATGCCATGACATCGAATGCGGTCATCCTATGACATAGAATACGGGTATTGTGAATCACGGCATACATAATTCGGGGGAGGGGAGAGCATGGATTCGCTTCGCGACCTGCTCAGCAGCGCGCAGGGCGGCCAGCTGCTGAAGAAGGCGAACGAGAAGGTGCGGGAGCTCGCTGCGCACCCGCTGATCGTCAAGCTGCGGGCCAAATATCCCGAGCTGGACGAGCAGACGATCAAGCTGAACATGAACAAGCTGCATCAATATGTGACCGAGTACGGCAATTGCACCCGCTGTCCGGGACTGGACCGCTGCCCGAACGATCTCGAAGGGCATTATACGCTCCTGACCGTCGAGGCGGACGGCGAAAGGACGCGGGTATACGATCAGAAGACAGCCTGTAAAAAATTCGTTGCGCGTCAAAGCCAGCAGGCCATCCGCAGCCGCATCCGCAGCTTTTACGTGGACGAGCGGGCGCTGTCGCAGGGCTACTCCTCGATTGAAATTTTGGACAAGGACCCGGATCGGGAGCCGGCCGTCAATCAGGTGATCGACTATATTCTCCGGACGCGCGAAGAAGGTTTGCAAAAGACCGGCTTGTACGCTGCAGGGGGCTTCGGCACAGGCAAAACGTTCCTGATGTGCTACATGCTCTACGAGCTGGCCAAGGACGGCTACACCGGCGCGATCGTGTATATGCCCGATTTTGCCGAGGATTTGAAGTCGATGTTTCAGGAGCCGCAGAAGCTGAAGGAGACGCTGGACGTGCTGAAGGAGACCGATCTGCTCGTGTTCGACGATATCGGCGCGGAAAATTTGAACCCGTGGCTGCGCGACCATGTCATGGGCACGATCCTGAATTACCGGATGAACCGCAAGCCGACCTTTTTTACCTCGAATCACGATTTGGACGCGCTCGAGAAGCATTTCAGCTTCACCAGCAAGGACGGCGACGAAGAATATAAGGGCAAGCGGATTATGGACCGGATTCGGCCTTTTGTGGAGATGGTCTGGGTAGAGGGCTATAACAAGCGCGGGACGAGCCCGGCGGATTCGCTTCGGGATGCGGAGGCGTCATCTTAAGCGGCTTGGCGGCGCCCCGGCGGCACGTCGCTGCGACGGAGCCGAGCGGGCTAAAGGCGAAGCTGGGCCGCAGGGCAAGGCGAGAGCGCCGGCCCGCAGACGAAGCTGGCCGCAGGGCAAGGCGAGAGCGTCGGCCCGCAGACGAAGCTGGCCGCAGGGCAAGGCGAGAGCGCCGGCCCGCAGGCGAAGCTGGGCCGCAGGGCAAGGCGAGAGCGCCGGCCCGCAGGCGAAGCTGGGCCGCAGGCAAGGCGAGAGCGCCGGCCCGCAGGCGAAGCCGACCGCACGTCGCAGGTCACGCCAAAAAGCCTCTCCCGCCCGAAAGCGGAAGAGGCTTTAATCCGTGAACGGACTCGTTCGCTGCCTGCTGCCGTTACTTCGTCATCACTTGAATGACGGTGGCCCCGATCGCGATCGCAAACAGAACAACGAAAAACACGGCGAAGCCTACGGCCGTATCGATAAAATCGTTGCGCGGTTCTTCGTTCACATGGAGCTCCGGGTGCTTCGAATCGCTCATGGTTCGTCCTCCTTCAAGCTTTGCTCTCTATGTGCGCATGCGAAAATATGCACGAATCAGTGCGGCAAAGCCGGTTTCGTACATTTAGTATACCCAATGTTTCGAATTGTTGTAAAGGCGGGAAAGTGACAAATGTGCAAACTTTGGCTCGGTTGAAATGTGAGTCGATTGTGGTATACTTTACATGTTGACAATTTTCGCTGCAATAGGTGAAAGGAGATACCATCCATGGCTATCGTTAATGTGACGGACCAAGACTTCAAGGCCGAGGTAGAGGGTTCCGGTACGGTTCTGGTAGATTTTTGGGCTCCGTGGTGCGGTCCCTGCAAAATGATCGCTCCCGTACTCGAGGAGCTGGATAAAGAGATCGGGGACAGCGTGAAGATTGCCAAGGTGAATGCGGACGACAATCCGGAATCGGTCTCCCGTTTTGGCGTAATGAGCATTCCGACGCTGATTTTGTTCAAGGACGGCCAACCGGTCGATAAAGTCGTCGGCTTCCAGTCGAAGGACGCGCTGAAAAATCTGGTCGGACGTCATCAATAATTGCTAATGTTTCGGAGGCTCTTTTTCTGGTATGCTGGAAAAAGAGCTTTTTTTCGTTTCGGGGGAGGGTAACAGGACGATGAGCGAGGGGGACTACGACCGCCGGAAAATAACGGAAGCGCTGCGCAACAAACTGGCGCTTGTGCCGGAGCAGCCTGG
This sequence comes from Paenibacillus ginsengihumi DSM 21568, assembly GCF_000380965.1. GTDB lineage: Bacteria > Bacillota > Bacilli > Paenibacillales > NBRC-103111 > Paenibacillus_G > Paenibacillus_G ginsengihumi. Next base: position 21,733 of record NZ_KB905611.1, on the reverse strand, counting down.
CTGCTACTTGATGAAAAACCGGGACGGCACGATTATTTATGTCGGCAAGGCGAAGGTGCTTCGCAACAGGCTTCGTTCCTATTTTACGGGCAGTCACAGCGCCAAGACGCAGCGGCTTGTCAGCGAAATCGCCGATTTCGAATATATTGTCACGGGAAGCAACGTCGAGGCGCTCATTCTCGAATGCAATCTCATCAAGAAGCATACGCCCCGCTACAATGTGCTGCTCAAGGACGACAAGTCTTTTCCGTATATCAAAATCACGAACGAAACACACCCGCTGCTGGAGGTTACCCGCCGGGTGGTGAAGGATAAAGCGAAATATTTCGGGCCATATCCGAACGCGTTCTCCGCTCAGCAGACGAAGAAGCTGCTGGACCGCTTGTATCCGCTGCGCAAATGTCGGACGCTGCCGGACAAGGTGTGCTTGTACTATCATCTCGGCCAATGTGTCGCGCCTTGCGAATACCCGGTGGAGCGGGAGAGTTACGAGCAGATGGTCGGCGAGATCACCCGATTTTTGAACGGCGGCCATAACGAGATCAAGGACGAATTGACGCGCAAAATGCACGAGGCTGCCGAGCAGCTCAATTTCGAGCGGGCCAAGGAGCTGCGCGACCAGATTGCCCATATCGATGCTGTCATGGAGAAGCAGAAAATTACGATGTCCGACCAGGTGGACCGCGACGTGTTCGGTTTCGCTACCGACAAGGGCTGGATGTGCGTGCAAATTTTGTATATGCGGCAGGGCAAACTGATCGAGCGCCATGCGTCGATGTTCCCGTTCTACGGCGAGGAATACGACGACTTCCTTACGTTCGTCTCGCAGTATTACAGCGATAATCCGGCGTTGCCGAAGGAGATTTTTTTGCCGATGCAGGGCGATGCTCCCAAGGGAGCTGCGGCACATCCGGAGGGGACGGGGGCCAGCTTGCCGGCGGCTTCTGTACCGGAAGAGCAGAGCGGCATCATGTCGGCCGCTGCTGCGCAGGAAGCATCGGGCGATAGCGAGTCCGCCGCGGCCGTGCCGGAAGAGCAGGGCAGCGGCCGGCCTTCGTTGGCTGCGCCTGCCGGAGAAAACGATGCTTCTGCCGCGGTCGCTTCGGATGAACGCTTGCAGCGGGAGCTCCGTTTGGAGCATGACGAAGCAGCGGCAGCGGAGGCGGCCAAAACCGACATCAAGGAAGCGCTCGAAAACTGGCTGAAGGTGAAGGTCCATATGCCGCGCCGCGGGCTGAAAAAAAATATGGTCGACATGGCCTGCGATAACGCCCGCGTCGCTCTGGAGGAGAAATTCCGCCTGATCGAGAGGGACGAGGAGCGCACCGTCAAGGCAGTCGAAAATCTCGGGGAATGGCTCGGCATCGGCACGGTGCGCCGCATCGAGGCGTTCGACAACTCGAACATTCAGGGGACGAATCCCGTCTCGGCGATGGTCGTCTTCACCGACGGCAAGCCGGACCGCAAGGAATACCGCAAATACAAGGTCCGCACGGTCCAGGGGCCGGACGATTACGAGACGATGAGGGAGGTCGTCCGGCGCCGCTACGAGCGCGTATTGAAGGAAGGGTTGCCGCTGCCGGATCTGATCGTCATCGACGGCGGCAAAGGCCAGATCGCCGCGGCGATCGACGTGCTCGAGAATGAGCTCGGGCTTAGCGTCCCTGTTTGCGGACTGGCTAAAGATGCGAAGCACAAGACGTCGGAGCTGTTGATCGGCGATCCCCCGCAGGTCGTGCCAATTCCGCGCGACAGCCAGGAGTTTTATTTGCTGCAGCGCATCCAGGACGAGGTGCACCGCTTCGCCGTCACATTCCATCGCCAGGCGCGCAGCAAGTCGATGATCGAGTCGCAGCTCGACGGCATTCCCGGCGTCGGCGAGAAGCGCCGCAAGCAGCTGCTGAAGCATTTCGGCTCGGTGAAGAAGATCCGGGAGGCTTCGCTCGAAGACTTCAAAGCCGCCGGTATTGGCGAGAAGCTGGCAGCAGCCATCCTGCAGGCGCTGAATGAGAATGCCGCCCCGGCATCGGGCGCTGAACCGGCCGCTCCGGAGACGGCGGCCGATTAGAACGAAGCGCCGCAGAACAGGATGCGGATGCGGCCAATCAAGCCCTCGCGAGATGCAATGCGCTTCTCGGAGGGCTGTTCGTGTTGGCGCCGGCAACAAGGCCCGCGCGCTGCCCTGCACGGCCAGGCTAACCGGGCGCCGCTGCTTGCGCTGCTCGAACGCCTAGCGCGCCGCCGCTTGCGGCATGTGCAGGCCCGCTGCTTAGGCGCCTTCGCCCCCCGCGCCCCGCGCTCATACCGCGCAGCTTCCGGCAGCCGGGCGGCGCTTGCCGTGCAGCCAGGCCAGCAGCCAGCCTGCCAAGGCCGGGAAGATGAGATAGAACGCGCCGGTCAGCACATGGGCCGCCCCGCCCAAATACATGATCGACAAGCCCATCAGAATGCTGTCCATCGCCGCGTGGGCGAAGACCGCCGTAAGGAAGCCGTAGCGCAGGAAGGCGTAGCCGAAGATGATGCCGATCACGGCCACCTCCACGAGCCGCGTATACACGGGATAGATCGGATATTGCGTATGGCTCATCGCCCATATGACACTGGGCAGCAGTACAGCCAGGAAGCGGCTTTTTACAAGGCGCTGGAAAAAAGCGATGCCGAACAGCCGGAACGCCGCTTCCTCGGAGATAGCCGCCGCCCAGGCGAGCAGCGGAAAAATCGCAGGGTAAGCCATGTTGAACACCGAATCCGCCGGATCGTTCACGGCCCATACATCGAAGCCTTCCGCGGCGGCGAAGAACAGCGTCTGCTGCACCCCGAGGATGAACAGGCAGAGCAGGTAGCCGTTTACCATCGCTTCCTTGACGTGCCGGCCGAAGCTGGCGGAGCGCCAGGTCGGCCACAAATAGCGGGGATCGCCCGTGCCCGCCCACAGCTGCCGTCCCGCCGACAGGGTGAAATAAGTCGAGAGCGCCAGCAGCCCGGTGAAAATATTAACAAACCATAAATAAAACGCTATGCCCTGCTCGCTCGGCCCGCTGCCGTGGTAAGTCCGATAGCCCGGAATCATATTGAAATTATGGGATACGTACACGGCAAGAAACATAAGTGTCATGATCAGCCCGCGGGAAAACGTAATTTGGCTGCGGTATTTGAGCATCACAAACAATGCGCCTATCGTCATGATGAAGGAGATGCCCATGCTGATCCGGGTCATCTGGGCGGAGCGTTCATCCTGCGCCCGCTGCCAGCTCAGGTATGACTCCGGAACGGAAAATTCGGGATGAAACGACCGCACCTGCTCCCCGGCCACGGCGATGCGCAGCAGCAGCTTCGCATCGCCGATCCGCTCCGTCGTATGCTCGAACAGCAGATAAGGTTGATTGCTCCGGATAAGCCGATAATCTCCCGGGCGGTACCCCATCTCGTTCATGCGGCTTTCCGCCAGCTTTACCGCGTCGGAGGCGCCGCTTTCCGTATCGCCGGCTGCAGCGGCTGGATAGACGTCCCAGCCGATAATGCCGCCGTTCAGGTAATTGACCGCGACGTAATAAGTCGTTCCGGTCGTGCGGTCGTTCATTTCCGCCTCGAAATAATCGATCGGATACTTTTCCCCGTAGCGCTCCTGATACTGCTCGGCCAACTGCTCGCGCTGCAAATACCCGCTGCGCGTTTTGTGCGACTGCAGGCGTACATCGGATTCGTAATTTGCGGTCAGTCCCAGCTTGCTGCGGGCAAATTCGGCGGCGGCTTCCGCAGCTTCCTGCTTGCTGATTCGGGGAAAGCTGGTGTCCGTCTGCAGCGAGCCGGGGGAAGAGTTCAGCAGCGAAGACAGCAGATTGACGCCCAAATACATAACAAGCCCGGCAATGGCCAGCAGCAACAGGGAAGGATAGCGGTTTCGTCTGCTCATGCATTTCTCCTTAATCGAATGGGATAGAGGCCTGTGACAAGCGATTCCTTCGGCATCGGTCGTCACCTGCGGTATTGAAATTTTGTCGGCGTATACCGCCAAATTTTCAAGATAGACGCCTATGACGAGCGATTCCTTTCGTCATCGGTCGTCACCTTCGGTGTTGAAAATTCGCCGATAAGCTTCGTCGAATTTTCAAGATAGGCCAAGCGCACATTACAGTGTATTCTATTAACGTATCACACATTCGATAGCTTTCCCAGCCATTCGATCTGCCCGCCGCGCTTTTGCCCGAGCTTTACCGAGCAAGAGCGGGCAAAAAGGCGTAAGGCCGCGCTACATGCTTATGGTAGGGTTAACAGCGCTTCTGCATTTCCGAATTTCAAGCCATTTCAATCAAAAAGAGCTTTGTCTTTCCGTCCGCTGCAGGATTATAATTCATATCAATTGAATAACAGCCGAATTTCTTAATGAAAACGGGGGAACCATGAAATTGGGGTGAATTCGGCGCTTCGCGGGAGGCGCTGATAGGGAGCCTGTGTCCCGAATCCGTCAGCTAACCTCGTAGGCTTGCTAGCAGGAACCAGTGAACAACGACACCGGGCTTCCAGTGTCTTTTTTTCATGCCTTGAACCAGGGCAGACATCGGCAGGTAACCTTATGAGAGCCATCAAAAGAACGGGGCTTGCGCCCCCGCAGGTTTTAGTCATCGGTTTTTGCAATCATTATTGTGCTCGGCACCTTCAGCGGGCTTGATTATTTTGGGAGGACTCGGCTTTATCTGTCGGATGTGATGGATTACCGCAAAACCGCCGGCTGTCGCTGCATTCAAAGGTCGTGCTGAGCATGACCGGGATCGTGATAGCGATCGGAGCCGTCGTCTTGTTCGCGATCGAATATTCGAATGTGAAGACGGGGGCGCTGGATGGGGCGGGCAAGCTGTAGGCGTCCTTCTTCCAGTCGGTCGCCCCCAGAACGGCCGGCCCAATACGCCGGATATTGCCGGATTTCGACAGGACTCGCATTTTTTTCATTATTATCCTAATATTTATCGGGGCGTTCCCAGGCTCGACCGGCGGGGGCATCAAGACGACGGACGACGTTCGCCACGCTGCTCGGCGCCATCGTCGCTATAGTTCGCGGCAAGGAGGATATCGTGCTGTTCCGTCACAGGCTCGGCAAGGATCGCATTCTTAAGGCGATTACGCTGACGATGATCGCTTTATTCCTGGTCGTCTTCATGACGATGGCACTGGCGATGACGGTAAACAGCCCGCTTCTGGACATTCTGTTCGACGTCACCTCCGCCTTCGGCACCGTAGGCTTGACGATGGGGCTTACGCCGCATTTGAGTGACGTCGGCAAGCTGATGATCGCGCTCACGATGTTTGCCGGCAGACTCGGTCCGATTACGCTCGCTTACGCGCTCGGACGGAAGCCAGAGAGAGAATTATACAGATACCCCGAGGGGAAAATCACGATCGGATAGGAGCAAGTGCACATGGCGCGCAGTCAGTATGCAGTGATCGGATTGGGCCGGTTCGGTTCCAGTCTGGCGAAGGAATTGATTCAACTTGGCAACGAGGTGCTCGGCATCGACAAGGACGAGGAGATGGTCGACGAACTGAGCGACGAGCTCACGCACGTGGTCGTGGCCGATTCGACGGAGGAAGAGGTAATCCGGTCGCTCGGCATCCGCAATTTCGATTGCGTGATTGTGGCGATCGGCAACGATATTCAGGCCAGCATTCTTACGGCCATATTATTGAAGGATATCGGCGTCAAGAAGGTGGTGGCCAAGGCGTTGTCCGAGCTTCACGGCAAGGTGCTGGAGAAGATCGGCGTCGACCGCGTTATTTTCCCGGAGAGAGATATGGGCATTCGCGTGGCGCACCAGCTCGTATCGCCGAACTTGCTGGATTTCATCGAGCTGTCTGACGAATACACGATCGCCGAGCTGGCCGTCCCCAGGCGGCTGTCCGGGATGACCTTGTCCGAGCTCGACCCGCGGCACAAATACGGCTGCACCGTCGTGGCCATCAACAAGGCAGACGGCGTCATTATCGCGCCGACCGCTGGCGACAAGCTGGAGGAAAAGGATGTCATGGTCATCATCGGCACGAACGAGCAGATCGAATCGCTGGAGAGAGAAGTGATCGGCTGACGGGAACGGGCCGGCGCAACGCTTGTATGCCTGCCGGAGCCCGGCAACCGGCCCGCCGCCAGGGGGCCTGCCTCAAGGAATCCGGCAGCCGCGTGCGCTGACGTAAACCGGCCCGCCTCTTGGCGCGGATTCTCCCGCAGGCGGTTCCACGCCGGATTCTCCCGCAGCGACTGCGCACGTGACTCACTGCAGCGAGTCCTGCGCAAGGCTCGTTGCGCCGCCGGCGCAGCCCTTCCCGGGCCTCCCCTCCTCCAGTCCCCAGCCAGACGTCCCGCGCTTTACGTCAAAGCCGGGGCGATTTTCTTTTATTCCGATAATACGCTTCCGCCAAGTCGATAAAACGCTGGATTGCCGGCTGCCTGTCGGCTTCCTCGACGTACAGCAGCGAGGTTGTCCGGGTCGTGCCTTCGAGCGCGGGCATCCGGACGACCTTCAGCCCGTTGTACTCGATCAGCGGATGCCGCAAGTACGATTCGGGCAGCAGCGTCGCGGCCTGGCAGATCGACAGCAGGCGGATGATCGCCTCGAACGAATCGATCTCCATTTTTACATCGGGATGAATGGCATGCCGGTGAAACAGCTCGTCCATCAGGATGCGGTACCAGGTGCCGCGGGAGAACAAAATCATCGGCAGTCCATCAAGCTCGCCGACGCCCGGATTCGCCTTGCCGGCCAGCGGATGCTCGATGGGCACGATCAGGCACAGATGATCGTCGAACAGCGGCAGACAGGTCAGTCCGGGATGCTCGATCCTCGAGGCGACGAGTCCGATGTCGACCTTTTTTTCTTTGACCAGAGGGACGATCTCATGCGTCTTGCCGGTCACTGCCTTGATGTCGGTGTTCGGATGCTCGCGGGTGTAGAGCGCAATCAAGTCCGGCAAGGTCGACTGCAGCGTCGTCAGGCTGGCGCCGACTGTCATTGCGGCCGGCGGGTTGTTCGACTTATACGCGGCCAGCGACTGCTCCAGCTTATGCTCGAGCCGCTTCAGCTCGAGGGCATGTTCATAGCAAATATGGCCGGCGCGGGTCAGCTCCAGCCGCTTGCCCTTGCGGGTGAACAGGCTGACGCCGAGCTCCTCCTCGAGCCGCATGATTTTGCGGGAGAGCGCGGGCTGGGACAAGTTGAGCAGCTGGGAAGCTTTATTCAAGCTCTGCTGCTCCACAACGACGGCAAATATATCGAAGATTTCCATAAAGCTGCTCCTCTTATGCCATATGGTTATAAACAATTATAATAAATAAGCACTTCCATTATAAGCGAAACGGGAGTACTATGATAGATGGCCGGTGTCACAAAATGAACACATATCGTTCCTATTTTTGCATAAAAAGGTGTCGAACTATGGAAAATAGGCGTAGTGTTTTTGTTGACGCTCTGGAACTGCGGGAGTAAAATGGTAAATGGTTTTTACGAAAATGTGACAAGCTTTATTTTATGAGGGGGGAACATCGTACTCCATGTTCAAAAATTCGTATTTTAACCGAAAGCTGCATTCATTGCTCGGCGTTATTCCGGTCGGCTTCTTCCTGATCGAACATCTGCTGACCAACTATTCAGCTTTCAAAGGCGGGCACGCCGGTTTTCTTGAGCATGTGGAATGGCTGCACAGCTTGCCGCTGGTGCTGGCGCTCGAGATTTTCGGGATTTGGATTCCGCTGGCCTACCATGCGATCTACGGTTTGTATGTCGCGTATACGGCCCGCAACAACGTAACCAACTACGGTTACTTCCGCAACCAGATGTTCTTTCTGCAGCGGGTGACCGGGGTCATCACGTTCCTGTTCGTGGCCTGGCACTTCTTCGAGACCCGCTTCCAGATCGCCATCGGCGCGGTCGCTCAAGAGGAGATCGGCATTCAAATGCACCACATCGCCTCGAATCCGGTCAACTTCGTGCTGTACTGTATTGGCATTGTTGCTGCTGTGTTCCACTTCAGCAACGGGATGTGGTCGTTCTTGGTCAGCTGGGGCGTGACGGTAGGTCCGAGAGCGCAGCGTGTTTCCACGTACGTATGGATGGGCGTATTCGTCATTATGTCCGTCATGTTTATTATGGCGCTGTCCGCGTTCGTGAATCCGGAATTCGGACAACTGCCGGATATGGCAAGTCATTAAGGGGGAGTGAACGACAATGGCGAATTCTAAAATTATCGTAGTCGGCGGGGGTTTGGCCGGACTGATGGCCACCATCAAAGCCGCGGAAGCCGGCGTTCACGTTCAGCTGTTTTCTCTTGTGCCCGTGAAACGTTCCCACTCCGTTTGCGCGCAGGGCGGCATTAACGGTGCGGTCAATACGAAAGGCGAAGGCGACTCTCCTTGGGAGCACTTCGACGATACCGTATACGGCGGCGACTTTTTGGCGAACCAGCCTCCGGTCAAAGCAATGTGCGAGGCGGCGCCGGGCATTATTCACCTGATGGACCGCATGGGCGTTATGTTCAACCGGACGCCGGAGGGGCTTCTCGATTTCCGTCGGTTCGGCGGCACGAAGCATCACCGCACGGCATTCGCCGGCGCGACGACGGGTCAGCAGCTGCTGTATGCGCTTGACGAGCAAGTGCGCCGCTGGGAAACGGCCGGGCTCGTTACCAAGTTCGAGCATTGGGAATTCCTCGGCGCCATCATCGACGACGACGGCGTCTGCCGCGGGATTGCCGCGCAGGATCTGCGCAGCATGGAAGTGCACACCTTTGCGGCCGATGCGGTTATTTTGGCGACCGGCGGTCCCGGCATTATTTTCGGCAAAACGACGAACTCCGTTATCAACACGGGAACGGCTGCAAGCGCCGTATACCAGCAGGGCGTATATTACGCCAACGGCGAGTTCATCCAGATTCACCCGACGGCGATTCCCGGCGACGACAAGCTGCGCCTGATGTCCGAATCGGCCCGCGGCGAAGGCGGACGCGTCTGGACGTACAAGGACGGCAAGCCGTGGTACTTCCTGGAGGAAAAATATCCGGCGTACGGCAACCTGGTGCCTCGCGACATCGCGACGCGCGAAATTTTCCACGTCTGTGTCGATCTGAAGCTCGGCATCAACGGCGAGAACATGGTTTACCTCGATCTGTCGCACAAAGATCCGAAGGAGCTTGACGTCAAGCTGGGCGGCATCATCGAGATCTACGAGAAGTTCATGGGCGACGACCCGCGGAAAATTCCGATGAAGATTTTCCCGGCCGTTCACTACTCGATGGGCGGCATGTGGGTTGACTACAACCAAATGACGAACATTCCCGGGCTGTTCGCAGCCGGCGAATGCGAATATCAATATCACGGGGCGAACCGTCTCGGCGCTAACTCCCTTTTGTCGGCGATCTACGGCGGCATGGTGGCCGGTCCGAAAGCGATCGAGTACATCAAGGGGCTGACGAAGCATGCCGACGACATCTCCTCCACGGTGTTCGACCGCGAGAAGAAGCGTCATACCGAGCGCTACGAATCCATCCTCAAGATGGACGGCAACGAGAACGCCTATATGCTGCACAAGGAGCTTGGCGAATGGATGACGAACAACATGACGGTCGTCCGTTTCAACAAGAACCTCGAGCAGACGATTAACAAGATCAACGAGCTGAAGGAGCGCTGGCACAAGATCAACATCAACGACTCGGCCCGCTTCAACAACCCCGGCGCGGCGTTCACCCGTCAGCTGTGGAACATGCTGGAGCTGTCCCACGCGATGACGCTCGGCGCGCTGCTGCGCAACGAGAGCCGCGGCGCTCACTACAAGCCGGAGTTCCCTGAGCGCAACGACGAGCAGTTCCTGAAGACGACCAAGGCGAAGTGGACGCCGGACGGACCGCAGATCGACTGGGAAGATGTCGACGTTTCCTTGATCAAGCCGCGCAAGCGCGATTATACGACGGACAAGAAGAAGGGAGGTAACTAATCATGGCAGAAGCAGCGGTTGCAGCTAACAAAAAGGTAAAGTTCATCATTACCCGGCAAGATTCCCCGGAATCCCAGCCGTATACGGAGGAGTTCGAGGTCCCTTACCGTCCGAACATGAACGTGATCAGCGCGCTGATGGAGATTCAGCGGAATCCGGTGAACGCCAGCGGTAAGAAGACGACGCCGGTATGCTGGGAATCGAACTGCCTGGAAGAAGTGTGCGGCGCCTGTTCGATGGTGATCAACGGCAAGCCCCGCCAGGCGTGCTCGGCGCTCATCGACAAGCTGGAGCAGCCGATCCGCATCGCGCCGATGTCGACGTTCCCGGTCGTGCGCGACCTTGTCATCAACCGCGAGCGGATGTTCGCGGCGCTGAAGCGCGTGAAAGCGTGGATTCCGATCGACGGCACCTACGATCTCGGTCCGGGACCGCGCATGGCGGAAGCGAAGCGGCAGTGGGCGTACGAGCTGTCCAAGTGCATGACGTGCGGCGTCTGCCTGGAGTCGTGCCCGAATGTGAACGACAAGACGTCGTTCATCGGCCCTGCAGCCATCTCGCAGGTGCGCCTGTTCAACGCTCACCCGACCGGCGAGATGAACGCTCACGAGCGTCTGGAGGCGCTGATGGAGGATGGCGGAATCGAAGGCTGCGGCAACTCGCAAAACTGCGTGCGCTCCTGTCCGAAAGGCATCCCGCTGACGACGTCGATCGCCGATATGAACAAAGAGACGACGAAGCATCTGTTCAAGCGTTGGCTTTCCATGTAAGGCATCATTTCTATAAGCAGGCTATAGACGCAAAGCCGCCCCGAGTATATCGGGGCGGCTTTGTTCGCAGATCAGAAAGTGAGCGATTCCTTCCGCCATCGGTCGTCCCCTTCGGTGTTGAAAAAATTCGCCGAAGAGCTTCGTCGAATTTTCGAGATAGACGCCCATGCCGCTGCGCAGCACCATCAGATGGTGAAAATTGGGCTGCAGGACCGGCGCTATTTTCAAGATAGACCCCCATGCTGCTGGCGCAGCACCATCAGAAGATGAAAATGTTGTAGTTTATACAACAAAAACAGGGGGATAAGCCGCATTTGCCGCTTAATGTTGTAGAAAGTGCAACATTTTGGGCGATATTTCCTGATTTGAAGCCAATCACGCCTAAATTGTTGCACAAAATACAACATTACCCTGCCCTTTGCGTGAATGATGCGGAAAATGTTGCATTTTTTGCAGGATTTGCCCGCCTCATGCGCCCGCGAAATGAAAAAAAAGAGACCCGTCAACGGGACGGGTCTTCAAGGTTTTATATATTAAAAAGGGGGTCTTGTTAGTTATCTTACACAACCAACATGTTAAATCCGTAACAGGAATGTTTCAATTGTGTAACAAATTCGAAAGCGCTATCCAAGCCTGTTCGGCGAGCGGTGTCCGATCAGCCTTTCACCGCGCCGAGCATGACGCCTTTGACGAAATATTTCTGTATAAACGGATAGACGATGATGATCGGCAGGGCAACCAGGAAAATCGAGGCGGTCCGCACCGACAGGCTTGACGTCTCGCTGAGCACGCCCATGTCTCCGAGCAGGGTGGCCATCTCCATCTGCACGACCATATCGCGCAAAAAGATTTGCAGCACCTGCAGTTCGGAGGAGTGAATATAAATGACCGCGTCCATATACGAGTTCCAGTTCGTCACTGCGATGAACAGGCCGATCGTCGCGACCGACGCCGTCGACAGCGGCACGTAGATGCGGTAGAAGATGACCCAGTCGTTGGCGCCGTCGATTTTGGCCGATTCTTCCATACTGTCCGGGATGTTGTCGAAGAACGATTTCAGCAAAATGACATTCCACGTGCTGATGGCCGACGGAATGACCAAAGCCCAGATCGTATCGATCAGCCCGGTCCCTCTGACGATCAGGTACGTCGGAATGATGCCCCCCTGAAACAGCATGGTGATAATGATATAAAGCATCAGTTGTTTCTGCCCGGGCAAATAGCGCTTGGACAAGACGTAGGCGAAGCTGAGCTGCAGCGACAGGCTGACGATGAGTCCGAGCACGGTCCGGTTGATCGTGTTGATGAAGGAGGTGATAAACCGGTCGTTGTTCAGAATGACTTCGTACGCGTTCAGATCGAAGCCTTTCGGCCACAGCAGCAGCTCGCCCTCCTTCACGGCGTGCGGGTCGCTGATCGAGGTCAGGACGACGTAATAGAACGGGAGAAAGGTGAGCACGGCGAATACGGTCAAGATCGTGCCGATCGCTATGCTTCCGATAGAAATACGGTTGTTCAGCATTCGGGCCTCCTTCTGCGCTCTACCACAGCGCGCTGTCGCTGAACCGTCTTGCCAGGCGGTTCGCGCTCCAGATGAGAATGAAACCGATGACCGACTGGAACAGGCCGATCGCCGTCGTCATACTGAACCTGGCATCCTGCAGGCCGATCCGGTAAATATACGTGCTGAGCACATCCCCGACATCGTAGACAGACGGATTGTACATGACATAGATTTGCTCGAAGCCGTAGTCGAGCATTGTGCCGATTTTCAAAATGAGCAGAATGATAATGGTGTTGCGGATGCCCGGAATCGTAATGTGGAACAGCTTCTGCCACCGCGTCGCCCCGTCGATCGTGGCCGCCTCGTACTGCTCGGGATCGATGCCCGACAGCGCGGCCAAATAAATGATCGCACCCCAGCCGCTTTCCTTCAGGATGAGCGAGAGGATGACGATCGGCCGAAAATATTCGGAGCGGATCATGTAATGAACCGTCTCCATGCCCATCGCCTCGCGCAGTTGGTTGACCAGCCCGTCGTTCGGCGACAGCAGCTGGATGACGATGCCGCCGAACACGACCCAGGACAAAAAGTGCGGGAAGTAGACGACGGTTTGAATCGACCGCTTGAAGACGACGTTTTTCAGCTCGTTCAGCAGCAGCGCGAGAATGAGCGGAGCCGGGAACGAGAACAGCAGCTCGTACACGTTCATCAGGATCGTATTTTTGACGATCCGGTAAAAGTCGGGATAGGAGAACAGGAACTCAAAATGCTTCAGTCCTACCCAAGGGCTGCCCCAGATGCCTTTGGAGAAATTAAAGTCCTTGAAGGCGATGATGAGGCCGTACATCGGCAAATATTTGTAAATAAAATACCAGACAAAACCGGGCAGCATCAGCAGATACAAATATTTGTATTTGCATAGTGTGCGCCAAAGCGCCGGCAGCGGACCTGGCCTGCGGGCGGCCGCCTCGCGAGGCTGCAAGGCTGACTTCATGTAGGATTCCCCCTCGGAGCGAGATTCTGGGTCTAATTATAGGGGGCTGTCTGCAGGCAGGATATGTTTAATTTTTTGCGCGGTGTACATTTTTTACGGTCATGCGATGGATGTTTTATGCGGGATGAATCATTTTTTGGAACATGCTGTAAGTACAGCCCGAAAATGCCGATACATATGCTATAATATCGCCTATAATTATAGGAGGGGCGCTGTGCGCATGACAGTTTTAATGAACCGGTTGAAGGACCGGACGGTGTTTGTATTATCCCTTCTCCTTCTCTTGACTTCCATCGGATCGTTCATGCTGTATGATCATATCAACCGATCGGAAGACGCCCAAGAAAAAAAATATACATTCGAAAAAAATCACGAGAAGGCTTATTCGTCGCTGCTGCTGTTTACGGACAAAATTCAATCGCTTTACCGCCAGGTGCTGATGAACCGGAATGTCACGGAATGGCTGAACCGTCCGGGAGTGCTCGCCGCGGAAATGTACCGGCTCAGCCAAATCCAAAGCTTCTTTTTCGAACTGATCAACAGCCACTCCGGCATCGCCTCCGTCTACTTGCACAACAAGGCCAACAATATGGTGCTGTCGACGCCGTTCATGCTGTCCGAACTGGAAGCGTTTCCGAACCGCCGCGCCTTCGAGCGTCTGCCGTACAGCGACGACGGCCCGCAGTGGCTGTGGCAGCCGATCGGCTACGAGATGCAGGAATACGCGGCCGGCTCGCCCGTCATATCGATGATCGGCGGTGTGCCGTCGCGGAACAAGGCCGGGGCCGTTGCGATTAATCTGAAGGCGGAGTATGTCGCCCAATCGGTCATGGACGGCAACGACAATTTGCTTTGGCTGGATGCGGACAACCGGGTGCTGCTCTCGAAGAACGCGGAGATCGAGGCTTTTTACAAAGAGCATGCCGCAGAGCTGCTGGGCGTCAAGCAGTCGTCCTTCATGTTCAAGGACCATCTGATCATCGTCTCCGAGTCCGGGGACGGCGGCTGGAAGCTGCTCACCGTATTGCCCGAGCCGCTGCTCGCAAGCGGCCCGAACGGCAAGGCGCTGTACAAATATATTGTGCTTGTCCTTGCCTTTGCGTTGGGGCTCTTGCTGTTCTGGTATTTCCGCTATTACCGGCCGCGGCAGGAGCTGCGGCATCAGGTGGAGCTCGGGCGCAATTTGGACGACCTTCGCAGCGGGCTGATCGCCGATTTGCTGAACGGCAAGCCGGTGCTGGCCGAGCTGGAGAACAAGACGAAGCAGTACCAGATCGATCTGAAGGGCGAGGCGTACCAGGTCATTGTGTTCCAGATCGACAATTACTACAACTTTTTGCTGTCGAAGTCGAACAGCGAGCGTTTTTTTCTGAATAAAATCATTTTTAACGCCGTCAAATGGACTTTTGTGCTGAGGTTCAATGCATATATCGTGAGTGCGACGCCGGAGAATATCGCGGTGCTGCTGTGTCACCCGACGACCGATGCCGCCGCTGCGGTCAAGCTGGAGGAGACGATCCGCTACATTCAGGAAGACATTCGCTCCAACTGCGGCCTGACCGTCTGCACCGGTATCAGCGAGACGGCCGGCGACATCTCCCAGGTGCACGCCTGCTACACGCATGCGCTGCTGGCGCTTGATTATAAGTCGGTGTACGGCAAGCACGCGATCATCTATTACGATCAGCTGCCCGTCTCGCGTTCCGAATCGCCTCTGCGCTTCCCGAAGGAGCTGTACAAGCTGAACGACTGCCTGAAGGAAGGCAGCCTGAGCAAAATCGAAGAGCTGCTGGACCGGATGCTGAGCGGGCTGATGGCCCATCATCAGCTGACGCCGGAATGGATTCACGCCTTTTTCGCCCATGTGCTCTCCACGATCATGAAATTCGCGCTCGAGCGCCGGATCGATCTGAACCGTTATTTTAAAGAAGATGTATTTATCACGCTGTACGGCTACGAATTTTGGGAGGATAAAAAATCGTACATTCTCAGCATCTGCTCGGCGATGATCCGCCATGAGGAGTCCCGGCCGGAGGAGCCAGGGGGGGCGAACGGCAAGGCGATTATCGAATACATCGACAAGCATTTCGACAAGCCGATCTCGCTCAATATTTTGGCCGACAAGCTGTCCATGAGCCCTTCTTATTTGAGCGTGTACATTAAAAATCAGCTGGGAATGGGCTTCGTAGAATATATCAGCTATTTGCGCATTCAGAAGGCCGTCAAGCTGCTGGACAACGAGGAGATGACGATTCAGCATATTGCCGAGCAGTGCGGCTACGATACGGTCCATACGTTCATCCGCCAGTTCAAGAAGCTGCATCAGATGCCACCGAACGAATACCGGATGCGGAAGAAGCGGCAAAATATGCAGTCGCAGCCGGCGCCTTAAAAAATATACACTTCCATTTCGTAAAAAATATACATTCGCAAAGGTATTGTTCATTGCCATTTGCGTCCGACTCACTAGAATGAGGAATAACTCTTCTCCACACCGGTCTCGGGGAGAGGTTGCAATCATTTGAAACGGGAGGGTCATATACCGATGAAATGGCAAAAGAAGAAGCAAGCGGCACTGCTCTTGACGGCGTCCGCGGCGCTGGCGGTCGCCGGCTGCAATCAAGGCGGAGGCGCCGGACAGACGGGCGGAAGCGAGCCGTCCGGCACGCCGACGTTCAAGGTGCTGTTCGATTTTAACGTCGACGCGAAGGGCATGTCGCTGACCGACAACGAGTACATCGATTACTTGCAGGAGAAGACGGGCGTCAGGGTGGAGCTGGAATCGCCGGGCTCGGCGGGCTATTTGGACAAGCTGAACATCCTGATGGCTTCGGGCGATTATCCGGATGCGTTCATGGTGAGCGACAACGATAAGAACAAGCTGATGCAGTTTGCGACGGACGGTCTGCTGACCGATATCGCACCTTATTTGGACAAGTATCCGAATCTGAAAAATGCGATGCCGAAGGAAGCGTGGCTGCCTGTTACGCAGGATGGGAAAATTTGGGCGATTCCCTATAACCGGCATGACGGCTTTCATCAGGTCGTCTATATCAACAAAAACTGGATGGAGACGCTGGGCCTCGAGATTCCGAGGACGATCGACGAATTTTATCAAGTCATGAAAGCGTTCACCGATCAGGACCCCGACCGAAACGGCAAAAACGATACGTTCGGCCTGCTGGCGATCAACGGCATGCTCTACGGCGGTAAAATGTTCAAAGCGGCCTTCGACGCGGAGACGTACAAATTCCGCAACGGCGAGCTGCTGCCGCCGGAAATTACGGAGGAATACAAAAACTACCTTATCTTCATGAACAAGCTCATCGAGGAGAAAATTCTCGATCCGGAATGGCCTACGACGGTCGGCACCATTTACCGGCAAAAGATCAGTACAGGAAAATACGGTCTCACGAACAACTACTGGCATTTTGCCAGCGGTGCGCAGCTGGCGCCGGGAACGGCCGAGCAGTTTATCGCCATCGAGCCGCCGCTCCGGCCGGACGGCACGCCGACCAAATTTTCCTACAGTTCCACGAACCGCCATTATATCGCCATTCCGAAGGACACGAAGCAGGTGGAGGAGCTGCTGAAGTTTATCGATTGGGCGCTGTCGCCTGAAGGAACGCGCTATCATTATCTGGGCATCGAAGGTAAGCATTATACGACCAACAACGGCAAATACGAGAAGACCGCCAACGAGCGGGCCAATCTGCACTGGGCATTCTCGATGGTTAAGCACGGTCAACTGAACGACGAGGTGAAGGCTTACATGCAGGCCGACTATGAAGACCACGTCATTGACAATCTGACCTTGGCGAACGAATTGGGCCAGCTCGACAAGATCGCCGCCTCGCTGCCGTATTATCCGGAGCTGACCGCGTACAATCTGCCCAAGATCGTCGAGGAGTATACCGCCAAGGCGATTCTCGGCAACGAGAAGGTCGAGGACACCTGGGACGATTACGTGAAGAAATACCGTGCTTCCGGCGGCGACAAGGCGATCAAGCTGTGGACCGAATGGTACCTCAAGGAAGGCCAAAATTTGCAATAACTTAAGGAGGCGTTGCTGTCATGATTACAGTACTGCAGGATACGTTCGACCACTTTGCAATAGGCCCTTTTCCTTACGATCCGAAGCATTCGGCGCTGGGAGAGTACCACTACTATCCCCCGGAAGGGTACTTAGGGGGCTGGTACGACCCGATCGTCTATTACGGCTGGCTCGGCCCGACCTGGATCGTGACGGAAGACCGCGGAACGAAATATATGGAGCAGACGCGGCCGCAAGCGGCGATTGCCCGGCATTGGCCGCTTCTGGTGAAGGGCGAGGAAAGCTGGCGCGACTACACGTATGAGGCGACCGTCAGGCCGCTGTCTACGCATTCGCATACGGGAATCGTCTTCCGCTATCAGCACAGCCGCAGGCATTATTTTCTCGGCTTCGAGGGCGGCAAGCTGCTCCTAATGAAGCGCGATCAGGAGCGGGTGATCGAGCTGGCCTCCGCCGCGTTCGCCTACGACGCCGATCATTACTACCGCCTGCGGATCGTCTGCGAAGGCCCGCGCTTCCGCGCCTTCGTTGACGGCAGCGAGCTGCTTGCGGCCGAAGACGACGCTTACGCCTGCGGCAAGATCGGCTTGTCCTCGCGCATGCCGGCGCAGTATGCGAATGTGGTCGTCGAGATGACCGAGGCGGCTCATGAGAAATGGCTGACCGCTAACCGCAGCGCCCAGTTGAAGCTGGCGATGCGGCGCGGCGAATACCCGCAGCCGCGGCTGTGGAAGACGATCGACTTCAAAAATTTCGGCACCGCCCGGCAAATCCGCTTCGGCCATCTGACGGGCGACGGCAGTCTGCAGATGGTGCTGGCCCAGCACCAGAAGCGGGGCCACAAGGACGCCTACGCCCATATCAGCTGCCTGACTGCGCTGACGCTGGACGGCGACGTGCTGTGGCAGCTCGGGGAGCCGAGCCCGCTGCTCGATCACGCGTTGCTGTCAGCCGACCTGCCCTTCCAGGTGTGCGATGTGGACGGAGACGGGTTCGACGAGGTTGTCATGGCCCGCAACTTCGAGCTGATGATCCTGGACGGCCGCACGGGCGAGGTTAAACGCTCGATTCCGACGCCGCTGTGCAAGGAACCGACCGAACGGCCTTTGTACACCGTGCCTCACAATCAATATGCGTTCGACCGGCTGAATGTGGATTCGATCCGCATCGCCAATTTCTCGGGCAAAGCGACGGCGACCGACATCCTGATCAAGGACCGCTACAGCAGAGTGTGGGTGTTCGACAATGAGCTGAATCCGCTGTGGACGTTCCATGAGCGCAATACCGGCCATTTCCCGTATACCGCGGATGTGGATGGCGACGGCCGGGACGAGATGTTCATCGGCTACCATCTGGTCGATCACGACGGGACGCTGCTGTGGACGTTGCCGGTGGATACGGATCATACGGACGAAATTTTGATCGGTCATTGGGATCCGAGCCGCAAGGATCCGCTGATCGCCATCGCCTCCGGCGACGAAGGCTTCATGATCGGCGATCTGCAGGGGAACCTGCTGCAAAAGCACCGGATCGGGCACGCCCAGCGGGTCAGCGTCGGCAACTACCGCCCCGACCTGCCGGGGCTGGAGCTGTGCGTCTCGACGTTCTGGGGCGAGCAGGGCATCGTCTATATCTTCGGCGCTGACGGAACGATCCTGCACCAGTTCGAGCCGACGTGCAACGGCAACGTCATTACGCCGGTCAACTGGACCGGTGAGGGGGACGATCTGGTGCTGCTGAACGGCAGTGTGAAGCACGGCGGGCTCATCGACGGGCACGGCCTGCGGGTGGTGACGTTCCCCGACGACGGCCACCCCGAGCTGTGCGCGGAGGTGCTGGACGTAACCGGCGACGGGCGCGACGAAATTTTGCTGTGGGATACGCAGCGGATGTACATTTACACGCAGGACCGCCCGGCAGCCGCGCCGGTCGTAGTGCCGGACAAATACTCCCACAGCAACGCGTCGAACTATCGCGGGGAGTTCAATTATCCGAAGCGAGTGTAGCGGAAGGAACGCCAGGTCTGCGGATTTAAGCGCCGATGAGGGTTATGAGGGGAAACACGGGGGAAAATGGGGGCCAAATATCCGCTTGACCCCATAAACCGGAGCTATAAGCGAGCCTTTCGGCTGGGAAGGAACGCTTCAGGAGGGCTGCAAGCGCCTTGTCCACGATCTGCGCTGCCATGGCGCTTGCGGCCTGCCCGCTCCGGTCCAGCCCGCTCTTATGGCTGCCGGGTCCGGCCACAGCTTGACCATGGCGTTCGGGATTCGGCTTCAGCCCGCCCCCACGGCCATCCGCGTCGGTTTCGGCTCGCCCTCCAAGCAATAAGAACCAAAAACAAGCTTATTTCTTCCAAAATAGGCCAATAGACTCGAATAGGATCGCAAAACGATCTTATTCGATCTGTTGCACCCGGAAAAAGACCGATTTCAGCGAGATAAGCACGAAATTCATTCTTATTTTGGCGTTTAGCCGATTTTTGTCGTGGATAAGATCGAATTTCATGCTTATTCTAGTGTTTCCTCCGCCTTTGTATTGCTTGACAGCGAGCCTCCGTAAGCGCGCAGGAAGAAGCAGCGGCTGCCCCTCCTAAACGCCGCTGTTGATTGCAGCTTGCCGATTCGGGCGAGAAGCGCGTGGGGTGGAGACCGCGTCTCCGCCTTTTTGCGTATGTTTTGCGGACGTACATTGCAAGGCAGACAACTCTAAAACAGTATTAATGCGCTCCCGTCACCAGGCGGGGGCTATTGACGTTGTTACGAAACTTCCGGCGCAGCAGGCGATAAAACTTCGGAATTACCAAACACTATATAAAAGTTGAACGAGAGCAACCATCGCACGGCTTGGCCAGAGGGTGACGTGTTCAGGAGAAGCGAAGCGTTCGCCTTTGTTCCCGGATTTCTACCTCTACGATCGGAATCTGGGAATCTGAGAACAACAGCGATCGGAAGAAGGTGTTACATGGCGGCCCTGGCTGAAAACACTCGTTCAACTTGTATATCCGACGTTACATCCACAGGCGCAGTACCATCATCGCGGCAATACCGACAACGACGGTCCCCAGCAGGCTGCGTGTGACGATAGCGACGATGACCGCCGGCAGAGCTGCGAGCAGCTTCGGATTGTGCAGAAGCGCAAGCTCGCCGTCCTGCAGCAGCAGCTCCTGTCCGACGAGGGCGGCCATCACAGCGACCGGCACGTAATGCAGCCAGCGCATCGCCCACCCCGGGAGCTCCATCCGGCTCAGCAGCATGAGCGGCAGCACCCGCGGCAGGAAGGTGACGACAGCAGCTCCTATAATTACGGCGGCAATTCCCGGATCTATCTGCATCGTTCCAGCACCATCCCTATCGTGGCAGCGATCACAGCGGCAGCGATTACGCCGAAGCTCGGCGAGACGGCGATGCCGACCCCTACGGCGACGATAACGGCCGCTGCCGCCACCGTCAAATCGAGCGCAAGCTTGTTTCGGCTCGCCACCGCGAGTGCCAGCAGCCCGATGAACATGGCGGGCAGCGCGAAATCAAGCCCGAGCCGGTCGGGATTGGCGATCCATTGCCCGAAGTACGCCCCGGCCATATTGGCGGCGAACCAATTCAGGTACGCGGTAATATTGAGGCCGTGCATCCATCGCTCGCTCAGACGAAGCCGGTTCGCAATCTTGTGAATGGCGACGCCGAACGTCTCGTCGGTCAAGAGTCCCCCGATCAGCATATTCCGAAGCGGTGTCAAATGGCGAAAATAAGGCGACAGCGCCGCGCTCAGCAGCAAATGCCGCAGATTGACGAAAAAGATCGTGACGATAATGCCGGCCGGTGCGCTGCCGGCGGAGATCATGCCCGCGGCGATGAACTGCGCCGAACCGGCGTACAGAACCAGACTCATCAGCGCGATTTCGGCCAGGCTGAGTCCCGCTGTCTTCTCGATGACGCCGGCGGCGAAGCCGATGCTGAGGTAGCCAAGCAGCGTCGGAACGCAGTCTTTCACCCCCTGGATAAAGCCTTCCTCCTGGTGCGAAGCGCCGGCTTGTTCCGAACGGACGTTATCCATGCTTGTCGGGAGCTCCTTTCTCTCTCAGTTAAACGAATGACCTGCCGCAACCAACATAAGGATTTAAAAGATTACTATAAAAAGCCGACGCCTTTTTGTCAATTCTATCTTGAAAAATTGGACGGAACCCTCCGGCGAATTTTTCAACACCGAAGGTGACGACCGATGACGAAAGGAATCGCTCGTCATAGGCGTCTATCTTGAAAATAGCCCCGGGCCCGCTGCTCATTTTCATCATCTGATGGTGCCGCGCTAGGGCGTGTTTTCAAACCTCAGGCTAACCAAATCATGGAAGAAGCCAGCTTTAAAAACGCGACAAAGGTACACGTCAATTTATCGAACCGTGTAGCGAGCCAGCGGTTATGCTTCAGCTTATTAAACAGGCAC
>NZ_KB905610.1 GCF_000380965.1 Paenibacillus ginsengihumi DSM 21568 | reverse complement strand
GCGCCTGTGGCACCCGTCGGCCCGGTCGGCCCCGTCTCACCTGTAGCGCCTGTCGCTCCCGTCGGCCCCGTCGGGCCAGTTGGACCGCCCGCGGGCCCCGTTGGACCTGTCGGCCCCGTCGGCCCCGTCGGACCAACCATCGTAGGCGAACTCAGTGCGCTCTCCAATGCATTGGAGAGAAAAAATTCTTTCCTGATAATTTCCCGCAGAGTAGAATTCACACTGTCGTTCGTTGCCAAAATGTCGCTTACCGTTACATCCGGAGCAGTAACACCCGGCAAAGTCCCTAGGATATACTGCAATTTCTCACCTTCGGCATTGATAATGTGGCTGAGACCCAATTCTTGCATTGCAATCGATGAGATCAACAACGAAATAGCTTCTTCACGCGTCAAAGAGATAGTAGGGGTAATATTCGGTAAATTTGCTTGCGACACGCCATTGTTCCTCCATCTTGTAACATGTTGTTAAGTTGACAAATCCTTTCTTTGTAGTTATCCACATCATATTGAAATTCGACAGTTACGGTTTGGGCAGCCAACCTTGTTAATGAAAAAAAGGTGTACATCTTGGTGTCCATTGCGATAACGACCGAAAAAACAACAAATAGTTTGTGCATGGAAAAATTCTTCTGCCGCTCTTAATGATAATCTTTATCGTTAAAACATGGGAGGGATTGTTCATAACTTTGATGTTGGTTCACATAACAATGAAGATGATCGATTAATTCCGGAATTGAGTATAAATATCCTCAATAGGTGATTGGGAGGAAAGCGATGGTTCGGCGATTTTTCAGTACTACCAACCTTACAAGGGTTTGTTTGCCCTTGATTTTTGTTGTGCCATCATTTCAGGATTATTGGAATTGGCCTTTCCGATGGTTGTGAATGTATTTATTGATGAGTTGTTGCCCAGCGGCATGCGGACTTTGATTTTATGGGCATTGGGGGGCCTGGTTGTACCGTATGCACTTAATATTGGACTAATGTATATCGTTAACTATTGGGGGCATATGCTTGGCATAAATATTGAAACGGACATGCGGCGCAAGCTGTTTGCTCAAAACCCGGCCGAAACGAGGAAGCAAGTTGGATCCATATAAAGAGTATATCAGACAGCGAATCGATGAAGGAACGACCAATTGTGAAGTTCTGATCGATGAACTGCGAGATATGGGCTACGTCGGTGGTAAAACGATTCTCAAGGATTATGTGAAAGGGTTCGTAGCGCCGAGAAAACAGGTAGTTCCGCGCTATGAAACGGCTCCGGGAGAACAGGCGCAAGTGGACTGGATGGATTGCGGCATTCAAGCGCTTGAAGGAAGACGCCGACGAATCTACGGATTCATCATGACGATGGGCTACTCGCGAAAACGATATGTACGATTCACCAATTCCATGAAAATGGACAGCTTCCTGCGATGTATGAGACAAGCCTTCGAGTACTCATCAAGGACAAACGGCATTGCTCGTACGAGCGGACGAGTTCATGGAAGCGGCCAGGGAGGCGGTTGAAAACCGACAGGTTCCCAAATTCTTGAGGCGTTACGCCCGCCCCTCGATCCTGATAATTTTTAGTCCGGCCTTGACAGGAAGCTCGGCGTGGCGATCCCGCCGACCGTGCATATGCCCGCGTGTATGGCGTCTTGCACAATAAAGCCCCGCGACGGAGGGGGGGCTCAATCGCGTTGGTCCGCTGTTCTCGTTGCTGTCATGCTGTCCCCGTTGCGGCAATATTGTCAAGAGTGCCGGGCTAAAGATCGCCAGCTGACAAATAAACCGTTTACAAAACCAAAAGAATCGAGTACACTAGTTGTATGACAGGATGACTCATTTTTGCAGAAATCCTGTATGACAAGTTGAATGGCGTCGTTTGCCGCTCAACAGCACTTAAAGACATCATTGGTATTGGAGGTTAGCGCAATGAAAGCAGGAAAGTATCTAGCGGAGAGAACCGTGCGCCCGGCTGCAGCCGAAGTGCCGGTTCCGGGAGAAGGCGAGGCGCTGATCAAGGTCGCTTATGCCGGAATTTGCGGCACCGACATGATGATTTACGCCGGCAAGCACCCGAGAGCCAAAGCTCCGCTCATTATGGGACATGAATTCAGCGGCACCGTTGAATCGGCGGTCGGATTGAAGCAGTTCCGGCCGGGTGACAGAGTGACGGTGGAGCCGTATTTGACGTGCGGGACGTGTGCGGCCTGCCGTGCCGGCCAGTATCATGTGTGCGCCGTGTTAAGGTGCATCGGCATCGACCGCGACGGAGGCTTCGCCGAATATGTAGCGGTTCCCGAACATCGCCTGCACCGTCTCCCGGACGAGGTGTCCGATGAAGAAGGCGCGCTCGCCGAACCGCTGGCTGTAGCCGTTCATACGGTGCGCCGCTCGGACCTGAAGATCGGGGACTGCGTGGCGATTCTGGGAGCGGGCCCGATCGGGCTGCTTATCGGACTGGTCGCGAAGCAGGCCGGCGCCGGCGAAATATTGATTTCCGACATCAGCCCTTATCGGCTGCAGATCGCCAGACAAATGGGCTTTACGGCGATCAATGCCAAGGAAGCCGATATGACTGAGGCTGTCCTCGCTCATACGAACGGCGTCGGCGCCGATGTCGTCTTCGAAGTGGCCGGCACGGCGGTGACGGCGAAGCAGATGATTCCTTGCATCAAATTTCAGGGCAAGGTCGTTGTTGTCAGCGTCTATAAACAAGCTCCCGCTGTAGATCTTGCCGCCATGCATTTCAGAGAAGTTTCCATCACGACGACGCGCTGCGCCAATTCCAGCGATTTTGCCACCGCGATTCGCTTGATGGCGACCCGAGCCGTGGACGTGCGGCCGCTCATTTCGCATAGGCTGCCGCTCGAGCAGATCGAGCAGGGCTTTGCGGCGATGGAAAATACGGAAATATCGCTAAAGGTGCTTTTTCACCCTTAACCCGCGAAGAAGGAGGATTACGATCATGCAGATTAGCTTGCAAGGGAAGGTGGCCGCAGTTACCGGCGCCACTCGGGGGATTGGACGGTCGATCGCCATAGCTATGGCGGAATCCGGCGCGGATGTTGCGCTGCTGCAGCGCAGTCCGGAGAACGAAGCCGTGAAGCGGGAGATCGAGAAGCTTGGCGTCCGTTGTGCCATCGTTCCATGCGATGTCAGCGACTCCCGGCAGGTGAAGGAAGCGGTTCCCCGGGTCGTCGAAGCATTGGGGCGGATCGATATTTTGGTCAATAACGCAGGGATTCAGCGCCGCTCCCCGGCCGTGGAATTTTCCGAAGCGGATTGGGATGACGTGCTGCAGGCCAATTTGAAAGCGGTATGGCTGCTTTGCCAGCAGGCAGGCAAGTACATGCTCGCCCAAAAAAGCGGAAAAATCATTAACATTGCGTCGCTCGTCTCGTTTCAAGGCGGCATATTGGTCCCGGCCTACGCCTCGGCCAAAGGAGCGGTGGCGCAATTGACCAAAGCGCTGGCGAATGAATGGTCCTCGCAAGGGGTCAACGTCAACGCGATCGTCCCCGGTTATATCGCAACGGATATGAACGAAGCGTTGATCAACGATCCGGTACGCAGCAGACAAATTTTGGAGCGGATTCCTGCCGGAAGATGGGGCAACCCCGACGATTTCAAAGGCCCTGCCGTATTCCTGGCTTCGGATGCTGCGGAGTATATTCACGGGCATTTGCTCGCTGTCGACGGCGGATGGCTCGGACGGTAGGACAGAGGCTCCCCCGGATCGGAATGTAATTCTGCTGCAAACGTTTTACGAATCTCCAACCATGGTGTATAATAACTTGTATGACATGTTTGGAGAGGGTAGCGAATGAGCATTAAGTCCATTCAAAAAAACAATATCGTCCAAAGCGTCTTCGAGCAAATGAACGAGCATATCCGCAGCGGCCAGTGGAAAGTAGGCAGCAAGATTCCTTCGGAAGCGCAGCTGTGCGAGATGTTCAAGGTTAGCCGGGTGAGCGTAAGAAGCGCCATTCAGAAGCTAAGGGACATGGGGATCGTCGTCACGCATCAGGGCCGCGGCACCTTCGTTGCCGAGATGCCGCACGA
The DNA here is from genome assembly GCF_000380965.1 of Paenibacillus ginsengihumi DSM 21568. GTDB lineage: Bacteria > Bacillota > Bacilli > Paenibacillales > NBRC-103111 > Paenibacillus_G > Paenibacillus_G ginsengihumi. The sequence goes on along the minus strand of NZ_KB905610.1, from coordinate 25,819 downwards.
ATTTACGCTGATCGATTCCGGACCGATCATGAGGCTTAGCGAGAAGGCATTTCTCGATATGATGGAGTTCCGGCTGACGACGGAATTCAAGAGCGTGGAATTGGCGGCGCAGCATGCCACGGAAGACGATTTCCGGGAGCTGGAGCGGATATTGAACGATATGATTAGTAACAAAAACAATTACAAGAAGTATACGGAAGCGGATTTCGAATTCCATTTGGCTATTGCCAAAGCTTCTCATAACGAGGTTTTTTACAAAGTGACGAAGGGCATTAAAGAGCTGTACTATTTTTATTTGGAGGAATTGAACCGGGTATTCGGCGTGACGCTGGAAAGCATCGAGGTGCACATTAACATTTTCAGGGCGCTGCAGAGAAGAGACGCCGCGACGGCGCAGCAAATTTTAAAGAGCGCGATGGAAGCCAATGTGCTGAAGATGAAAGAGCATTTGCGGGCGACGAACAAGGCTTGACGGTCTGCGAACAGACCGTTATGACAGCATATAACATGTAGGACGACTAACAATTATTTCGACCAGTTCTCATGAAGGACGAGTTTTCGCGAAGGCTAACTCGCATGAAGGACGAATACTCATAAAGGAAGGTATTGGCATGAGCAGCATAACGATTCAAGACGTGAAAGTGATTTTGACAGCGCCCGGCGGCATCGATCTCGTTGTGGTCAAGGTGGAGACGAACCGCCAAGGCTTGTACGGACTCGGCTGCGCAACCTTCACGCAGCGAATCTATGCGGTGAAATCGGCGATAGAGGATTATTTGAAGCCGTTCCTGATCGGCAAGGACCCGGCGAGAATCGAGGATTTGTGGCACAGCGCCAGCGTCAGCGGTTATTGGCGGAACGGGCCGATTATGAACAACGCCTTGTCGGGCATCGATATGGCTTTGTGGGACCTCAAGGGCAAGATGGCCGGGATGCCGGTCTACGAACTGCTGGGCGGCAAATGCCGCGACGGGATCGCCCTGTATCGGCATGTCGACGGAAGCACGGAGGTCGAAGTGGAGCGCAATGCGCGAAAGCTGATGGAAGAAGGCTATCAATATTTGCGCGTTCAGATGGGGATGTACGGGGGCAGCGGCACGGAGGATACGCGCCTGATTGCGAGCGTCATCTCGCGCGCGGCGAACATTCAGTCGAAGCATTCGCCCGATCATGCCCAGCCGGGAGTTTATTACGATCCTGAAGCGTATGCCAAAAGCGTCGAGGGGCTGTTTGCCCACCTGCGGGCAACACTCGGCTACAATATCGAACTGATCCATGATATTCATGAACGAATTGCGCCGATCGAGGCGGTTCGCCTGGCCAAAAAGCTGGAGCCGTATCATTTGTTTTATTTGGAGGATCCGACGCCCCCGGAACATTTGGATTGGATCGGCATGATCCGGCAGCAGACGAGCACGCCGATTGCGATGGGCGAGCTGTTTACGAATGTGAACGAATGGAAGCCTCTGATCGAGAACCGCTATATCGATTTTATTCGTGCCCATGTAAGCGCTATTGGCGGAATTACGCCGGCCAAGAAGTTGGCGGTCTTCGGCGAATTTTACGGGGTGAGGACGGCATGGCACGGCCCTGGCGACATTTCTCCTGTCGGGGTGGCGGCGAATCTGCATTTGTCGATCAGCACTCCTAACTTCGGAGTCCAGGAATGGACGCCGTTGAACGAGCCGCTGCAGAAGGTGTTCCCCGGCTGCCCTGTCGTGAAGAACGGCTATGCGTACGTGAACGACTTGCCCGGGCTCGGCATCGACATCGATGAAGCGGAAGCGGCGAAATATCCGTGCCAGGGCACGATTCCTACGTGGACGCTGGCCCGCACGCCGGACGGCACTTCGGCGAAGCCTTGACCGGATGCATTAAGATCACATACCGAAAGAAGGGGCATACATGAATCAGATCAACAAACCGACCAAAGTTCGCTTTTTTGTGCTGGCGCTGCTGTTTATTGCCGTGGCCATCAACTATATGGACAGAGCGAACTTGTCCGTAGCGGGCTCGACGATCCAAAACGAGCTCGGATTAAGCGCGACGCAGCTCGGTTTCCTATTCTCGGCCTTTACCTGGGCGTATGCCGCCGCCCAGGTTCCGGTCGGCTGGCTGCTTGACCGGATCGGGGCGCGAATGCTGTACGGCTGGGCGATTATCCTGTGGAGCCTGTTCACTTTTATCATGGCGTTCAGCTCGCACAACGTATTTGCCAGCACCGGGGCTTCCTTTGCCATGCTCGTCATCTGCCGCCTGCTGATCGGGCTTACCGAAGCTCCGGCCTATCCGAGCAATACCAAAATCGTGACGTCGTGGTTCCCGAACCATGAACGGGCCAGGGCCGTAAGCATTTATTCCTCGGCGCAGTATATCGGGCTTGCCGTGTTCACGCCCGCTCTGGCTCTGATCATTGCCAAGTTCAATTGGGAATCGGTCTTTTATGCGACGGGAGCGGCGGGGATCATCTTCGGCATCTTGTGGATCATTCTGTACCGGGACCCGCAGGAGAGCAAGCGGGCCAACAAGGAAGAGCTGGATTATATCCGCAAGAACGGCGGTTTCGAGTCGCAAGCGGCGGGCCGCAGGGAACCGACCACCTGGCGCGAAGTCGGGTACGTGGTCAGGCAGCGCAAAGTATGGGGCATCTTCATCGCTCAGTTCGCCGCATCCTCGACGTTATATTTCTTTTTGACCTGGTTTATGGTTTATTTGGAGAAAGGACTGCATCTGCCGGTCAATCAAGCGGGCTTTGCCGCCATTCTCCCGTATATGATGGCTATGGCGGGCGTATTGTTCGGCGGCTTCCTCAGCGACTACCTGCTCAAGAAGGGCAAGTCGACCACGTATGCGCGGAAGCTGCCGATGGTCTCGGGGATGATCCTGACTGGAATTCTGGCCTTTGCCAACTTTTTCGAGGACACTCCGGTTGTCGCTGTGATCATTTTGTCGCTGGCATTCTTTGCTAACGCTTACTCCAACATGGGCTGGGTGGCGCTTGGCGATGTGCTGCCCAAGAAAATGGTCGGCACAGTCGGCGGCATCCTGAACCTTTGCGGCAACCTGTCCGGCATTATCAGCCCGATCGTGATCGGCGCCCTGATCCAAAATACCGGCGGGTATCACGGAGCGATGCTTTATACCGCAGCCGTAGCCGTCATCGGCGGCATTGCTTTCCTGCTGGTCGTCGACAAGCTCGAACCGATCGATTTGAGCCGCATGAACCGAACGAACGATAAAGATGACGGCCAGGCTAACGTTTCGGCGTTGTGATAGCGCTTTCGATATGACTATAGGCATGAGCTTCGGGAATGGACCGGGCTCATGCCTTTTTTTGTTGCCAAAATCCGTGTTACTTCGGCAAAGCGTTTCGCGAATATATGAACATGACGCAGAAGGAATACCGGATAAAGAAGCTGGAGTTCTCTTTCCATGTTGTTCAATAAATGCGGGATTTGCCGAATGAATGCATAAGATATGCGGGGAATTTCCCCGGAAAGTTTGTTAGGCTATAGGAAAGAAACGAATTTCATTCATAGCGTTTCCGAAGCGGTCGCTTTCGCCAGTCAAGTCAATCGCCGTTCGATACGGGTGCTAGCGGATTTCTATCATATGAACGAGGAGAACGAACCGCTAGGTACATTAGTAGAACATAAAGATTGGCTGGCTCATATTCATTTGGCGGATACAGGCCGGTTAAGCCCGGGCACGGGGCAGTACCCGTACGATTCGTTTGTTCAGGCTTTGCAAAAGGCCGGCTATACCGGGCTATTGTCTGCAGAATGCAGCGTGAAGCATCCGGACGAAGAGCTTCCGGCCGCTTTGGCATTTATGAAAAAGAAGTTCACATTATGAGGTGGGATACGTATGCATGCATCGCGTCAGGACAAGGTGAGAATCGGCGTCATCGGCCTTGGCAACATGGGCTTAAGCCATTGCCGGCAAATTCATATAAACAAGAAGGTTCCCGGGCTGGAGTTGGGCGCCGTGTGCGACATCAGCGAGGAACGCAGGGAGTGGGCGCGCAACCATTTAACGGACGTACCGGCATACGGCAACGCTGCGGAGATGTACAAGAGCGGGCTCATCGATGCCGTGCTGATTGCCGCGCCTCACTACGATCACCCTCCGCTTGCTGTGGAGGCTTTTGCGAACGGACTTCATGTGCTGGTGGAGAAGCCTGCCGGCGTTTATACCAAGCAAGTGCTCGAGATGAATGCCGCTGCCGAAAAATCCGGCAAAGTCTTCGCGATGATGTACAATCAGCGTACGAACCCGGTATACCAGAAGGTGAGGGAGCTGATCCATAGCGGGGATTTGGGCGGTCTCAAGCGCGCGGTATGGATCGTCACCGACTGGTACCGCTCGCAGGCTTACCATGATTCCGGCTCGTGGCGTTCCACATGGGCGGGCGAAGGCGGAGGGACGCTCATCAACCAAAATCCTCATAATCTGGATCTGTTCCAGTGGATATTGGGTATGCCGAAGAAGCTTCGTTCCTTCGTCAGCTACGGCAAATACTACGACATCGAAGTTGAAGATGATGTAACGGCTTATATGGAATTCGCCAACGGAGCCAGCGGCGTCTATATTACCTCAACCGGAGAGCTGCCGGGTACGAACAGACTGGAAATTTCCGGCGATATGGGCAAGATCGTCGTTGAGAACAATACCATTACCTTCTACCGGAACCGGATATCGGAGCGGGAGCATAACCGGACGAACACCAATCCTTTCGGCAGAGTAGAGAACTGGAAATGCGAAGTTCCTCTGGGCAAAGGCGGCGGCGAGGGGCATGTCGGCATTATGAAAAATTTTACGAATGCGATTCTGCATGGGGAGAAGCTCTTGGCGCCAGGAGAAGAAGGCATTTGCGGCCTGCTCATTTCAAACGCAATCCATTATTCCAGCTGGACGGATACCCTCGTTGATCTCGAGCGTTTTGACCATGACCATTTCTACGAGCTCCTTCAGGAGAAGATCGCCAGTTCGACCGTTAAGAAAAGCATGGTCCATCAAGTTGTCGATATATCCGGAACCCATTAAGGATAACTCATTAAGGAGGAGACACAGGCATGACTAAAATCGCAGGGGTACAGCTTTACACGATTCGAGAATATGCGAAGACGCCGGAGGCGATCGATGAATCTTTACGCAAAATCAGAGAGATCGGCTATACAACCGTGCAAGCGTCGGGGCTCGGTCCCATACCGGCCGATGAATTGGCTGCCATGGCGCGCTCCCATGGATTGAACATTGTGCTCACGCATACGCCATATGCGCGGTTTACGGAGGATCTGGACGGAGTCATCAAGGATCACCATACCCTCGGCTGCCGCCTGGCGGGACTTGGCGGCCTGCCTTCCTCGTATCGCAATGCCGAAGGGTATTATGCGTTTGCCAAGCAATTTGCGGAAATTGCCGATGAGCTGGGCAAAAACGGTCTGAAGTTCAGCTATCATAATCATCATTTTGAATTTCAAAAGTATGACGGCAAGCTGGGTCTGGATATTATTGCGGAGGCCACGAACCCGGATACATTCCTGTTCACCCTGGACACTTACTGGGTACAGGCGGGGGGAGCCGATCCGGCCGCATGGATTCGCAAGCTGGCGGGAAGAATCGAAGCCATTCATTTAAAGGATATGACGATCATTGACGAGAAGCAGATTATGACCGAGATTATGGAAGGTAACCTCGACTGGCCGGCCATCTTCCGCGCCTGCGAGGAAGCGGGCGTCCAATGGTATTTGGTCGAACGCGACGCCGGTCCTACCGATGCCTTCGATAGCTTGAGAATCAGCTTCGAGAATCTCAAGAAGGCTGGCTTCGCTTAAGCTGGCAAGACGCATCATCCCAAGCTTGGTGCACGAATCGCGAATAAGCAGCGGTTACCCGGTCGCAGCGAAATGCGGCCGGGTTATTTTTTTGGCTGCCATGAACGAACGGAAAAAAGGTTAAGCACGACCTAACCTTCGGGAGACGGCAAATGCTCGCTAAAAATGCGGGATTTTTCCAATAAATGCATAAGATATGCGGGGTATTTTTCCAGCACGTTTGGTAGTCTACGTATTGTAAACGCTTAATTCCAAATAGTGGGGGGCGATCGGCGATGGCGTAAAGCGTTGGATCGGATGCAGGTAGAAAGGGGAGACTCATCACGTCTTATTGCTGCAAGAGGAAAGCGTTTTCCGGATTGCCGGGAACGCGAGTTTAAGGTTTTGAGGAGAGAACAAAGTGAATCGCGAAAAAACGAGCTTGACGATCCTCGTCGCCGCGCTCGCCGCTGTTCTGGCAACAGGGTGCAACGGCAGCGACAAGGCCGGGCAAGATGACAGCGGAAGCTTGTCCGAGGCGGATAAGCCGGCGGAACTCGTTATTCATTCCGATAGCGGCGACTCCGTGGAAAGCTTCGACGAAAGATTCGGCAACGCCATTCGCAGCAAATTCCCTCATTATACAATCACTTATATCGAGACAGGGCAGGGAACGAGCAAAAGCGAACTGTTCGCCGCCGGCCAAACGATCGATATCAATTTCGATACGATCGGCTATTTCATGAACTCGATGGTGAAAAACGATCTGCAGTTCGATATGAGCGGGATGATCAAGAAAGAAAATATCGATCTGAGCCTGCTGGATGCGGCGGCCGTAGAAGGGATGAAGCAGATTTCCGGGGGCGGCATGTGGGGCATACCGGTGACGAACGAGAAGCTGGTTCTGCTCTATAACAAGGACCTGTTCGATCAATTCGGCATTCCTTATCCGCGGGACGGGGCGACCTGGGAGGAGCTGATCGAGCTCGGCAAGCAGCTGACCCGAAACGACAACGGCCGGCAAATCGTAGGCCTGTACGCCGAGCTCGGGCACCTGCTCCGAACGAATCAATACTCCCTTGGATTAGTGGACCCCGATACGCTAAAGCCTTCATTCAGCACGAACGAATTGTGGAAGCAGCTGATCGATACGGCCTTTGTGAAGCCGGCTGCAGCGAACGGCTATCAGGAGTTCATGAGGAACGAGCGCGGAGCCGTGCTTCCTGCCAAAAGCAATTTTATCAAGGACCGCAATTTGGCCATGTATATCGGGTTGACCAGCACGGTGTTTACAAGCGCCGACCAGATGGACGGTCTGAATTGGGAGATCGCAACGATGCCCGAGCTTAAGGAGCTGCCAGGCATCGGAAGCCAGCCTTACCCCGTCTATTTCAGTGTCACCAAAACAAGCCAAAACAAGGAAGCGGCCATGAAGGTGATCAAATACTTGATCTCTGAGGAATTTCAATTGGCGATCTCCCGGAAAGGCAACGTTCCCGCCTTGACGACGGACACGGTCGTGAATGCTTTTGCCCAGGATAGTGCGTACAAAGACAAAAACTGGCCTGCCGTATTCGCTCAAAAACCGGCGCCCATTCCGATGAAAACTCTCTACGACGGCAATGCGGAATCGGAGATTCGAGCCGTGATTCCGAAAGTGGCGCTGGGAGAAACCGATATGAATACGGCGATTCGTACGGCGGACGAAAATGCGAACAAGAACATCGCGGAAGCGAAAAGGTGATCCGCATTCCCGAATATGGATATCCGTAAGTTTCAAACCGAGACGAACATTGAAAAAGGAGATGAAAGCTAATGAGATGCAGCCATCGATTCATGAAAAGGTTCTTGCATGCAGCAGTGGCGGTTGCCGTTGTCGCTGCATCGGCTTGTTGGCCTGCCGGTTCGGCAGACGCGGCGACGGGGCCAAGGCAAATGGAAAATTTGGGCCGGGGAGTCGTAGCTGTCCGAGACGGTTCCAACGTCTTTATCAGCTGGCGTCTGCTGGCGCTCGATCCTTCAGGGATCGGCTTCAACGTTTACCGCTCCGCAGCGGGAGGCCCGGCCGTCCGATTGAACAGTTCGGTGCTGACCGGAGGCACCAATTTTACCGATACGACCGCTGATCTGACGCAGGATAATACTTACTTCGTAAAGCCGGTGTCAGGCGGCCAGGAGCAGGCGGCCAGCGGATCATTCACGCTTCAGGCGAATAGCGTGGACGCGCCGTATTACACCGTTCCGTTACGCGATGGCGGCAGCTTCAATCATGTATGGGTTGGGGATTTCGACGGCGATGGCGAATACGATTTTCTCGTCGCCCGCGAAACGATGAAGCCCCAATGCCGACGGCTCCTTTAACCTGGTTGTTGCCGCCTATCATATGGAAGACGGGAACCTTGTGCGGGATTGGAAATGGCTGCGCGGCACGCAGAACCTCGCTGACGGTCACCAAATCCGGCTCGCGGACGTCGACGGCGACGGGAAGGACGAGATCGTCCATATCGGCTTCGTGCTGAATGGCGACGGTACTTTGCGCTACTCCTTGACCGGCAGCCATATCGTTCATGGCGACCGGTTTTACGTCGGCAAGCTCGACCCGGGCAGGCCCGGACTTCAGGGATACGGGATTCAACAAAATAACCCTTATGGCGTATTGGAGTATTATTACGATGCTGCCGACGGTTCGATGATTTGGCAGCATACGACAGCGCCCCCGGCAGGCGATGTCGGCCGTGGCAACGTTGGCGACCTTGACCCGCGATATCCCGGTTATGAAGTGTGGTCTTTCTCAGGCATCTACAACGGCCCGACGAACACGCTGATTCCGTCGCAGAAAGATCCGTGGCCTGTCATTAATTTTTGGGGGGACGGAGATTTATTGAGCGAAAGCTATAACGACGGGAAAATCGAAGAATGGAATTATCAAACAGGAACGGTGGAGCGTTTGGAAACGCCCCGAAATTACGGGGTTGGCAGCTGGCGGGGAGTTCCCAAGTTTTATGGCGATCTGATTGGGGATTGGCGGGAAGAGGCGATTCTCGCGAATGAAGAGTACAACAAGCTGATCATATTCACGACAAACATGCCAACAGAGCACCGAATCTACACGCTCGCGCAAAACCCGCTATACCGCAATAGCATGACGGTAAAAGGGTACTTGCAGTCTCACTTGACCGACTATTATCTCGGAGACGGCATGTCCGCGCCTCCGGTGCCTCATATTTATTACACAGGCATGTCAGCCAATAAGCTCGATTCGATTTACAATGGTTGACATTTCCGGCGCATAGCAAGTACAATCGAAGCAGGAAACCACTAGGGGCGCCCGCAAGGGCTGAGATAAAGCGAGCAGGCTTTGGTCCCTTCGAACCTGATCTGGATAATGCCAGCGTAGGAAAGTGGAAATGGTAGAGCATTTGCAGAACATACCAAGCAGAGATTGCGGCCGAGCCCCCGGAGGCTTTGTTTCATGACGCCACTGCTGTTTCGGTATCGTTCAACCGCTGTGATAACCATGGAAGCCGTCCGCTCTGGGCGGCTTTTTTGGCTTCCCGAAGCGTACCTGGGCTTGCCCTGCGCAGCAGCTCCTATCTCATAGCCTTCTGGTGGAATTTCCAATATTTTTCAGGAGGTACAAATGATGAGCTTGATGACAACCCCCTTACCCGGCAGCCGAAAAGTATATGTGACCGGTTCCCGGCCGGACATTCGCGTCCCTATGCGGAGAATCGAGCTGGCCGACACGGTGCGCGGAGATTCCCGCGAACCGAATGAGCCCGTGCTTGTGTACGATTCCAGCGGTCCATATACGGACCCCGACTGCAGGATCGATGTCGAGCGTGGCCTACCGCCTTTGCGCCGTGGCTGGATCGATGAGCGGGGGGATACGGAAGCGTATTCCGGGCGGGCACCGAAGCCGGAGGATAACGGTTTTGCAACAGCCGAGCGAGCCAAAGCGCAAGGCGCACCGCTGGCGGAAGGGCTCGTGCGCCAGCCATTGCGGGCCAAGCCGGGACGCAATGTGACCCAGATGCATTATGCCCGCAAAGGCATCATTACGCCCGAGATGGAGTTCATCGCGCTGCGGGAGGGCGTGTCCGCTGAATTTGTCCGCGCTGAGGTTGCGGCAGGGCGGGCGATCATTCCGGCTAACATTAATCATCCCGAAAGCGAACCGATGATTATCGGACGTCATTTTCACGTGAAAATCAACGCCAACATCGGCAATTCCGCCGTTGCTTCGTCCATCGACGAGGAAGTCGAGAAAATGACCTGGGCGGTCCGTTGGGGCGCCGACACCGTCATGGACCTGTCAACCGGGAAAAATATTCATACTACGCGCGAGTGGATTATTCGCAATTCGCCGGTCCCGGTCGGAACGGTTCCGATCTACCAGGCGCTGGAAAAGGTAAATGGCGCAGCGGAGGAGCTGAGCTGGGACATCTTCCGCGACACCTTGATCGAACAGGCCGAGCAAGGCGTGGACTACTTTACGATTCACGCGGGGGTGCTGCTGCGATATGTGCCGCTTACGGCGAAGCGGGTGACAGGGATCGTCTCGCGCGGCGGGTCGATTATGGCCGCATGGTGTCTTGCGCATCATCGAGAAAACTTCCTGTACACCCATTTCGAGGAGATCTGCGAAATCTTGAAAGCCTATGATGTCGCCATTTCCCTGGGGGACGGTCTTCGTCCCGGCTCGATTGCCGATGCCAACGATGCGGCCCAGTTCGCCGAGTTGGATACGCTTGGCGAACTGACCAAAATCGCCTGGAAGCACGATGTGCAGGTAATGATCGAAGGGCCTGGACACGTACCGATGCACATGATCAAGGAAAATGTCGACAGGCAGATGGCGGTCTGCGGCGAAGCGCCGTTTTACACGCTGGGTCCGCTGACAACCGATATTGCGCCGGGATACGATCATATTACGTCGGCGATCGGAGCGGCGATGATCGGCTGGTTCGGCACGGCGATGTTATGCTATGTCACGCTGAAGGAGCATCTTGGCCTGCCCGGCAAAGAGGATGTCCGGGAAGGCGTTATCGCCTACAAAATCGCCGCTCACGCCGCCGATTTGGCCAAAGGCCATCCCCGGGCCAAGCAGCGGGACGACGCACTATCCAAAGCGCGGTTTGAATTTCGCTGGCGCGATCAATTTCATCTGTCGCTGGACCCGGAGCGGGCGATGGCGTACCATGACGAGACGCTTCCGGCGGAAGCGGCCAAGTCCGCCCATTTCTGCTCCATGTGCGGGCCGAAGTTTTGCAGCATGCGGATTACGCAGGACATTCGCGAATACGCGGCAGCCAAGGGGCTGAACGAGCAGGAAGCGCTGGAGGCCGGCATGAAGGAAAAGGCGAGCCAATTCCGCGCAGAAGGCGCCTCGATTTATGGGTAAACAACGCTCTTAGACCAGCCCTCATCACGCAAAGCGCATCAATCATCGCAAAAAACGCCGCAAGGCGTTTTTTCGTTTAACGTTAGATCGGGCCGGCCGTTACCGATAATATTGCCGATAGTCGCGCGGCGATACGGAAGCGACATGCTTGAACACTTTGCCGAAGTGGGACACGTTGCCGAAGCCGACGGCTGCCGAGATGTCGATGATTTTCATGTCCGTCTCGCGCAGCAGGCGCTGCGCTTCCTTGACCCGGACGATATTCACATATTCCGTAAAGAAGAAGCCCGTTGCCTCTTTGAACATTTTGCTCAAGTAACTGGGGCTGATGTAGAACTGCTTGGATACCGCCGTCAAATGAAGCGGCTGCGGATAATGCCCGTTAATATATTGGACGATCTCGATCATCTTGCGCTTGATCGGGGAATCCTGCTCGACCGGAGCGGGCTTGCGCTTCTCAATGAACCGGAACATAAGCAGCAGCAGCTCTGCGGACAACTGCTTAAGGCGCAGCTCGTAGGCGGGCGGCTTCCGCGTGATTTCCTCCGCGAATTCCTTCAGCACATCCTCGATGATTACGCTTTCCTGAATCGACAAATGAAGAATCGGATGGCCTTTGAACGGAGCGAGCAGCCGCTCCGCATCCTCCCTCGCAAAGCTTTCGAAATAGTGGGCGTCATAATAGGCGACGGCTCTCTCATAATCGGGAATGCCGATGTCGAACGATTTGTGAATTTCGTTGGCATCGATGATCACCAGGTCGCCTTGGCGAACCGTGTACGACCGGTCTTTAATGAAAAAACCGCGAACCCCTGAGAACAAGTACATCACTTCATAGTGATGATGGATATGATAACGATTCATGGTGACATGTCCGGTCCGATTCGAGAATTCGATATGAAACGGATCTGACGGTTTTCCATACCATAACTTATTATTGGGCGGCAGCATCTTGTTCTCACCTTTTATTCGGAGAAGTATCTGATCCATTTCATCATAACAAAATATTCGGCCGCCAGGCACCCCCTTAAGCCCCGGTTCATCAACAAATCAACGGATGACAACGAGCGCAAGTGATGACTATTCCCCGCTGCAAAGCGGCAGCGGCCGCACGCTTCGCCGAACGGAACAATCAGGGATTAACTGCTTATACTATTTTTTGAAGATGAGGGGTTATGCCATAAGTTTTGGCGGGCGTGATCGGTGCGGCCTTGCCAGCTGCAAGCAGCTGATACGCAGCCCATTTTCCGCCCGTTTGTTCTCAAGGTCAGCCTCATGTACAATAAAGGCTAAAAGCCGCAAGGCGAAATTTGACGGACAGGAGGCCATCATCATGCTGTTTATCGACAACGGCAACGTTCACGACCCCGCCCTGAATCTGGCGCTGGAAGAATATATTTTGCGCAAGCTGCCGGCGGAAGAAGACTATTTGCTTTTCTACATTAACGAGCCCTCCATCATCATCGGCAAAAACCAAAATACCGCGGAAGAGATCAACGCCGACTACGTTCGCGAGCACGGCATTCACGTCGTTCGCCGGCTGTCAGGCGGCGGAGCCGTCTATCACGACCTGGGGAATCTGAATTACAGTTTTATTACCAGGGACGACGGGCAATCGTTCCATAACTTCCGCCGGTTTACCGCCCCCGTCGTCGAAGCGCTCCGGCGCCTCGGCGTCGAGGCCGAGCTGAGCGGCCGCAACGACATTCAGGTCGGCGACCGCAAAATATCGGGCAACGCCCAGTTCGCGACGAAAGGGCGGATGTTCACCCACGGCACGCTGCTGTTCGACTCCCGCATGGAGAACGTCGCTTCGGCCCTCAAGGCGAATCCGCTGAAGTTCGAATCGAAAGCGACGAAGTCGGTGCGCAGCCGCGTCGCCAACATCTCCGAATTCCTGAAGGAGCCGATGACGATCGAAGCGTTCAAGGCTTTCCTGCAGAGGTCGATCTTCGGCGGCGCGGAGATCCCCGAATACCGGCTGAGCGACGACGACCGAAAGGCCGTGCGGGAGCTGGCCGACAGCCGTTATCGCTGCTGGGACTGGAACTACGGCTTGTCCCCCGCCTTTAACATGCGGCAGACGAAACGGGTCGAAGGGGTCGGCACGTTCGATGTCCGCCTGAACGTCGATAAGGGCGAGATTCGCGCAGTGACCATCTACGGCGACTTCTTCGGCCGCGGCGAAGTATCGGAAGTGACGGACAAGCTTATCGGCGTCCGGTACGACCGCAATGCGATCGACAAGGCGCTCGAGGACGTCGATCTGACGTATTACTTCGGGCCGATCGATCGCGGAGAATGGCTGTCACTGCTCGTCTAATCGCTCCGCCAGAGAGGGCAGCGGGCATCAGCGCAGGGGGGCGTGGAAAAAAAGGGGGGCGGCAGGAGCTCTATGTCCTTTCCTCTCCCAGGGCACGCCGTATCGTTAAGCGCCATAGATTTTTTTACAAGGACGCCGTAAGGCGTTCTTCTATTTTCAGCTAAAGACAAAAAAACAAAACTTATCATCGCTTCAATTATTATGAAATGGAGCAAATTAACACAGGAAAACTCGAAAACGAAAGTTAAAACAAAGACAATCGAAATATAACGAAATATAAAATACAATTTATCTCAAATTATTTGCTAGATATTTTAAAAAAGCAATTGACAAAGTTTCGTAACAGGGATAATATGGAGTAAAACGAAACGAAATGAAAATATTTTTGTTTTGGAAAATTGCGTTATGTCTGGTTATTATTATGCATGGGGGAGAGTTAGTGATTACATCAGTTACTCTAAATGCTGCTGTAGATAAAGTTCACTACATTGACGGATTTCAATTAGAGAAAGTTAACAGAGTTAGAGAAGTAAAATCGGAGCCCGGAGGCAAAGGGAATAATGTCGCAAAGGTAGCGCGACTGCTTGGATCTAAAGTCATATCCTCCGGATTTCTGGGCGGTGATACGGGAACTTTTGTGCATCATGAATTATTGAATAGGGACATCGCGAGTGATCCGGTTTGGGTTTCCGGTTCGACTAGAGAAACCTTTAATATAATAGATGTGGCGAATCGGACTCAGACCGAGATCCTGGAACCCGGTCCGGTGATCAGCATGGATGAATGGGAAGCCATGAAAGTGAAGATTGCTCAATGTGCAGCTAAAAGCAGTGTTGTCTGTTTTTCGGGCAGTTTGCCAAGAGGACTTCCGGAGTATGCGTATGCTGATTTGATAACGCTGGCAAAGGATGCCGGTGCAAAAACCGTATTGGACACAAGTGGTTCTGCTCTATCTCGCGGAATTGAAAGCGCTCCCTTTCTTTGTAAGCCCAACCGTGATGAGTTGACTCAATGGGCCCAAGTCCAATTGGAAACAATGGAAAGTGTAGTGGCTGCAGCCAGGTGCATGATTCAACGAGGTGTCCAAGTGGTCGTTGTTTCTTTAGATAAGGACGGAGCTATTGTTGTAACGAAAAGCTCGGCCTGGCATGTTAGCCCTCCAGCCGTCCAGGTTGTGAATACGGTTGGATGTGGAGATGCGCTGGTAGGCGGCGTAGCTCATAAACTGGAAGCCATTGAAGGTGCAGTCTCTGACTCTCAAATTATAGAGGCGATTGCATGGGGGACGGCGGTCGCCGCTTCGAACGCTTTATTTCCTATTGCCGGTCATGTCGAACCAACCAAGGCGAAAGCATTGTTTCATGATGTTAAAGTGACTCTGTTAGCTTGATTGTTCTTAATTTTTGAGGGAGGTGAGGGTTAAAGTCAAAAGTTGTCGGTGTTGTCGCATTATTTTGTCACTTACAAAACTTTAGGGGGAAGCTACAGTATGGTCGATTATCGGACAAGAAATTCAGCAGTGGCATTATCCGGTTTAATGGTCCTTTCCGCTTTGCTCACGGCTTGTTCGTCAAGTACAAACGTTGGAACAGCAGATAACAAAGGGAAAGCAAACAAGGATGCAGTAACGATCACGGCCGCGATGCAGCAGCATACTGCCGTAGATGCGATTAAAACGATGTTGCCTGAGTTTGAAAAACAAACAGGGATTAAAGTGAAATTCGACATTCTCCCGCAAGAGGAACTTCACGCAAAGACGGAGTTGGCACTTGCTCACAATTCCGATCAGTATGATGTTGTCATGATGGATATGATGTTTACAACCCAGTACGCAAAAGCCGATTGGATAGCCCCGTTGGATGAATTCATTGCAAACAATGAAGAGAAGGTTCAATATAAGGATTTCCTTGAAGGCTTCTCAAGCGCGTTTAAACTGGAGAACCGAATTTACGGTCTTCCTTTCTACGGCGAAAGCACCATGCTGATGTATAACAAGGAAATGTTCGAACAAGCAGGTATTCAAGGTCCACCCAAAACAATGGATGAACTTGTCGCCACAGCGAAAGCGCTCACAAAAGAGGGGAAGTACGGTATTGCCTTGCGTGGCATGCGCGGCGAAGGGATGAACATTTATATTTGGGCCGGATTCTATAATGCTTACGGCGGCAAGTGGCTGCAAGACGGAAAGCCGGTGCTCAATAGCCCGGAAGCGATTAAGGCTACGGAAGTATATGCGGATCTCGTGAAAAATTACGCGCCTCAGGGCGGCGCCAACTTCAGTTGGGACCAAGTTCAGCTGGCTGTCCAGCAAGGTACGGTAGCAATGGCGATTGATGCCACCAATTTCGCGCCCCGCCTTGAAAATCCCGAGAACTCCAAAGTCGTAGGTAAAATAGGATATGCGGAAGTGCCAAGCGGCCCAGCCGGCAGTTCTCCAAGTGTCTATACTGCAGGTCTGATTATTCCAAAAGGCTCCAAGAAACAGGAAGCCGCATTCCAATTTATAGCTTGGGCGACAAGCAAGGACATCCAGTTGAAAACGGCGCTTGATGGCATGCGGGGTGATGTTACCCGCAAAGCTGTATGGGAAGACCAAGAGTTTAAAAACAAATACAATTACCCAGGTTGGATTGACGTAACGGTTAGCAGCATGGATAAGGCTGACCCGGATTACCGCCCGCGTATTAAAGAGTGGAAGCGTATGGGTGACCGTTTAGGCATTGCTGTAAGCGAGGTACTCGCTAACCGAAGCGCAAAAGAAGCTTTAGATGCCGCGCAAAAAGATATCGAACAATATTTTAATTAAAGCAAGGACTCGGCGGACGGTTCCTTCATGAACCGTCCGTTACGATGGAGGTTCAATCTGAATGAGGTTAACAAGGAATCGGGTAAAATTATTATTTCAATTGGAAACAGACTCCGCACCTAAGCTATTGGTAGCCCCAATATTTGTTTTTCTAATGTCCGTAACTGTGTTTCCGACGCTATATGCTTTGTTCACAAGTACACAGCGTTTCTTGCTATCCGAGCCTTATAACCGACATTTCAATGGCATCGGCAATTATTGGTTTATGCTTCAAGATTCAAGATTTTGGGGCTCATTAAAAACAACCTTTGTGTTCATGCTGTCTTCATTAATTATCGAAATGATTTTGGGTGTATTGCTGGCCCTTCTGATGTCTAGAAAATTTGGGGGCAGCGGACTCGCGAAGACATTGTTTTTGTTGCCAACCATCACAACGCCGGTTGTTGTCGGTCTCATATGGGTCATGATGTTTGATCCCCAATTTGGGATTATCAATTATGCCCTTGGACAATTAGGATTCGCCCCGCAAGCATGGTTAGCGGGAGAAGATACGGCTATCTGGGCTGTCATTGCGGTTGATGTGTGGGAATGGACTCCATTCGTAGCTCTGGTTGTACTTGCAGGACTTCAATCCTTGCCTGAAGAGCCCTATGAAGCGGCAACGGTAGAGGGCGCATCTGCCATTCAGAAGTTCATACATTTAACTCTTCCGCTAATTCAACCTTATCTTGTGATAGCGTTCGTTTTCCGGTTTATGGATTTGTTCCGCTGGTTCGATACGATCTACGTGATGACAAAAGGTGGACCTGGCACAGCAACGGAAACGTTAAATATGTTCGGCTATTTGACCGGCTTTAATTTTATGAACGTAGGTTACGCAGCATCCATCGGATTAACTATGCTTTTCATGATTATAGCCATCTCCAAATTCGTCATTCATTTTGCCAGAAAGGGGTGATCGTCATGCCCAGGAAACCTCATGAGATTCTTTTTAACGCAGTGCTATGGTTGATGATCGCCGCTTTTGTTTTTCCGTTGATGTGGCTTGTCATGACCTCTTTGAAAACAAGGGTAGATGCTTTTAGTCTGCCGCCCAAGTTTATTTTTTCACCGACGTTTGTTAACTACGCGAAAGTCCTGGAGGACGGGTCCTTTCTCCATTACTATGCCAACAGTTTAAAGGTAGGCTTGTTAAGCACCTTCTTCAGCTTGCTGATCGGAATTCCCGCAGCCTACGCTCTGGCGAGGTTCCCGATGAGGAAGAAAGAGGACTTCGCATTTTGGGTGCTGTCTACACGTATGGCACCACCGATCATGGTCATTCTCCCGTTCTTTCTGGTGTACAAGGAGCTTCACTTGCTGGATACCACGGTTGGACTAGTGATCATCTATATGACATTCAGCTTGTCGTTTATTTTGTGGATGATGCGCAGTTATTTTGAGAGTATTTCGGTCGATATCGAGGATGCAGCTAGAATTGATGGTTTCTCCCGTTTGATGGCCTTTATTAAGGTAACCATTCCTTTGTCGGCTCCCGGCATTGCGGCTGCAAGTATTTTTTCTTTTATCATGTCATGGAATGAGTTCTTGTACTCCCTCATCCTGACAGGGGATAAAACCAAGACTGCGACCGTAGCCATTACCAGCTTCATTACATTTGAAGGCATCCGCTGGGGAGAAGTGGCCGCTGCAGGGACCATGATTGTTCTTCCCGTCATTGTATTCGGCATCTGTATTCAAAAATACTTGGTACAAGGCATGACCATGGGAGGCGTAAAATGAATAAGGAATCGTTCGCAGCCTTGATACTCCAGGCACCCGGCCAAATAGAGCTTCAATATAAAGAACGACCAGCTCCGGGCGACCGAGATGTGCTGGTGAAAGTGTTGTATTGCGGCATTTGCGGTACGGACCGTCACATATACAAAGGCTCATATCCGGCGACCTTCCCAGTAACGATCGGACACGAATTCGCGGGCATTGTGGAGGAGATCGGCCAAGAAGTAAGTCATACAAAGGTGGGCGACTTCGTTTCCGTTAATCCGAATATTTGGTGCGGCCGCTGTACTTCATGCTTGGAAGGCGTACCGCATTTGTGCAGCCAAATGGCGGCCCTCGGTGTTGATTTGAATGGAGGTCTTGCTGCATACTGCACGGTTCCCGAACAGCTTGTTTACAAGATGTCGCCTGCGACGAATCCGGCAGCTGCTTGCCTCGCTGAACCGATCTCTTGCGTGTTGCATGGATTAGACCGGCTTCAAGTTAAGGCGGGGTATCGCGGTGCGGTGTTTGGCGGCGGCTTTATTGGGCAGCTCATGCTGCAGATCATGAAGCTCGAGGGAGCCAGTGAAGTGATTCTTGTCGAGCCTCAAGAGAATAAACGAAAAGCCGCTGAGAAGCTGGGATTCGTCTGCATAGATCCGATCAGCGAGAAGCATAAGCTGGCGGCACTGGTTGACCTCGATGTTACCGTGGATTGTGCGGGAGCCGGAGATGTCCTATCACAATGCGCCAAAGCGACCAAGCCCGGCGGAAGCATTCTTCTCTTTGCCGCTTACCCGAAAGGAAAGCAGGTTCCGATCGAGCCATTTGAGCTGTTCCGTAAAGAATTAAAGCTTATCGGGTCATTTACTTATCCTGACACACAAGTAAGAGCCATTCGATTGATCGAATCGGGGCAATTGCAGTTGGAGTCGCTCTTGACGGAGATTACCCTGGAAGAGGTGAAGGATGTACTCGAAGGAAGGCTGGACCAGCAATTGATCAAAGGTATCGTGCGACTGTCTTAATGAACTGGGCTAGATCCAAGAATGAAAGGTAGGAGTAACCATGACATTGATTTCATCCACCCCTTTATTGGTAGAGGCAAGAAAAGAAGGTTACGGGGTAGCAGCGTTTAATGTGCATACCTTAGAAATGCTGCAAGCCGTTGCAGAAGCTGCGGAGGAGAGCCGCTCGCCTCTTATTTTACAAACGACGGTGGGGACTGTAAAACATCTGGGAATCGACTACATTGTTGGGGCAGCCAAGGCAGCTGCGAAAAGAGCAAGTGTGCCTATTGCTTTGCACTTGGATCATTGTCAGGATTTTGACTTGATTTTAAAGTGTATGCATGCTGGTTATACTTCTGTGATGATCGATCAATCGATGCATCCGTTTGAAAGAAATGTGGAGATGACAAAGAAGGTTGTCGAAGTTGCCCGTGCTCTGAATGTGAATGTGGAGGCGGAGTTGGGCAAGGTTGGCGGCGTTGAAGATGATATACATGTAGACGAAGATGCGGCGGCTTTGGCTGATCCGGAAGAATGTCAGCGTTTTGTTGAATTGACGGGCGTGACAACATTGGCGCCTGCCATCGGAACAGCGCACGGCATTTACAAAGGGGAACCGAAGATTGATTTTGACCGCATTCAACAAATCGCTGCTCGGGTCGATGTGCCGCTTGTGCTGCACGGCGGTTCGGGTATTCCAGGAGATCATGTAAAGCGTTGCGTATCCTTGGGGATGGCAAAAATGAATGTGGCGACAGAGATTAAGAATGCGTTCTCCCTTGCACTGCAGCGAAGCTTTGCGGAACGTCCTGACGAATTGGACCCGCGTTCGTATATGGCAGGCGCAAAAGAAATTGTCAAAGCGCTTGCGATCGAGAAAATGACCCTTTGCGGTTGTACTAACAAAGCATAGACAGAAAGGTTAGGGAATAACATGTCCAAACCCTACTTGGTCGGAATCGATATCGGTACCTCCGGCTGTAAAGTCGCCTTGTTTACACTTGATGGGGACATTTTATTTCAAGGCACCAGGCCATATCCGACCCATTATCCGTATGCGGGATGCGCGGAGCAAAATCCGGAGGACTGGTGGCGTGCCGTATGCGAGAACTTGCGTGACATGTTCCATCGCACTGGTATTGATCCCCGCCATATTCAGGGGGTTGGGGTTGATGGTCAAAGCGGTGCGGCGATTCCGATGAATGTTCAAGGAAAGGCATTGGGCAATGCCATGATCTGGTTGGATCGCCGGACCGTTGATCAGTGTGAAAGGCTAAGTCAAGCCATAGGGCAGGAAACATTGTTTGAAGTGTCTGGCAATCCGCTGGCTCCTTCCTACGTCACGGGGAAAATCGCCTGGATTCGGGAACATGAACCTGATCTTTTCAGACAGGTTTATAAATGGTTGCAATGCAATAGTTATGTGGTCTATAAATTGACGGAAGTGTATTCGCAAGATAAATCGCAAGGAAATGGTTTGCATGCCTTTGATATCGAATCAGCCACTTGGAACTATAACATCGCTGAGAAAATCGGCATTGTACCGGAAACACTTCCGGATATCTACGAATGTAGTGCTGTCGTTGGAGGCGTAACCCCTCGCGCATCGAACGAGACAGGACTTGCCGTCGGGACCCCTGTTGTAGCAGGGGGGCTGGACGCGGCTTGCGCCACCTTGGGAGCCGGTGCAATCCATGCGGGGGAAGTCCAAGAACAAGGCGGGCAGGCCGGTGGCATGAGTATCGTAATGAATCGTCCGCTTAAACATGAGAAGCTGATCTTAAGCTGCCATGTTGTCCAGAGCAAATGGCTATTGCAAGGAGGCACGGTTGGCGGTGGCAGCTTAAATTGGTTGAAGCGAGAGTTCGCCGGCGAGTCTGCTGCGGATTTTTTCGAACAAGCGGGCGAGCTGGCCTCAAAGGTTAGGGCCGGGAGCGATGGACTGATTTTCCTTCCGTATATGGCCGGAGAGCGGTCTCCGATCTGGGACCCGAATGCTAAAGGGGTATTCATGGGCTTGTCTTTTGACAAGACGAAGGGGCATATGATACGGGCGATCATGGAGGGCTGTGCGTTAGCTCTTCAGCATAATTTAGCGACAGCAGAGCAAAGCGGGGTTCCAATTCATGCACTGCACAGTGTCGGCGGAGCAGCAAACAGCTTGGTATGGACTCAAATCAAGGCAGATATAACAGATAAGGTCTTTAAAATCCCTTCTTCTGATGCAGCGGCGACATTAGGGGCGGCCATTTTGGCTGGAGTTGGCACTGGCAGCTATCGCAGCTTTGAAGATGCGGTGTCAAGGACAGTGAGGATTCAGCGGCAACAATTCCCTGATAAAGCAAATAGGCAAGTATATCAACATGTATTTGACGTATATCTGGAAACCTACAATAAACTCAAGGATGTATTTCCGAAAATGGGATGGTGAGCAGAGTGAAAGCAGCAGTGCTATATGCGAAAAATGACATACGGATTGATGAGACAGAAATTCCGGAATTAAAGCCAAATGAAGTATTAGTGAAGGTGAAAGCGACCGGAATTTGCGGTTCAGACTTGCCAAGAGTATTTGGCGATGCGGCTCATCATTACCCGATCGTTCTTGGTCACGAATTTTCCGGGGTGGTTGAGAAAATAGGAAGTGCCGTTGTTAAGCTGAAGGTAGGCGATCGTGTTGCAGGGGTACCCTTGAAGCCTTGCAATGAGTGCCACGATTGTCTTGCCGGAAACTTTGCTCAATGTAAATTTTATTCTTTTATTGGTTCCAGAGTGAACGGCAGTTGGGCAGAGTATGTAGCGATTCCGGAGGTCAATGCCATTCCTCTCGATGAGAGTATAAGCTTTGAAGAAGCTTCCCTTGTTGAGCCTTCGGCAGTTGCTCTTCACGCTCTGAGATTAATCCAGTTTCAGGGGGGCGAACATGTCGCTATTCTAGGAGGCGGCAATATCGGGCTGCTGACACTCCAATGGGCTAAAATCCTTGGTGCTCAGGATGTGACGGTATTCGATATTGACCAAGCAAGATTAAAGACAGCAAGGCTTCTGGGCGCCGATTATACGATAAATACGAATGAGGTTGGCTTTGAAGAGGCTTGGAAAGGCATAACGGGGAACAAAGGTTTTGGAATTGTTATGGAAACAGCCGGCTCGGATGCAACGATGAAGTTGAGTTTCGAGCTCGCCGCGAATAAAGCGAAAGTATGCTTTATTGGGACTCCCGTTCGGGATGTTACATTTTCGCATAAGCAATTTGAGCTAATGAACCGGAAGGAGTTTACGCTAACCGGGTCGTGGATGTCATACAGCGCTCCATTTCCCGGGGCAGAGTGGGAACTTACGCTTCATTTTCTTAAAGAGGGTAGATTGAATCTTCATGAGCTTATTTATAAAAAGTTTCCTTTGCAAGATGTGGAGCAGGCTTTTGAATTATATCGAAAGCCGAATGCTGTTAAAGGGAAAATTATTTTTACAAATCAATGACGAAGCAATCGCTCGTTATCGGTGTTGACGGCCTTTTCGCGGCTTGCCTCTCAATGAACTTTTCCATTTGATATAACAACGAAAGTTGAATATACTATAATAAACGAAATGATTCACAATTAAACGAAACTAATTTTTATTCATTGAGAGGGAACCTGAATGGAAGAGGCTCAAAGCCAACGCAGAATGCGAAGTATCGAAAGGCACCAATTCATTATAGATTATTTAAAATTGCACAAGAGTGTGGATGTTTTATTTTTAAGCAATGCGCTGCATGTTTCGGAAGTCACCATTCGGAAAGATTTGGAGAAGCTTGAACGGGATAAGTTATTGATTCGGAGTCATGGCGGTGCCATTCTCAACGAACAATTATTTGCTGAACCTTCATTCCTGGAAAAAGAAGACCAGCTATCGGATGAGAAGGAGGCGATCGCCTCCGAAGCAGCTAAGATGATCAAAAATGGCATGACCATTGCTTTGTCCACAGGAACAACGATCAGTCACCTTACTAAAATAATCAAAGATCGTACTGGACTTACCGTCGTTACAAATGCATTAAACGTGGCGAACGATCTCATGGGCTTAAGTGATAGCACGGTATTTTTGACCGGTGGCCATATCCGCCCGAACACGTTTGCCTTAATCGGGGAAACCGCCGAAAATGCTCTTGATGGCGTTTACTGCGAATATTGTTTCATTGGAACCAACGGTCTTAGCATTGAGCATGGACTAACCACGCCAAGCATGGAGGAAGCCAGGGTCGTTCGTAAGCTGATCGAAAATTCGAAGCATGTGGTACTCTTGGTAGACCATAGTAAATTTAATAAAGTGGCTTTTTACCGAATTGTGAACGTCGATCAAATTCACACGATCATCACAGATCGCAGTACACCTGCGGAAGAACTGGATAAGCTCCGAGAGCGGGGCATCAATGTTATTGTTTCTTAAATAAAGTTCAATGTTGATTTACTACATTCCTTCTGCGATAGGGTTTTCTTGTGCTGTCATTTGACTGGGAGTGTTACTGCTAACACATCATGTCCGAAGGATGACGACGTATGCTGTCTGTCCGGATGCTGCCGGGAAATTTGACTGGATATGGAGGGTTAGAAGGGGGAAGCCAATGAACCGGCTTCCCCCTTCTATTAGCCATAACGAATCCGATACCGATCCCTCTCTCGCAGATTAAACCTGACATCTCTCATAATCACGTACCACTGCTGATCAAGCTCGACTCGGCAAGGGATGTCGCGGATGAATCTTTCTTCGATTGATTCCCGCCGTTTCAATACGCAAGGGGTGAAAAAATTGTTCATATCCAATGAAGATATCGTGCACTTTTGGGAACGTAAGTTTATTAAATACAACGAAAGGGAGCTGCGAAAATTTACTCTGTCAGAAAACACGATTTCTTTTTTATTAGAGGTTGGTTTGCCAAATGAAGAGATACTAAAACAAAATGGTATTTACTACATATTTTATGAAGGGAATGGATTTGAAGAAACAGTCATTGAAAATGAAAAATATATCATTATCGGAAAATTCGCCGATGTGGACACCTACATTTATGTGAAATGTGGAAGCGAACAGATTCTCACTACTAAAAAGTCAAAGTTGGTATTTATCAATTCATCGATACGTAACTTCATCATTTTCGAGCAAATTTGTCGCTCTGAGTTTTATAAAGTAAAGGCTTATGAACTCAACTTTCGCAGTATGAAATCGGCAAACAAGCCTTGATGTAGTTGGGCAAAGCAGCAATCCATTGCTGGAGTTGACGTTGAATCAGAGTCGAAAGCTTTTTTCCTGCTTTTGTTGCGATTTCGTTGATCAGATCGAGCAGTTGCTGCAAGGCGATCGCCCAGTCCAACGTGCCAACTTCGTCGCACAACACATAAAACAGGCCGCCGAACGAGCGGGCATCCGTACTTTGCCGATGCTGCCAGGCCAGCAGAATATAACGGGAAAACACAATGGTCGTATGGCTAATCAGCAAATCATAGGAGCGGCCTTGAAACTCCTTCTGCAAACGAAGCAGCGACTTGGTGCACTTGAAGAAGACCTCAATGTCCCAGCGGATCGCATAAATACGAATGACGTCCTCCACGGAGAGGGAAAGATCCGTCGTCAGCACTGCGAGCCATTCGTTCTTCTTCGTGCGATGACGGACGAATACTACGTGAACCGGTATGCCGGAGGCAAGCTCGGTTCGAATCGAACGAAGGATGCCTCGTTTCTTGCTTTGCACCGGAGACGCTGCCGCATATAGTTCTTTTAACGACAGCTTCCGGCCTTGAACAAGGAAACGCTTATTGTCGTTCTTGATCATGCCGATCACATGGAGCCCACGGGATATGATTTCCCCAATGAGGGGGGCGTGCGTGAACCAACTGTCCATCAAGACATAGGAGGCCGTGGCTCCCGCGGCAAGCGCGCGATCCAACATCGAAACAATCACTTGCGGAGCCGACAAGAGTGCTTCTTGACGTCGCTTATAGCCGTTCGTCCGTTTGTCGATCTTCTCACTCATGCCGTTAATGGCAGATTTGCTGGAACTGAGCAGCGCGAAGTCCAGCGGCAGGAAAGTATGGCCGTCGGACCATCCCATGGTGAGCATGCGAAAGCCCTTGTAATAAGCGCCGGTAGCATGATCTTTGAATCTGGCCAGCAACTCGACGGCTTTGCTGCGGTTGCGCTCGAACATCGAATCGTCAACGATGAAGACGGTGTCCCGATTTGCCGACGTAAGAACGTTGACCTTCTGCACTGTTGCGATGCTGAGCGACGTCAGAAAACGACGCCAGGCAAAGCCTGCATGGTTGAGGAAACGATAGACGGCATCCTTGCCGGGAAAGGAGTCGCCCTTGCTGCTCTCAAGCAGTCGAAACCAATTCTTCTGGTGAAACAGAAGGACAAAGACGAGTTGAAACAGCCGAGCACAGCTAAAGCCAAAACGCTTACGGAATCCGGCTTGTTGAAGATGTTTCATCACTTTCAGTTCTTGAAAAGCGGGCTTTAATTCGTTAGGCAGTTGATTCAGGTCGGGCTGATGATCTATCATGATGGAAGACACCTCTTCTGTCTGGTAGTGGAAGTCGTTACTCTCACTTTACCAAACGAAGCGGTGTTTTTCTATTTTGGCAAGCTGGCTAATCAGCAGACCCTAAGCCCGCTCCACAATTGGTTTTACATTGATTTTCTAGGTGCGAAAGTTGAGTT
>NZ_KB905609.1 GCF_000380965.1 Paenibacillus ginsengihumi DSM 21568 | reverse complement strand
AATTGTTGCACTTTTTACAACATTGAGCCGCAAATAGGGGTTATCCCCCCATTTTTGTTGTACAAAATACAACATTTGCTGGCTCTCGTGGAAATAGCCCCGGGCCCGCTGCCCATTTTCACCATCTGATGGTGCTGCGCCAGCGGCATGGGGGGGCTATCTTGAAAAATTGGACGGAGCCCTCCGGCGAATTTTGCAACACCGAAGGTGACGACCGATAACGAAAGGAATCGCTCGTCATCGGCGGCTAACTATAGAAACGGAGCGACAACAAATGACGGATGACAGGAACAAGCAAGGCGCGGCAAAAGGCGAAACGGGAAGTGTTCGCGATACAGCTCGCCGAGAGCGTGTACGGAGTGAGCGAAGCTCGGATGGACATGGACCCCCAGGTGTCGTGCAGCCTGGTGCGCAGCCGTTCGGCGCAGGCAAGGGAGACGGGTACGAGCGCGGCGGGACGGCCGTTGCCGGAGCGAAAGAGCGCCGGAGCGATGCAGGCCGGCTTTCAGCGGAGGCTCAGGAGCGGCGGCGGCCGGGGCGAACAGCCGACGGCGCGAAGCAGCCCGGCGCGCCGAACGGTGCCGCGGCGGAGAAGCGCAGCCCGCAGCGCGGGTACGGTGCGGCGGCTACAGCCGCGGCCAAGGCGCTTCGCGGCGGCGCAGGGACGCCTTCGCCGGAGGCTCAGCCGGGAAGCGGCCGCGCGGGACGGCCGCCTGTCCCGCCCGGCAAGCCCGGCGCGCAGCCGCACGGCCGGAACGCGACGCCTCCGGCAGGCCAGCGCCGAAGCGGCGATAAGCGTTCCCGGCCTCCCGGCGACAGCGGGAACGGCCTGCGCGCAGCCGTCGCTTCGCCCGCAGCCGACGAAGTCCGGCCCGGCCAGCGCATCGTCGTGACGATCAAGCGCATCGGCATTAACGGCGAAGGCGTCGGCTACTTCAAGCGCAAGGCAGTGTTCGTAGACGGCGCGCTGCCGGACGAGGTCGTGAAGGCGGACGTCATCAAGGCCGAGCCCGGCTATATTAACGCCCGCCTCGCAGAGATCGAGAAGCCGTCTCCGCATCGGCAAGAGCCCGCCTGTCCAGTGTACGCCTCCTGCGGCGGCTGCCAGCTGCAGCATATGGCCTACCCTGCCCAGCTCGCTGCCAAGGAAGAGCTGGTGCGGGAAGCGTTCCGCCGCTATGCGGGCCTGGAAGACGCGCCGATTCGGCCAATTCTCGGCATGGACGAGCCGTGGGGCTACCGCAACAAGGCGCAGCTGCAGCTCGGCCGGACCGGCTCGAAGGTGCTCGCCGGCCTATATTCGCCCGGCACACACCGACTCGTCGATATCAGCGGCTGTCCCATCCACGACCCGGCTCTGAACCGGGTCATGGATGAGGTGAAGCGGCTGCTGCACGAGCTGGATGTGCCGATCTACGACGAGCGGACGCGCCAAGGCGATATCCGCACCGTCGTCGCCCGCATCGGCCGGGCGGAAGGGAAGCTGCAGCTGACGTTCGTCACGGCAGGCGAACGGCTGCCGCAGAAGGATCGGCTCATCCGCCTGCTGCGCGCCCGCCTGCCCGAGCTGGCAACGATCGCTCAAAATATCAACAGCGGCCGCTCGCCGCTCGTCTTTGGCGAGCGCACGATCATCCTCTGGGGCGACGAGCGGCTGAACGAGACGCTCGGCGATGTGCGCTTCGCCTTGTCGCCGCGGGCTTTCTTCCAGCTGAACCCCGTCCAGACGGTGAAGCTGTACGATGTTGTGAAGGAGGCGGCCGCGCTGACCGGCCGCGAGCTCGTTGTCGATGCCTATTGCGGCACGGGCACGATCGGGCTGTGGCTCGCCCCGTTCGCCCGTGAGGTACGCGGCATCGAGATCGTCCCCGAGGCGGTCGAAGACGCCCGGGACAACGCCCGTGCGAGCGGCATCACGAACGCTCGCTTTGAGGTCGGGCAGGCGGAACGGCTCCTGCCCGAGTGGGTGCGCGGCGGCGCGAGACCCGACATCGTCGTGGTCGACCCGCCGCGCACCGGCTGCGGCCGCGAGCTGCTGGACGCGCTCGCGGAGGCGAAACCGGCACGACTCGTCTACGTGTCGTGCAACCCGTCCACGCTGGCGAAGGATTGCCGTCGCCTGCTGGAACAAGGCTACCGGCTGGAATGGATTCAGCCGGTGGATATGTTCCCGCAGACGAGCCATGTGGAGTCGGTAATCTTGATGGCGAGAAAAGGAGCATAAAGGAAACATTCATATGAATCGTCTTTTTCTGATTGGCGGTACAATGGGTGTCGGAAAAACGGCAACTTGCCAGGTGATGAAGAAAAAGTTAAACAACAGCGTTTTTCTTGATGGCGACTGGTGCTGGGATATGCATCCGTTTCAAGTGACGGAAGAAACCAAAGAGATGGTCCTGCAAAATATTTGCTGCTTGTTGAACAACTTTATCAAGTGTTCCGTCATTGAAAATATTGTGTTTTGCTGGGTCATGCATCAGCAAGAGATTATTGACCAGATTCTCTCGCGTCTGGATACGCAAGGTTGCAAGGTGCATCTCATCTCTTTGATATGCAGTCCAGACGCGTTGAGAGAACGATTGGCCAAGGATATCCATGCAGGGATTCGTACGGAAGATGTACTGAAAAGAAGCCTGGAACGCATTCCCCTGTACGAGAAACTCAATACAACGAAAGTGGATGTCTCGAATATCACAGCAGAAGAAGCTGCAGAATATATTATTCGGCAGTTCCCAGACTCCAACTAGCTGGTGCAGTGCCAGATCAATGTGTTTGCAACTGACATACAAGCCATGTAGAGTGCTGTTCCCTGTTGGTACGGAAGGACAATTAAATCGGGAGATGTATTGTCAGAAATAGTATGAGGGGGCTTCCCCCCTCTTTTTATAAACAATCGCTTGAATATTGATCGGCATGTTCTTAGTGATCGAGTTCATGTAACCTGGTCCGGCATGTTACAAAAATGCCTGTTATCTCTTTTCTACAGAAATAGAGCTTTTCCTTTAGCAAGGCGAAAAATGCCGCGGCCGCGACGCAAGAGCAGCTTCTGCTCGCCGGGGACATCCCGTTCCGCCGGTCAACTGCGCGGCGTTGTCGGCAGCTTGAACAAGGCGGATGGATACTGCAAAGTTTAACAGCCGAAGCAAACAAAAGCGAAAGCGGGGGCCAGCACCTGCCACCTTACGCTTTCGCTTTTTCCACTAATATATCGCTATCGGGCCATACGGGCCTTCGATAATATCGATTTTCGTTTCGAAAATGTCCGTTAAAATGTCCGGCTTCATAATCTCCTGGACGTCTCCGAACGCGGCAATTTGTCCGCCCTTCATCGCGCAGATGCGATCGGAATATTTGGCCGCGAAGTTGATGTCGTGCATGACCATAAGAATCGTTCTGCCGAAATCGTTCGCTGCTTTTCTCAGATGCTCCATCATCTGTACCGCCCGGGCAATATCAAGGTTGTTTAAGGGTTCGTCCAGAAGCACATACTCGGTTTCTTGGCATAGCACCATTGCCACGTAAGCTCGTTGTCTCTGTCCGCCGGAAAGCTCGTCCAGAAACCGATGCTCGAGATCCGTTAATTCAAGAAAATCGATATACTTCGAAATGATCGTTTCATCTTCCTGGGTCAATCTCCCTTTGGAATAGGGAAATCTGCCAAACCCAACGAGTTGCCTGACGGTAAGTCTTGTCACAAAATGGTTTTCTTGCCGCAGGATAGTCAATATTTTCGCCAGATCATCGGACTTCGAGGTGGTGACGTCCATATTGGCGACCGAGATTTGACCTTCATCCATGTTTAACAATCTGCCGATCATGAGGAGAGTTGTCGATTTTCCGGCGCCGTTCGGTCCAATTAATGAAGTAATCCCCGCTTTCGGAATTTCGATATTCAAAGGGCCAATGTTGACCTCGTCTCCGTACCATTTCCTAGCGTTCCGAATAGTTATCATAGCGACCTCTTCCTTAAGATTACAATAAGAAATAGGATTCCACCGAACAGTTCGATCACGACTGATACGACGGTTTGAGCTTGCAAGACGTGATACAGCAGAAAGTACGCCGATGTCAGGATACTGAATCCGACCGCGAAAGCCATCGGAAAGACGTACCTGTGATCATACGTTGGCGCTGCCTGGTAGCTCAGTATAGCAACTAAAAAGCCAAAAAAGGTAAGCGGGCCAAGCAATGAAGTGGAAACCGACATCAAGACCGCGATTAAGACAAGGGTAAAGATTATACTTGCCTGGTATTTCACTCCAAAAGAAGTTGCGACATCTTTCCCGAGAGACAGCACATTTAACTTCTTAGAGAAGAAGAACAGGCATAGAACAGTGATGATGACAAGCGGAATGGCGATCGGGAAATACTCGGCATTGGCATTAGTTACGGAACCGATCAGCCTGGATTGCAGCAGGTCGAACTCCGAGGGAGCAAGCAATCGTCTCATAAAGCCCGAAACGGAATTCAGACCCGCTCCAATGATAATTCCGATGAGCAGCATCAGATGCAAATTCCCATATTTCCCTGACAGCAGCCATCCATACAAGATCAAGCTCATGACGATCATCAAGGCGACTTGTAGGACGAAAGATCCAATGCCAGTAAAACGGACCAGCGCACCAGCACCGAAAAAGAACAGCGTGCTGGTATGTATCGCTGAATAAAGCGCTTCATAACCAAGAAGAGATGGAGTAATAATCCGGTTATTCGTTACCGAATGAAACGCGACGGTCGCGAAGCTGTGACATAACGCAGCAATAAGCATGGCAATAATCGCCACCAGCCTTCTCTCCACAACGGGGATGAAGGAAGGCGAATCGACCGGAACGGGATTGTTATAAAGCAACAATCCGAGAGAAGCGAGCAGCCCCAGACCGAGGAGTGCAGATAATAAAAGCCAATAGCGTTTCTCCTCTTTCCTGGAACGGAAAGCACGGGTAGCTCGAGTGCGAAGGCGTGCATGGAAGTCACCATTGGTATGAAGTTGAGAATCTAATGCGCTCATCGCAGCCTCCTGCTTTTTCGTTGTCTTAGCAAAATGAGGATGAAGACGACTGCCCCTATTGTTCCAAGGATTAATGAAACCGGCACTTCAAAAGGCATAATAATGACTCGAGAGAGGATATCACATAGCGTGATCGTCCCCATCCCCATCACACATACCCAAGGAAGATTGCTTCTAAGATCATCTCCGCGAAGCATGGATACGATGTTAGGGACAATTAATCCCAGGAAAGGGATGTTACCGATGACTGCCGCTACAACGCCGACGGCTACGGCAACCAGTGCGTTAGCGAGCAGATTAAGCCGGTTGTAATTGACGCCTAAGGTCGTAGCTATATCTTCCCCCAGCCCCGCTAGTGTCAGGCGATTGGCATACATAAAAATAAGGATAGTGACAATGACGATAATCCACAAATATTCATATCTTCCGATTTGAACAGCCGCGAAAGAACCGAAAAACCAGCTTTCAACAACTTGAGACATGTTAAAGAAAAGAGCCGTAAATGTGGAAAAGGCCGAGATTACCGCCCCAAGCATGAGCCCTATGATGGGAACGATGAGAGACGAGCGAAGCTTAACCCTCCGCAAGAAGAAAAAGAAGATCATCGTCCCTGCGAAGGAAAACAGGATGGCGCCGGTCATACGCAACACTAAAGTGGGTCCGGGAAACAGCAGGTACACCGCAAGCAGCCCCAAGCCCGCCCACTCTGTTGTGCCGATGGTCGTCGGCTCCACCATTTTATTTTGGGACATCAGCTGCATGATCAGGCCTGTCATAGCCATAGCGGCGCCAGTAAGCATTAAGGCTACGGTTCTGGGAACACGGGTGATAAAGAACATGTTCCAACCATCATCTTGCCCCCGGATGTCATATACGCCCGTGAACAGAGAGATTATACCGAGAATAACAACGCTAAGTATAGCGAGTATAAATGGAATCGTCCATATCTTCTGATGTTTAGAAAATTGAGGTTGAGAAGGACTCTCAACCTCAGCGATAGCACTTTTGGACACCATATTGTACTCCTTTATTTTACTTCTTCAAGGCCTTGGCAATCTCTTCGAAGATCTCGATGAAGGTTTGAATCGATTCATTCGTGTATGTGTCCGCAGGAGCGTATACAATCTGGCCTTTCGTTACGGCTGTCGTATTTTGCAGTGCAGGAGAATTGCCAATGACATCTTGGGCCGGCGTTTTCTTCTCCGTACTTGAAATGGCGGCATCGCGGTCCAGAACGAGCAACCAATCGGGATTGCTTTGCGCAATCGCTTCTACAGATATTTCATCGCCTTGATGGTCGGTAGTAGTTTTCTCGACTTTCAGCGAAGGAGTCCAACCGAAGATATCGTACAGCGGCCCCCAGACGCGGCCATTATGCGGAGCGGAGTAGCCGATGTTCCCCCCCGAAACAATGACGCTCATTACCGTATCTGTTCCGTTGTATGCGGCTTTGGCGGCGGCAATCGATTGATCGAATCGTTCGTTCAATTTTTTGGCCTCTTCATTTTTGTCGAAGATTTGTCCAAGCTTCGTCGTTACATCTTTGAAGCCGTTAACTAATTGGTCGCCTGCAGTGCCGTCGCTCGCGGATACATCAAAATTGAGATCAATGACCGCTGCATTCGGAACAAGCTTTTTAATATCTTCATAATACTTGGCGAAGCGTTGACCAACAATAACAAGATCCGGGTTGACAGCAGCGATGACTTCAAGCTTAGGCTCGCCGTGGTTGCCGATATCTTGTACGGAATCGTCGGCAACATAGATGGAATCAGCAGGCATTACCTTTTTCGGCGCGGCAGCGAGCTTAATCCCCCATTCCGCGAGCGTTTCGAAGGTTCTGTTATCTAGTGCAACGACATTCTTCGGATTGATCGGAACCGTAACCGTGCCATGACTATCCGTGATTTCCACGGTCGCCGGCTTCGCAGGTTCTGCCGTATCGCCAGGCGTATTGGAGGCCGTGCCCGCGTTCGAATTGGCGTTATTGGTACTTGCCCCGCATGCTGCTAATACCATTACCAGGATGGCCATCATGAGCGTGAAAGTCATTTTTTTCATCTTGTCTCTTTCTCCTTCTTTGTACATTTTAATATTGCGCAACAACATGGGTTACAGAATAAACATTTTCAGCTGATGACAGGATGCATGAATCCCCTTCTTTCATAACGAGCCCCCAGACTGATAATGAATATCATTACCACTTACGGTATATGATTTTAGCAAATCGCCCCATAAATATCAATATACAAACTCCAACAAATGTTGGTCGTCTGTCATCACGGTTTGGAGAGCATTTAAGGTAACATTTGAGCTCCTTTTTCTGTAATCGTTATACGACAACGGCAAAGAGGGGCGGCGAACCCCTCTTTTTTGTGACTTCAGATCGTGCAGCAAGTTTAGTCTAACGTGCTTACTTTTTGGGCAATCATGGTCGTCATGGCATGTTGGTGAGGAATCCCTGAAGAATTGCAGTCGAAAACCACTTCCGAACTCTCCTTAATGAGCCAGTCATGATAATAGGCGAGCAGCTCGCCAGAGTACCATTTGAAGGCGTTGGGCTCTTTTTCGGGCGGCGGCGCAATAAACGGCTTATTGACGAACACATTGAAGACATGTATGCCGTTTTCATTGGTAAATTGCTTATAATTATCGAATATTTCTTTGCGATATTCCGGCTTGATGTAGTGCAGCACGCCGCTGGAAAAAATGATGTCATAATGAGTGTCCAAACGAAAATCCAAAATGTCCGCGGAATGAACAATAACTTCATTTTTGATTTTTTATAATACTCAACCGCCAGTTGAACCAAGATAAAATAAGTGCCGCGGGCAATTGAACGATTTATCCCGCCGCGAAATCTGCTGGAGAAGGGAGCGTTCGACAATGAATTTGGAAATGGTGATGCAGGAGCTCGAGGCTCTCGGCAAAGAACGGCTCAAGAAGATGTACATGGCCAACGGCGCGCGCGAACCGCTGTTTGGCGTGGCGACAGGCGAGATGAAGCCTCTTGTCAAGAAAATAAAAATCAATCAACCTCTGGCCGAGCAGCTGTACGCGCCAGGGAACTACGACGCTATGTACTTTGCCGGCATTATTGCCGACCCTCATGCGATGACGGAAGCCGATTATGACCGTTGGATGGATGCGGCTTATTTTTACATGCTGTCCGATTTTGTCGTTGCCGTCACCTTGGCGGAATCGAATATTGCCCAGAAGGTGGCCGATAAATGGATTGCAAGCGGCGAAGAGTTGAAAATGTCGGCAGGCTGGAGCTGTTACTGCTGGCTGCTCGGGAGTCGGCCGGACGGTGAATTCCCCGCAAACAAACTGGCCGGCATGCTCGATCTGGTGAAGCGCACGATTCACGATGCTCCCGCACGAGCGAAATATGCGATGAACCAGTTTATGTACACGGTGGCTGTATCTTATTTGCCGCTCCATGATCAGGCGGTCGAGACCGCTAAGGCGGTAGGACCGGTCGAAGTCAAGCGGGATAAGGGCAAGAGCAAGCTCTTGCATGCCTCCGAAAATATCCAGAAGGCCGTAAACAAAGGGCAGCTCGGTTTCAAGCGCAAGCATGTAAGGTGTTAGGCTGTCATGGGCTGCATCAGCCTTTACGCGATCGGGTGACGGGGATGTCAGCTCTTCGGCGCTCCCCGCTTCCTGCAGGGCGAACGGTTCCTTGCTCCCGTCTGCTAGCTCGTTACGAGATATTTACTTTATCTTAGACCTGTTATATATTATCAAAAGGTCCATTGATTTACTCAAGCGACCATTCAACACGATTTCGGAGGTCAGGAACAATTATGAGCAAGCCCGTAATGAACGTCGCCTTGGTCTGCGGACCCGACTGTGGGTTAGAGACGCAAGCCGTGCGTTCTGCGCTAGAATGTCTCGGGGCCCGCGTAATCACTTATTGGATCGGCCGGCCCAACGACTTTATCGACATATTATCCGGCGAGGACTTATATCCCGGCACAGATATGATCGTGCTTGATTTTCACGGAGACGAAGGGGAATTCCTCATGCCGGAATTGGGCGAAGACGTGTATGAGGAGAATGAGCCGAAGGGCAATTTCGGCCCGAACGAGATTCGACGATTTGCCAAGCTGGACGGCAAAATCGTCATCGGCAACGGCTGCTCGCTAGGAGCCCCCGAGCTCGCCGAAGCTTTCCTGCATGGCGGCTGCCGCGTCTACATCGGACCGGACGATTATCCGGACGGCGACGACGCGCTGATGTTCGTCCTGCGGTTCTTCTACGAGACGATCCGGCACGGCAAGAGCGTGAAGGAAGCTTATGAATTGGCCAGAGCTATGGGCGACGGGTTGACCATGTACCGATTGTACGAGCACGCCTAAAGGCAGTTAGCGATGAGAGGCGTCTGCATTGCCGGACGCCCAGCTCATCGCCTTCCTCAATATCTCGCGGCAAAAGGAAGCTTTCCCTTCCTGATACTCATGCACCTGATCCGGAAACTGCTTGGCCAGCCGCAGCTTCAATTCGCCGTACGCTTTCGCTTCCTCGGGATCGTAGATATGCACGTGGTGAGTCCTCTGATCCCCACCTTTGGCAAAATAACGCCGACCGGCAATGCCCTGTTCCCCTCGCGGCTCGTAACCCAGACGCATCATCGCCTCATTATACTCGTCCACCTTGGCAATGCTCTTGACGACGACCAACATATCGATAATCGGCTTGGCGTAACCGATGTGCGAAACAGAAGTGCTGCCGATATGATGAATGTCCACCCGCTCCTCCTTCGGGAAAACAGCTTTCAGCAGCGCCTCTTCCTCGCGGTACCGCTCAAGCCAATGTTCCGTCCAGGGAGCAACGACAGTTTTTCTCAAATGTAATCAGCCTCCATGTTCTCCAATGCTAGTGGTTCATTATATCATTTTTGCGTTTGCGTTCTCCCAAGCTGTTCCTGTCCGACTTCACTCTCGGCTGCCACGCAATCGGAGCAGTCCCCTGTCCAACAGCCTGCTACTGTAAAGATGGTTACCGCGCTGCCGGACGGGGTCCCTTACGGTATCGCCGCCGTCCGACGTGAACACGCTGATCGTCCGCGATGCCGACGCCGTATTAAGCGGCGAGCATACGCTGGATTGGGAAGCCGGCGGCGTCTTGCCCAGCCTGACGGCCAGGGACGTGTCCCGGGAAGAGCTTATCAAGATCGCCGAATCCATCCGAATGATCCCAAAATATAGATCTGTCCAACAAAAAAGCCCCTGCCCTATGTCCGCAAGCACATGGGCAGGGAGCCGTTCTTTCCGTTCTTCTGTCAGCTACCGCAGGGCTGCGAGATCGAACTGCGGCACCAGGCCTTCCTTCGCTGCCCGGCCGAGCAGCCCGGCGACGGCCGCATAGCCGTCCTCGCCCAAATTCGCTGTAAACTCGTTCACGTACAGGTCGATATGCGCCTGGGCAACGGCGGGGTCCATCTCCTGGGCATGGCTCAGCACGTAGTCCCGCGATGCTTCCGGGTGTGCCCAGGCATATTCTACGGAAGCTCGAATCCAGCCGGCCAGTGCGTCCCGGTCCAGCGACCGGCGGGCGATGATCGCGCCGAGCGGAATCGGCAGGCCGGTATCGGCTTCCCACCAGCTGCCGAGGTCCACAAGGAGCGACAACCCGTACGACGGATACGTGAAGCGCGCCTCATGGATGACCAGCCCGGCATCGATCTTTCCGCTCTGCACCGCCGGCATGATCTCGTGAAACGGCATGACGACGATCTCGCCGACGCCGCCCGGCACATGCTTCGCCGCCCACAGGCGGAACAGCAAATAGGCGGTCGAGCGGTCGCTAGGCACCGCCACCCGGCGGCCGGACAGTGCGGCGGCGGCATCTTCCGAGCCGCTCGCGCCGCCCCGGGTCAAGACGAGCGGCCCGCATCCTCTGCCGAGCGCTCCGCCGCATGGCAGCAGCGCATAGTCGTTCAGCACCCATGGCAGCGCCGCATACGATATTTTGAGCACCTCCGGCCCGCTGCCCTCCGCAGCCAGACGGTTCGTAATATCGATATCCGCGTAAGTGACCTCGAACGAAGGGGCTCCGGGGACGAGCCCGTGGACCAAGGCATGAAAGACGAACGTGTCGTTGGGACAAGGCGAAAAAGCGATTTTCATAAGCATACCTCCAATAATACCGAACTGGCCGCCTCCAGCGCCTCCAGCGCTTCCTTCATGCGCCAGGCCGCTTTGTCGCGCGGGCCGACCGCATTCGAGACAGTGCGGATTTCCAGGACGGGCACGCCGCTGGCTACGGCCGCCGCCGCGACGCCGAAGCCCTCCATCGCCTCCGCGGCTGCTCCGGGCACTCGCCTCGCCAGCTCCGCAGCCGTGGCCGCCGTCCCTGTCACGGTCGATACCGTGAGCACAGGGCCGACAACCGTCGGCAGCCCGGCGGCGCGCAGCGCGGCGGCGATGCGGCCGGCAAGCGGCGCAGCCGTCCCGCAGCGGCTCGTGCCGAAGCCGAGCTCGTCCAAGGTGCGGAAGCCTTCCGGCGTCTCCGCACCCAGATCGGCGGCGACGATCTCACTCGCTACGACGACGGAGCCGATGGCCGCGCGCTCGGCAAAGCCGCCGGCGATGCCGGCGCTGACGGCCAGGCGGTACCCGCCGCAGGCCAAGGCCCGCGCCGCCGCGGCGGCTGCGGCCGCCGGCCCGGCGCCGCCGGCGACGACCTCGAAGGCGGCCGAGCCGCGCAGCCCCCGCAAGACGGCGTCCCGCTCGGCCGCGACGGCGGTGACGATCAAGATGCGGCCCGCCCCGGGGCCGGTTAACGGAGACGCGCCGCTCGCGCCGCGCGTCAGGTCAGCTGCATCCATATATCCAATCTCCTCTAGGCAAACGGTGATATGGTGATATCTCGTAAGCTATATCTTCTATTGTATCACAGAAGTCGCCGGGAGGCGCGGCGGGGCGGGGCCGCCTGAGTCGAAAAGCTCGATATGCCTGGCGATGCGATAGAAACTGCGCTCCTCCGATAGACTCAAATTCCCTGCGATGTCTTGACGCCCTGCGGAAATCCGTGTATAGTTCAGTAAAAATTTAGGAAATGCAGAGAGGAGCCGCCAGACATGTTCTACCACCGCGTGGACGACGAAATTCGGCTGAAGCTGCTGGAGCATCGGGATGCCGAGCCCCTGTTCCGGTTAACGGACCAAAACCGCGACTACTTGCGGCAATGGATGCCGTGGATCGACGGAACCCGGACCCCGGACGATACGCGGCATTTTATTGAGGAAGCGCGCCGCAAACTGGCCCATAACGAGGGCATGACCGTCGGTATTTTGTACGAGGGGAAGCTGTGTGGAGTCATCGATTATCACGCCATGAATCATGCGAACAAGCGGACGGCCATCGGCTATTGGCTGGCTGAGAACATGCAGGGACGGGGCATCATGACCCGGGTATGCCGGGCGTTCACTGGCTACGCCTTCTCCGCTCTGGAGATGAACCGCGTGGAGATTATGGCCGGAACGGAGAACATCAAAAGCCGCGCCATTCCCGAGCGTCTCGGCTTCGTTTACGAGGGGACGGCCCGCCAAGCGATGCGCCTGCATGACCGGTACATCGATCTGGCCATGTACAGCATGCTGGCCGAGGATTGGAGCGGGTGAGGCGGGGGAGCTGCCTGATCGCCAGAAATTGGCTTCGCGTCATTTCCTAAACGTTAACTATTCAGGTGCCACCACGCCCTTTCAACCCTAGGGGATCGCAAATTGGGTCGCGCGTTACGAGAGGCGCTTTCATTGTTATGCGAATGTCATCTTCCCTTTGACAATAACCAGGCAGAGCGAGACGTAAGGATGATGAAAGTCCAGCAAAAGATCGCCGGTACCTTCCGCAGTAAGCAGGGAGCTAGGACCTTGTGCCGTATTCGCGGTTTGATCTCCTTTTTATATGTGATCCGATTGTTGCAAGAAATTGGAGAATTGCCGGCAAGACGATCATAACGAACGTAACTGAAAAAAAATCACCCGGACAGACCTTGATCTGCCCGGGTTCGGGTATTCCGCCGCTACAACCGGCTTACCAGAAGCCTCCGAATGGGCCGAAACCGCCAAAGCCTCCGAACGGGCCAAAGCCCGCGCCGGGGAACCCCCCGAAGCCAAAAGGACCGCCGAAAGCGAACGGCGACGTGCCGATGGCCAGCAGATCGAACAGCACGAGCGGGAGCACCGCCGAAGTGCGGACCTTTTTCCCCTTCGGGGAAACGATCAGCGTGTTGCCGCTGATGCGCACAAGCTTGCCGTGAACGACGGAACCGTCCTTCCGCATCGCGTAGATTTCTTTGCCGACCAGCTTTTGAACATCTTGTTTGCGGATCTTCGCAGCCATGAGCGTACACCTCCATTACATGGGGGAAACCCAAGAATAGGTGGAACGCTATATTGTACGGCTGCATCGGACAATCCGACTGTACAGCTGTCCGTGACCTGCGGAAGTTGTGTTCCTATCTTGAAAAGCGAAATTTTCAATACCGCGGGGGACGACCGATGACGAAGGAATCGCTCGTCATTGACGTCTATCCTGCGAAGCGTTGCCCAGGGCCGCAATCAGCCCTTGCGTAGCCGGCCAAGCTCCGTCGTGATCGCTTCGATCTCGCTGATGCTGAATTGCTGCTTGCCCGCTACCATGACATAAATATCGTGCAAATCCTCATACTGTCCGTCGGTCAGCGCGGAAGCCTTCAATGCGGCGCCGCTGGCCATGCGCAGCTTCTTTTTAATCTCTTCGATCATAAATTCGGTATTCTCGAGCGTATTGCGCGTCAAATCCACAGTTGCCCCTCCTCTCGGCCCAAAGTTCAGCTTGCCCTATTGTATCATGTTTGGCGCGAACATGCTCTTTATAATATAATGAGCTTGCGTATCCAAATATGTGCTATCTTGAAAATTCGACGAAGCTTATCGGCGAATTTTCAACACCGAAGGTGACGACCGATAACGATGGGAATCGTTCGTCATAGGCGTCCATCTTGAAAATTTGGCGGTAATCCGCCGACAAAATTTCAATACCGCAGGGGACAACCGATGATGAAGAAATTGTTCGTCATAGGCGACCCATCCTCTAAAAAGAAAGGGGCAGAACATTGATCCATACGTTTCATTTGCAGACGCGCCGCCGGGACGAAATGATCGACATAACCGACTATGCGACAGAGCTGGTGCGGCGTGAGCATATCGAGGAGGGCATCGCGATCGTCTATTGCCCGCATACGACGGCCGGCATCGCCATCAACGAAAATGCCGATCCGGACGTGCGCCACGACGTGCTGCTGCGGCTCGATGAAGTGTACCCGTGGGAGCATCCGCAATACCGCCATGCGGAAGGCAATACGGCCGCTCACCTGAAGGCGATGACCGTCGGCACGTCGCAAATGGTGCTGATCGACGGGGGCAGGCTCATGCTCGGCCGGTGGCAGGGCATTTATTTTTGCGAATTCGACGGTCCGCGGCATCGCACCTTTTGGATCAAGCTGATCAAAGGCTGATGGCAGGTAACCGGCCTCGCCGGGCATATAAAGCGGACAAGCGGACAAGCTTCAAAGCGTTATCGTAGTAAAGCATCAAGATGCACTAATTCCCTCCAGGCTAGAACAAAGGTAACGGACATGCCACTCGGCTAATTTTTTTACGTCGTTGAACGATTGGTTGTTCTGAATGTTGTACGAAATGAATCCGTGAAGCGACATGAACAGGCTCCAGGGAAGGCTGTAGAGCTTCTTGTCGCTTTCGGGATGGCGGGCGATGAGCGGACGGACTACGGTCGCGAACAAGTCCATACACTGGGCTTGTTCCGTCCGTGAGTAGCGGCTAAGCTCGGGATCTTTGATCATGAACATCATCTCATAATGATTCGGATGCTCCAGACCGAAGCGGATAAATTCCAGCATCAGCTTCTCCAGCTGACCGACTTCGCCCAGTCTCGACCTGCTGAGCATCTCCCGAAGCTGGCTCAGCAGCATCTTAAAATCATCGGCAACCAGCGCGTGGAAGAGCTCGGCTTTTTCCTTGAAATGATAATAAAGCGCCCCATGACTATAGCCCATCGACTTGGCGATGCTGCGCATCGTTAAAGCGTGGTAGCCATGTTCGGCGAAGAGCTGCCGCGCCTCCTCCAATATTCGCTCTCGACTCAGCTCCTGTGCGACTGCTTTTCTTGCCAACGCATTCCACTCCCCATGATGAAATGTAAGACCTGTCTGGCGCAAAGCCGCATCGCTTGCAGCCTGCGCCAAACGCTGTTATAACGGATTGAAAGTGCGCCGGGCTTCCTATCGTTCCGGCGTGCCCGGAAGCTCGTCATGCTCGATATAACGGACTTCTCCCGGCTCGATCGTTGCTTGTCCCTGCGTGACATCGGTCATCCAGGCGATGAATCGCTCCGCCTCCTCGGCGAGCGGCAGGCAGCGCACCGTCACCCGGTCGGTAAAATCCGTCCCCTCTGTCAGCATGCCGCGGTTTCTCAGCTCATTCTCCACTTTGCCGTGCCACGTGTAATCGACGGTGAGCTTCACCTCTCGGTGCAGCACCTTGTACACAGGCTCGGCGGCGCTCAGCCCGGCTACCGCACCGTCAGTATAGGCGCGAATCAGACCGCCGGCCCCAAGCATAATGCCTCCAAAATAGCGGGTGACGACTACGACGACATTTTTGAGTCCCTGGTTTTTGATCACCTCGAGGATCGGCCTGCCGGCCGTGCCGCTTGGCTCCCCGTCGTCCGATGCCTTCTGAATCTCGTCCCGCTCCCCGATCATATAAGCGGAGCAGTTGTGCGTTGCCGACCAATGCTCCTTCTTGATGCGTTCAATGAATTCCACTGCTTCCTGCTCCGTGGACACCGGGAGAGCCTGCCCGATAAAGCGCGATTTTTTGATGACGATTTCCTGAATACCGTGCCGCCTCACCGTCTTATATTGTGCTAACATCGATGTCTGCAGCCTCCCCGATCGTTGTCCTCTTCGCTTTGCAAAAAAAGCAGCCACCCGCAGGTGAACCGCTTTAGATTATATTCGTCTTGGTCCGAATCGATTACTTGGAAAGCCTTGCCTCGAGCTCCGCCTTCTCTTTCTCGAAGCCCGGCTTGCCGAGCAGAGCGAACATGTTCTTCTTGTAAGCCTCGACCCCCGGTTGATCGAACGGATTTACGCCCAGGAGATAACCGCTGATGCCGCATGCTTTCTCGAAGAAATAGACCATGTAACCGAACGTATACGGCGTCATGTCGGGCAGCGTCACGATCAGATTGGGCACGCCGCCGTCCGTATGGGCCAGCATCGTTCCTTCGAATGCTTTTTTGTTGACAAAATCCATCGTTTGACCGCTCAGGAAGTTCAGTCCGTCGAGATCCTGCGGGTCGTGCCCGATCGTAATCTGCTCCGGCACCCGATCGACCTGGAGGACGGTCTCGAACATGATGCGCGACCCTTCCTGGATGAATTGCCCCATCGAATGCAGATCTGTCGAGAAATCAACGGAGGCCGGGTAAATGCCCTTGTTGTCCTTGCCTTCGCTCTCGCCGAAGAGCTGCTTCCACCACTCCGATACATAATGGAGGGAAGGCTCGTAGTTGACGAGAATTTCCGTCGTCTTGCCTTTGCGACACAGCGCATTGCGCACGGCCGCATATTGATAAGCCTCATTCTCGTGCAGATTCGGATTGCTGTAAGCTTCGCGAGCGTCGGCCGCGCCGCGCATCATCTCTTCGATGTCAATGCCGGCTACCGCGATCGGCAGCAGGCCTACCGCCGTAAGCACAGAATAACGGCCGCCGACGTCGTCCGGAATGACGAACGTTTCGTAGCCTTCTTCGTCGGATAGCTTCTTGAGCGCTCCTCTGGCCCGGTCGGTCGTCGCGTAAATGCGCTTGCGCGCTCCTTCCTTGCCGTACTTCTTCTCCAGCAGCTCGCGGAAAATGCGGAAAGCGATAGCCGGCTCGGTCGTGGTGCCCGACTTGGAGATGACATTCACCGAGATGTCCTTGCCTTCGAGCAGCTGGAGCAGGTGCGCCACATATGTAGAACTGATGTTCTGTCCGACGAAATATACTTCCGGCGTCTTCCTGGCGCTCTTCGGCAGCAGGTTATAGAAGCTGTGGGACAGCATCTCGATCGCCGCTCTGGCTCCCAGGTACGAGCCTCCGATACCGATGACGACAAGCGCGTCGGAATCTTCCTGAATTCGCTTCGCCGCAGCTTGAATGCGGGCAAACTCCTCTTTGTCGTAATTGACCGGAAGGTCAATCCAACCCAGAAAATCGTTGCCCGCTGCCGTCTTCTGATGCAGCTGCTCATGCGCCAAACGTACAGGCTCGGCCAAATAATCGACCTCATGCTGCTGCACAAAGCCTAACGCTTTACTGTAATCAAAACGAAGTTTATCGCTCATTCGGCAAGCTCCTCCTTCATCTCTATGCAACGGTTGCTATGATAGCTTAGCAATAGCATACGTATTTTCCACCCGGAAAGCAAGGGCTGCCGATATAAGCGTTTTTTATATTAGATATAAGAAAAACGTCCATCGAAGTACATTCAAGGATGAGCGACCGCGTTTTAGCGGTTGTTTTTCTTGCGATGAAAGGATGCTTCAGCTTCGCTGAAAACTTTTTCATCCTTTCATCTAAAAGAAAAACGTCCATTGACGCAATTCACAGTAGCCAGACCACTTTTAGCGGTTGTTTTTCTTGCGATGAAAGGATGCTTCAGCTTCGCTGAAAACTTCGCACGGCTCATTCTAGCCGGCGGGGCTGCGGACCGTTATTCCGCCATATAGGAACAAATATAGTCGGTGACGGTCAGCACGTCCAGCTTGAATTTGGCCTTCGCCGGAACCGTGAAGTTGCCTTCCCCGGAGATATGCAGCCATTCAGAAGCGCCCGGCAGCAGCACCTTCAGCTCCCCGGCCTGAATCTCCATAAGCTCTTTGGCGTCCGTGCCGAACTCGTACTGGCCCGGCAGCATGATGCCCAGCGTCTTCTTCGTGCCGTCCGGAAACAGCACGGTGCGGCTCGTTACTTTGCCGTCAAAATAAATGTTGGCTTTCGTCACAACGGATACCTGATTGAATTGGGACATCGTTGATGGTCGCTCCTTCGCTCTCGCTCATGATATGAAACCGCCCGGAAGCATCTTCTTCCGGGCGGCAATGTTGTCGCATCAGGCTCCGCTTATTACTTGCCGAGCAGCTTCTTCACGCGGCTGACCACGTTCTCCGGCGTGAAGCCGTACTCGCGAATAACGACCGGCCCCGGTGCCGAAGCTCCGAATTGGTCGATGCCGAGTACGTCGCCCTGATCGCCGACATAACGTTCCCAACCGTGGGTTGCGCCCATCTCTACAGCAAGGCGAGCTTTCACCTGCGGCAGCAGCACGGAATCCTTGTAGTTCT
Organism: Paenibacillus ginsengihumi DSM 21568; assembly: GCF_000380965.1. Lineage (GTDB taxonomy): Bacteria > Bacillota > Bacilli > Paenibacillales > NBRC-103111 > Paenibacillus_G > Paenibacillus_G ginsengihumi. The sequence goes on along the minus strand of NZ_KB905609.1, from coordinate 11,695 downwards.
GCGGCTGTTTATCGAACAGCTCCCAGCTCGGCATGCTGACGACGCGCACCTGGATGCCTTCGCCCGCAAGCTGCTGCTGAGCGGCAACCGCGTACTGCACTTCCGTGCCCGTCGCGATGATGATCGCTTCCGGCTGGCCGCTTGCGGCGTCGGACAGGACGTATGCGCCGCGCTCGACGGCGCCGTTCTCGGTGCCGGCCAGCTTCGGAGCGGCCTGGCGGGAGAACACGAGCGCAACCGGGCCGCGCTTGTTCGACACGGCGTATTTCCACGCCGCCGCCGTCTCGTCGCCGTCCGCCGGACGGATGACCGTCACGTTCGGCATGACGCGCAGCGCCGCCAGCTGCTCGATCGGCTCGTGCGTCGGGCCGTCTTCGCCGACGCCGATGCTGTCGTGCGTAAACACGTAGATGGCCGGCACGTCCATAATCGCCGCAAGGCGGATCGCCGGGCGGAGGTAATCAGAGAACACGAAGAACGTTCCGCAGTACACCTTCAGCCCGCCGTGCAGCAGCATGCCGTTGGCCGCTGCGCCCATGCCGAATTCGCGCACGCCGAAATAAATGTTGCGGCCGCTGTAATCCTTCGGATGCATGACGCCCAGATCTTTCATATGCGTCATGGTGGACGATTCGAGGTCGGCCGATCCGCCCACCAGCGCCGGCACGTTCTTCGCGATCGCGTTCAGCACAATGCCCGAAGCGGTCCGCGTTCCTTTCTCCGCGGAGACGCCGGACGGCACGTCCTTGTCCCAGCCTTCCGGCAGCTCGCCGCTTACCGCGATCTCGAACTGCTTCGCCAGCTCCGGATACGCCTTGGCATACTCGGCAAATTGCTGCTTCCACGCTTCGTACGCTTTAACGCCTTTCTCCTTCACGGCGGCAAAATGCTCGCGAACGCTGTCCGGCACATGGAAATGCTGCGTGTCATCCCAGCCGTAGGCTTTCTTCGTCAAGGCGACTTCTTCCGCGCCAAGCGGGGAGCCGTGAGGGCCAGCGTGGCCGCCCTTGCCGGCTTTGTTCGGGCTGCCGTAGCCGATGATCGTCTTCACTTCGATCAGAGACGGACGGTAGTCGGCCTGCGCCGCCAGCACTGCCTGATGGATTGCATTCAGGTCGTTGCCGTCCTCGACGCGCTGGTAATGCCAGCCGTAGCCTTCGAAGCGCTCTTTCACATTTTCCGAGAACGACAGATTGAGCTCCCCGTCCAGAGAGATATCGTTCGAATCGTACAGAACGATCAGCTTGCCGAGCTTCTGATGGCCCGCCAGGGAAGCGGACTCCGAAGAGATGCCTTCCATCAGGTCGCCGTCGCCGCAAATGACGTACGTATAGTGATCGATAATGTTGAACGGGTCGCGGTTGTACACAGCCGCAAGATGAGCTTCCGCCATCGCCATGCCGACTGCCATCCCGAAGCCTTGGCCGAGCGGTCCCGTCGTTGCGTCAACGCCCGGAGTATGGCCGACTTCCGGGTGACCCGGTGTCTTGCTGCCCCATTGACGGAAATTTTTGAGCTCGTCCATCGGCAGATCGTAGCCGCACAGGTGCAGCAGGCTGTACAGCAGCATCGAGCCGTGGCCCGCGGACAACACGAATCGGTCGCGATTGATCCAGCCCGGTTCGTTCGGGTTGTGCTTCATCAGCTTGGCGAACAGCTCGTACCCCATCGGAGCGGCGCCCATCGGCATGCCGGGGTGGCCGGATTTCGCTTTCTCTACTGCGTCAATGGCTAGCGTCCGGATCGTATCCACGGACAATTGTTCGATCGCCTTGTTCGTTACCGTCATAAGTACCTCCTACAAGTAATGGATTGGACTGACAGGAGCGCCGCGGCTGCATGGCCGCCTCGCCTTCGCTTGATGGCAAGCATGCGAAAAGACGCGCCGGGCATCGGTTCCGCACGCCACCGCGCCGCAAGCTGTTCACGTGTGCATGAAAGCCTGTCACTTTTTTTGCTTTTTGCCTATTGTATCATTCTCTCGAGCGGTTTGCCACATCATTCCTTGCAGCGGATGAACATAGCTTGCCAAAAGAAACGGCGGGAGCATTCGGTCCACCGTCTGCCCCCGCCGCTTATGCCGAGAAATGTTTGTCAATTAAACACGACCGTCTTGTTCTGGTGCACGATGACGCGGTCTTCCACGTGCCAGTGAATAGCCCGCGCCAGGACGGTCCGTTCGATATAACGGCCGATCCGCTTCAAATCCTCGACATTGTCGCGGTGGCTGACCCGCTGCACGTCCTGCTCGATGATCGGCCCGCCGTCCAGCTCCTCTGTCACGTAGTGGGCCGTGGCTCCGATGATTTTCACGCCGCGGTTGTAAGCCTGCTGGTACGGCTTCCCTCCGACGAAGGCCGGCAGGAAGGAATGATGAATGTTAATAATCCGGTTCGGGTAGTGCTCGATAAAACGCGGCGAGATGATCTGCATGTACCGCGCCAGCACGACGACATCGACGCCGGCAGCCTGCAGCAGCTCCAGATGGCGGCGCTCCGCCTCCGCCTTCGTGTCCGGGGTCACCGGCACATAATGGTACGGAATGCCGAGCGGCTCGACAACGCCTCTCAGATCATCGTGGTTGGCGACGACCATGACAATCTCGGCGTCCAGATCGCCCGACTGCCACTGCCACAGCAGCTCCAGCAGACAGTGATCTTCTTTGGAAGCGAACAGCGCGAGCCGTTTCTTCCTGCTGGCGAGATTAATGTTCCACTCCATCTCGAATTCGCTGGCGACCAGCGAGAAATCGGCCGACAACTGCGCCAGGCGGCTCTCCAGCTCCGGCAGATCGAACTCGATGCGGATGAAGAACAGTCCGCCCTCCGGGTCCATCGTATATTGATCGGATTGAATGATGTTGGCGCCGTGCTCGTGCAAAAATCGCGACACCGCCGCCACGATGCCCGGCCGGTCAGGGCAGGACACCAGCATGCGAGCGCGATTGCGCAGCTCGGCGCGTTTATTCTTGGATGGTGCTTTCGGCATCATGATTGCGTCTACTCCTTCATTGCGTTCAAAAAAAATTCGCTTGCGGCGGCATTCATACCGTCGCCAGCACATGCTCTCCCGCGAACCAGGCGGTCAATCGGTGGTTCACTTGCTCCTCGCTCATCTCCGGGAACACGCCGCCTTCCACGATCATATCGTAGAGGCGCTCCATCGGCTCGCGGCCGTCCGCTTTCTTCGCTTTCGGGTCGGACTTCAGCACATCCCATACGCCAAGCACGTAATCGCGGCTCGACACGCCTTGTCCCTTGAAGAAATGGGTGAGCTTCTCGATATCGGCCACAAATTCGTCTCCGAAACGTTCCTTTACATTGTCGGAGAGCAGCGCGATCTCCGCTTCGTACATCGGCCGCTGGGTGCTGTCATCCTTGCCGATCCACGGCGTCTCGAGAATGAACGGAAGATGCGTCAGCTTCTCGTGGTGCACCACGTCGTACATCGCCTTGAAGCCGATCCAGCCCGAGCCTACCGGGGCGTGGCGGTCCTTGGCGGCGCCGCGCGGATTTTTGCTGTCGTTCAGATGGACGACCGCGATCCGCCCCAGCCCGACCGTCTTGTCGAACTGCTCCAGCACGCCGTCCAGGTCGTTAATGATGTCGTATCCGGCATCGTGCACGTGGCATGTATCGAAGCATACGGTGAGTCTGTCGTTGTCTTCGACCTTCTCGATAATTTGCGCCAGCTCTTCGAAGGTCCGGCCGATTTCCGTGCCTTTGCCGGCCATGGTCTCCAGGGCGATGCACACGTCGTTATCCTTCACTCCGGCCAGCACCTCGTTCAGGCCTTGAGCGATCCGGTTAATCCCGTACTCCGCGTCCTTGTCGGTATAAGCCCCGGGGTGCAGCACGATCTGCTTCACGCCGATATAAGCCGTGCGGCGAATCTCCTCCTGCAGGAAGCGAACGGCCAGCTCGTACGTGTCTTCTTTGTATGAGCCGAGATTGATAATATACGGAGCGTGCACGATAATTTCGCCGATGCCGTGCTTGTCCATCAGCGCCTTGCCTTCTTCGATGTATTGATTCTCGATCGGCTTGCGGCGGGTATTCTGCGGTGCCCCCGTGTATATCATAAACGTGGAGGAGCCGTAGGATACGGCCTCCTGTGCCGCATTGAGTAGCCCTTTATCCGAAAACGAAACGTGCGAACCGATTTTGACCACGATTGACTCACTTCCTTTTCCTATTCGCTTTCTCCTATTTTACTAGGATTGCCCCAATAAATCTAGAAAAAGGGGCAGGCTGGGGCGAAATGGAACGAATTGCTTTTTGTTCGTTATCAACGGTTGAAACGCATCACCCGGTCGGAAGCATTGTAAAATGTCAACATCGACCTGCAATCTGACGTTTGCCAGGAATAACCTGCTTATGGTAAGATAACAATGAGAAAAGGGACCGTGCGGTAACACGATCCCTTTTGCACAACACCGCTCGAAAGGCGGCCGGCTAACCCCGGAGTATCAGTCAAAAGAGATAGACCGCAATCCCCCGGGAAAAGGAGTGGGCGGTCTATTTCTTTTGGTGGAAGGAAAGTATCAGGACCACCAATGCTGCGAATTGGATCATCAACATAAGCGTATCTTGTACTTCGACCACAGGCATCACCTCCCCTTCCGGGGAGATTTAGTCGACCGCCCTATTAACCGATGTGTGCCAGAAGATTATACCAGTCAATATAAAGTTCTTCCAATTATCTTTCCTTGAACGTAGGGTGAAGCGGATTCGTCGGCCGCTTCTTTTTTTTCGCGCCTGCTGACGGTATAATCGTAGGTGAGGTGACACGTTCCATGGACAACTCCTGGTTTATGTGGTTCATTTTTTTCTGGGTGTTTGTGCTGCTGTTCTTCATGTCGGTCGGCGGCTATTTTATGTTCCGCAAATTTTTCAAGGTGCTGCCGCGAGCGGACGGCAAATCGAAGCTGGATTGGCAAAATTATTACGTCGACAGCTCCCGGCATCTGTGGACCGAGGAGTCCAAGGCGTTTCTCGATATGCTCGTCGCCCCGGTGCCGAAGGCGTTCCGCGACATTGCCAAGCATTCGATCGCGGCGCGGATCGGCCAGGTCGCGCTGGAAGCCGGAGCCAAGCAGATTACGAAGGAGCACTGCATCGAGGGCTACATCTTGGCCACGCCCCGGCGCGACTACCGCAGCCTGACATCATATCTTGACAAGCAAAATATCGATTACAGCGCATACAAACATTTGCTGCAATAAAGCGAATCCCCCTCGCCATAGGCAAAGGGGGATTTTTGTCATTCCCGACGAGCCGTCGAAGGTGACGGCCGGTTACGAAGGAATGTTCGTCAGCGACGCCTACTTCTTCTTGCCTTTGGCCGGAGGCGTATTCGTCAGCTTCACGCTTAAGGTCGCTTTCATTTCGCCCTTCTTGTAAGCGTCCCGCTCCATCCATTGCGTGCGGAAGCCGACAAGGGAAACGCTGCTGACCGGAATCGTCATTGGCAACTCCCGCTGCGTGACGTACGCGATCTGTCCGTCCAGGATGACGTATAGATTCACCTTCTCATCGGCCTTCAGATCGATCGTCAAATATTTCTCTCCGCGGATTTCCACCCCTGCCTGGATCTCGCCGGTCTGCAGATCCTTCTCGATGACGCCGTTCTCGTCAAAATAGTCCTGGATGGTGACGTTCGGCCCGATCGGCTCAAGTCCGAGGCTTGCATCGCCGTTATAGCCCCAATCATCCGCTCCCGGGCCGGGCAGCGAAGCTCCCGGACCGGCCAGCGAGCTTCCCGGATTGTTCTTGAACCCGCCTCCGCTGCCGTCAGACGGCTTGTTTACCGCTCCCGGCCCGGCGCCTCCAATTTGGTAACCGGCTTCCAAATCGATGGAGGTATAATCGTACAGCCATTGTTTTCGCTTCAAGTAATTGTAGATACGGTGCAGGATCGTTACTGCTTCGGCCCGCGTCACGCGGTCGAGGGGGCGAAAATAACCGGCCTCGTTCGGAGTCATAATGCCGGCCGTCTGCAGGCTCACCAGCGATTTGGCCATGACATTGGCCAGCGGGTCCGCACCCAGCGTGCAGTTCGTGCCGTCCTGGCCCATCGCCGCGATCGCATACAGATCGTTCGTCTCCATGCTCATAAGTGTGCCCGACTCGTAACGGCCGTCCGACTGGACGAACGCGTCGTACGAGAATGAATCCGAGAAATATTTCACCGGCACATCCTTGAGCGACGAGACCACCGCGCACACATCCTTCTCCGACAGCCCGCGGTCGATCAGGCGGTTATCGAAAAACGAATAGAGCATGATGGCCAGCTGCATCCGGTTCATCTGCATCTCCGGCCGGAAGGCAAGCTCTCCGTTGCGGTCGAGGCCATACCCCCCGATGCTGAACGAAGCGTTATAAATATCGCTGATCGGCCCGTAAGCCCAATGCAGCTCGGGCACGTCGGCAAAACCGGTCACCTTCTGCACGCCGCTGGCATACAGATTCGGCCGGTATTTGTTAAAAAGCCGGTGAACCATAGCCGTCCACTCCGCCTTGCTGACGGTCTGCTCCGGAAGGAATGTGCCGTCCGGATAGCCTGTCAGCACCTGCTGCCGGGCCATCGCATGAATGGCGTCCATCGCCCAGCCATACCTGTCAGGCGGAACATCGACGAATACCGACTGCTGGCGAACATCCGCCGCGGACACAGGCAGCGCGATCGCCGCGCAAAGCGTCACAATTGTCATGATCCGCAAGCAACGAATCAACGCATTTTTCATCACTCGGACCTCCTTGTCTTCTCAATATTTTATCGGCCGAAGACAAAGAAATTGTTAGCTTATGGCAAATATTCGCCAGCTTCGCGCTATCGGAACCCGCAGCGGCTTCGCCTATGCTCCCCTCTCAGGGCAGCGCCCGCAGCCGGCCGGGGTAATCGGTGATGATGCCGCTGACCCCGGCTTCCCAAGCGGCAAGCAGCGACTGCTCGTCGTTCACCGTATATACGTAAACCTGCAAGCCGTGCGCCGTGGAATCCGCCACATCCTCCGGGCCGATCAGCCTCCAGGACGGATGAAGCGAATATACGTTCATGCCGGACAGTTCAGCCAGCTTGCGGTGCGGGAAAGCTACGTCGGCGCTGTACAGCAGGCCGACGCGAAGCTTCGGCTCAGCCGCCTGCAACTGCCTAAGAATCCGGTGGCCGAACGACAACAGCACGGCCGTCTCCAGCCGGCTGTATTCGCGCAAGGAGCCCCAGCAGCCGCTCCTCAAGTCTCACGCTGTACGGACATTTAATTTCGACATGGATCATGATATTGTCCGGCACAAGCCGGAACGCTTCCTCCAGCAGCGGCAGCCGCTCCCCGGCAAACCGCTCGTGAAACCACCGCCCCGCATCCAGCTGCCGGAGTTCGGCGGTCGACATTGTACTGATCGCTCCCTGGCCGTCGGTCGTCCGGTTCACTGTCGCGTCGTGACAGACGATGATTTCCCCGTCCGCCGACATATGAACGTCCAGCTCCACAGCGTCCGCCCCCTGCTCCAGCGCCAGACGGAACGACGCCAGCGTATTCTCCGGCGCCTCGCCCGCCGCTCCCCGGTGGCCGATCACGAGCGGCTTCTTGGCCGCATTCTGTTGCGCCATCTTTTATTTAACCTCCCTAACAAACTCGCATTTAGAAAAAAATGAGACGACAAAGCTTCCGAAGGCCGCAAATGCTGCCGACGATGCCAGTCCAAAGCTACTCTTCAAGTTCAGCGGTACCTGAAGCTAACTATGGGTTATCGCCAGCCGTTCATTCGGCATCCGGATTTTCTCGTCGTCTCCATCCATAAACCGATATTCGGTTTAAGTTATCCGCGGGGGACGCGGACCAATGAGCTGATTCCAACAATCATTATCGCTCGAAATGGGAGGTGAAACAATACATAAACGGTTAACGGATTGTAAAAATTGTGTAAATATCAACTTCACTTTCCGGTAATTGTAAGAAAGCGGCTCAATGACTTGCTTGGTCAAAGTCGCATTGACCTCTTCTAATGCAGCAGTGCGCTTTTTCACAAAACTCCCATCGGAAGCATGGCCTGGGCAACATCAACCGCTGACTGGCAAAAGGCGGGCTTTCCGGATCACAATATCCTTCTAAAAAAAGCTCTATTTGGCGGTATCCCGCCGCTCTCGTCATAGGCGTCTATCTTGAAAAATTGGACGGAATCATCCGGCCAATTTTCAGGCACCGCAGGTGACGACCGATGACGTAAGAAAGCGCTCGTCATAGGCGTCTATCTTGAAAATAGCGCTTGGGGCGCCGCGGCCCATTTTCATCTTCTGATGGTGCTGCGCGAGCGGCATGGGCGTCTATTTGGTAAAAAGTCGCCTGTTAAATGTAACGAAACGGAGTAACGCTATTCGGTCAGAAACGCTGAAGGGCCAGCAACCAAAAACGGAATAAGGCTGCTCACCACTCAATCGAAAGCTTGCGAAGCAAGTCATTTAACCGCTTTAGCTAAGTTGAACTTTGCACAACATTGAAAAAACCCACCAGCGCTTCACGAATTGAAACGCCAATGGGTTTATAGCAAAGCATATAATGCGGTTGAGAGGACTCGAACCTCCACGGGCGTAAGCCCACTACCCCCTCAAGATAGCGTGTCTGCCATTCCACCACAACCGCTTATTGGGAGAAGCAGCCAAGCTGCTTCAATGACCCGTAGGGGATTCGAACCCCTGTTACCTCCGTGAAAGGGAGGTGTCTTAACCCCTTGACCAACGGGCCTCGTTAATGATTCGCCTCTCGGCGACAGAAGTTATTATATATGATTCGACATAGGTTGGCAAGCCTTTTGTTGCAACAAAACGACGATTCTTTTGCTGGCATGCTTTCGACATGCTATGGGATATTTCCCGGGCAATCGACGCGACGCCAAAAAGCCTGCTTCGCATCTGCTGACGAATGGAGCAAAGTATTGCGGATGAGCCCCTCATCCTGTAAATGCGCTTCGTCTTGCTGCGATGCCGGAGACATATCCAGCTCGCCATCGTGAAAGACACCAGGACAGCAACAGCGGGCGGCGCGACCGACGTGGATCTGCCGTCATCGGCTCCCGCTTCCGCCAACGCTGCGGCTGTCATCGCCTCTCTTTTCCTCCTACACTGCGGCTGTCATCGACTATCTCTTCCTCCTACGCTGCCGTTTTTGCCAAGCGAAGGCTTATTCTGTCGGGGCAGCGGGCGGCTTACGGGGCCCTCCGGTCTCGCAATACGCAATCAGCGTCACGGTACTGCCCGTTTCTCGGGCGATCCGCTCTTCCGCCTCGCGTATGATTTGCACAGCCTGCGGCCTGTCCATCAGCCTGGCGATGTCGTACTGATTCGTCTCGATTCTCATCTTAAGCGGCCGCTCCTTGTTCGTGTGGTTTGGAAAGCTTGCGCTCCTTACCATTGTCCCCTTAGCCTGCCGAGCGCATTCATCGCCGCGCGGCAGAAGAACGACCTTCCCACGCCAAATCCGAGGCGCTTATTTCATGAACCAGCGAATGAGATACAGAACCAGCGACAGGCCGACGCTAAGCACCAGGCAAGTAACAATAGGGAAATAGAAGCGAAAATTTTCCTTCTCCACGACAATATCGCCCGGCAGCCGGCCGAGATGCAGAAACCGACCGCCGACGGACCAGAGCAAACCGATGACGATTAACACCGCACCGGTCATGATCAGCAGCTTGGGCATGGACATATAGGATCTCTCCTTCCCCTTCGATCAACATTATTCCGTCGATGCGTTGCTACTATCATTGTATCTCTTGATGACGGTTATACATTCCCGTTCAAATCCGGCGGACTTAAGAAGGTCCAGACTGTGACATTAAAAAAACCGCACTATGACTTTGGGCAAAATCACCAGCGGTTTCACGTTCGGGCACCGTTATCAGAACTTAAACCGCAGAGCATCACTTTGGACAGCAAAAAACGAGGCATCGTGGCACGATGAAGCTGGCCGAAAACGAAAAGCAGGCTTACAGGCTCCCCCTATCCTCTCGAACGCTAGTGACGAACGCTATTTAGCTGAAACGCAGTCTTTTTAAAATGTAACGCAGCTGGATAGCGCTATTTTGCCACCGAAAATTTTCAACACCGAAGGTTGACGACCGAAAACGTTAGGAATGGCTCGTCATAGCCGTCTCTCTGAAAAAAACGCAAACTATCCGATATCGCACAAAAGCCGCCTTATCGGCGGCTTTGTCTTATACGGAGAGAGAGGGATTCGAACCCTCGCACCACTTGCGCAGTCTAACCCCTTAGCAGAGGGTCCCCTTGAGCCACTTGGGTATCTCTCCAAGATCAGTTGGCTCCCCGAACAGGACTCGAACCTGTGACAACTCGATTAACAGTCGAGTGCTCTACCGACTGAGCTATCGGGGAAAGCTTTTTTTAATTTATCATGAATTCATTTGCAAGTCAAGAGCTACCAACTTCAACCTGCCGCGGCAATGACCGCAGGCGTATTTGCGCGGATCGGTCTTGCGCTTGCGCATGTATTCCATGCCGCAGTGCTGGCATACGAGCTTGTAGCGATACGGCTCCTTCCGGCGAAGCGCATCGGGCAACGCCCGGCAGTATCTCGTGCCTCCCACATGCTGAAGCAGCCGCTTGAAGTCTTCGTCGCGGTGCTGATATCCTCGCTTCGTAAGATGAAGGTGATAATGGCACAGCTCGTGCTTGATAATTTTCTCCACATCCTGCTTCCCGTACTGCTCGTACTGGTGCCAACTGATCTCGATGTCGTGCGTGCGGGTAAAATATCTTCCCCCGGTGGAGCGCAGTCTGCGGTTGAATCTCGCCTGATGCAGGAATGGCCTGCCGAACGATTGAAGCGAGATTTCTTCCACCCACTGCTGCAGCTGCCGGTCGTCCATGAACCTTAATCACTCCTCCAGTGCGCTGGATTTACACTTGAATTGTAACCGCACCTTGGGCTACACTGTCAAGTAGAAATGATTCCTGACCGGAAAAACAGAGAGGAGCCGCAAGCTATGGCCAAGATGAGATACGCGCTGCTTAAGGCGAACGACCGCCTCGAATTTGTCGAGATGCCTGCCACCCATATGTACCAACTGACTGCCCTCAACCGCCGTCTGCATAAGGAGCTGGACAAGCTGACCGCCGCCGAGATTCCCACGCTTCCCGTGCTGGTCGCTGAATTCGACAACCTGGAACTGGTTCAACCCGGCTACGAGGTGCAGAACGGACTGGACTACGTGAGCCGGCTGGAGCAATCGTTCGTCGCCATCCAGGAACGAAACTATCCGCTTATCTCCCTGCTGACCGAGATTCGCGCCCTGCAGGCGCAGCTCGAGCAATGGTACGAGGAAGAAGAAGAGCTCGCCTGATATCGCTGGACCTGCACCGAATAAACCGACGCCCCATACACTGTTCTTAAGAAGCAGGATGACGGGAAGGGGCTGATCGAATTGCCGCAGTGGCTTTGCAACCAGCTGATGCGCGCCTTTTACAACAAGAACCGTCGGCAAATCCGTCTGCTGAACGACTGCTGGTACTTCTACCGCACAAGGAAACGGCAGGATGGGGACAACGCCGCGAATCACCAATCGTAAGTCATGAATTCGTCGAATTTTTCAAGATAGACGCCTATGACGAGCTAAGACTTCGTCATCGGTCGTCACCTGCGGTGTTGAAATTTTGGTCGGCGGACTACCGCCAAATTTTC
>NZ_KB905608.1 GCF_000380965.1 Paenibacillus ginsengihumi DSM 21568 | reverse complement strand
CAGAATACGGTAAACGGGGAAGAGTGAGTTACGCGCTTTGCCGCCGGAGAGGCTGCACATCGCCTCCGGCAGTTTGATTTTTTCGAGAAAGGCCAGGAAGATTTTGATGCCACCGCAGCTCGTTGCGTTTTGTAGTGAAAATGCAGTTTTGATTTTGCTGATCGTTGTGGTAGACTTCACCTAAAAGGTGCTCCTCTCTTTGGGTGTAGTGTTCCTTGCAAACACCATTCTACCAAAGATTCGGAGCCCTTTTCATATTTTCAAGAAGCGATACTTTCGAAATTCAGGATAATATGCTGAATCGCTTGTTCTTTAGTATAGTAATGGGCGGATGTCCGAATCGTCCCGTCCGTATTCACGGTCGTGCGGTCTTCTTCGAACTCGTCTCGAACCCGGGCCTTCGCGGCGGGCTGAAAGCACAGCTCCGCTTCCAAAGCCTCCGGCGGCTTCAAATGCCGGCGGTCTTTATCCACATCCTCGATCGTCAAGCTCCGGCGCTCGAACCGCTCGGGCAGCAGCTCCAGGCTGGTCATGCGCGATACGCGAAAAACCCGCAGGGCCGAGCGCACGCGGCAGTAGCCCCAGACGTACCAGGTGCTTCGCTTCAGGTACAGGCCCATCGGCTCGATCGTCCGGTGCGTTTCCCGCCCTTCGTTGTCCATATACTCGAACTGTGCCAGGCGCGTCTCGCGGACAGCGAGTTCAAGCAGCCGTATTCTCTCTTTGACATTCCGGTTCGACGCCTGCCCGAAATCCAAGCCGAACGAGGAAGGATGCGTGGAAAATTCGGGCAGCAGGGCTCCGATCCGCTCCAGCAGCTCCGTCATGCCGGCGTTGTCCGTAGCCGTTTGAATGCCTTGAACCGCCGTGTAGATCGAAACCAATTGATCCAGTGTCAGCACCTGTTTATCAATCCGGTAGCTCGGCATAATCTCGTATCCGCCGTCGGGTCCCGGATACGAAATGACGGGGATTCCAGCCTGATTCAGCGTATCGATATCGCGATAGACGGTTCTTAGGGATACCTCGAACCGCTCCGCCAGCTCGCTTGCGCTCACCCGCTTCGGACTGCCGAGCAAGGCCATCGTGATGGACAGCAATCGATCCAGCTTCAAGCGCCATCCCCCTCTTTGTGAAAATTCAGTATCGCCGATTTTAGGCTCCGACATACCTTGCGGTAATGGAATTCGCCGCGTCCAGCATCTGCCGCGGCGTCCCTTCGAAGACGACTTGCCCTCCCCGGCTGCCGCCTTCCGGACCGAGATCGATGATCCAATCCGCCTGCCTGATGATTTCGAGATGGTGTTCGATCACAATGACGGTGCTGCCATTGTCCACCAGACGGTTCAGAATCGCAAGCAAATGGCCGACGTCCGACAGATGAAGTCCCGTCGTCGGCTCGTCCATTACATAAAGGTTCCCTTGCTTATGCAATTCACCGGCAAGCTTGACGCGCTGGCATTCTCCGCCGGATAAGGTGCTGAGCGGTTGGCCAAGCGTCAAGTAATGCAGGCCGACATCATCCATGGCCTGCAGCCGTTCGCGAATTTCCTGTTTGTCAAAAAAATCAAGCGCTTCCCGGATCGTCATGTCCAGTACGTCCGTGATGGATTTTCCCTGCCAAGTATACTCCAGCACCTCATCCTTGAAGCGGCGGCCTTCGCACGTTTCGCAGGTCGTGCGGATGCCCTCCATGAAGGCCAAATCCGTATAAATAAAGCCGAGGCCTTGGCAGTGGCGGGCAAGCGCCCTTGGAATTGAAGCTGAAGAGAGAGGCGCTTTTTCTGTTCGCATTAGCAAACAATTGACGAATATCGTCCATAATGCCCGTGTAAGTTGCGGGATTGGAGCGGATCGACGTGTGAATGGCGGATTGATCGATCACTGTCGCTTCCGGGTAGCGGGAGATAAATTCGCGATGGATGAGCGAGCTTTTCCCCGAACCCGCGACGCCGGTGACGACGGTCAGCACGCCTGTCGGGATGTTGACCGTGACGTTGTTCAAATTGTGAGCGCTCGCTCCTTCGATCTTCAAGTGCCCTTTCGGAACGCGCACGGCTTCTTTGATCGTTGACTGCCGATTCATCGATCGGCCTGTCAGCGTATCGCAGCGGTACAGCTCCTGCACGCTCCCCTCGAATACGATTTCGCCTCCCAGCGCGCCGGCATGCGGACCGACATCGACAACATGGTCGGCGATCCGGATGACGTCCGGATCATGCTCAACGACGATCACCGTGTTACCTTTGTCGCGCAGTTGTCGAAGCAGCCGGTTCAGGCGTTCGACGTCCCGCGGGTGCAGCCCGATGCTGGGTTCATCGAAAATGTATATCATATCGGTTAGACCGCTGCCGAGCTGCCGCACCATTTTAATACGTTGGGACTCGCCGCCCGACAGGGTCGCCGTTTCGCGGTTCAGGCTCAAATAATCGAGTCCCATATCGATCAGATGCTGCAGCCGTTCGGATAGGCTGGATACGATCGGAGCCGCCACCGGATGATCGACGCTCGCGATCACTTTTGCCAGATCGCCGACTTCCATCGCCGCGCATTCCGCTATGTTGTAGCCTTGAACGGTACAGCTTAACGAAGTCTGACTGAGACGCGCGCCTTTGCACAGCGGGCACTCGACTTGGGTAACAAAGCGGTTCACCTTGGCCTTCGTGCTTTCGGACAGCTCGCTGCCGTCTCTTTGAATATACAGCCGATTAAATTTAGGAACGATCCCCTCGTAATCGGACTGGATCGGCCCTCCCTTGGATGGCAGCTTGATTTTGCGGCCTTTCCCGTACAGCAGCAGCTCCCGTTCTTGATCCGAATAATCGGCCAGCTTTTTGTCGTTATCGAACAACCCTGATAACGTGTACGTCTTCAAATACCAGGAGCCGACGGAAAAGACGGGAAACAGGATCGCTCCTTCGTTCAACGACTTGGAAGGATCGATGATTTTGCTGACATCCAGCTCGATTTTTTTTGCCGATGCCTTGGCATTCGGGACACATGCCCGCCGGATCGTTAAAGGAAAAGACGTGCGAATATCCGACGAACGGCGTGCCTACGCGCGAGTAAAGCAGGTGCAGCAGGGCATAAATGTCGGTGATCGTGCCGACGGTGGAACGGGCGTTGCCCCCAAGCCGCTTCTGGTCGATCACCATGGCAGGCGAAATGTTTTCGATCGAATCCGCTTCAGGCTGCTCGTGCTTGGGCATCCGGTTGCGGATGAAGGCGGTAAGCGTTTCGCTGAGCAGCCGCTGGGCTTCGGCGCCGATCGTGTCGAACACGATCGACGATTTGCCCGACCCCGAAACTCCGGTGAACACCGTGATTTTACGTTTCGGAATGCGCAGCGTTACATTTTTTAGATTGTTTTCCCGGGCTCCCCGGATCACAATGTATTCCTGCGGCATCATGGCATCTCGCTCCCTTAAGTGATGATCATGCCTATAGTATAAATCAGCGACCCTGACAGCTTGGCTGTCAGTGTTTTTTCATCAAAAAAAGTAAATTTCGGACAAAAATCGTGAAAATCTTGAAGGATTTTACTAATATGTGTCGAATAGTTCTAAAGCACTATCATTTTTGTCGGAAAGGAGAAGGGTGGACGGGACACATCGCTATGCCGGCAGATTTATAGGCTTAAAGCCGGGGATTTGCCGGGAAACGGCCGCGATTGCAGAATCGTTCGGCTTAAGGAAACCATACTTTAGACAAGAGAAGGGGTTATTTCGTTGAAGAAGCTAACTGTCATTGTGCTGTTGTTGATGCTTGTGATGGGCTGTTCTACGGGAGGCGAGGCGCCGGAAGCGGCGGTTGAGAAGGCGCTCAAAGCGGTGAAATCGCTTGACGAGGAAACGATGAACCAATATTTTTCTCAATGGGATGGATTCGTTGGCAGCAATGCCGAAGCGCCCGCGCTGAAGGATGTCGAGGCCTTAAAGCAGATCTTCGGCAGCATCGAATATAAGATCGTTTCCGCTTCGACCGATGGCGACAAGGCAACCGTCACCACGGAGATTACGGCGCTGGATCTGAAGCCGATTTTCGGCGAATTCCTGCAGCAGTCCATCGCTCTATCGATGTCTCAGGCATTCGCCAAGGACAATCCAATGAGCGATGAGGAGCTTGAGAAGCAAATCAATCAAATGTTAATCGATCTGCTGAAGAAGGAAGACAACGCGAAGGTCACGTCCACGGTCGAGCTTTCGCTGGCCAAGCACGAGAACAGCTGGAAGATTCAGCCGAATGAAGCATTTGGCAATGCGGTATTTGGCGGCCTGAAGGAAATGACGGATGCGTTTAGCGGCATCTCAGGCGAGAATGCGCCGCAAGCGAAGTAATCCAGGTCTGCCCGATACGCATCCGATAAACGAAAAGCACCCAGGCGGGTGCTTTTTGTGTTGATAAGGCTGAGCGGCCGTCAGCCGCGGCTCTTCGTCGTCTCATCCGGCAGCATCTCCGCCACGCCAAGCGGGTCGAAGTATACGGTGTACCGGTCGTTCACGACGACGCACAGCCCGTACTTGTCCCGATAGCGGTCGATGGCCGCCTGCAGGAACGATTCGGTCACGCCCAAATATTCGGCGACCTCGTGCCGGCCTTTGGCATGCGCCTGGTACGCCTCGACGATGCACTCGAGCGGAATGAGCCGATTGTAGGCCCACTGCCTGGCGCGCAGCTCCTGTCTCCGGTTGTTCGTCTTGGTCTGGTCGAGGATGTCGCCGGCCGAAGTATGGTAATGGCCGAGCTCTTCCGCGAGGATGCATGTCTTCTCTGCCGAGGTGGAGATCGCCTTGTTGATCCAGATCGTATCGTCGCTGTACAGTCCCTTGATCCTCGGAACCATTCGAACCTCATATGTGCTGACCCCGCAGCGGGAAGCGTCCCTCAGCAGATTCTCATATAACATACCGTCACCTCTGTTGTCTCTTGGAACGGATAAACTCCTTGAACCGCCTGATCTCTTCCAACTCCTCTTCGGTCCAGTCCTCGCCGTCGTGATGCGCCGCGATCGTCTCGGGCTCGCGGGAGATCTCCGCAGCGCCTTCGTCGGACCTGAACCTGCCCGCTGCAGCTGCTGCATTGCCGTATGCGCCGGCCTCCTGCCTTGCCAGCGCCGAAGCGAGCTCCTCCGGGCTTAAGCGCAGCGCTGCCGCCAACTGCGAGACGATGCCGCCCGGCCCTTCGTCCGCGGAGCCAGGCGTGATGGCGTCCAATCGCTGCAAGTCGGACAGCGGTATCGCTGTCTGTTCGGACAACTGCTCGATCGTCAGACCGAGCTCCTCCAGACGCTGCTGAACGATAGCTTCGAACGATTTGCCCAGAAGATAGTCGAGCGGCTTATGGAAATAGTCGGCGATCGCCTCCAGCGCCCCGACCTGGGGGTCCTTCGTTCGCCCGTTAATGATCTGGGTGAGCGTCGTATAAGGAATGCCGGTGTCCTTGGACAGCTTGTACCGGCTGACGCCGCTGGCCTTCATTAACGTCTCGATTTGCCTGGAGATACTCATCGAATACCCTCCATGTGTCTTTGTAGCGTTATATTAACTCAATAGCGTTAGCTTCGTCAAGAAATATACAGAATGGTTGAGAGAAAATGGGATTATATAACTAATTATAGATATAAATATGGTTGAATATAACTCTAATGAGTGATATTCTTTCTTCCAAGACACTTAACTGCGAATGGAGAGGTTGCCATGACAACGATCAAGCTGAGGAAAGGCACATTCAAGCACATCGAATCCGAGCTGTACGAATATGCGGATACGAAGAAAGAAATCGAGCTGCTGCGAAATGAAATGTTGTATGGCGGCAAATATGCAGATGAGGACGCCGCGGACGGCAGCGGCCATCTTCCCGGCCCTGCTCCTGCCCGAACCGCTGTCCTGCTGGCCGGCCACAAGCGGCTGGAGCATCTGGAAAGCCTGATTCAGGCCATTGACAGCGTCGTCGAGCGGCTGTCCCCCGAACGGCAGCAGCTGATTCGGCTGAAGTATTGGACAAGGTCGCAGCCGCTTGCCTGGGACGGCATTGCGCAGCGGCTCAATGTCAGCACCCGGACCGCTCTGCGCTGGAGAGACGAGATCATCTACGCGATTGCCGACAAGCTCGGATGGACGTAAGGTTGACACTTTCTTGTTACTTTTGGCGCCATTTTCCGTGTTATATTGATATCGTCAAAGAAATGGATCACAGAGGAAGTCGTCCGAACAGCGGGCGGCTTTTTTCGTTGCGCCGTGCGGGCGAAGCGGTGATCAGCGCTGGCGTGTCCCGTTCATGAAGCGGACAAGGCATGCGCGGCGCCGCTGTTTTGCAGGGCTGGGGTGTGATCCTGACTTTGATTTGTTAAATGCAAACTTCGGGTCGGAGGTGATGCCGGCAATCAGCTTGTAAAGCCAGACTGCGGCCAGGAGAGCATGGATGGCTCCATGCGGTCCGGGGGCAGGCCGCAGGCGGCGCGGTCCGCGCGTTCTATCGGGCCGATGACGATTCGCGAGGAAAGGGTGATGACAGCTGGGGATGACAGTCAGCGATGTCCGCAGCGGAGTGATGGACAAGCTGCGCACGCTGTTTCCGGATGTGCCGGTGACAGGCGGAGACATCGCGCAGGACGGAGAGCAGGCCGCGATTTCCGTCAAGCTGGTGTCGACGGCGCAGCGGCAGCTGATGGGGCGAAGGTACCGCCGCACTTATTCGTTTGCGATTCGGTACTTTGATCCGCCCATGACCGACGAGCTGCTGCACGATGCTGCGGAGCGGCTGTACAGCGGGCTGGAACGCATTGCCGTTCCCGGAGCAGGATTCGTTCGGGGGACGGGGATGAGGCATGAGATTGCCGCAAGCGCGCTGCATTTTTTTATCGATATTCACTGCCACATCTTCCGCACGCCGGAGAGCGAGGCAACGAAGATGCGGACACTGAAGCAAAGGGGACATTTCACCAATGGCTAAAAAAGAAACAAAGCCCGAAGGGCATACGAAGGAGCAGCTCATCCATTCGCACAAATACGCTGCGTATCGGGATGTTCTGAATGCGCTGCTGGATGCAGGCGCAACGTATACGGCCGCACAGGTCGACAAAATGCTGGAAGCTTTTTTGAACAAGGAGGCGCATTAAACAGTGGCAGGCGGAACATTTACAACTCAAAATAAAGTACGTCCAGGCGTGTACATCAACTTTGAAAGCGAAGGGCAGTCGCTTGGCGCGCAGGGCGAACGAGGCACTGCGGCGATCGCCCTCTCGCTGCCGTGGGGACTTCCCAAGACGATGCAGGCGATTCAGGCCGGCGACGACGTGTTCGGGAAGTTCGGATACGATATCACGGCCCCGCAGCTGCTGCTTGTCAAGGAAGCGCTGAAGCGGGCCAAAACGCTGCTCGTGTACCGGCTGAACAGCGGAACGAAAGCGGCGGCGACCGTCGGGGCGCTGACGGCAACGGCCAAATGCGGCGGCGTGCGCGGGAACGACCTGAAGATCGTCATCGCCGCGAATGTCGACGACGAAGCGAAGTTTGATGTCACGACGCTGCTCGGCGGCGCCCAGGTCGACCGGCAGACGGTCGCTGACATCTCCGAGCTGAGCGCGAGCGACTGGATTGAATGGTCCGGTTCGGGTCAGCTTGAGGCAACGGCTGGCGCGGCCTTGACCGGCGGAGCCGACGGCACGGTGACCAACCAGGATCACCTCGATTTTCTGGCGGCGCTGGAGCTGCACGAATTCCACACCGTCGCTTACGCCGGCACCGACGCCGCGCTGAAGGGCGTATACGCGGCTTTTGCCAGACGGCTGCGCGACGACGAAGGCCGGAAAATTCAGGCGGTCGTCGAGAATTATCCGGAGGCCGATTACGAGGGCGTCATCTCTGTCAAGAACGGCGTCGTGCTCGCTGACGGGACGGTGCTGTCGGCGGCGCAGGCGACGGCCTGGACGGCAGCGGCGACCGCAGCCGCAGCGGTCAACGAATCGCTGACCTATGCGGCTTACGACGATGCGGTCGACGTCAACCCGCGCTATTCGAATGCGCAGATCACGGCGGCGCTGGCGAACGGGGAATTTCTGTTTACGCTGAACAAAGGCCGGGCGATCGTGGAGCAGGATATCAACACGTTCAAGAGCTTCACGCCGGCCAAGGGCAAGCATTTCCGCAAAAACCGCGCGCTGCGGGCGCTGGACGGTCTTGCCAACGACTGGAAGGCGACCTTCGAGGCGTACTACATCGGCAAGGTCGACAACAACGCCGACGGCCGCAGCCTGTTCCGCAAGGAATGCGTGAAGCTGGCCGAGACGTATCAGGCGATCAATGCGATTCAGAACTTCGACGGGCAGAACGATCTGCGGGTGAACCAGGGCGAAGAAGCCGACACCGTATTCGTGGACGGCTGGATTCAGCCGGTCGATGCGATCGAGAAAATCTACATGAAAGTGAGAGTGCGCTAAGATGGGTTTCCTTAAAGCAGGCGACATTATTTCCGGCCAGGAAGGCCGGGCTTATGCGACGATCGACGGAATCAATTACGAGATGTTCTATATCCGCAACATTCGGGCGACCGCCGAAAAGCAAAAGAACGAGATCCGCACGCTCGGCAAGCGGGGCGTGCAGCGGAAGGTGGTCGGCTGGAGCGGCACGGGCAGTATGACGATCTACTACGTCACGTCCAAATTCCGCCAGCTGATGTACGATTACATCAAAACGGGCGTTGATACGTATTTCGATATCACGATTGTAAACGAAGATCCCGGCTCGTCGGTCGGCAAGCAGGTAGTTACGCTGATCGGCGTCAATCTGGACAGCGTCGTCATGGCCGCGCTCGATACCGAAGCGGACGAGCTTGACGAGGAATGCGATTTCACTTGGGAAGATATCGAGATCGATTCGCTCTTTAACGATCCGGTGCTTGGTTAACACGAGCATATCAAAATTTATCGAACGGAGGATTTCATCCATGAGTGACTTGAGCTTGTTTTTTGCCGGCAGCGCCCTCGCGCCGCAAACGGAGGATTTCGTCGTATCCGAACGGTTCAAAGATAAGGAGGGCAGGCCGATTCCTTGGCAGGTCAGGCCGATCTCCGAGGAGGAGAACGATGCGATCCGCACTTCCGCGACCCGCAAGGTCAAAGGGAAGAACGGCGTGCTGGTGCCGGAGACGAATTACGGCGAATATTTGGCCAAGCTCGCGGCCGCCTGCGTCGTGTTCCCCAACCTGAACGACGCCGAGCTGCAGAAGTCGTACGGCGTGCGCGGCGCGGATACGCTGATCCGCAAAATGCTGCTGTCCGGCGAATACGCCAACCTGGTGGCCAAAATCCAGGAAATCAACGGCTTCGACAAGGATATCAACGAATTGGCCGACGAAGTAAAAAACTGATCGAAGCGGGCGACGGAGAGGCAGTGTACGCCTATTACGCCCTCAACGAGTACCACCTGATGCCGTGGGAGTTCGCCGAACTGCCCCGGCGCAGGAAAGCGGCATTGATCGGGATGATCCGCGCCCGCATCGACGCGGAGAAGCAGCATAAGCGCCAGATGGCCTCGGCTCGGGGAAGCAAGCGAGGGCGGCGCGGCAAATAAAGCGCCCTTCCCGGGGCGCTTTATTTTTCAAGGAAAGGAGGGAAAAGGACTTGACGACGATCGAGACTTCGCTGCAGCAGTTCCTGGCCTTGTCCAGCATGCTGCAGACGATCACGCAAAAGACGAGGACCGTCACGGTCACGATGGAGCAAATGCAGGAAGCGGCGGAAAAAGGCGCGCAGGCCGACCGGAAGAGACTTGCGAAAAAAATCGAAATTGTCGAGAGCGAGACGAATATTTCCCAGGCCTTATTCCAGGCCATCGCCCTGCAAAAAATGTTCAACAAAACAGTGGAGCAGGGCGGCAGCGCGGCCGACAAGCTGAAGGGCAAGCTGCAAAACGCGACAATCGCTGCCGCGAATAACAATCCAGACTGCAAGCCAGCCTGCAGACCGCCTTGCAAGCCGGACAACAATGCGCCCAACCGCGCAGCGAGCAATGCGGCCAACCATGCAGCAAGCAATGCGGCCAACCGAGCGGCAAGCAATGTGCCCGCCAATCCGGCGGCAGGGCAAGCGGGAAACGTCATCGCAGCAGCCGCAGCGGTTACGTCCGGCAACAATGCGGCAGGGAAAAGCGGAGGAGCGGCCGACAAGCTGCTCGGTCAAATGCAAAATGCCGCCTCTTCCGCATTCGACTTGGCCAAAAAGGCGTGGGACATGTCGATCAGCGGCGCCATGAAGCAGCAGCAGATGATCGACGCCCTCTCGGCAAGGGCCGGCAGCGGGGAAGTCGGCGGCGCCATCTTCGATCAAATCTCGGAGCAGGCTCTGAAATTCGGTCAAAATGTTGATCAGGCGCTCTCCGGCGCGATGTCCTTCATGTCGCATACGGCCGATCCGCAGCAGCTCTCTGAGCTCAGCAAGCTGTCCATGCGGTTGGCCAAGCTGAACCCGTCGCAAGGATTGACCGGCGCAGCCGACAGCATGAACGCGCTGATGTCCGGAGATGCGTCGGCGATCGCGAAAAACTTCAGCATGAACGCCGCCCAGGTGCAGCATAGCGATGCGTTCAAGGCTGCCAAAGCCGGAGACATGGACGGATTTATCAAGGGGTTGGACGAGCTGCTGAACCAGCGGAATATGACGGAGGAAGCGTTCGAAAGCATGCTCGACAATCCGGCGGCGCAGTGGCAGCGGGTGACGGAGACGTTCAAATTCCGCATGGCCCAGGCCGGACAGGGGGCTCTCGCCGCGCTTGAGCCGCTCACCAGCTTCCTGATCGAATCGTTCGAATCCGGCAGGTTCGATCCGTTCTTCAAGATGCTCAGCGCCGGATTCACCATCGTATCCAGCGTGTTGTATGGCGTCGCTCAGGCAGCGCTGTACTTCTTTGAACTCGCCGTTCAGTATTGGCCGATCATCGCCACGATCCTGCTCACGATTGCAGGAATTCTGGTTGCGCAAGTGATGACGTCCATCATCTCGACGGCTGCAGCGTTTCTAATGATGTATTGGCCGGTGCTGCTGATCGTTGCCGGGATTATGCTGCTTGTGATGGGGGCCATGCAATTGGGCGTTACGTTCGACCAGGTCATCGGTTTTGTCGTCGGATTGTTTTATTCGCTGTTTGCTTATGTTATAAACATTGTCGCTTCTTTGTGGAATATCATTTTGGCTTTTGCGGAGTTTTTGCGCAATATTTTCATCGACCCCGTATACGCCATTCAGAAGCTGGTTTATGACCTGAAGATGAACTTCTTCGAGGCTTTGTACGCTATGACCCGTTCTGTCGAAGATTTTGCCGGCGATTTTATGAAGGTGATTCTGAACTCGATCAACGGAGCGCTCGGCTTCTTCAACAAGCTGGTTGAAGCAGTCAATGATATTTTCGGCACGAATTACGAGCCGGTAAGCCTCCTTGACGAGAACAATGTGAATGCGATCAGCGACAAAATCAAAGAACACATAGAGCAGATGGAAGAACCGACCTCCAGCAAGCATACCGTCGATCTTTCTCACATGAAAATGGGTTTTCAAAACATTTCAGACGCGTTCAACACCGGCTTCGATACGGGCAAAGGAATCGTCGACAAGGCGAACAAGGCGATGAGCGGGAGCGGGTTTTCCTCGTTCAAGGATAAGCTGGCCGGCGCAGGCGCGGGCTTCCCGAACGGCATGGGCAGCCATCCCGGCATGGGAATTGCCGCCAGGAGCGCCCCGGGCGGGGGCGTTTCCCCGATGAACGATTCCGTCGAGGCGTACGAGGAGGATGTGAAGCTGATGCGCGATCTCGCCGAGATGAAGGCGGTTCAAAACTATGTGACCTTGACGCCGACCGTGCAGGTGACGACGGGGCCGATTTCCAACGAAGTCGACGTGAACGAGCTGATTCGCAAAATCGAAAGCGTCATGAACCAGGAAATCGACGCGAACGTCCAAGGCATCTACGGTGTCTAGTCCGCGATGTCTGCAAGCGTCTTATTTTGTACAGAAAGGGCGGATAGCGTATGGAGGAGGAAATCAGGCCGTATACGATGACCATGAGCTGGAACAACGGAGCGGAAGGCTGGTATTTTCCGGTGCTTCCCGAGAAAATGACCGTCAAGCGCAGCGGCGCCGGCAAAGACTACAGCATCGTCAAGACCGGCAAAATTCATACGATCGAAAAGCCCGAGCTGCTGACGATCAGCTTCGACAGCGTGTTTCCGGCGAACAAGGACCCCTATGTTATAGAGAAGTACCGGAGGAGCCCGCTCCCGCTCGATCCGCAAAAGCATGTGCGCGACATCGAGCGCTGGATGCACAGCGGCTATCCGATCCGCTTCGTCTATGCCGGCAGCAAGACCGATCAAGCGAGCGTGGTGTCCTTGCCGATGACGATCGAATCGTTCGAGCGCTGGGAGGAGGGGGGCTCGCCGGGCGATATTTTTTTCTCGCTAACGCTTAAGGAATATGTGTTCTACTCGGCCAAGCGGATTGTTGCGGTGACGGAAAACGGCGAGACGGTGCTGCAGCCGGAGCCGCCCGCCCGTCCGGACGAACGGGTGCCGAATGAGACATACACCGTCAGGCCCGGCGATTACCTTTACAAGATCGCGCGGATGGAGCTCGGCGACTCGAGCCGGTGGCGCGAAATTCAGCAGCTCAACGGGATCAGCGACGCCGAATTAGACAAATTGCAGATCGGCCGCGTCCTGCGGCTGCCGCCCAAGACGAGGTGAGACGGCATGTTCGAGGCCATTATCGATAACTTAAACGGCACGCTGTGGAATATTTCCGAGCTGTGCTCCGAGATCACCTGGAAGACGAGCCGCATCGGCAAGCCGTCGGTGCTGAATGTGACGCTGCACCGGGACGGATTGTTCCAGGCCAAAGATTTTGCAGTCCATAACGGGAATGTCATTCGGATTACCGTGGACGGGCATAACCTGTTCTGGGGCAGAGTATTCGTCCAGGAGACCGGTTCGGGCGAGCCGGTCAGGCTGCAGGCGTACGATCAGCTTCGCTATTTGCATGAAACAGATACCTATGTCAAAACGAATGTTCGCGCGGACGAGGTCATTCTGGATCAATGCGCGGCCGTCGGGCTGCGCGTCGGAACGCTGGCCAACACGCAGTTCGCTATTCCGAAAATGATGGAGGACGGGCAGAAACGGCTCGATATTTGCTGCAAGGCGCTCGACAGCACCCTGGTCGCCACCGGGCGCCTCTATGTGCTGTACGACGATTTCGGATTCGTGCAGCTGCGCGACGTAAGCGACATGATGATCGATCTGATTCTCGGCGACGACAGTCTGGTATATCAGTACAAAATCAAGCGGTCCATCGACGACGACACGTTCAACCGGATCAAGCTCGTTCAGGACAACAAAGCAACCGGCAAGCGCGACGTGTATATTGCCAAGGACAGCGGCAACATCGCCTTGTGGGGACCGCTTCAATATTACCAGAAAGTCGACGACAAGCTGAATCCGGCGCAAATCAAGCGAATGCTGGAGAGCCTGCTGCAGCTCAAAAACCGGGAGAAGGTGACCTTCACCCTGGAGACGCTCGGGTTTGCGAGGATGCGGGCCGGGCTCAAGGTTCAGGTGACGATCGAGGAGCTGGGCATGAACCAGTATTACCTGGTGGAAGAATGCACGCATCGCCTGTTCGGGGAGGAGCATACGATGTCATTGGAAATGAAGGTGTACGAATGAGTCTGAACGATTCCGTAAAATTGATCGCCAGAGGGTATATCGAATCGCTGAAGCTCGCCGATGTCGTTTTCGCCACCGTTACGCGCACGCAGCCCCTTGAAGTGAGCGTCGATCAGCGGTATACGCTGGAGGCGGATTTCCTGGTCGTTCCCGAGCATTTGACGGAATACAGGCTGACGATTGACGGGAGCGAGGTCGTTATTCGCCGCGGCCTCGAGACAGGCGACAAGGTGATTTTGCTGCGCCAGCAGGGCGGGCTTCATTTTGTAGTGGCGGGGAGGTTGACGACATGATCATTCCGCCGGGGGCAGTGCCGGAACAGGCTGAAGAAAGGCGGCTGCCGAGCCGGACGTACCGGCTCGATCTGGACAACAACCGGATTGCGGGCATGATCGACGGGCTGGATGCAGTTCGCCAGGCGGTATACATGGCTCTGAGCACGGAGCGGTTCGCCTATTTTATTTATTCGGCCAATTACGGGATGGAGCGTGGAACGTCCGGCGGCGCGGGTCTCGAATGGGAGCGGTGGGTCAAGGAAGCGCTGCTTGCGGACGACCGGATCACGGGCATCGAGGGCTTTCGTATGACAACATCCGGAGACGAAGTAGAGCTTCGCTTCACAGTCGTCTCCATATACGGCTCGACACAGATTGAAAGGAGGTTAAGTTCCGGTGTATGAGGATCGCACATTCGAAAATATTTTGCGGGAGATGCTGAGCGAGGTGCCGTCGAACGTCGACAAGAGGGAAGGCAGCATCATTTATAACGCCTTGGCCCCCGCTGCCAAGCTGCTGGCGGAGGCGTATATCGAGCTGGCCTGCAACAGCCGCCTGGCTCACGCCCAGACGGCGAGCGGCGAAGCGCTGCGCCGGCGGGGAGCGGACTTCGGCGTCGAACCGAGGCCGGCGGTGAAATCTGTCCGCAAAGGGCGGTTTGCCGACGCGCAGGGAAGCCCGCTGGATGTCCCCTTGGGCGGGCGATATGCAGCGGGTGGCTTGAATTACACCGTGACCGAAAAGCTGGCGGCCGGCGAGTTCGCCCTGGAATGCGAGACGGCGGGCTCAGCCGGCGACGACCCGGTCGGCGCCTTGCTTCCGCTCGATTACGTCGCCGGCCTGGCGCGGGCGGAGCTGACGGACGTCCTGGTTCCGGGGGAGGACCTGGAGACGGACGAGGAATTTCGGGCGAGGTTTTTCGCCCAGGTGCGCACGCCGCCGACGAGCGGCAACCGCTCGGCCTACCGGAAATGGGCTTTGGAGGTGGCAGGGGTCGGCGACGCATATGTGCAGCCGTGCTGGAACGGCCCCAACACGGTGAAGGTATATGTGCTCGGACCGGACAAGCGTCCGGCCTCCGAAGCTGTCGTTCGGGCGGTGAAGGATTACATCGATCCGGATATCGGCCTGGGCGAAGGGATGGGCGAAGGAGCGGCGCCTGCCGGCGCGCTGACGACCGTTGAGGCGGCGCCGGCCATTGCGGTCGACGTGACGGCGAACGTCGTCTTGAGCGGGTCCCGGACGCTGGAGCAGGTAAGGCAAGATTTCGCAGCGGCGTTAACGGCTCATTTGGCCGAGATTGCCTACCGCGACGATCCGAACGTGAAATTCGCCCGCGTCGGCACGCTGCTGCTGGATACGCCCGGCGTGCAAGATTACGCTGCGGCCACTTTGCTGGTCAACGGCGGCCAGGCGAATATCGCTGTTCCGCCCGGGGCGGTCGCCATCCTGGGGGAGGTGACGCTCCATGAGTGAGTTTGAAATCCCGTCGCCATCGGGGAGAGCCATGCTTGGCGAGCTGCCGGACTTCCTCTGGCCCGTGCTGGAAATGCGGGTCATTATGCAGACGGAAGGGAAGCGCTTTGACCGATTGCAAGGCGAGCTCGCGGACCAGTTCGAACAGCGCTTCGCGGATACGGCGACATGGGACCTGCCGCAGTGGGAGGAAGAGCTCGGCATCGTTCCTCCCGCCGGGCAGCCGCTCCCGCAGCGCCGCGCGGTCGTCCGCTCCAAAATGCGCGGCTTCGGCAAATTCACCGGCCGCCTGCTGAAAAGCGTGGCCGACGCCTACGATAACGGAACGATCCACGTATCCTTCGATCCGCCGTCAAGCACGTTTACGATCCGTTTCGTCAGCACGCTGGGCTTGCCGCCGAACATTGCGGATTTGAAGAAAGCGGTGGAGGATATTATGCCGGCGCATTTGCTTGTACAGTACATGTACCGATACCTTACGATCGCCGAGATCGAGGCAATGACGATTGCGGCGATCGAAGCAACGAGTCTAGATCGATTTGCAGGAGGCGGTGCCTAATGACTAACCCGAAAACAAAACATTTGGAATTGAACCTGATCGACCGAACCTCGCCGACCACGACCTACTTGAATTTGCAGACGAACCTGGACGACAACTGGGAAAAAATCGACCAGGCGCTCGGCAGCGAGACGGTGGATGCGGAGCCTGTCGCCGTTACCTTGAAGCAAGGCTTGCAGGTGGTCAGCAACGAAGCGAACCGCCAGGTTCCGCTGCAGCTGAAGTCGCTGAAGGGGCGGACGTTGGTGAATTTGCTGGGGAGGGATGGCGGTTGTGAATCTATTGCACCATTTGCAACGGGGGGCGCTACGACTTTGACATTGGACGCCGCCAATAAAACTACCGGGTTTTATGGCATTAAAGCGACCAATGTCACACCTACAGGTACTTTCTGGCGAGGCAGTATTCCGATAAAAGCAGGGAAGCACTATATCATGCTGGCAGACTTGAAAAATGGAACGGCTGATAATATTTTTGTGCGTTTTCCAAAGAGCCATTTTTCGACTCCTGCTGTAACCGATAGCTCCAAGTTTCAAACAGTTTATGTTAAATATGCGGCAAGTGCTGATGACGTTGGGCTATTTGACTGTGTCGTAACGGGGGATGCCGGGAAATATGCGTATGTTGATTCCATCCGAATTTATGAAATATCTCAAGCAGAATACAATGCGCTCGACAGTATGACCGCCGACCAAGTCGCTGCCAAGTACCCCTATGTTGACGATATGAAGTCCAGCGTCAATCCTTACGTGATTCGGTATGGGAAGAACCTCGCTGCACCATTTACGGAATGGTATGGATATATCGGTGGAAATACGCGCTATTCTTATCCAATTGGTAAGTATAAATTTAAAATGGAGCCGCGTCAGTACGATCCTTTTATTGTAAATTATCGTTTTACTGTGCCCATCGTGCCAGGCGAATCTTATACTTACAGTTGCGCTCATAACGGCAAAATCGGTATTAACCTTTTTGACGCAGATATGGTACGTATAACAAACCATGGTCTATCAAATGTTGATGAGTGGTTAGCCGATGAATCAATAACGTTCACCGCGCCTTTAAATGCACGATATGCCAACATTCTGATTGGTAATAATGGCTTCGAAGCTGTAGGTTGCGAATTTTCAAACCCTGTGTTTAACATCGGCTCCGAACCTTTACCCTTCGTCCCCCGCGAAGACAATATGCAAGTGGCCGTAACAAGCCTTGCTAGTAGCGTGGATGGAAGCGTGTATGACGAACTGTACCAAAAGGATGGAAGGCTTTATAAGTTCAGTTGGTTCAAGACGATTGATTTGGATGGGGGGCTGAACTGGGAATGGAGTTCCGATTTTACGGGATATAAACGGGTAAGAATTCCTAGTTTCGTAACGTCATTAGGTGCTGATGGCAGGAGCTATCAGCAGGTTATAAGATATGACGGAAAACCGTTGATGCTAAATGGTAGTGTAAATGGGTCTGATGAATTCTTTCTCTCTTACGTTGACCCGCACTTTTATGTAACCATTCCCGACTCACATTCTGGTTGGGGAGAGTCGTATACCCCGTCTGATGATGAGATAAAAGCATACTTTAACGGATGGCGCATGACTACACAGGGCCACGGAAGCACAGCTCCTTACACAAGAACAGACGGATTGTTTAAGCAATGGTATAAATGGAACGACCCTTATAACTATGTCCTTGATAGGGTTCCCACAACATCTTGGAGCGATTGGATACCTTACAAACTCCAATACCAGCTCGCGACCCCTACCCTCGAAGAAATAACGAGCGAAGGGCAGATATCGCTTTACGAAGGTCTGAATCAGGTTGAAGTAGGCGTAGGGATGATTGTCCGAGAAAAGGCGACCCCGCATCATGCATCTGACTTTCACCGCCGCTACTACATTAACGGGTACTTTGGGCCTAATCAGGCAACCTACAACTATTTGAAATATCGAAACAAGCAAATATTGCGTGTATTCGAAGATGATAAAGAAGCCTTTTGGGTAATCAGTAATAATTCGGATGCACATTTTGCTGTTGTGGGAATAAAAAACGCCTTCATAACGGAATCGTTATTTAACAAAGCTGCGGCTTATTCAGTTACTTATCTGCCGCTTGATAGTCACCTAATTACGGCTCCAATCATAGCCATAGACTGCCAGTACCCAAGCAACACCAAAAGCATCGTTGACACCCTTGTATCTGGTCAAGTTGATGTCGTGCGACGTGTCGGAGCTTTAGAGATGCAGAAGGCTGGGAAGGATCAGCCGCAGTGGATTAAAGCTACTTTGTTAAACGGATGGGTGAACTTTGGTGGACCGGGACCTGATTATGAACTTGAATATATGAAGGATGAACTAGGTTTCGTGCATATCCGAGGTGTCATTAAATCAGGGGAAACAACCACTAATACGGATATATGTTATTTGCCCAAAGGCTATCGCCCAAGTCGATATTTCCCATTTCCTGTGATTAGTAACAATGGCTCGTCAGAAGTTCTGGGTAGAATTGGAATATATGGTAATGGAGCCATTAAAATTAGTACTAGCGGATTTGGGAATATATGGCTGAATCTCAACTCTATTCCCCCATTCCTAGCCGAACAATAAGGAGGTGTCCACCATGAAAGAAATCCTCATTATCGACTTGCAAGGCTATTTGATCGACGTCGACCTTGGCCCCGATCACGAAACAGGCGTAACCGAAATATACGAGACCGTTGAAGCGGACTCAGCCACCGAAACGGGGCCCGCTGTGTTCGAGCAGCGCCTGGTCGGCTACCGTGTGGCGATTCCCGTGCCGCCGGGATTGTACAAGCCGCGGTTCGACCTGGCCGCCTGGGAGGCATCCCAGGCGCAGCAGGGGCCGCCTGAGCCGGTCACTGACGGTGAAGGAAACACGGCCATACCGCAGTTGCAACAGCCTGAGATCGCATACTGGGTCGAAGGACTAGCTCCGGAAGAAATCGAAGCGATACGAACCCGGCCGGCTGAGCCGGGCCCGATGGAGCGGCTGAGGGCCGAGAACGAAGCGCTCAAAAACCGGCTGCAGCAAGCCGAAGCAATCTCTGCGGAGACTAGCGCGGATTTGCAGGCATTCATGGATCATTATTTCTCGAATGGAGGCTTTTAAACGATATGGCAGAGGCGATTTTGGCTTTTCGCGTATCTACGTATGCCCGGAATATTTATATGACGGGAACCGAGCGCCTGACCGCGCGCGAGCACTATGGCGGCATTCCGGAGAATTACCGAATCCCAGTCTTACAATTTGCCGCGAAAAATTACTACATCGACTGGCTAGATCACGCGCTGGACAAAGGATGGATTACTCCGCAGGAGTATCAAGAAACGATAGCGATGAAGACGGCGGAAGATCCGCAATACCGTAATACCGCTTCATAACCGGTCCCGAGACAACGGGGCTATTTTTCATTTTCCCGAAAATGGGAGGGAGAGGAGGAATGTAATCGTGGAACAACGTTGGGATTTGTTCATTAAATGGGGGATAGCCGGGTCGACAAGCGCGGCCACCTACTTGTTTGGGGGGTGGTCGGCCATTTTAAATGCGCTGCTTATTTTCGTCGTCATTGACTATTTTACCGGCATGGCGGCGGCGGGAGCGGCCGGCGAATTGCGAAGCACCAAGGGGCTGATCGGCATTGCCCGCAAGGCGTTCATTTTTGCGATGGTGGCGGCAGGGCACCTGGTCGATCGCGTGCTGGGTGACGCGCACCTGTTTCGGGATGCGATCGCGTATTTTTACATCGCCAATGAGCTATTGTCCATCATCGAAAATGGCGGCAAGCTCGGAGCGCCGATCCCGCCGATCGTGAAGCAAGCCATCGAAGCGCTAAAAGGGAAGGGAGAAAACCGATGAAGATTATGATCGACGCTGGTCACGGCGGCAAAGACCCCGGTGCGGTCGGAAGCGGGCTGCAGGAAAAAAACTTGACCCTCAAGCTGGCCCTAAGCATAGGCCGTCTGCTGCAAAATCACGGCGTTGACGTGCGGTATACCCGAACAGACGATACGTTCGTCAGTCTGTCGGATCGGGCGAGAGCAGCCAATGCGGCGAAAGTGGATTATTTTTTGAGCATCCATATCAATGCAGGAGGCGGCACGGGCCTCGAATCGTTCATCTATACCGGTCAATCCGGCAAGACGGAAGAGATCCGCAGCGCAATACACCAATGCGTTGCTGCCGCGTTCAAAGAAGCCGGTCTGCCGGACCGCGGCCGCAAGCAGGCCAATCTGGCGGTGCTGCGCGAAACGTCGATGCCGTCGGCGCTGCTCGAATACGGCTTCATCGACGCTCCCAAGGATGCCGGCCTGCTCGGCACGGATGCGTTCATCGAGCGCATCTCCGCTGCCACAGTACAGGGCATAGCGAACGTCTTCGGCCTTTCCATACCTGCGGCCGCAGACCAGGTAACTGAATGGGCGCGCCAGGCCAGGGACTGGGCCGTATCGTCGGGAATAACGGACGGAATGCGGCCCAAGGACGCTGTCACCCGCGAAGAAGTATGGACGATGCTGTATAGGGCATTGAAGCGATAAGTCTCTCGGCGGCAGCCTAATATTTCCATGTCCGGCGCGGAATACCACTAACCCCCGAATCGAACACTGAGAATAGGAAAAAATGAAATCCGAATGAGGGGGATAGCATCGTATGACGGTTTGCAGTAAATCCGCCAAGGGGCTGCTGGCTGCTGCCATGCTTGCATCGCTACTTGCCGGCTGCGGCCCTTCGTTATCCAAAGAGCAGCGGCAGCAGGGAAGGCCGCTATGGCCAAGCACACAGGGCCTTGGGATGAACAGGGAAAAGAACGAGCAGATCTATGGCCCGGGTCATCGGCTGGGCGAGACGTCAGGGGGCGTGAGGCCGCTGGCCGAAACTTCGGAAGCGGCTGCTATCGGGACAGAAACATGGGACGGCAAGCAGTATGTGGCGGCCAGCGATCTGGCGATAGCTGCGGCTTATTTGTCGGACTGGGACCCGCAGCAGCGAAAATTCCGGATAGGTCAGCACGACGCTTACTATGAGTTGACCGCCGACCAAACCTCTGCCGTGAAGGGCGGGGAAACCGTCATGTTGGACTCCGCTCCGGTCATTCGTTCTAATCAGCTCTACCTTCCGGTTTCCGTCGTAGCAACGCTGTTCGGCGAGGAGCTGCGCACCGAAGAGCAGGACGGCTCGCTGCTGCTGTACCCGATCAGCGGGGCTGTCTCGGACCCGGTCAACGGTCCGGACGAGCCGAATACCGGCTCGCCGCTCGATTTTGAGGATGATCCGGCCGACCCGTTTAAGGGCGCAGCGGGGGAAGGGAACGGGGTGAAGGCTCGTTCGAGCGGCCAAGCTGCGGCGTTCCAGCTCAGGAATATCGATATGGACCAATTGATCGAACAAGCGAAGCGGTATATGGGCGTCAAATATTTGTTCGGAGCCAGCCCTTACCCGGAATCGGGCCGATTTGACTGCTCCTCGTTTACCGATTATATTTTCTCCAAATACGGCGTGGCGCTGCCGCGAACTGCCCGCGCCCAAGCGGCTCTTGGCACGGAAGTCAGCCGGAAACAGCTGCGCAAGGGCGATTTGCTGTTCTTTTATGTGCCGGGACGGTTTCGCTCTGACCAAGTGGTCGGCCACGTCGGCATATATATCGGAAATCAGCAGATGATTCACGCTTCGCCCACGCCCAAGGACGGCGTCCAGATTACGAGCATCAACAAGCCGTATTGGAAAAAAACGTTCATCGCAGCGAAGCGCGTCGCCTATTGATGATGATCCCGGGCACAAGTCCCGTCAGCAGCATTAGCCCCGGCCAAGTCCGGGGCTTTTTAAACATGTGAGAGTTTATCATTCAGCAAAATAAACGTCTATGACGAGGGAAGTTGTTGTATTTTATACAAAATATTGGGTTAAATTGGTCATCCCGGAAGCGATTCCAGGCTCGAAACCTATTCTTTCCGCCGTTACTCGCTGGAAAATTACATGCCGACATATCGGCTGTACAAGCTTTTGGCGGTGACCGGGTCGTCCGTTCCCTGCACGATCATCCGGCCGTCGGGGAACAGAACGAGCGTCTGGCCGCTGCCGAGATGGAGCTTCAGCAGGAACGGATTGCGCTCGATGCGGCCGAGCGACCTCCAGCGTTCGGCCCATTCGTCCAGCGCCAGCCGTGACGGCTGTACCGGCTGGATTTGCACGGAATTGCGGCCGCACAGCGACTGGATCGTGTCGCCGTCCGCCATCGCCGTCAAATAGTCGAACTGCCGGCGGCCGCAGCAAGGACAGTCCGGCTTGCGGGCTTTGCTCACATCGACTGCGGCATGCTGGTTGTACCATAAATCCCAGTGCTGCATTTTGCGGTTGAGGCGGTCGCGGTCACCGACGAGCAGCTTGAGCGCTTCCGCGGCCTGATGGGAGGCGACGGTATGGATGATCGGGCCGATGACGCCGGCCGTGTCGCACGTCTCCGTCGTTCCTTGGGCGGGCGGCTGGTCGAAGATGCAGCGCAGACAGGGCGTTTCGCCCGGAACGACAGTCAGGGAGACGCCGCGCGAGCTGACCGCGCCGCCATATATCCACGGGATGCCGAGCTTCACACTGACGTCGTTGACCAGGAAGCGGACGGCGAAGTTGTCGCTGCCGTCGAGAATAAGATCGACGCCGGACAGCAGCTGCTCGCTGTTGCCGGCATTCAGATCGGCGACGACCGGCTCGATCTGAACGCCTGCATTGGCAGCCTTCAGCCGGGCGGCCGCGGCTTCGGCCTTCGGCGAGGAAGCGGCGGCATCCGCTTCGTCATACAGCATTTGCCGCTGCAAATTGCTCATCTCGACAAAGTCGCGGTCGATGAGCCGCACGAAGCCGACGCCGGCCCGCACCATATGGTTGGCAAGCACAGTGCCGAGCGCGCCCATGCCGACGATCGCGACCCGGGAGCGCAGCAGCCGGGCTTGTCCGGCTTCCCCGATCGGGGCGAACAGCGTTTGCCGGGAATAACGCTCCCGCTCGCTGTCCGTCATCGCCCCGGCCGGCTCGGGAAGGGCTTGTTCGGTGAGCTTCTCGCGCTTCTCGTTCATGTCGCATCTCCTTCTTGCAGAGGAGAGACGGGGTTCCAGGGGCCGGTCTGATGCCCCTTCCATTCCGAGCCGTCTTCCCATACTTCCTTCTTCCAGATCGGCACGATCTGCTTCAGCCGATCGATCGCATAGCGGCTGGCTTCATAAGCGGCGTCCCGGTGCGGGGCCGAGACGGCGATGACGACGCTTGCTTCGCCGATACCTACCGTGCCGAGCCGATGCGTAAGAGCGCACAGCGCCCCGTTCCAGCGCTCGCGGATCTCGTCGATGATCTGGTTCATCGTGCGCAGCGCCATCGGCTCGTACGCCTCGTATTCCAGCAGCGTCGTCCGCTGGCCGTGTGTATATTCGCGCGTCGTTCCGATGAACACGATCGCGGCTCCGTGATTCGGATGCGAAACCTTCGCGGCTACCTCATTGGCGTCAATCGGCTCGCGGGTAATGCTTGCCAGCTCTGGCTCGCCTCCGGAGACCGGGGGAATGACGGCGACTTCATCCGTTTCGCGAATTGGCGTCGTTTCCTCCGCATAAGCTTGGTTTACGGCGATGAAAGCGGATCTTAGCCCGTCTTCGGCCGCGGGAAATTGATCGATCAGGACGTCCTTGAGACGTCCGGCTGTCCAAGGCCCGTCGTCCAGCTCAAGCTCGATCTCCGAGCCGCCGAGCCGTTCGGCCAGGCCTGCAAACAAGAGCAGCCGCAGCTTCATCGTTCTCCTCACTCCTCTATCCCTTGAAAATTTGGCCATACCGCCAACAAAATGTTCAACACCAGAAGTCACGGCCGATGCCGAATAAATTGCTGGTCATTGGCACCATGAACTACCCAGGCCGTAATCATTTTCGGCAGTTGTTCCCCTGCGCCGCTCCTTCCAGTGCTGCTCCTTCCTGAACTGCTCCTTTCAGTGCTATTCCTTCATGAGCTACCCATTCCTGCGCCGCCCCTTCCGGGACTGTTCCTTCCAGTGCTGTTCCTTCATGAGCTGTCCCTTCCTGCGCTCCCGTCGAAGCTTCCGAACCTGTAACGCTGGTGACAAACGCTATTTTGCTGAATCGAGCACTTTTTAAAAATGTAACGAAACTGAGAAACGCTATTTGGTCAGAAACGCTGAATCGGCAGCCCAAAATGCCAAATAAGACTGCTCACTTGCGTTACAATTTCAAACCGGTCGTTTCGAGGAAAATAAGCTCTGTGGCTAGCGTTAGCTTAAGGTTCGGCCGACCAAACAGCCCCCTGGGCTAGCGAGCATGAAGAGAAACTTCTATACGAAGCCCCTTCACCAGATGAGCAGCTGCGCTTGAGCGGTAGCGTTGCCTGGGGCAGAAAGTGTCAGCGTGCGAACTCCACATGAATGTACGAGCTCCACATCAGTATGCGAACTCCACATGAGTGTACGAGCTCTACATCAGTATGCGAACTCCACATGAATGTACGAACTCCACATCAGTATGCGAACTCCACATGAGTGTACGAGCTCCACGTCAGCGTGCGAACTCCACGTTAGCACGGCCCCTCCCCGGGCACATGAGACGATAAATCCTGCAGAAAATACAACATTTCCGCCCCTTTCGCGCCCCAGGAAGGGGAATGTTGCATTTTATGCAACAATTTGGGGGACGACGGGCTTCAGCCCCGGGAACATCGCCCGAAATGTTGCACAAAGTGCAACACTGAGCCGCAAATAGGGGGAATCCCCCCGTTTTTGTTGTACAAAATACAACATTTGCGGACTCTCTTGAAAATTCGGCGGCATCCACGATACCAAATTTTCAACACCGCAGGTGACGTCCGATGACGAGGGAAGGAAAGGATCGTCAAAGACGTCTATTTGAAGCAATGACGCTTTTTCCTTTCAGGATATCATATTTTCATAGGGAAATGTTATAATAGCTAGGAAAATCGCGACTGGTTCGGGAGGAATGACGATGAACATACGCGTATATGATGAGATATATGGCGAAGCGCTGCTGACCGTGGAGGAGATGGCGGCCGCAGGGGGAGACAGCTTCGATGCTGCGGATCGGGTGCCGGGAGCTGCCGGTCGGGCTTTCGATGTGAAAACGTGGCACCGCAACTGGAGCGCTGCCCGCTTGGCCGGACAAGACCGGGAGCCCGTCCGGCTGCAGGTGGAGGCGGCAGACGAGTTCCAGGCGTCGATTCCATGGGGCGAGCTGGACAAGGCGCTGTTGCTGTACGCCCAGGCGGACGGCTCTCCGCTTGTGAAAGGGCACCCGCTCCGGCTGTATGTTCCCGGCGGCAGCAGCGAATGTCTGAATGTGAAAAGCGTCGTAGCCCTCCGGCTGCTGTACGATGAATCGGTGCGGGAGCAGGAAGCGACCTACGGCTTCAAGAACACGGTATCCCTCGACGAGCTGAAGCGCAAACCGCAATCATTGGCCAACATTAACTGATTATTCGAAGGAGAGGCTCCCGTTGAACGAATCCGACACGATCCGGCTGCGTGTGCTTCATACGAACGATATCCATAGCCGCTTCGGGCACATGCCGCGCATCGCCTCCGTCATACGAACAATGCGCGCCGAAACCGGCGAGGATTGCGCGATCGTCCTGGATATCGGCGATCATATGGACCGGATGTTCCCGGAGACGGAAGGAACCGATGGCGCGGCGAATATCGGAGTGCTGAACGCCACCGGTTACGACGCCGTAACGCTGGGCAACAACGAAGGCTTGACCTACGGCATAGAGACGCTGAACCGGCTGTACGGCCGGCTTGCCCGCTTTCCGGTGGCGGCCGGCAATTTGCCGCTGCCCCGGACCGAAGCGGGGGAAGCGTGGACGAAGCCGTACGTGCTTCTTGAGCGAAATGGGCTAAAGATCGGGCTGATCGGCGTCACCGCTTATTTTCATCAATTTTATCGGCTGCTTGGCTGGGATATCCGGGAGCCGTTCGATACGGTCGCCCGGCTCGTATCCCTGCTTAGGCCGCAAACCGACGTGCTGATCGTCATGTCCCATCTCGGCTTGCGGGCAGACGAGCGCCTGGCCGCCGACATCGCGGGGATCGATCTCATCCTCGGTGGCCATACGCATCACGTGCTGGAGGAGCCGCTGCGCATCGGCGATACGCTTGTGTGCGCCGCGGGTAAATTCGGGCAATATGTCGGCGTCGTCGACCTGGAGATCCGCAAGGACGCCAGCGGGCGGTCGATCCGCGGCGAGGGGCGGCTCATTCCCGTCGAGGGCTGGCCGGCCGCGCCGGACATCGAGGCGCTGATCGCCGGGTATGCGGAGACGGCGCGCATTCGGCTCGAGCGGGAGACGGTGCGCCTGCACGACGATCTGGAAGCCCGCATCGACCGCGAGTCCCGGCTCGGCAACGTGCTGGCAGCCGGGCTGCGCAAGCGGACGGGCGCGCAGATCGGGCTCGTCAATGCCGGTCAGCTGCTCGGCGGCCTGTCCCGCGGCCCGGTCACCGCCGGCACGCTGCTCAAGATTTGCCCGTCGCCGATCAATCCTTGCCGGATGGAGCTGACGGGAGCGCAGCTGCTCGCAGCGCTGGAGCAGTCGCTGCTGCCGGAATATATCGACAAGCCGCTGTACGGCTTCGGCTTTCGCGGCAAGGTGCTTGGCACGCTGTGCGTGGACGGGCTGCGGATCGAATACGATGCCGCCGGCCCGCCGCTGGGCAAAATCCGCCGCGTATGGGTCGGCCCCGAAGGCCGGCAACGGAAGCTGGAGCCGCAGGAGATTTACACTGTCGGGACGATCGACATGTTTACGTTCGGCATCGGATATTTGCCGATCGCCGAAGGTACCGGCGTCGAATATTTGCTGCCGGATTTTTTGCGGGATGTGCTGCAGGAAGAGCTTGCCGACCCGGAGGCGGTCGCAGCCAGCGCCGCTCCGCGCTGGCTGGCGATAGCGCCGTAGCTCAAGGCATACGGCCGCAACGCACCACGGCTCTATATCCGCGCATCGGCCCGCTCCTTCCGCATCCGGAGCTTTATCGCTCCCAAGCCTTGCCGGCGCGCCTTCAAAGCCGCTTTGGCATGGCTTGCTTGTTTTCTTTTCGTACATATTGCGTTACAATGGAAATAATATACCCATTTTTCCTAAGTCAGGTGTGAATGATCCGCATGGCCGATTTATCGAATTTTACTCCTAACGCCGCGGCAGACGGCTTCCGATTGCCCGATATTACGCCGGATTACGATCCGTGGGACCCGATCCGCAGCTTGCACCGTTACGGAGAGCACCGTCTGACGAGCATCGAGCTGACGGTCACCAATCTGTGCAACATGCGCTGCGAGCACTGCGCCGTCGGCGAGACGCTGACGATGACCGAGGGACCGCGCATGCCGCTTGACCTGCTGCTGCGGAAGCTGGACCAGGTCGAGCATCTGGAGACGCTCAGCATCACGGGCGGCGAGCCCAGCTACCACGAGCGGACCGTGAGGGATTATATCGTCCCGATCCTCCGTTATGCCAGGGAGCGGGGAGTCCGGACGCAGATCAATTCGAATGTGACGCTCGACCTGTCCCGATACGAGCTGCTCGCTCCGTATTTGGACGTGATGCATATTTCGTTCAACTATTTGAATGCCGACGATTTTCACGCGGTCGGCTTCGTCCGGACGGATCGGCCGGTCGCGCGCAGTGCCGCGGTCAAGCTGTACGAGCGCATGGTGAACAACGCGGCGGCGTTATCGCGCGGCGGCATGTTCGTCTCTGCCGAATCGATGATCAACTACCGGACGCATGAGAAGCTGCCGGGCATTCACCGGCTGATCGTCGAGATGGGCTGCCGGCGGCATGAGGTGCACCCGATGTACCCGAGCGCGTTCGCGGCCGGGCTGCCTCTGCTGTCGCTCGAGCAGATCCGATCGGCGATTCACCGATTGCTCGACGCGAGGGACCCGAGCGTCTGGATGCTGTTCGGCACGCTGCCCTTCTACGCCTGCAGCCCCAGGGAGGAAGACCGGGAGCTGGTCGTCAGGCTTAGGGAGGAGCCGCTCGTGACCGTGCGCAACGATCCGGACGGCCGCAACCGGCTTAATGTGAACCTGTTCACCGGCGACGTATTCGTCACCGACTTCGCCGACGTTCCCGCGCTGGGCAACGTGCACCGCGACAGTCTGGAGCAGGTGTTCGCCCGCTGGAAGGAGCATCCGCTGAACGGCGCGGTTGACTGCCGCTGCCTGGATTCTGGCTGCTGCGGGCCGAATTTATTGGTTGCCGATTCGTATTACAAGGAAGTCGATTTCACGAAGCGCCGCGCGCTCGTGTAAGTCATGATTTTGATTATTCCCCATTTATAGAAAAAGGAGTTTGAGGTTCAATTGGACAGTCACAGTAGCAGCGGTACCGGCATTTTATCGGAGATAGGCCAGAAGGCTCTTCATCTGTCGCTGGATCACGGCGGCAGTGCCGGTACCATCCATTTTGATTTTGGCCAGATCGGGCTAAATCTTGCATTGGTGGCATTTTTGGTTTTCTTGAACGGTTTTTTTGTCGCTGCGGAGTTCGCGCTTGTCAAGGTAAGGCAGTCAAGGCTGCAGCAGCTGGAAAACGAAGGGAACGGGAAAGCGAAATACGCGCTGACGGTGACGGGCAAGCTGGACGCCTACCTGTCCTCCACCCAGCTCGGCATTACGCTGGCCTCGCTCGGCCTCGGCTGGGTCGGGGAGCCGGCGATCTCTCACCTGATCGTGGAGCCCTTGCTGGCAATGGTCGGCACCAATCCGTCCTTTGCCAAGCCGCTTTCGATCGTCATCGGCTTTCTCGTCATTACGTTCCTGCACATCGTTCTCGGGGAACTGGCCCCCAAATCGCTGGCCATACAAAAATCGGAAGCGACATCACTGTGGCTGTCAGGGCCGCTCATGTTTTTCTATAAGTTGTTCTTTCCGGCCATCTGGCTGCTGAACGGCGCGGCGAACCGGCTGCTGCGCTGGATCGGAGTCGCTCCGGCGACGGAGCACGAAGCAGCTCATACGGAGGAAGAAATTCGCATCCTCATGGATGAAAGCGCCAAGAGCGGGCATATCGACAAGGACGAGATGGCGCTCTTCGACAACATTTTCGAATTTGCCGACCGCGTCGCCCGCGAGGTGATGCGACCGCGGACCGATATGGACTGCCTGTTCACCTCGATGTCCTTCGAGGAAAATCTGGAGATTGTCCATGCGACGAAGCACACCCGTTATCCGGTGGCAACGGACGATAAGGACGATATTATCGGCTTCGTTCACATTACCGACCTGCTTACCGCCAAGCCGGGGCGGGAGCATTCGCTGGAGCAGTTTTTGCGGCCGGTGCTCATGGTCCCCGAATCGATGGAGCTGAGCCAGGTGCTGAAACTGATGCAAAAAAAACGCTCCCAGCTCGCCATCGTGATCGACGAATACGGAGGAACCGCCGGACTGCTGACGACGGAGGACATTCTCGAGGAAATCGTCGGAGAGATTCACGACGAATTCGATACGAGCGAACGTCCCGAAGTAGAGAAGATCGGCGATGCGTATTCTGTTGACGGACGGGCGCTGATCGAAGATTTGAACGACATGCTCGGCCTTGAGGTGGAGGACGAGGAGGTCGACTCCATCGGCGGCTGGCTGTTCAAGCGGATGGACGGTATGGTGGAGGCCGGGCGCCGCTTGGAGCACGGCAAATTCATGTACGAGATTGCGGAGATCGATCGGCTGCGCGTGCTGCGCGTGACGATCACGCCGCTTGACGAGAATACGCTGGAAGCGGATTCCGCCGAATCGGCCGACGCCTAACGATACGCCAGCGCGCCGGTCCAGCGCCTATACACGACGGCAGGCTTTTTAGCCTGCCGTCGTTTTTTTTGAAATATAAGAATTTATAAATTTTCTCTGCAAACCATCGTCGCCAGCGTTCGCGATCGGCGGGACCGGAACTGCCGGGAATGGATTGCTCGCATTGCTAGCCGTAGGCTCACGTTTTGCCGGTCTAACCTGGGTTAACGCTAGCCATAGAGCTTATTTCACCCGAAACGCACGATTTGAAATTGTAACGCAAGTGAGCCGCCTTATTCGACATTTTGGGCTACCCGATTCA
The DNA here is from genome assembly GCF_000380965.1 of Paenibacillus ginsengihumi DSM 21568. GTDB lineage: Bacteria > Bacillota > Bacilli > Paenibacillales > NBRC-103111 > Paenibacillus_G > Paenibacillus_G ginsengihumi. The sequence continues at coordinate 602 of NZ_KB905608.1, read as the reverse complement.
GCGTTTTTGACCAAATAGCGTTACCAGCCTGCGTTACATTTTAAAAAGGGCACGATTTAGTAAAATAGCGTTTGTCACTAGCGTTAGAGAGGAGCTGGTGATGCATGGCTTGGCTGCAGCCCTCGGTTAATGATTTCAAGCCATGCCTTGCGATCTGAGTCATAAACAGGCCCTGGGACTTCCCAGGCGCGGTGAAACGAATCGGTTCGAGCACTCCGCAACCCCAGAAATGAATGAAAAATGCTTATCCAACCGATATATCCAATAAAAGGATAAGAAGGGCTGGTGATAGGAAAAAGAGAGGTCGTCTTATTCAGCCAAGAAGAACGCCAACACTTGGAACAGCTGATCAATAAAAGGAAAGTAGCCGGGTATAAAATCAAACACGCACATATGTTGCTGAAGGCCGACGAGGGGAGAACAGACCCGCGTGGCCGGATACCCGGATTGCCGAAGCCTATAATGTCTGCGAAAGCACCGTTCGAAATTGGCGAAAACGACTGATTGCAAGAGGCTTCGAAGCTGCACTGGAGCGAAAAAAGCAACCAAATCGCAGGACGAAATGGGATAGCGAGGCAGAAGCGAAACGGATCGCCATCGCA
>NZ_KB905607.1 GCF_000380965.1 Paenibacillus ginsengihumi DSM 21568 | reverse complement strand
CTCCCCGGGCACACCCAGGCGCATGAAGCGACAAATCCTGCAAAAAATGCAACATTTTCCGGTCTCTTCGCCCTAGAGGAAGGAGAATGTTGTATTTTGTGCAACAATTTAGGGGCGATTGGCTTCAAATCCGGGAATATCGCCCAAATTGTTGCACTTTTTACAACATTGAGCCGCAAATAGGGGTTCTCCCCCCATTTTTGTTGTACAAAATACAACATTTGCTCACTAACTTGAAAATAGCCCCCGGTTCGCGGCACATTTTCATCCTTCTGATGGTGCCGCGCAAGGTGCATAGGCGTCAATCCCGATCAGTGGATTTCAAAATTTAGCGTAAAGCCGCCCGCATCCCCAGGGTACATCCTGATTTCCGTATCCCCGAAGCGCTGCGTCCAGCAGTCGGCCGGTCCGAGTAGTGGCTCGATGGCCTCCCGCACGCGCGGCTCCAGAAAATCGTTCGTGACGATCCAGCTGCCGCGCCCCAGCCTGCCGCTTTCCTTCCATGCGGACGGACAGTGCGCCGGAAGCAGCCATGCGGCGATGACGACGGTGCCGCCGTCCTCCGCTCTGGCAACGGCGGCGGACAGCGTCTGGTCGGACAGCGAGGAGCCGCCGATGACGACGAGCTGAGGTTGCCCAAGCTGACGGGCGTCAACCTGATCGTCGAAGGCGAGCACGCTGCGCAGCGGGTAAAACAGCGGGTGCACGCCGCCTCCCGCGGCAGCGACCGTTCCTTTGGCCAGCGGGAAGCGCTCCAGCGGAACCTTCTTCTTGAGCGCATGTCTCGGGAACTCGTAGCCCGGAATATGCATGCAGCTGCCGTGAGCGGGCATCGTTCCCCGGCTGAGCACATGCCATATATGAAAAACGCTGCGCGACTGCTCGCCGCCTTCCGGGACGCGGTTGCCGAACAGCCGCTCGTTTTGCCCGTAATTGCCGTCGTCTGCATGAATGACAGCGATATCGGCCTGCGCGTCGCGATGGCTCCAGGTCAAAGGATGCTCGGCAACGAACTGGCGGACGAACTGCTGCCACACTTCGCCGTACTCGGTCTTTTCGAATCCGTTGCCCGTATGCCTCAACAGCACGTCGACATTTTCCACGAACAGATGGGACGGTCCCATCAAATAGCCCATTTTCAGCGCAGATTCGAATTCCTGCGGGGAATGGCCCGGAAAGCCGGGAAAGCGGGTAAACCATTCGCCCGTATCCGGCCCCCACAGATCGGCGCAGATCCACAGCCTTCTTCCGTATTGCAGCGCCGCACCGAGCGCGGTGGACAGCTGCAGCGGCTGGAACGATTCCTTCATAATCTTGGGGCACAGGTCCATGCCCGCCCGGGCGAACGTATGGAACATGACGGGGAAGACGTGCTCCGAGACGAGCGGTACCGAATCGGGATCGGCCCCGCTGCGCCCGGCGACGTCCCGCACCTGCCTGACGCGGGAGCGCACGGCCCTTTCGACAAGCGCACGCGCGGCGGGCAGGCTGAGCCCGTCGGTGCTGCCCCAGTGCGGGTACCAGCCGTCCTTGCGGTATTGGCCCGCATTGATCTGCAGATGCTCCGGCTCGTCGTACAGCAGCCCGATGCAGCGAACCGACCGCACGGCCTGGGCAATCGTCTCGTCCGGCACATCGTAGCGGTTCGTGCCGGGGCGCCAGGGGCCGTTGATGTTGCCGTACTCGTTGCCCAGACACAGGTCGAGCCCCGCCGCCGCCAAATCCGCGCAAAGCTCCGCAACCGGCATGCCGGGAATCTCGTGATGAACGTAAAAGTCGGCGGCCAAATCCTTCAGCGCCTCCAGGAACGCCCCCGGCTCCGGCCTCGGGTCCTGGGACGGGCAGACGCTTCCCGTCCCTGTCCGCATGATCCGGTCCGACGCTTCTCCCGCCCAAGGGTCCTGCCAGGCGACGACCGGCCCTTGAATGCCCAGCCTCGGCCGCTGCTTCATTGCGCTTGCCTCCCGGACCGGTCTTCCGCGCCCCCGAAGGACTGGCGGATCAGCGCCAGGCATTCGCTCACTTCCTCCGGCTTCGCATGCTCCAGAATAAGCGGAACGTGCGGCAGCCGTTCGGCCAGCAGCTGCGCATAAATGCGCCAATCCGCCTGGCCTGCGCCCACTCTCGGCGTCGTGAAGCCTCTCTCGTCGTACAAGGCGTCCTTGGCGTGGGCAATCGGCGAGCAGCCGCCGATGGCGTCGAAAATGTCCCGCATCGCCTCGGCCTGCCGGCTGAAGTCAGCCTTCGTCAAATAGTTGAACGGATCCATCACGAAGCCGAGCCCTTCGCTGCCGAGCTTCTCCAGCAGGCGGGCGGCCTGCTCCGCCGTGGCCAGCACGTTGAGCGCGAAGCCTTCCAGCAGCAGCACCGCGCCGCTTTTCACCGCCCGGCCGCGCAGCCGGTCGACGATGCGCAGCAGCTGCTCCCAAGTTGCGGCGCTGCGGTTCCCTTCATCGTCGAGCCATGAGTTGGTTGGATGAAGGCTGCCCGTCTCCGTCGCGATATACCTTGTTCCGTAAGCCGGACATAGGTCGATCAGCTTCTCCAGCTGCTGCAGCTTCGACTCCCGCTTCTCCAGATTCGGGTTCATCAGATTCGTATACCCGGACAAGCCGGCGACGGCGATGCCGCGATCCTCGAACAGGCGGCGAAGCTGCTCGGCGCGGAGCGGCGACAAAGGCTCGTCGTCCATCAACTGCAGCCCCTTCTGCCTAGGGTCGAGCTGCACGGAGGAAAGCCCGAGCTTGCCGGCTTCCTCTGCCATCGCCTCGGCCGACCAGCCCATATAGATGTAGCTCATAAAACCGAGTCGGTTCACGATCGTTCGCTCCCTTTCAGCACATCCGTTCTTTCAACGGTCCGCCCTTCGCGGCTGGAGATGACCATCGCCGTCGTCATGGCGACGGTCTGCAGGTTGTCGTTGGGCGTAACCGGCGGTTCGCCGCCTTCGTCGATGGCGGTGATGAACGCGAGCATCGAGCCGGCGAAGGCGTCCGGAAACCAGCTGCCCTTCAGCCTGATCTCATGAATCACATTTTTATGCTTATTTAAAGCCATATACAGCGTATCCTGCGTGCACCACAGGCTGCCTTCCGTGCCGTCGATCCACCATGTGTTGCTGTGGGAGCGGCTCGCCCTTACGATATTGTTGAAGTGAAGGGACGCCATCAGCGGATTGCGCCCGCCGGGCGGGCCGAATTCGACATTGGCCGAATAGATCAGCGGGTCGATCGCATTCTGCTCCTTAAGCTGCGCGGTCGTGCAGTGAACCCGCGACCATTCTTCCGGGTAAGGGTTGAAGTACCGGCACAGATCGACATAATGCACGCCGTGGTCGACGATATTGAAGTTTTCCATCTTGGTCCACCACCAGCCGGGCTGATCCTGGAACGAGCGCATATAATGATGGATACTGTATATCTCGCCGATCAGCTGCTGCCCAAGCACCTGCTTCAAAGCCCGGTGCGCCGGCGCCCAGCGCGCCTGCTGGTTAACCCCCAGCACGATGCCGAGCCGGGCCGCTTCTTCGGCCAGCGTGAAGGCATGCTCCAGATCGAGAGCCAGCGGCTTCTGACAGAGCACCGGGCGCGGCGCCTGGCCGATCTGCCGCAGCACCTCCAGCCGCGGCTTCGGGTGGATCGCCAGATCGATGATGCGCACCTCGTCCATCGCGAGCAGCTCCCGGACGTCCGTCGTCCAGCGCGGAATGCCGAATTTCTCCGCCGTCGCGCGCGCCGCCTCCTCGCTCACATCGCAGCAGGCGACAACCGGCAAGCCGTATTTGCGGTATGCGGGCAAGTGCGCCGTGTTGGCGATGCTGCCGCAGCCGATCAGCCCGATGCCGTACCGGCTCCAATCGGATATATGCGATTTTTTCGGAAGGTAATCCTCCGGCCTGAGAAAGTCCATCGCTCTCACCTCACTGACTTTAGATTACACCACTGCAAAAAAACATGTATAGGTTGTTCATGCTTTTTTTAGGGAGGATTCGACCGTCTGCCCCGTCCCGGAAATGGCAGGCTTTTCAGCCGCGGCCCGCGCTAACGCTCGACATAAAGCTTATGCGGCTCGAAACGGCCGATTTGAAATTGCAACGCTTGCCAGCCACCTTATTTCGCCTTTCGGCTAGCGAAAATCGCGGTTTCTGACCAAATAGCGCCGCTCATTTTCCTTACATTTTTTAAAACGCTACATTCTTCGAAATAGAGTTTGTCAGCAGCGTTAGAGTTTGTGTCCCATCCCGAAGGGGACGGATGCGCTGATGCGGGAGTCTTGGCTCCACTGGGCAAACGCCTTCAGAGAAGGGAGAACGCCTAAAAGCTGCGCCCCACGCAAACAAGGCCACCATTCATCCAGGTGGCCTTGCCTGCTCAGCGGCGCCTAAGCGCAAGCCGCTAACCCTTATACGCCCGAGGCGCGGCGGGCCTCATGCTGCTGCCGGGCGCCGGCGTCCGGCGTGATAACGTACACGGCGCCTTCCGCGGCGGCGAATTCGAGCGCATCGCCCGAAAGCTCGGCGGCAACCGGCATGCCGCCTGCCGTCTCCACAACCAGCGGCAGCGCCGGGCGCCGGCAGGAGATGCGGCACGGGCCGGCCTTGCTCGCCCGCAGCTCGCAGCGCGCGAGCGCGCCGTCCGCCCACGCCAGATCGAGTTCGAAGCCGCCGCGGGCGCGCAGCCCCTTCGCCCGGCCGCTCCGCCAGGCCGACGGCAGTGCGGGCAGCAGCGTGATCTCGCCGCGCTGGGATTGCAGCAGCATTTCGGCGATGCCGGCTGTCCCGCCGAAATTGCCGTCGATTTGGAACGGCGGATGGTTATCGAACAGATTCGGCAGCGTCGACAGCGAGAGCAGCAGGCGCAAATGCTCGTAGCTGGCTTCCCCGTCCTCCAGCCGCGCGTAGAAATTGATGATCCACGCCCGGCTCCAGCCCGTATGGCCGCCGCCGTGCTCGAGCCGGCGCTCGAGCGTCCGCCGGGCCGCCTGGGCCCATTCCGGCGTATCGCGCACGTGAATCATTTCGCCCGGATGCAGCGCGAACAGGTGGGAGATATGGCGGTGGCCCGGATGCACCTCGGTCCAGTCGTTCACCCATTCCTGCAGCTGCCCGTGCTTGCCGATCTGCGGCTGCGGCAGCTTGCGCAGCACGTTCTCCCACTGCTCCCGCAGCGGCTCGTCGACCTGCAGCGCCTTCGACGCCTCCAGGCAGGCGCGGAACAGCGTATATATGATTTGCGTATCCATCGACGGGCCGATCGTCAGGCAGCCGACGCTGCCGTCCGCGCCGATGAATTTGTTCTCCGGCGAGGTGGAGGGCCCTGTGACGAGGCGCCCCTGCTGATCCTCGAACAAATAATCGAGGAAAAATTCGGCGGCCTCCTTCAGCACCGGATAAGCCCGCTCCCGCAAAAATTGCTCGTCCCGGCCGAACCGGTAATGCTCCCACAGATGGAGAGACAGCCAGGCCGCCCCCATCGGCCAGATCGATCCGGGCATAAAATTGCCCTCGATCTGGGTCGAGCCCCACATATCGGTATTATGGTGAGCGACAAAGCCGCGGCAGCCGTATACCTTCTGCGCCGTAATCCGGCCGTTGACGCGCATCCGGTCGATCAGGTCGAACAGCGGCTCGTGGCATTCGGGCAAATTCGCCACTTCCGCAGGCCAATAGTTCATCTCTGTATTGATATTGATCGTATATTTGGATTCCCACGGCGGCGTGAAGCTCTCGTTCCACAAGCCCTGCAGGTTGGCCGGGTTCGATCCGGGACGGGAGCAGGCCATCAGCAAGTAGCGGCCGTATTGGAAGTACAGCGAGATCAAGCCGGGGTCCTCTCCCCCCTCCTTGAACCGCTGCAGCCGGGCATCGGTCGGCAACAGGGAAGCGCCGCCGCTGTCCTCGGACGGGTTCAGCTCCAGCTGGACGCGGCGGAATTTAGCCGTATGCTCCGCGATATGGTCCTGCTTGACCCGCTCGTATCCCTTGTTCGCCGCCTTGGTCAGCTGGCGGATGCATTCCGCCTGCGGGTCCATATGGCGGAAGGTCGAGGCCGCGGCAAGGTAGAGCGTGACCGCTTCCGCCTGGCGCACGCTGAGGAAATCGCCGATCACCTTCACCGATCCGCCCTCCGGCACCGCCTTCACCGCCGCGCAGAACGAGACTCCCTTCTTGCCGCATTCGCCGCTCATCGCAATCGTATCGTGATCGATGCCCTGCGAGCCTTCGTCGAAAGGCCGGCGGCTCAGGTGCAGCCGCAGGTTCAGCTTGGCAGGACGGTCGCAGGCGATTCGCACGACGATGACCTGATCGACGGCGCTGCTGAACATCTCCCGCACATGCTGCACGTCGTTGAGACAGTAGCACACATGGGCAATGCCCTGCTCGATGTCCAGATCCCGGTAATAGTGCGAGATCATCTTCTTCTCCCCGTCGTGATAAAAGTGCAGATCGCCGAGCGGCTGGTACGGATGAAGCGACTTGGGAATGGACATAAGCCCCATCTGGGCCAGCTCCTCGGCTTCCGTCTGCTTCCCGTTCAGCAGCAGCCGGCGCACCTCTTGAAAATATTTCCGGCCCTCCGGGTTGTCGCCGTTCACGGGGCCGCCGTACCAGATCGAATCCTCGTTAAGCTGCAGCCGCTCCTGGTTCACCTTGCCCATAATCATCGCGCCGAGCCGCCCGTTGCCGATCGGCAGCGCCTCGGTCCACGACTTGGCCGGTTTTTCATACCACAGCTTCGCGTTTTGAGCAGATTTCCGCAGTTTTTCCAAATAAAATCTCTCCCCGATCAGAAGATGATGGTGCATGGACCGGCTGCGCCGTCACACTCTCCGAATGCGCACGGCGTAATACAGCTTGCCCGGCAGATCGATTCGAAATCTTCCTTCGAACAAACCGTCCAGCGGCGTGACGGTCATGTTCCATGTATCGATGATATCCACTGCATACTTTCCTTCCGGCAGATCGAATACGCGGTAAGCGAAGCGGTGCGGCCCGAAGTACTGCAAATAATATTCGCCGCTCGCCTCCAGCGTAGCCGCATCGAGCCGGTCCTTGCCGTAAGCGACATGGCCCGGCGCATCCTCGAGAATGCCGCGCATAAAAGCGATCCGGCTCGCGCAGTCGCCGAGCAACTCCCCCCCCTGCCACCGCCATACGGTGCCTTCCGCGGAGAGCAGCGTCTCGCTGTGCGTCACGTAGCCGCCGCGGCAATGTCCTTCCCAGATGCGGCACAGCATTTCCTCCGCCGTCAGGCTGCTCCAGCGGTCGTCCAGATTGCCTTCGCTGCCGCAGTCGTCGATGACGACCGGCTTCTCGTACTGCTTCGTGGCGTCGGAGGCGACCCTGACCTCCTCCTGACGGATGCTCGCATGCGTCACCCAGGGGACGCCGAAGTCGTACCACGCCTGCCGATTCCGGATCGAGCGCAGATGGGCTCCGCAGTCGCATTCCTGCAAAATCCGAAACAGGCGGGCCCAATCCGCAGGCCGGCGGTCGATCGCGTCGTATTCGTCGGCTAGCGACCACCAGACGTTGCGGTACGCGCCGAGCCGCGCGACGACATAGCGCAAATAGCGCTCGTCATCCTCCGGCGCCATCGCCCCGCTGCCCGGTATGCCGCCTGCCCCGTCCGGGCGGAACAGGATCAGCTCAGCCTCGATGCCAAGCCGCAGCAGCTCGCCGACCTTTCGCTCCAGATGGGCGAAGTAATCCGGCTGCAGCGCGCGGTAATCGAAGCCTTGCTCGGGCGTCCCGGCGAACGGATAGCGCGCCGGCTCCGCCCCTGCGGCCGCGTCCTCGTCCCCCGGCAGCACATGCATCCGGACTTTGTTGAACGGCGCGCCGGCCAACGTGCGCAGCGTCCGCTCCTGCCGCTCGGCGCTTTGCCGGTGCCAGGCGTAGCAGGTCGTGCCGATCGGCACGAAGCCCGACCCGTCGGCGTATTGAAAGCGGGTGGAGTCCTTCACCCGGACGGGGCCATGATTGCCGGGGGAAGGCCTGACACACACGAACTGCCCCTTGACGCCGTCCAGCTCCGCGCAGCCGCTCTCCGTCGCGTACGTCCAGACGCCTTCCGCATCCGGCATGAACCGGATGCGGTAGCAGCCATCCCCGTCGTAAAAGCCTTCCGCCTCGGCCATACGGCGCCCGTTCGCGAACCGGGCGATCACTTGCGCATCCGCGAACGGGCAGCCTCCTGAAGGGCCGTGCAGCGTCAGCTCGAAAATTCCCCAGCGTTCAACCTCTTGCGTCGTCTTCAGCTGAACCTCCTCCTTGTCTGGCGCGCTCTCGTGCCGTTCATTGTTGCTTGCGGACCCGCAAGGCGATATACGGCTTGCCGGGAAGCGCCACCCGGGTCGTTCCGCTGAACGTCCCGGCAAGCGGCGTCACCGTCATCTCCCATGCATCGATCGTCTCGATGCGGTAGGACGCATCCGCGGGCAGATCGAGGGTCGTGCAGGCCGGCTGGCGGCGGCCGAAATAAAGCAGCATGTACGTGCCTTCCTGCCTGGCCCTGATCCAGTCCTCGGGCCCTTCCTCCATGATGCGGCGCAAGAAGGCGATCCGCTCCGGACTTTCCCCGTACAGCCTGCCGCCCGACGAGATCCAGGCTTTCGTCTCCTTATCGATGAACGACTCGCCGTGGCCGACGAAGCCGCCCCGCGTCATCGCTTCCCAGAAGCGGTGAATCAGCTCCTGGCCGCTGATGTTGCCCCAGCGCCTGGAGCTGTTCCCCTCATAAGAAATTTCGTCGATGACGATCGGCTTGGCGACCGCCTCCCGCCAGCTGGAGGTCAGCTCCGCATCCCAATGCTGAATGCTCTGATGCGTGACCCACGGCTTCGAGAAATCGTACAGAGACGAAGATTTATACATCTTCGTGCCGTTGTGGATGGAGCGCAGGTGCTGGTACGGATCGCGGTGCTGCACGAACTGCAGCAGCCGGTCCCAATCGGCCTCTGTTTTGTACCTATTAAAGTCGTACTCGTTGGACAGCGACCACCAGACGTTGCGGAAGGAAGCCAGCCTGGCGACGACATAACGCAAATAAAAACGGTCCGTCTCCCCGTCCATCTGGTCGAAGCCCCAATGCCCCTTGTCGTACGGATGAAACAGCACGAGATCCGCCTCGATGCCGAGCTGCTGCAAATCGTCGATCCGCTTCTCCAGATGCGCGAAGAAGGCGGGATTGAAGCGCGTCGTATCGGCGTCCTCCGGACACGTCCCGGCAAAAGCGAACGCTGCGGGGCTCATATCGCGCGTCGGCAACAGGCACATTCGGACTTTGTTGAACGGCGACCCCTTCAGCGTCTGCAGCGTCAGCTCCTCCAGCTCGTCGTTGTAATGGGTCCAGTGGTAGCAGGTCGTACCGAACGCCCAGTAAGGCGTCCCGTCTTCGTATTCGAACAAATAGCTGTCCTTGACGCGCACCGGGCCGTGATTGCCCGGGGACGGGGGAATGCAGACGAATTCGCCGCAAGCCCCGTCCAGCTCTTTGCAGCTGCTGCGCGTCTCGTAGCGCCAGACGCCCGGCTGATCGGGCATGAAGCGAATCCGGTACACTCCGTCTCCATCGTAGAAGCCATCCGCTTCCACGATCCGGTTCCGGTATTGGAACCGGGCCGACAGGCTGACGTCGCGGAACGGGTTCCCTTCGGCCGGCCCCTTCAGCGCCAGCTCGAATCGTCCCCAACGCTCCACCTCGCAAGCGCTGCTGCTTAATTCCTTCATCTCGGCAAGCCGCCTCCTTTCACCGGAACAGTTCGCTACCCGGCTTGTTATTTGATGCCGGAATGGGCCATCGTGGCGATCACCTTGCTCTGGAACAGCAGGAAGATGATCAGGTTCGGCAAAAACATCAGCAGCGCCGCCGCAGCGGCAGCTCCCTGCCGGGCCACGTTGTTGGCCATGCCGCTGGTCAGCGTCGAGATGAAGAACGGGAACGTCTTCATCTCCTCGTCCTGCATGAACAGCGTCGACGTCTCCGTATTGCCCCACGCCGCATTGAAGGCGATGATGCCGATCGTCGCCACCGCCGGCATGATGACGGGGATGACGATCTTCATGAAGATCGTATACTCCCTCGCCCCGTCCATCTTGGCCGAATCGAGCAGCTCGTTCGGAATTTGGTCGATGAACTGCTTCATAAGAAAGACGCCTGTAGGAACGGCGACCATCGGCATAATATGGCCCAAATACGTGTTCATGATGCCCAGCTTGCTGACGATCAGATAGCGGGGAATGGCCACCGTCTCCGGCGCGAACAGCAGCGTCAAAATAATGGTGCCGAACACGATCTTATGCCCGGGAAACTTATGCTTCGAGATCGGATAAGCGCACATGGCGCTGACGATGGTCACGATGATGACGCACAGAATGGCCACGACGACGCTGTTGAAAATGTAGCGCGACATCGGCGTCGCCGTTCCTTTCGTAATCGCCAGCAGCTCGACGAAGTTCTGGAACGACGCGTCGCGCACGAAGATGTTCGGCGGATAAATGAACAGCTCCGAATACGGCTTAAGCGAGTGATTGAAAATGTATATGAGCGGCATCAGCATGAAAATGCTGAGCAATACGAGCAGAAACACCGCAAATTTCTCGAACGGCGACATGCGGTGCAGCTTCGAGCGGCGCCGCCATAAGACGAGTCTCGGCAGCGCATTTTTGACGTTCATCTACTCATCCTCCTTCGTGCCGAACAGCCGCCAACAAAGCTTGTTGGCCAGGTACATGAGCAGCAGCAGGAATACGGACAAGGCCGAGGCGTAGCCGAGCTCGAACCGCGTGAAGCCGTAATCGTCGATATGGGTGACGATGACGTGGCCGGCGTACTGCGGCGTCGGGTTCATGCCGGACAGGTCGGTTCCGATGCCCCCGGCCTTGAACGCCCCGACGATCGCCATGACGGCGCCGAACAGCATCTGCGGCTTCGTTGACGGAATCGTGATGTACCAGATTTCCTCCAGCCTGCTGCGTATGCCGTCCAGCTTGCCGGCCTCGTACAGCTCCGGATTGACGTTCAAAATGCCGGCCAGCATCGCCAGAAAGCCGATCCCCATGCTCGACCACAGCGTGACGACGATCATCGAGCCCATCAAATATTCCTTGCTCGTAACCCATAGAATGGGCTCGCTGATGAACCCGAGCTTGATCAGAAAGCTGTTCAAGTAGCCGATCCGGTCGCTGGACAAGAGTGGCAGCCAAATGATGCCCATCGCCACCCCGCCGGCCAGCGACGGGGTATACATGGCGAGCGTAAACCATTTGCGGTAAACGGCCGGCAAAATCGAAATCAGCCAGGCGAGCAGGAACGAGGCGATATATCCTCCCGGTCCGACGATCGTCGCGAATTTGAACGTGTTCGGCAGCGCGTATTTGATCAGCAGCAAATCCTGCGACAGCATGTAGCGGAAGTTTTCCCAGCCGACGAACCGCGGCGGTTCGAGCGAATTGAAGTAAGTGAAGCTGAGCCCGAAGGCCGCGATGACCGGCAGCATGATGAAGAGGATAAAGCAGATCATGAACGGCGCGATGAAGATATAGGACGCCCGGTAGGACCAGATCGTCTGCAGCGCCGGAACGAACCGGCGCTTCAGCCGCTTGGCGTCCGCCGTCGAGCTCGGCAGCGCTTGCGCGTCACTTTTTAACATACTTGTCCACCCCTTTCCACGGCTCGGTTATTTTCGGCAGGTTGAGCGAGCGGACGACGTTGCCGCTTGCATCGATAAAATGAAACTCCTGCATCTTCCGTTGAATTTCCCGGTCGATATCGATAATGGCGGTCTCGAGCGAGGTCCGGTAATTGATTCCGTCGACAACCGTGCGGTTCCAGGCGTTCTGCAGCTCGCGCTCCATGAAATAACTGCCGGGCACGTTCGGAATTTCCTTGAACCATCTCCACTGCTCCATAATCGCCTGCAGATCGTCTTCCTTCCACGGCAGCTCGACGAACGCGTCGATATTCGACGTGTTCCAGCGGAACGTCACGCCGTTGAGCGTCTCGAGGTCGGTGCCGTACCTCTCCTGCACCTCCGCCGACGTCCACCATTTCAGAAACTCCCAGCTTTCCTGCGGCTTCTTCGTCTGCTTGAAGATGGCCGACGACTGCATGCCGCCGCCCATCCAGCGAACGACCTCGCCGTTTTCCTGCCGCACGCCCGGAATCGGCGCGACGCCCCACCAGCCGTTCAGCTCGGGAGCGGCGACGGTCAGCTGAATGTACATGCCCAGGTCGGCGATGCCGATCGGCATCGTGCCGTCGCGGAAGTGCTGATAGAAGCTGGACACCTGGCGGTCGACCGCGTACTTGTTGTAGAAATCGCTCCATTTCTTGAAGGCGTCGAAGCCTTTCTCCGAGCTAAGCGCCGTCTTCGTGCCGTCCTCCTGAAAATACTCCGCGCCGTTCTGGAGGAAGAAGGGATTGTGGCTGACCGGCGTCATATTGAGCCCGTTCTGCTGCAGGACGGGAAGCATCTTGTACAGGTCGTCCCACGTATCCGGCACCTCGAGTCCGAGGCTCTGCAAAATATCTTTGCGGTAATACAGCATCTGGAATGTCTGCGTCTCGGGAACGCCGTAATAGCCGCCGTCATAATAGAAGGGCACCCAGGAGCCGGGAGCGAACCGTTCGTACACCGTGTCGAAATCGGGAAATTCCTTCAGATTGTAGATCCCGTTGCGCAGCGCGTATTCGAACGGCAAATCTTGCGCGAGTCCGAGCGCGACATCCGGGGCGATGCCCGCTGCGTTCATCAGCACGAGCAGTCCCGAGTCAGGCAGCAGATTCACCTTGACCTTGATGCCGGTCTGCGGCGTGAACGACTCGTTGGCCATATCCTGCAGCAGGTTGACATAATCCCTTCCCCGCTGCACCCAGACGTTCAGCACGTCGTCCCGCACGTCGCTCAACTTCTCCTTCGGCATGAAGGAATAAAAGAAGTTGACGAGCGAGCCTTGCAGCTTTTGCCCGAAGGTCGCTACCATGCGCGGAAACTCCTGCTGCGCCGGGACGATATAGATGCGGTCGAGCTGCAGCGGCTGCGAGCTCAGCTGCTGGATCAGGTCGCCGACCTTCCCCTGCAGCGAGACGAGCCGGCTCGCTTCATACGGAATTTCGTTCTCGTTCTCCAGCAGCAGGTTGATATCCTGCACGATGGTGGAGATGCCCTGGGACACGGCGTCCGGGCGGCCGTTGATCCCTTCCAGCCTTTGGCGGGTGGCGTCGAGCCTGTCGCCCAAAGCCTGCAGCTGGTCGGTAAAGCCCGGAAGCTCGCGCTTTAGATCCCATGTCCGGTTTTTGTCGTCCACGCCCCCGGTCAGCGCCTTCAGGTCGGCCGACAGCACCTTCAGATCGGCAATGCCGTTCTCCAGGTCGATCAGCACCGGTTTGAGCGGGGCCATCGTCACGCGCATCGAAAGCGTATTCGTCCCTTTGGGCAAATAAAATTCGTACGGCTGGCCGCTCTCATCCTCCAGCACCGTCGCTCGCCAGCCGGAATGATACAGGAACCGGTAAGCCTTAAGCTCCGAGAACGGCACCTTGCCGTTGACGGAGATGGCGCGAAAAGACGAGCGGTTGGACAAGAACGACTGCTGCGACCGCATGCCGATCTTGTAATAGCCGCTTTCCGGCACCTCGAAGCTCCACGTGATCTCCTGATTGCCGCTCGACCAGCGTTCGCCGTTGATCGTATTGAACGTAATTTTGCCCCGCTCGTAAGGGGTCGAGGCGATATCGTTGTCATAGGCGAGCGGTATGGATGAATCGTTCTTCCACTGCACGGCCTCGGCCTCGATCACGATCGGCTCTGCGTCGACAGGGGTAGCCGCAGGCATCGCCTGGCGCGCCGTCTTATAATCGGCGGCCGCTTCCGGCGCGCGGAACACGATCGATTCGACGGCCACAGCATCGCTGCCGGCGATTCGGATCGTATGCTTGCCGGGCTGCAAATACCACAGCAGCGGGTCCGCGTAAGCGCCGCCCTGATCGCGCAGCGCGGCAGTCATCCAGCCGGAAATGTCCTCGGCCATCGGCCGAATCTCGTCCCCGTTGCTGTCCTTGCGGGCCGGCAGCTGATCCTTCCACCTGCGGTACAGCTGCACCGATTTCGATTCGAGAAACGGGCTGACGCCGTCGACCGAAATGTTCCACGAGATCGGCTTGCGGTTTTTCGGCCCGACGAACGGATGGTAGGACACCTCGATCATGTACAGCCCTTCCTGCTCGGTCTCCACCTCGTACTCGATCCATTCGTTTCCCTGCGCCTCCCAGATGAGCACACCGTCCTTGCCGTTATAAGATCCGACGCTCACGCGGGCCTGTTCCGAACGGGCGCTGAAGCCGGACCCGGGAATGGTTATCATTCCCCCGTGATTGTCGGATGCGCCCTGCTTTTTCCACCGCTCGAGCACTTCGGCGTAATAAGGATCGCGCTGCAGGACTGCGCCCATACCGCCCGTGACGCCGGGCGGATTGCTCGTGCCCGTGACGCCGGGCGGATTGCCCGCGCCCGTGACGCCAGGCGGATTGCCCGCGCCCGTGACGCCAGGCGGATTGCCCGCGCCCGTGACGTCAGGCGGATTGCCCGCACCCGTGACGTCAGGCGGATTGCCCGCGCCCGTGACGCCAGGCGGATTGCCCGCACCCGTGACGCCAGGCGGGCTACTCGTGCCCCTTACATCAGGCGGATTGCCCGGCACGTTGTCGGCAGCGCTTTCCGCCTGCTGCTCCGCCGACGCCGAACCGGCGAAATTCGCCGAACCGGAAACAGCCGGCCCCCATACTAACGCAAGCGCCAGCAATGACCATATCCACGCCCGGTTACGCAACAACGCCTTCAACTCCATCCCTCCGCATTCCGTTAGTACATCAAATTTTCTGTCGTATCCTTGTCGAAAAAAATCGCCTTGCGCATATCCAGCGTCAGCGTCAGCTTTCCGTTGTCCTCGTACGGATGCGAGTCATTCGTACGGACGATCAAGAGGTTCGGCGCCCCGATATCCAAATACAGGTACATATCGGCCCCCATCAGCTCGTGCAGCTTCTGGATGCCCGTAATTTGCGAATGGGGATGGGCTTGGCGGGCGGCGGCATCCAGATGGATGTTCTCGCAGCGGATGCCCAGAATGACCGTGCGGTTCACCTTTTTCTTCTCCTTGAGCATCGCCGCCTGCGGAGCCGGAATGCGCAAATAATAGCGGTTCGTGTGAAATTCGAGCGAGCCGTTCTCGCCCTCCATAATTTTCCCTTCAAGGAAATTGATCGGCGGCGTGCCGATGAAGCCGGCGACGAACATATTTCTCGGGTTGTTATAAATCGCTTTCGGCGTATCCGCCTGCTGAATGACGCCTTTGTCCATCACGACAATGCGGTTGCCCATCGTCATCGCTTCCACCTGATCGTGCGTCACGTACACCATCGTCACGCCGAGCTGCTTATGCAGCCGAATAATTTCCGTCCGCATCTGCACCCTCAGCTTGGCATCCAGATTGGACAGCGGTTCGTCCATCAGGAACACCTGGGGATTGCGGACGATCGCCCGGCCGAGAGCGACGCGCTGGCGCTGGCCGCCGGACAGCTGCTTCGGCTTCCGTTCGAGATAAGGCTCGATTTCCAGGATGCGGGACGTTTTTTTGACCGCCAAATCGATCTCGTGCTTGGGCATTTTGCGCAAGCGCAGGCCAAAGGCGATATTCTCGTAGACGCTCATGTTGGGGTACAGGGCGTAGTTTTGGAACACCATGGCGATATCCCGGTCCTTCGGCGGCAAATGGTTAACAAGCCGGTCGCCGATATACAGCTCGCCTGAAGTAATGTCCTCGAGACCGGCGATCATCCGCAGCGTCGTCGATTTTCCGCAGCCCGACGGGCCGACCATAACGAGAAATTCTCCGTCCTCAATTTCTAAATGAAAGTCTTTTACAGCATAAATTCTCTCCTTGCCAAATCGCTTCTCCACGTGATTCAAAAGAATCCGTCCCACGACGGCACCTCCCCATTCGTACGTACCCGAAAAAACGGTCTATGGTAACGGTTTCAGACGTTTTTTTCATTATACCTCTCCCGCCTTGCCGGATTATAGGTGATGTTTGCTTACTCTATAGGGGATTCATGCCTAACGCCCGGACAACAAAAAAAGAGCTGCTCCGTTACAGGGTCAGCCCGCCTTATATTGACCAGATTACAGCGATATCGCTTTATCCTCGAACTCCTGAAAGTTTTGCCGGTATTGCCTTGGAGTTACCCCTGTTTTTTTGCGGAACAGCGCATGGAAAAACTTCATATCCAAATAGCCGACCTGATTGGCGATCTGGTAGATCGGGATGTCGGTGGACTTGAGCAGCTCGCAGCATTTTTGGATGCGGACGTTCTGCAAATATTGTGTGAACGTAAGTCCGGTCGATTTTTTGAACAGCCGCTGGAAATGGCTCGCGCTCAAATAGAAGTAGTCGGCCACATGCTGCACCGTAATATTTTGCGTATAATTGCTGCGGATGAAATGAACGACCTCCTCGAGCCTGCTGAACGAGGCGGTTTCTGCCTCGTTTTTCAATGTAAAGCGCTGCAGCATGACCAGCATCTGCACGAGCATTGCCGTCAAGATCGTTTCGAAGCCGGTATTGCGCTTCAAATATTCCCAGTACATCGTCTGGAACATGCCGGCGAACGTGTCGTGTTTGTCCTGAAAATGCAGCCAGCGCTCGTTCGATGAGCCCGGATGAAAAATGATGTTGTACGCGTAGGAATCCTTCTGCAGCAAATGCTTCCAGCGTTCCAGATTGCTCGCGCGGAATATGCAATTATAGATGACGAGCGTTTTATCCTGCTGAGGAGAGGACGGCCTGAACACGTGCGAAGTGCCGATCGGGATGACAAACAGATCGCCCTGCTTGACGGGAATGACTTGGTCTTCAACGTAATGGTAACCGCAACCTTCGCCCACAAAGCTGATTTCGATAAAATCATGGGTATGCTGCGATGTTGCAAACGATTCCAATTCGCGGTTAATGAAAATGTCCAGATTCTCGTCAAAAAACTGATCGCCGCATAAATGCTCGATTCTTCCATTCATCACTATCACCTCGGGCTCATAGAATTTTACCCCTCTGACACCCAGCTCTCCTCGACGCACACGTATTTGATCGCCTTGCGCAAATAGGAGTAAGCCATATGTATTTTGCCGTCGCGTCCCGCTATGATCGTCGGATACGAATACCCGATCTCGGAATCCTTATATTCCAGATCGGCCATCTGCACGTTCCGAATGTGGGGCCATGTCGCCCCGCCGTCCTCCGATACGGCCAGCGTAAGCGGCGTTCGCAGCGGCTTCTTGCGGAATTCCCCCTTTCGTTGAACCCAGCGGAACTGGTCGCGCTCCATGGTGGAATCGTTAAAGAGCAGCGCGAGCCGGCCGCTGCGCAGCTTCGTCAGCTGAATCGACGAATTGTTGTTCGCAAGGGCGCTCCTTGCGGGAACCGTCCACGTCCGGCCGGCGTCATGCGAGACGCTCGTATAGATGCGGTCCGCCTGCCGGCTGCGGAACACGGCGAACAGCGTGCCGCCGTCCAGCTCCACGACGCTCATCTGCACGCGATGAACGCCGCCTGCGACCTCGTGCTCCGTCCACGTCCGCCCCTCGTCCGAGCTGATCATTACGACGCTGTAATGTCCGTCCAGCTTGCAGTAATAGGCCGGCAGCAGCCAGTCCCCGGAGCTTAGCACCAGCATCGGCTGCCTGAGAAACAGGCCCTTGCGGTCGAACAGCACTTCCGGCGGCCCCCACGTCGCCCCGCGGTCCTGCGAGATGCGGCGGACGATGCGCGATGTCTTCTGATCGTGCGGCTCGTTGGACGTATGCAGCAGCCACAGCCGGCCGTCCGGCGCCTGGAACAGCACCGGATTTTGCTCCGAGCGCTCCGGGTCGTCCGACAGCCGCACCGGCTCGCTCCAGCGGTTCGAGCCTGCCGCAAGCCGCGACATCACGATGTTCGTATCCGGATTGCCTTCCCCGCTCCCGTTAAACCAGACGCAGAGCAAATCCCCGTTATCCAGCTCCAGCAAATTGGCCGCGTGGCTGTCGTTCGGATGAAGCACCGGAAGAAACGCCTCCAGCCGCTTCGGGTCCGTCTCCGACGGGGAGACGATGCCGTTAAAACGATTCATGCTCAACTCCATCTCCTTTTGCAATGATCGCGCGATTGCAGCCCCGCGCATTACGGGACCGCGTCAAGCTCGCGCCAGGTCAACGCCGTGCGGCAAAGCCCGCCGCTTGCGAATACAAGCTTGCCGTCCGCATACAGCCGGTATCCTTCGCCGAGCCCGGCCAGCTCGCCGGGAACAGGCGCTCCCGGCTTCCGGTAAGTGATCGCCAGCTCCCTGCCGGCCACTCTCAGCCGATCAAGCCGGAAATAATCGAGCCCGATATCGAGCGGATCGAGCGCGATGCCGTCCCGCCCCACCGCAAGGCCGGCCACGTGCGAGATCACTAGGTCGATGAAATAGGAATGGTTGTATTCCTGCTCGTCGCTGAGCGGCTCGCCCGTCTCGCTGTTGTAATGCTCGACGAGGCCGGGCCGCTCCAAATCCCGCTGCTGGAAATGAAGGAAGGCGTATTCCCGCAAATAGTGGGCGAAGTGGCTGTCAAAGCGGTGTCCCCGCCGCTTGCTTTCCTTGGCCAGCGCATCGAGCGCGATGGAGTTCGTGTACGGCCATGTCGGGCCGTCCCATACGCAGCCGTTGCGCCCTTTGACGAAATGGCCCATCCACCCCCCTTCCTTCGAATAAGCCGGGCAATCGGCCGCCACCGAAGGGAACGGGCAGCTGGTATGAAACTGCGCCGGGTCGAACAGATGCTCGATCATGCCGTCGTAGCGGTCGTCGATCATTTGCGCCCAGCCGGGATAAATGCCGACGATATTTTTGACCAGCGCCTTCTCGTCCGTCTCGTAATGAAGATCATAGAAAAATTGCGATTCCTCGTCCCACATTTTGGCCAGAATATCGCGCCGGATGCGGTCCGCCAAGCGGCGGAACGCCGCCTCGTCGGGATCGCCCACGACGGCGCACAGCTCGGCAACGCCAAGCGTGTTCAAGTAATGGTATACCGAGCGGTCCACCCGCTTTAAGTGGGTGTAGGTGCTTTTGTCCTTCGGGTTCCTGGGGTAGTCGTGGAAGTACCAGTAGCTCGGCTGATACTCCTTGCCTGTCCGCGTATGCTTGTACTCAATCATCAATTCGTCGCGGTCGCTTCCGTGAATACGCTTCCAACCTTCGATTTGCCGTTTCAGCGACGGAAGCAGCTTGGCCATCGTATCCTTGTTGCGATGCACGAGGTACAGCTGGTAAGCGGCCCAGCAGCTGAAGTTGGCGAACGAATGCATGATTTCATCGACGGTCAGGCAGCGGTACAGCCCGTCCTCGCCCAAAGACGCATCCATATTGCGGAGCGCGCCTTCGCAGTAAACCGGATCATGGTACCATCTGGCGTCCATCAGATGCAGGGGCACGGACAGGTTGATCAGCTTGCTGAATTCCCATCCCCCCTTGGCGAACGGGCGCTTGCTCTTCTTGTGCGACCGCCCTTCGTAAAAGAGCGGATAAGGCAAATGCCCGTACCGCGGATCGGCCAAATTATGCCTCAAGAGGAACCAGCGGTACGTCCAGGTGCGGTTCAGCAGCGCATCGCTGCTGCGAAAAGCGGGCGCCTGCTCGAACCACCGCTCGTATTCGGCGCTGTGCCTGGCCGCCGTCTGCTCCGCATCCAGCCCGCTCTGCGCGTAGGCCGCGGCCCGCTCCCGCAGCAGGCCGCGGTCGTCCGCTCCGGCGATGCCGAGCGCGGCGCAGATGACGAGCTGCCTCGTCTCTCCCGGCGCGATGCGCAGCCCCTTCAGCAGCTCCGGGTCGCTTGCGGCGATCGCTCCCGCGACATCGAAGCTGTAATGCGGAATCTCGAACGTGCCGAACAGCTCGTTCCCGTCCCGCTCCGCAAACCGGCTGCCGTCGGTCTCAAGGCGCAGCACCAGCTCCTCTCCGCTGCGGTTCGTCCACGTCTGGCAGGAGACGGCGCAATCGTCCCAGGAGATGAACTTCCTCTCCTTCAAGGTGACGCGGCCGTCCTCGTAATCCATCCGCAGATGGCTCGGGCGCCATTCGGTCCGGCAAGGCTCGAAGGAGGCGGCCAGGCTGCATGTCACTTTATACAACAGAGGGATATTGACTTTATGGATAAAATCGAACCGGCCGGCGAATCCGGGGACGGGCTCCACATAATCGGCCCACAGCCGCGCCCCGGTCGATCCGAGCAGCAGGGCTCCGGGGAGCGTGCGAAGCGCTTTCCGGCCGGCGCGCAGCTGTTCATCCAAGGCGCTAACGGATGTCATGAATTCCCCTACACCCCATTCCCAAGTATTGGTGTATCCTTCTTCCATTTTCTAATATATCCCACTCCGAGCACAGTTTTAGGGTGGTTATCCACTCATTCTATAGGTCATTTCTGCTTAATCCGCAATGGCGATTTGCCGGAAGGCGATGCGCTCTCTTCTCCAAGTGTACGTGATGTACACTTCGTTCCCTCCCGCGACAATCGCCGGATACGAATATTGGCTTATGCCCTCGTCCAACAGCAGCTCGTCGTCCCAGGTATGGCCGTTGTCGCGGGAGAGCCGCAGCACGAGCGGCGAACGCGGGCCCTTGGTTTGGCCCGGCTCCGGGCGGGTCGGGTTATACGCCAGAGCAAGCAGGCCGTTATCCAGCTTCGCCAGGTCGAGGCCGCTGTTGTTGTTCGGCAGCCCGCTCCGGTAAGCCGGGCACCACGTCCTCCCCCCATCGCGCGAATCGCTGCGGAAGACCGCCCCTTCGGTGCTGCGCGTCAGCATATGCAAGACGCCCGGGGCGGATTCCCACAGCGTCGGCTGGATGATGCCTTTGCCCAGAAATCCGCTGCGGTCGATCGGCACCGTCTCGCTGCGCGTCCAAGTTTCGCCGCCGTCCGAAGAAAGGTCGACGAAGCAGTCCCAGGCCGGCTCGAGCGACGCGGGGGCGGCGATCGTGCCGTCGTCAAGCACGATCGGCTTGTTTTTGACAGGGCCTCGCCCGCCCGCATCCCCGGGGACGAGCGGAACCGGGGAGCTCCAGGTCGCCCCGTTATCGGAGGAGCGCATCACCATCGTCTCCCATTCGGCGATGCGCCGGCCCGCTTTGTAGTAGAGAAGCAGCACGCCGTCGCCGCGGCGGAACAGCACCGGATTCCAGTGGGGCGTATCCTCCCGCTCGGCTACCTTGACCGGCGCGGTCCACTTGCCGCCGGTTCGGCGCGAAGTCCAGATCGCCACATCCCCCGCGCCTTCCCGCGATCCGCCGAACCAGGCGGCCATGATCTCGCCGCCGGGCAGCAGCTCCAGCGTAGACGCATGACAGCTGGCAAACGGCCTGTCGTCTCCGAAAATAAATTCAGCCGCCTTCACATGATACTTCAAGCGATATCGCCTCCCAGTTCCAGATGGACTCCGTGTTCTGGGCGGGCTCCGTCTTGCCCGCGGCCGCTCGCCGCGGCGGGCTCGATCTTGTACACCCGCCCTGCTTCCGTAGCGAACGCGATCGTATCGGCCGCTTCCCGCGCCGCGCGAATGGCCGTTCCGTCTTCCGCGAGGACCCGCACCGGCGCGGCCGTCCGCAGCCGGCATCGCTTGCCGGCCCGCGAGACGATGCTGGCGCTTAGCAGCGTCCCCTCGCTCCATTCCATCGCGATCTCGAAGCCGCCGCGCGCCCTCAGACCGCGGACGCGGCCGCGCGCCCACTGCGCAGGCAGCGCCGGCAGCAACGCGATCTCCCCGGCGTGGCTCTGCAGCAGCAGCTCCGCGATGCCCGCCGCCCCGGCCATATTGCCGTCGATCTGGAAGATGCCGAGCTTCACCTTCGGATGCCGGTGAGCGTTGGTCATGTTCGGATGCAGGCCGCCGAGCAGCTTGCCGAGAAAGCGGGCCGCTTCCTCCGGCTCGCCGAGCCGGGCCCAGAAGCAGACCATCCACGCGCAGCTCCAGCCGGTATGCGCGCCGCCGTGGGACAGCCGCCGCTCCAGCGTCCTGCGGCAGGCGGCGGCAAGCTCCGGTTCCCGGCGCGGTGTAATCTGCTCCAGCGGATGCAGCGCGACGAGGTGCGCGGTATGCCGATGGCCCGGCTCCAGCTCCTCGAAGTCTTCGTCCCATTCCTGCAGCTGCCCGTGCCGCCCGATGCGGTAAGGAGGTATGCGCGCGAGCGCCTGCGCCAGCTCCTCCCGGAGCGCCGGATCGAGGCTCAGTATCTCTGCCGCCTCGATACAGCGGGCGAACACATTGCGGATCAGCGCCATATCCATCGTCGAGCCTTTGCTGACGCTGCTGCGCTGTCCGTCCGGGGCTATGAACGTATTTTCCGGCGATGTCGACGGGCATGTGACGAGGCTGCCGTCCGGCGCTGCGACGAGCCAGTCGAGGCAGAACAGCGCCGCCTCGCGGATCGCCGGATACGCCTCCTTCAGGAACGCCTCGTCCTGCCCGAAGGCGTAATGCTCCCACAGATGCTCGCACAGCCAGGCTCCGGCCATCGGCCAGAACGCCCAGCTCGGCGAGCCGCCGACGGGCGTCGCCGTGCGCCACAGGTCGATGTTGTGATGGGCCGTCCAGCCCCGGCAGCCGTAATGAACCGCGGCCGTCTTCCGCCCGGTAATGCGCAAATCCTCGATCAATCGGAACAGCGGCCGGTGGCATTCCGCCAAATTCGCCACCTCCGCAGGCCAATAGTTCATCTGCAGGTTGATGTTCGTCGTCCAGCTGCTGCACCACGGAGGCTGCATCCGGTCGTTCCAGATACCCTGCAGGTTAGCGGGCTGGCTGCCTGGGCGGGAGCTGGCGATTAGCAGATAACGGCCAAACTGGAAAAACAGGGCGGCCAGACCCGGATCGTCCTCCCCGCGCTTCACCGCCTCGATGCGGGCGTCGGTCGGCATGCCGCTGCGGTCTGCGCCGCCGAGCTCGAGGGCGACGCTGCCGAACAGCGCGGCGTAGTCGTCCGCATGCCGCTGCTTCAGCGCGGCGTAGCCGAGCCGGGCGGCGGCGGGGAGCCGCTCCCCGCACAGCGCCGCCGCGTCAAGCCCGTATGCGGCGGGATCGCGGTCGAAGCCGCTGAAGCTGGTGGCCGCGGCGAGCAGCAGCGTCACCGCGCGGGCGCCGCTCACGCGCAGCCGTCCGCCGCTCGCCTCCAGCCTGCCGCCCTCCGCGATCGCCTGCAACTGCACGGCAAAGCCGATGCCGCGGCCCGCGGCGTACTGGATCGGCTCCGGCGACTTGACCGTATTCGGCAGCACATGAACCGGGCAGCGGCCCGCCAGCTCGATGCGGCCGCCGCCTAGCCGGCGCACGGCATGCTGCAGCGGGCTGTGCAGCAGTGCGGTGAAGCTGATGCCGCGGTCCGCGGTCAGGCGGATCGCCATCACCTGATCGGCGGCGGAGACGAACATTTCCCGCGAGTGCGCCGCCTCGTCCTGCCGGTAATTCACCCGCACGAGCCCTTCGTCCAGGTCCAGCTCCCGGCGATACTCCGCCATGTCGGCCGCGCCGCCGTCTTCGAAGATCAGCTCCAGATCGCCGAGCGGCAAGTATGACTCGATGTCCGGCCCTTCCATGTACCGCTCGATCGTCTCCTCGGCTTCCGCATACCGCCCGGCGAAAATCATCTCGCGCACCGGCTGCAGATGGCGCAGCGCGTCGAAGCGCACCGTCTCCCGCGGCTCGCCGGACCAGAGCGTATCCTCGTTGAGCGCGATGCGCTCCCGGTCGACGCCGCCGAATATCATGCCGCCGAGTCGGCCGTTGCCGACCGGCAGCGCCTCGAACCAATTGGCGGCAGGCCTGTTATACCACAGCGTCTGCCTGATCGCTTTCATCGACAATCCCTCCCCGGCCGGCCGCGCCTGCCCGCGCGGCCGGGCTCCGCCGTTATTCGTACAGCCAATCGAGCGTGTCGATCCCGTCGTTCCTATGCTCCACGTCCCGCGGCCGCAGCGTCTCGCCGACGGGCACGGCGCCCAGGATCAAATACGCGCCGCGGCCGAAATCGAGCGTATGGCGCCCCGCCTCATAGCGAAGCGCATGGACGTTGACGGAAGGATAGGCGTACAGCCGCAGCCCCTTCTTCAGGATCGGGGCGTATCCTCCCCGGTCGTCGGCATGCGTGTTCTCCTCCAGGCTCGGGGCCTGCAGCCACTGCGCGTCCTTCGAGTTGAAGTAGCCGATCAGCACATGGCACGGCTCAGGCAGCTCCAGCTCGACGGCGACCCCCTTTAGCCCTGCCTCCATCTGTCCGAAGCGGACTCCCGTAAGCCCACTTAGCTCCTCCGCGCAGCCGACGATGTGAATGTCGCCGTCGGTAAACACGCGGGCCCCCTTCTCGACGCGGAACGTCTCCGCGCCTTCCGACAGCAGCCGGAACGCGGCTTCGCGATACGGAGCGATCGGCGCCTTCGCGCTGCTGACCGCCTCCGGCAGCGTGCCCGCCTTCAGCTCCTCCAGATGGAACCGGAACCGCTCCAGCTCGGCCTCGTATACGGGCAGACACTGCTGCCAGTGGCGGTATTCCAGCCCGCCGCGGATCGGCACCTTGCGCTGCGGCGTCTGCATGCTGTTGGCGGCTTCGTACGTCTTCTCCGTCAGCGCCGCCAGCTCGCGGTAGCGATCCAGGCTGCGGGCCAGCTCGACCGCGGCCTGCTCGAGCAGCTCCAGGCGGCTGAAATATTGTCCACGAACCGTATGCTTGTAGGTCAGAATGCAGAGCGCCGCGCGCACCTTGTGCGCGTAGGAATGCGCCATCAGGCGAATCGCCCGCATATCGCCGGCCAGCCGGCCGAATTCCTCGCGGTTGCGGGCGACGAAGCGCTCCGCCCGCTCGATCGCCGCCACCGCCTCCTCCGCATGGCGCACAGCATCCGCAATCGTCTCCGGCGGCGTCTCGCCGACGTGCGGCTCGCCCGCCAGCTCCCGGGCGACGTATTCCTCCAGCCTTTCGCCCTGCGGCGACTGCGATTCCCACAAATCCGGCCACGGCATGTGCCGCTCCGGGTTCGTCAGCTGGCTCATCGTCATGCCGAGGCTCATCGTCTGGCGGTTGCCCTCGGTGATGCCGAAGCGGCGCAGCAGCTTCGGCGCCACTTCGCCGGACGCTTCGTATGCGTCCAGAATCGCTTCTCCCGCCTCCAGGCTGCCGAACCGCTCGCCGATGCGGCGCATCCAGTATGCCCGCTCGGCTGCCGGGTCGCGGTCCGGATTCCAGGCGTAGCGGAACCAGGCCGCAAACCAGATCCAGTCGCGCTCCAGCTGGCGCAGCCGCGGCCCCGCCCGGTCCGGGGAGTACGGCCAGTCCCAGAAAAAAAGCGGGTACAGATGGAGCCCGCTTGCCTTCAGCCGGTATTTGGCCGCCTGCATGCATTTTTGAATGAACGAGGGCGACCCGTAGCGGAACGGCTCCAGATTGGCCAGGATGTGCACGTTGACGATATGGATCGTCTGCAGCGAGCCGAGCTGCTGATGAATCTGTTGCCATCGGCCCCGCGGCGTATAGGTAGTCAGCGATTCGCCGTTGTATTTTGCCTCCGTATACAGGTTCGGGTATAACGGCAGCGCCGCTTCGACGACCTTCTGCGGCTCGATCGCGTGCGAGCGCAAAATAATCGGCGGCTTCTCCTTCACCTTCGCATCCTTCAGTCCTTCGAGCAGGCCGGCGAGAATCGTCTCGTTGAACCACTCGACCCCGTATATTTGCCCCTGCAGCGCTTCCCCGAGGCAAACCATGAGACCGACATTGGGGAACGAGCGGACGAAAGCGGCGATCGATTTCTTGTAGTAATCGCTCGTCAGCGGCAGCGGTCTCGGCTGGTGCAGCTTAAGGCCGTGCTTCTCGGCGAACGGCAGCGGAATGTGAATGTTGTAAAATTTCAGCACGATCCAGATGCCGCGCCGGTCCGCTTCCTCGGCCAGCCAGCGGAACGTCTGCACGTTCAGCTCGAACTGTTCGTCCGTCACCTCGAGCGCCTCGGGATAGTCGTCCAGCCGCACCAGCGAGGAGAACGGATGCCCGCTCCAGATATAGACGACGTTGCAGCGCTCCTCCAGCAGCATATCGAGAAAATCGAGCCATAGTCCGCGGTCGTAAAACCACGGGAAACGGTCCGGCGTCAGCGGGTATTCGTACGTCTGCCGCGGCGGCTCCACCGTCGTCTTCTGCAGGCCGATCGCCGGCCCCCGCAGCGAAAATTGCGGCGCGTCCCCATACGCCATGTCGTCCGGCAAGCGACCCGCGGCGCGGATGCGCCGGGCCAGCTCCTGGCAGCCGTACAACACGCCGCTGTCGCTCCCTCCCGATACCGCAAGCAAGTTGCCGGGACACGCGGCAAGGTAAAAGCCTTCCCGCTCCGGAGCTTCCGTATGATACAGCAGCACGTCGCGCTCCTCCAGCTGGCGCAGCAGCGCCGACTCCCCGCGGTTTCCGGCGAAAATGCGCCGCTCGCCCGGCGAGCGGTAGCTGTCCCACGTCCAGCATGCCGCTTCTTCCCGCACATCATATCCGAGCCCGCGCAGCGCGTCGCCGAGCAGCCGGATGCCATGCTGCACCCGCGGCGCGGGATGGGGATCGTATCCAATGACGACCGTTTGCTTCACTTTCGTCGTGCCTCCTTGTTGAGCGCGTCGGCTTCACCGCTTCGCCAAGCTGTCCTTATTTCAGGAACAGCTCGATGACCGGCACCGCCGCGTTCGGTTTTTTGACGGGAAGCGATAAGGTGACCGTATGCTCGTCCCTGCCTTCCCGGAACGCCCCTTCCTCGATGCCGCTCGCCACGAAGCCTTCCTTCATGCGGATCTCCGATGCGTCGCCGAGCAATTGGGCGTATTCCACTTTGCCGGCAAAGCCGCGCAGGTGAATATTTTTGAACGGCCAGCTGAACACGTGCAGGTACATCCGGTTCGTCTGCGGATTGTACGTCAGCCGACAGTCCGGCGGGCACTCGAACGACTCCGGCGCCTGCGTGCAGCCGTAGATCGAGCGGCTGTGGCGCCGCATCCATTCGCCGATGCCCTTCAGCCGGTCGACCGCGCGCTCGTCGAACTCCCCGCGGGCGGTCGGCCCGACGTTGAGCAGCAGGTTGCCGCCCTTGCTGACGACGTCGATCAGCATCCTGATCAGCTGCTCGACGCTTTTCCACGACTCTTCCTCGCGGTGATAGCCCCATGAGCCGCTGAACGTATGGCATGTTTCCCAGACGACCCGCTTGCCGTTTACCTTCACCCAGCCTGTCGGAATGTACTGCTCCGGCGTCGTAATGTCGCCGCCGACCTGCAGCCGGTCGTTAAGCAGAATGTTCGGCTGCAAGGACCGGACGAGACGGACCAGCTCCTCGCCGCCCCAATCGTCCTTCCCTTTGCCCGCCAGCCCGTTCTCCGCCGGAAACGAAAAATCATAAAACAGCAGATCGACTTGACCGAACCCGGTCAGCAGCTCGCGCGTCTGCCCGAACAAATAGTCGCGATAGACCGAGAAATCGCGCGTCGCGCTTTGCGCCACGAATTCCGGGTCGAACCGCAGCGGATGCTTCGGATCGACCGTGTAATGCGGATGGTGCCAGTCGATCAGCGAATAATAAAAGCCGGTGCGCAGCCCGCGGCTGCGGAACGCCTCGACCATCGGCCGCAGCACGTCGCGCCCGGCCGGCGTATTCGGCGCCTTGTAATCGGTCAGCTTGCTGTCCCACAGGCAGAACCCTTCGTGATGCTTGGTCGTCACCACGAAATATTTCATTCCGGCATCCGCCGCAAGCTGCGCCCACAGCTCGGGATCGTACAGATCGGGATCGAACCTTTTGAAATATTTGGCGTACTTCTCAGGCGACATTCGCTCCCGCGACTGCAGCCATTCGTGCCTTGCCCCCAAGGAATACAAGCCCCAATGAATAAATAAACCGAACCGGTCGCGAACGAACCATTCGCTGTCGCCCGTCGTCTTCTCAACCTCGAATCCCATGCAAGCTCCTCCTTTCCTTAGCCGGATGCCCGGCGCCCGCTCCTGTCGCGACGAACGTGTGGCAGCCCGAGCCGGCGCGAAAAACGGATGCGCCGCCTTCCCTCCCGACGTACGTGACGCCGGATTGTTCATGCATCTCGTCGGCAATCGCCTGGCCCGGCACAATGACCGTCGCCGTCGTATTGACCGGAATGCGCACTTTCAATGTGAAGCAGGACCGCTCCCGCTTCCACTCCACGCCGATCAGGCCGTGAACGGAGCGAAATTCGCCTTTGGCAAAATGCAGTCCTCCCCCCGGACGGGGATGAATAATGATATGCTTGAACCCCGGCCGCGCTTCGTCGGTATCGATCCCGAGCATCGCCCGGTACATCCATTCGCCGACGGAACCGAGCGAATAATGGTTGAACGAGTTCATTCCGGGATTTTGGAAGCCGTCCGTTTCCGTCCAGGCGTCCCACCGCTCCCAGATCGTCGTCGCTCCGTGCTTCACCGAATAGAGCCAGGACGGGAACGTGTGCTGCTCGAGCAGGTCGTAGGCGACATCCACCCGTCCGCTTTCGGTCAAGGCCGGCAGCAAATAGCCGACGCCGAGAAAGCCTGTCGTCAAATGGTTGCCGTGCGCCCGGATGTTGTCTGCCAAGTGCCCGGCAGCAGCCGCGCGCAGCTCCTCCGGCAGCAAATTCATCTTCAGGGCGACGGCGTACACGGTCTGCGTATCGCCTTTGATGCGGCCGTCGGCGCCGACGAAGGCTGCTGTGAACGCTTGCCTGATCCGTTCGAACAGCTCCGCGTACTTGCGGGCTTCCTCCTCCCGGCCGAGCGCTTGCGCCGCCTTCGCGACGATCTGCGCGCTGAAGCCGTAGTATGCGGTGTCCAGCACATCCTTGGGCGTATCCGCGCCGACCGAGAGCCAGTCCCCGTAATTGGAGTATCCGGGACGAATCAAGCCGTCGGTGTTGGCCGTCAAATAATCGACCCACTGCGCCATGGCCGGGAAGCAGCTTTCGAGCAGGCGCGTATCCCCGTACATCTGGTACACCGTCCAGGGAATGATGACCCCGGCGTCGCCCCAGCCGGCGCTGTCGGGAGCATGCCAATTCAGCGTCTTGCTGGCGCGCTTGAACGCTTCCCAGCCGGCATCCGGCGCCACGTCGGGGAAAGCTCCGGAAGGTAGCCTGGCGTCGAGCACATCGGTCATGTACTTGCTGAAAAAGCGCGCCGCCTCCATGCTGCAGCAGGCTGTGCGGGCGAAAATTTGCGCATCCCCCGTCCAGCCGAGCCGCTCGTCCCGCTGCGGGCAGTCGGTCGGGACGCTGAGGAAATTGCCGCGCTGGCCCCATTCAATGTTGCTGATCAGCTTGTTCAGCATCGCGTCGGACGTCCTCAGCCAGCCCGTCTGCGGCATCGCCGAGTAAGCGACGCGGCCTGTTACGGTCCGCAGCGTCGGATGGTCGATGCCTTCCACCTCCACGTAGCGGAACCCGTGAAAGGTGAAATGCGGCTCCAGACGCTCCGTCCCCTCGCCTTTTAACCTCCCGCCTTTTAATATGTATGTTTCCCGCTGGACGGCTTCGCGCAAATTGATCGTATACAGCGTGCCGTCCTCATTCAGCATTTCCGCACAGGTGACGGTCACGCGCTGTCCTTCGCGGCCGTCGTCGACGGTCAGACGCACCCAGCCGACCATGTTTTGACCCATGTCGAATATATACGTGCCCCGCGGCGTCCGCTTCATGCTGACCGGCACCAGCTCCTTCATCACCCTGACCGGGGGATCGACCTGGGCCACCAGCTTGCCGCCGTAGCGCTCCAGCACGACCGGCGGCTCCCAGCCGCTGTCGTCGAAGCCGGGCAGGCTCCAGCCTTCGGGCTCGAGCCGGGCGTCGTAGCTTTCGCCCTTCAGCAAATCGGAATAGGCGATCGCCCCCGCTGACGTGCGCCACGATTCGTCGGTCACGATGACGGCGGTCGAGCCATCCGTATACTCGATGTGCAGCTCAAGCAACAGGTAAGGGTTGTCGCCGTAGCGGTTCGGGCCGAACATGCCGACGTTACCGGCGTACCAGCCTGTGCCGAGAATCGCCCCGACGGCCGCTTCCCCGACGGCCAAGAAGTTCGTCACGTCATAGGTCTGGTACTGCACCCGGACGGCGTAATCCGTCCAGCCCGGAGCGAAGTAATCCTCGCCGACCCGCTCGCCGTTCAGGTGCAGCTCGTACAGCCCCAGCGCGCTGGCATAAATCATGGCGCGGCGAACCGGCTTGTCGACGGCAAACGTCTTGCGGAGATACGGCGAAGGCATCAACCCGCCGTCTGCCGTCGGCTTCGCTCTGCCGATCCAGCGCGCCGTCCACTCGTCCGGGCTCAGCACCCCCATCGACCAATGGGCCGTCCGGCTCCATGCGGAAGGCGCATCGCGCTTATCCCATACTCGGACCTTCCAGTAACATGGCTGTCGCGATGCCAGCGGCCTGCCTCCGTAGGGCACATGGACCGATTGATCCGACGCCACCTTGCCGCTGTTCCACAGGTCGGCCTGATGCTCGCTCAGCAGCTCCGGACGGGATGCCACCAGCACCTGGTACGCCGTCTGAAACTGGTCGTCCTCCTCCGCTTCGCTGATCCAGCTCAGCCTCGGAACGGGCGTATCTAAGCCTAACGGGCGATCGGCATATTCCGTTGTCAGCTCCGTCACTTTCATTTGCGTTTTTCCTCCTATCAGCATTTAGCAGGCACGAGGCTTCCCGCCGCTTGTCCGCCTGCGGCCTGATACGACTGCGGCCTCGCAGGGCTATGGCCTCACAGGACTGCGTTATGCAGAACTGCGATCTCGCATCTCGCAGGGCTGTGGCCCCACGGGACTGCGTTATGCAGAACTGCGATCTCGCAGGGCTGTGGCAAGACTCGTACAGACAGGGCTGAACATCCCGCGGATCGCGCCTGCCCCGTCACGCCCCCCATTTTACACGAATGCCCGAGAGCGATTATAGGCCGAATTCATCCTGATTATAGGCGGCGCCGGCCATTGCGGACGGTTTCGCTTGCGGTATGCGGATGCGAACGAAAGCTGGCCGGCGGCCGATCGGCATTGCGGCAAGCCGTTCGCCGCTCGCTGGCGGCGGGGCGTTCGCCGCACCCTGGCGGCGGAGCGTTCGCCGCGCTCGGGCGGCGGGGCGTTCGCCGCTCGCTGGCGGCGGGGCGTTCGCCGCACCCTGGCGGCGGGGCGTTGGCCGCGCTCGGGCGGCGGGGCGTTCGCCGCTCGCTGGCGGCGGGGCGTT
>NZ_KB905606.1 GCF_000380965.1 Paenibacillus ginsengihumi DSM 21568 | reverse complement strand
AAAACGAAAGGGTGCTCGGATCTCCCAACTGTTTAATTAATTTCCGAATTGCCTCAGGTTTGTGAGGAATAGCTCCAAGATAACGAGGGGCTTCTCGACCGCTATCTGCCACCGCTACAGCAATTTTTTCTTTCGATACATCTAAACCAATGAATTTTGTGGCATACTTCATAAGTAACAGCTCCTTTTGCTTAGTAGCTCTGAAAATGTGTCCTACACTCACATTTTTAACCTACGATCGCTAGCAAATACGGAGCTGTTTTACGTTCATGTTAACTTATTTTCTTTCATCGGGCCATTTTGGCAGAAATTAGATCTTTTTTCGTTCTTATTGTTTGGAGGTTAGGCTGGAATGTATATGGATGGATGGCCCTGAAGGATTGGGCCGGACCAGATACGGATGGCTGGCCTTAAGGTCAGGCTGGGGGCTGGGTCCGGTAGGCCGCATGCCGTCAAGGAAGCGCAGATCGCCGGCAAGGCGATCGCCGCGCTTTATACCGGCTCGACGCAGTCGGGACTGTCGTAGCGCACGTTGCCGACCTTCGGGCTGACGGCATACCGGCGCATCGCCTCTGCCGGATATGGCGCCAGCAGCGGGACTAGCTCCCGCTCGTCCTGAACGCGGCGGTCCAGCCACAGCGCCTCTGCCCGGGGCGTCAGGATCACGGGCATCCGGTCGTGGACGTCCGACACGAGGCCGTTCGCCGCCGTCGTCACGATCGTGCACGTATGCAGCTTCTCTCCGGACGGGGACACCCACGTATCGTACAAGGCGGCCATCGCAAACAGCGCGCCGTCCCGGAGCGTGAAGCGATACGGCTGCTTGCCCTCCTCCGTCCGCTTCCATTCGTAGAATCCGTCCGCCGGAATGACGCAGCGCTTGCGTTTCAGCAAATTGCGGAATGCGGGCTTCTCCGCGACCGTTTCTGACCGCGCGTTCATCATTCGGTAGCCGGAGCGCTCATCAGACGCCCATGAAGGGACAAGCCCCCATTTCAGCTCCCCGAAGCGGTTGTGCGAAGGGCCCTCCCCGTCTGGCGGCGTTCCGCCGATAATGGCCGGAATGTACTGCCCCGGCGCCACGTTATAGCGCGGCTGAAACTTGCCCGCGCGGCGGTCCAGCATGAAGCGGATCACCAAATCTTCCCAAACGACGGTAATCGTGTAACGTCCGCACATGGCGCTCGCCTCCTGCTATTGGTCCACTTCCACGATAAATACAGTCAGCTTCTCAGCCAAATCGATTTCATAGGGCGAGCTCAGCTTCTCGCCGTCGGCCGTCTCCACAATGCGGACGACCGGCCTTTGCGGCGCGCGCGGATCGATCGCGGCGACGACGCCCCGCTCCCCCGTATTCAAGGTCACCGTCATGCCCAGCGGGTAGAGCGCTACATGATCGCGAAACACCGTCACTTTCGACAGCTCGTACCAGTGCCCTACGCCCGAAAACAAAGCTTCCATCGCCTGATGAGGCAGCATCGCCCGCCGGTACG
This sequence comes from Paenibacillus ginsengihumi DSM 21568, assembly GCF_000380965.1. GTDB lineage: Bacteria > Bacillota > Bacilli > Paenibacillales > NBRC-103111 > Paenibacillus_G > Paenibacillus_G ginsengihumi. The sequence continues at coordinate 31,082 of NZ_KB905606.1, read as the reverse complement.
GACGATGCGAGGTCATGGCGTCGTAGCTGTCGGCGATGGCGATCCATTTGGCATATTCGTGAATGTCGTCGCCCTTGATACCTCGCGGGTAGCCGCTCCCGTCAAGCCGTTCATGATGCTGAAAGGCGCAGTGAGCCGCAATCAGCGGAATATTGGGCTCGTCCTTCAGCAGCTTGAAGCCGAGCTCCGGGTGCCGCTTGATCTCGGCGAACTCCTCTTCCGTCAGCTGCCCCGGCTTGTCGAGCAGCGCCAAATCGATCTGCGTCTTGCCGATATCGTGCAGCAGAGCGCCTATGCCGAGCGTCATCAGCTCGTCCCGGCTGTAGCCGCTGGCCATTCCGAGCATCGTGGAATAGATGGATACATTCAATGAATGCTGGTACAAATATTGGCTCCATACGTTCATATTCATCAGCATGATCATCGTTTCCTGGTGCTCGCTCAAATCATCGATGATCATTTTCATCACACTGCCGAACGTCTTGCCAAGCACCGGCCTCGACAGCTTCGGCCTGCTGCCCTGCTCCATGAAGGAGCGGAATTGCGTTCGCAGCTCGCTCAGCGCGCGTCTGCGGGTCTCCTCCGAAATCGGGTCTTCCACTTGAATATCTTCCGTTAACGGATCTTCGATGTACACATAATCGATCCCTAAATGGTGAAGCCGGCCAATCAAGTTCTGCGTCAGCTCGGCATGGCGGTTTAAAAGTACGACGCCTTCTTCGTTAAAAATCGGTTTGCCCAGCCGCATTCCGGGAACGCAGGAACGGATCGGTATCAAACGCATGCATTCGCTGCCTCTTTCTAATCTAGTATGAATTCGTGCAAAGCGATTCCATCAAGAATCAAGAAAAATAGAGTAAACAAGTCCAGTCTAGCACAAAAGAACTATTCGTAAAAGACCTTTAGGAATGTCTGGTCCGATAAACGGATGGCGCGGCGCTTGTCGTCCCGGCTATTTAGTGATACGATATAGCGGTAAATCGTAACGCGATATAGAGAGGGCGATCTTTTGGGTAAAACAGAACTGCTTAAAGGAAGCACTGAAATGGTATTGCTGTCGCTATTGGCGCAAAAAGATATGTACGGCTACGAAATCGCCGAACGGATCGAGCAGCTCAGCGAGGGATACCTCAGGTACAAGGAAGGAACGCTGTACCCGGCCTTGAAGCGGCTGGAGATGCAGGGATGGGTCGAGACGTATTGGCAGCAGTCCAACGAGGGGCCGCGCCGCAAATATTACCGGCTGACGCAGGCAGGACGCCATGCTTTGGCGGACCAGAAGCGGGAATGGACTGTCTTTCAGAAGATCATGAACCGGATGGTAGGTGATCCGATTGGATAAGCGGCAGCAGCCCGTAAAGGAATTCGAAGCTTACTTGGCCCGCGTTACAGCGCGCTTGTCTTTGGAAAAAACGGAGATCGACGAACTGAAGGAAGAATGGCTTCAGCATTTGAACGATCGAATGCATCATTACCTGGCGCAAGGCTTCACGGAGCAGAAAGCGATCGAGATGGCGATCGAACAGTTCGGAGATGCCGAGCTGCTCGGGGCGGAAGTGAACCGAAGCTGCGTTTCGGCCCGCAAAAGCTTACTCGTCAAGGAGGGCTTGTGTGGCTGATCTGTCTTGTCGCCGCTTCCGTGGCACCCGGATTATTGATCGGCGCGCATTATCAGCTTTATTTTACTTTGCTGCCGCTGCTGTGCCTGATGCTGTGCTCAGCCATGTACCATACCGCGATCAGGCGCGCTTCGTTCCCTTTTCTCTCGTTCGTCGGCTTTGCCGTCTTTTATGGCTCGTTCGTCATCACGATCGCCTCGGCGAATCCGGGCCGCGAGCTCATTCGGCTCATCGTGCCGCAGCGGCTTGAGGATATCGCCGGCAGCAGCGGGATGTTTACGCTGCCTGGTCTCCATCTGCTGTGGATCGCGGCGATTGCGGTGCTGCTGGCCTCCGGGGCCCGCCTGCGCTCGGCCGTTCAAGCCAGCTTCGAATACTGGTTTATGATCATGATCTCCCTGGCGTTGGCAAGTAGCGAGTGGCTCACAGCTTCCTCTGAAGGCAAAACGATACTGATCAATATTATTTTGCTGTATGCATTTTTGCAGCAGGCCGTTCGCCCGCAGGCTCTGATCAAGCTCGTCCATAAAGCTGCAAAGAAAAAGCTGCCCTTATAGAAGGAGCAGCCCTTAGCAACGTCTATTGCTTCCTTGTTCACAGTTCGCAAGGCGGAGCGATTAAACGATGAAATTTTGATTTTCGATCATTGTCGTATGCTCTTCCTTCTCGTCGTGTCCTTGTTTTTTCATCATCGACTGGATCCGCTCGACAACCTGCGGAGCCGAATCGATCAGCCGCTCCAGCAGATGCGTTTGATTATCGAGCGGTACGACCTTGACGCCGTGCTTGCCGACAACGAGGAACGCAATTGGCGTAATGGAGACGCCGCCGCCGCTGCCGCCGCCAAACGGGAGGGCTACCTGCGCGTTCATGCCGTTTGCCTGATTTCCCGCTCCCGGCGCAGGTACGGTATTGACGGCGATCTCTGCCGCCTCTTCCGTCACAAACTCGCTCCCGCCGGCGGCAAAGCCGAAGCCGACCTTGCTGATCGGCATAATGACGCTTCCGTCCGGCGTTTCGACAGGATCGCCTACAATCGTGTTGACATCAACCATTTCTCTAATATTTTCCATCGCCGTCTTCATAAGCCCTTGAATCGGATGTTCAGCCATCGCTGCAGCTCCTTTCTGCGCATAATGATCGATTTTGATGCCTATGACGAGCGGTACTTCGTCATCGGACGTCACCTGCGGTGCCTGAAAATTCGCCGAAGGGTTTACGTCGAATTTTCAGGCATAGGCCTGGTCAAGCAGTCGTTAGGTTTCCCTCCGCCGTCAGCGACTATTCTCCCCTTGGCCGCGCGCCGACGGAGATTTGACGAGCACATTTTGCCATGCTTTCAGGCCGCCCTTGACCTTCAGCACGCGAAACAGCAGTATAAACATCGACTGGAACAAATAAATAATGCGGATCCGAAAGTGAGCTTCGGCCTCCGTCGTAAGGCGAAGCTCGTTAAAGCAGGGCATCACCTGCAGCTTCGGCTGGGCATCCAGTCGAATGAACCGGAATATGTAAGATAGCAAGGACGTTTTCAGGCCCCAAATCATGCCGGCGGCGAATGCCGTTTCCGGCGCATGTCCCGCCCCGATGCCCGTCTTCCATTCCATCCTCATACAATGAACATGTCTTAGCGTATCCCGCAGCCATTGGTAAAAATCCGGGGTATGTTGAAGCAGATGCCTGAACCGTTCTATCGCCGTTTGTATCTGCTCAAGAGTGACCTTCCGCTTGTTTTCCCTCATAAGCTGCTCGGAGCGGCGATTGATTTGTTCCGTTTTCAGCTCGAGGCCAAAGCTGGCCGCGGAAATCATCGGCACGCCGTATTTTCTGCGAATCAATCCGTAGAGCGCCCGCAGCTCCACTTCATAATGATCGTTGTTGTGGAGCCGCCTTGCATCCAGCCGCAGACGCACATCGCTAGCCAGCAGCAGACCTATTAGAACGATGACGATTCCGGCCGCCCACCACCAGACCATGCATAATCCCTCCCAGGCCGAACGGCCGATACCGTAACCAAAATAAAAACACCCAATGGGCACCATCAGGTGTTAGTATGGCCTTGCCGAAGCATCTAATGCACGGGCTTCGCCCTCGGCCATGGCGTCTTCAAGCTCATCGATCGTCATCTGCCGGCCATCCAGCTTCTCGAACAATAGACGAGTCTCTTCCTCAAGGCTGTCTTCATCGTCGAACATCGCTGTCTCCGGAAGCTCCTCCAGGCTCGAAAGCCCGAAATAATCGAGGAACGATTTGGTTGTGCCGTACAGGATCGGCCTGCCCGGGGCATCCGCCCGGTCCACTTCCTGGATCAAATCTTTGCCGACCAACGTCTGGATCGCCCGCTCCGTCTTGACGCCGCGAATCTCTTCGATCTCGACCCGGGTTATCGGCTGCTTGTAAGCGACGATTGCGAGCGTCTCCAGCGCCGCTTGCGACAGTGCCGCGCGGGATGGGGAGTACGCCAGCTTCTCCAGAAACGGCGCATGCTCCGGCACGGTCGTCAACCTGTAGCCGCCGGCCATATGAACGATCTGGATGCCTCTTCCTTGACGTTTGAAATCGTCCTGCAGCTCCAGGATCAGCTCGTTCACAAAGGCAACGTCCAGCTCCATCACTTCGGCCACCTGCTTGGCATCGAGCCCTTCGTCGCCCGCTACGAACAGCAGGCCCTCAATAACTGATTTCATCTGTCGGAAGTCCATCCGCCGCTTCATCCTCCCTGGCATGTATCACGATGTCGTCAAACAGCTTATGCTGATAGCAAACAATTCTTTTCACCTTCATCAGCTCGAGCAGAGCGAGGAACGTCACGACAATCGAATCGCGCGTCGCATGCCCGTCCAGCAGCTTCGAGAACAGCAGCTTGCCGCCGGCCTGCTTCAGCCGGTCCACCACCTCGTACATCCGGTCTTTGACGGAAATTTCGTCCTTGCGAATCTTCGTCACCGTATTGCGGGTGGCCATGCGCAGCATCGCTTTGCGAAAAGCGCGAACAAGGTCGTTCACGCCGAGCCCTTCTACCGGATTCGGCGGCTCCGTCGGCAAATACGGCGTCAAATCCTCCGGCTCTCTGGTATAGATCAGGCTGCGCTCCATCTCCATATCGCGCAGTTGGAGCGCCGCCGCCTTGATCCTCCGGTATTCGATCAGCCGCGCGACAAGCTCGTCGCGCGGATCGAACTCTTCGTCCATCCAGTAGCTGTCGTCCTGCTCCAGCTCGACCGGAGGCTTTGGCAGCAGCATCTTGCTCTTGATGGCCAGCAGCGTCGCCGCCATGACGAGAAATTCGCTCGTCACCTCCAGCTCCAGCTCCTGCATTGCGGCAAGATAATCCATATATTGATCGGTAATTTCCTTAATCGGTATGTCGTAGATATCGACTTCCGCTTTGTCGATCAAATGCAGCAGCAAATCCAGGGGACCTTCGAAGGTATCCAGTTTGTATGTTACGCTCACGTGTCTTCCAAATCCCCTCTCCTTCAGCCGGCCGCCCCGGAAGCGAACAACGCTTACTTGCTCAGCTGTTTCGTCAAGTTGGCCATCTCGATGGCGCTGACGGCCGCCTCCCAGCCTTTGTTGCCGGCTTTCGTGCCCGCGCGCTCCACGGCCTGCTCGATGGAATCCGTCGTCAGCACGCCGAAGATGGTCGGAACGCCGGTTTTTAATGCGATGGCCGCTACGCCTTTGGCCGCCTCGTTGCACACGTAGTCGAAATGAGGCGTGCTGCCGCGGATGACGGCGCCTAGCGTAATGACGGCGTCGTATTTGCCGCTCTCAGCCATTTTCTGGGCGATCAGCGGGATTTCGAACGCGCCCGGCACCCAGGCAATCTCGACGTCCTCATCTTGCGCGCCGTGGCGCTTCAGCGCGTCCAGCGCGCCGCTGACCAGCTTGTTTGTAATGAATTCATTGAACCTTCCGGCGACAATGCCGAATTTCAATCCTTGCGCTACCAAATATCCTTCGTATACTTTCGCCATTTTCTTTCAACTTCCTTCCCGGTTTTCCCGATATTTTTTGATACTGCCTATGACGAGCGATTCCTTCGTCATCGGTCGTCGCCTGCGGTGTTGAAAATTCTGCATATGGATACCACAGAATTTTCAAGATAGCCGCCTATGACGAGCGATTCCTTACGTCATCGGTCGTCGCCTGCGGTGTTGAAAATTCAGCGTATGGATACCGCACAATTTTCAAGATAGCCTTTAACGAACCTCTTCCTTGAACTGGAGCAGGTGGCCAAGCTTTGCTTTTTTGGTATGCAAATATTTGGTGTTGTCCTCGTTCTCCGGCATCTGGATCGGCACCCGCTCGACCACTTCCATGCCATACCCTTCGAGCCCTTTGATCTTGCGCGGGTTGTTGGTCAGCAGGCGGATTTTGCGAACCCCGAGGTCCTTCAAAATTTGTGCGCCGATGCCGTATTCCCGCAAATCCGGGGCGAAGCCGAGCCGCAGATTGGCCTCGACCGTGTCAAGCCCCTGTTCCTGCAGCGCATACGCCTTCAGCTTGTTGATCAGCCCGATGCCGCGGCCTTCCTGCCGCATGTACAGCAGCACGCCCGAGCCCTCCGCTTCGATCTGCCGAAGCGCCGCTTCAAGCTGCGGGCCGCAGTCGCAACGATGCGAATGAAAGACGTCGCCCGTCATGCATTCGGAATGAACCCTCACCAGCGTCGGCTTCTGGCTGTCGATCGAGCCTTTGACGAGCGCTACATGCTCCTTGCGGTCGACTTCGTTCGTATAAGCGACGGCGGTAAACGTGCCGAAATCGGTCGGCAGCTTGACCTCGACCTCGCGGTTAACGAGCTTCTCCTTGTGGTTGCGGTATTCGATCAAATCGCGAATCGTAATTACCTTGAGCTCGTGCTCCCGGGCGATTTCCATCAAATCCGGCACTCTGGCCATCTCGCCGTTCTCCTTGATGACCTCGCAGATGACTGCGGCGGGATAAGAACCGCACAGCCGGGCAAGGTCGACTGCTGCCTCGGTATGTCCGGCCCGCCGCAGCACGCCGCCGTTCTTCGCAATCAGCGGAAAAATATGCCCCGGTCGGCGAAAGCTTTGCGGCCTCGTCTTCGGATCGATCAGCGACTTCACCGTAAACGAGCGCTCGGAGGCAGAAATGCCTGTCGTCGTCTCGACATGATCGATCGATACTGTAAATGCGGTCCCATGGTAATCCGTATTGCGGGCGACCATCGGCGGAAGGTCGAGCTCCGCGGCCCGCTCCTCCGTAATGGGGGCGCAGACGAGCCCGCGGCCGACCTTGATCATAAAGTTGATCACGTCCGGCGTCGCTTTCTCCGCCAGCGCGACGAAATCTCCCTCGTTCTCGCGGTCCTCGTCATCTACGACGATGACGACTTTCCCCATCATTAGATCATATATCGCTTCTTCTATCGGCGCAAACCGGATGTTGTCGTTCATCTCCCACTCCTCCTTCTTTCATACTATCTTGAAAAATTGGACAGAACCCTCCGGCGAATTTTCGGGCACCGAAAGAGTCGTTCCGCCATAGGCGGTTATTATCGGAATCCATGCTCCGCCAGGAACGCTTCGCTGAGCCCTCCCGCCCCGCTCCGGACGCCACTGCCGGGCACCGAACCGGCCGCCAATAGCTTCTCGATATATTTGCCGAGCACGTCGCATTCCAGGTTCACCTCATCGCCTGGCTGCTTATACTGCAGCACCGTTTCCGCCAGCGTATGGGGAATGATCGATACGGTGAACGCCCGGTCGGTCACCTCCACCACCGTAAGGCTGATGCCGTCGATGGTGATGGAGCCGTGCGGAATGACATACCTGAGCATGTCTGGCTCGCGGGGCTCGAGCCGAAATACGACCGCGTTCTCCTCCGGCGTCCTGGCCGTAATGATTCCGGTCGTATCGACGTGGCCCTGAACGATATGCCCGCCGAAGCGACCGTTTAGCGGCATCGCCCGCTCCAAATTGACGGGAGAGCCGGACGACAGCTTGCGCAGGTTCGATCGACGGAACGTTTCCGGCATGACATCGACGGAAAAGGAACCGCCGTCGAATGCGATCACCGTCAGGCAGACGCCGTTCACCGCGATGCTGTCGCCCAGCTTCACATCTTCCAGCACGCGCCGGGCGCCGATGGTCAGCACCATCGCCTGGCCTTGCCGGTCGATGCGCTTCATCGTGCCGATCTCTTCGATGATTCCCGTAAACATTCACTCCGCCTCCTGTTCATATTTAGGATAACCCATGAGGCACAGATCGTCTCCGAACCGCTCGATCTGCACATCGTTCAAGCGGATCGCTTCGGCCATCCGGTCGAACCCGGCAAATTCGAAGCTTGCCGGCGCCTGCGGTCCGCCGCCGATAATCTTCGGCGCCAGGAACAGCACGACCTTGTCGACAAGCCCCCGCTCCAGCATTGCGCCGTTCAGGCGTCCTCCGCCCTCGAGCAGCACCGAAGCGATCTCGAGCTCGCCCAGCCGGTCCATCGCGGCCTCGAGATCGACGCGGGGACCGGGGCCGCAGTCGATGACGGTTACGCCGCGTGCCTTCAGCGCCTCGCGCCGATCGGCCGGGGCGGCAGCCGTCGTCAGCACGATGACGGGCGCCTCGCCGTCCCGCACTAGCCGGGCGTCTATCGGCAATCTCAGCGCCGAGTCCACGACGACACGAATCGGGTTGCGCCCCGGCACGGGCAGCCGCGTCGTCAGCGCAGAATCGTCGGCCAGCACCGTGCCGATGCCGACCATGATCGCCTGATGGCGATGGCGCAGCGTATGCACGAAGGCGCGCGACGCCTCGCCCGATATCCACTTGCTGTCGCCCGTCTTCGCCGCGATCCTGCCATCCAGGGTGCTGGCCGTCTTGACGGTGACGAAGGGGCGGCGCGTGAGGATGTACTTGTTGAACGCTTCGTTAAGGCGAAGCGCCTCTCGCTCCAGTATGCCCGCCGTCACCTCGACGCCGTGCTCGCGCAGCCGTTTGAGCCCTCTGCCGGCGACGAGCGGATTCGGGTCTGTGCATGCCGCGACGACCCGTCTCACCCCTTCGCGGATAAGGCGATCGCTGCAAGGCGGCGTGCGGCCATGGTGGCTGCACGGCTCCAGCGTCACATAGGCTGTGGCGCCCTTCGCTTCGGCGCCGGCCATGTTCAAGGCGTGCACTTCGGCGTGCGCCTCGCCGCGTTTCAGGTGAGCGCCGGTGCCGACAATCCGCCCGTCCTTCACCAGCACGCAGCCGACGGCCGGATTGATGTCCGTCTGGCCTTGAGCCGCTGCGGCAAGCTGCAGAGCCAGACGCATATAAAACTCGTCGTTTATCAGTTCCAACCGCTTCTCTCCTCTCTTTGCCCTTAACGCAAAAAAGCCCTCTTTCTCTTCAGCGAAAAAGGGGCATGAGATTGAAGAAAAGGTATGTTAGGCGCGAAAAAGCGATCCCGCACTTCAGTTAAGCTTTTCACAGCATGGCAGCAGCGGCGGGGGCAGTCAGCCCTCCAAGCGGCTCCAGGCCTGCATGCCGACGATCGACCCGGCTGCGATGCCGGGATACGGCCACAGCAAAGCCAGGCATCTGCCGCAAAGCATACGCAGAACGCCAAGGCTGCCGACGCCAAAGCACCGGAAACGAGAGCCGTCCGAATCATCGAACCACCTTGCCGCAACGAATCTCGCCGCCGGCGTTCCGCATGCGAAAAAACGAGCTTCCGCACCGGCTGCCGCTGCTTGTGAAATTGTGCACTAACAGAAGCGAAATATGAATGCGATCGCGCTTGTCCCCTTCTCCCATCCAGACTGTAACTGTCGGTCCCGGAATCGCACCGGGTCCACCGGCGGCAGACCGGTCGTCTGCCGCACGGGTCACGGACTGAACCGGCTTCCCGCGGAAGCCGGATATCACCGCCGGTAGGGAATTTCACCCTGCCCCGAAAGGTACTAAGCTTATGCATTTAAGGTTTAGTCATCAGTATAAATCGGTTCGCCGGTTTTGTCCAGTGCCCGGCAAGCCGTTTGTCAATGAAGTTGTCCGGGATGCGGCCCGCACGCGGTTACACGTCCGTGACGCGAATCGACTCCATCTTGTCGTGGCCCTTGAACTTGTCGACATGCTCCATCCCCGATTTCACTTTGCCGAACACCGTATGCTGGCCGTCGAGATGAGGCTGCGGCTGATAGCAGATGTAGAACTGGCTGCCGCCGGTATTGCGGCCCGCATGAGCCATTGCCAGCGTGCCGCGCTCGTGCTTGTTCGGGTTGATCTCGCAGTTGATCGTGTAGCCTGGCCCGCCGGTGCCGGTTCCGTGCGGGCAGCCGCCTTGGGCGACAAAGCCGGGGATGACGCGGTGAAACGTCAATCCGTCATAAAAGCCGGAGTTGGCCAATTTCTCAAAATTCGCCACTGTGTTCGGCGCGTCTTTATCGAACAAATCGAGCACTACCTCGTTGCCGTCTGCCATTTTGATGGTCGCTTGTTTTGCCATGTTCGTCGCTCCTTCGTATCATTATCCGCAGGCGGCCTGCCGCCGCCAACAAATCTTCCTTATTTTACACTGAAATCGGGCTTAGCACAAATGCGCGTCGGCCGGCAGCGGCCCGGGGAGCGCATCATGCGAAAAAAACGGCCTGTATTAAACAGGCCGCGTTACCTTCAGCATTCTTTCCGGAATCAGATCGTTGCCGAGCAAATGATCGTACGATTCCCTCTTCACAACAACGTCCGCCTTGCCGTCCTTGACGAAGACGACCGCCGGCCGGCGCAGGCGGTTGTAATTGCTGGCCATGGCGTAGTTGTAGGCGCCCGTGCACGAAACGGCGAGAATGTCGCCGCTCCTGACAGCCGGCAGCTTCACGTCCCAGATCAGCATATCGCCGCTCTCGCAGCATTTGCCGGCCACGGAGACGACCTCCTCGGCCGGATCGCCGCCGCGGTTCGCCAACATCGCCTCATACCGCGCGTCGTACAGCGCCGGACGCGGGTTGTCGGTCATCCCGCCGTCCACCGCCACATATTTGCGCACGCCGGGGATGTCCTTGTACGTGCCGACCGTATACAGCGTTGTGCCGGCATCGCCGACAATGCTGCGCCCCGGCTCGGTCCAAATTTCCGGAAGCGGATACCGCAGGTTCCCGAACTGCTCCTTCACCGCCTCGGCGATCGCTTGGACGTAAGCTGCCACCGGCAGCGGCGTATCGCCTTCGGTATAGCGGATGCCGAAGCCGCCTCCGAGATTGATCACCCGGAATACGAGGCTTAGCTTGTCGCGAACGTGCGCCGCGAAGGCGGCCACCTTCTCGACCGCCAGGCGGAAGCCGTCTACCTCGAAAATTTGCGACCCGATATGCGAATGCACGCCGAGCAGCTCGACGTTCGGCAAATCGGCGGCCTGCTTCACCGCCTCGAAGGCCGCGCCGTTCTCCAGATCGAATCCGAACTTCGAGTCGGTCTGGCCGGTCGATATATATTCGTGCGTATGAGCTTCTACGCCCGGAGTGATGCGCAGCAAGATGTTGGCCCGCACCCCTTTCTCCCCGGCGATCGCATTGAGCATATGCAGCTCGACGGCGTTGTCGACGACGAAGCAGCCGATCCCCGCGTCAAGCGCCATCCCGATTTCTTCAGGCGTTTTGTTGTTCCCGTGAAAATGAATCCGCTGCGCCGGAAAGCCGGCCTTCAGCGCCGTGTACAGCTCGCCGTCGGAGACGACATCCAGCGCCAGGCCTTCCTCTTCGACGATGCGGCACATCGCCATGACGCAAAAAGCCTTGCTCGCATAGGCTACCTGAAATTTCAGACCGGATGCGCGAAAAGCCTCCATATATTCGCTGCAGCGCTGCCTGATCAGCGCCTCGTCCATGACATAAAGCGGCGTTCCGTACGCAGCGGCCAATTCGACCGTATCGCAGCCGCCGATTTCCAAATGGTTGCGTTCGTTGATGGTGCTGGTGCCATGCAAGTACATCCGGTATTCCCTCTTCTCCTGTAAAGACATTTTCTCTAAATTATCATATGTCCCCGGAGAAGACAACAAGAAAGCTTCATTCGCTGACTTCCGCAAGGAGTGCCAAAGCCCCGCCGCTGCAAAAACGGGGGGCTTGCCGGGACATCTGCCCGCTTTAGCGGCGGGGCTGTCTCGTATTGTCCAGCGGCTTCGTGAGGCTGAGGCGCGTCTTGACCGTATTGAACGGGCGGCGGATGACGATATCCGCCATCGCTCTCAGGTTGAACGGGATGAACGGCCACAAATAAGGAGCGTTGTACGAGCGCTGCGTCGCCAGCAGAATGACCCACACCGTCGCGCCGATGACAAGCCCCGGCACCTTGAACAGCGCCACCAGAACGAGCAGCGACAGCCTGGCGATCCGGTTGGCCAGACTAAGCTCGTAGCTGGGCGTGGCGAACGTGCCTATGGCCGCCACGGCCAGGTACAGGATGACTTCGTTGACGAACAGCCCCGCCTTGACGGCGATATCGCCGATCAGAATGGCGGCCACCAGGCCCATGGCGGTAGCCAGAGGCGTCGGCGTATGGACGGCGGCCATCCGCATCAGGTCGATGCCCAGCTCGGCGATCAGGAACTGGCCGATCAGCGGAATTTTGGCTGCCTTCTGCGGGCCGAGAAAGTCGAGCCCGGCCGGCTTCAGCTCCGGCGAAATGACCATCAGCAGCCAGAGCGGCAGCAGGAACAGGGAGGCGGCAATGCCCAAAAAGCGCACCCATCGCAGGTAAGTTCCCACCGTCGGCGTCTGCCGGTACTCCTCGGCATGCTGCACATGATGGAAAAATGTCGTCGGCAAAATCATCACCGAAGGGGACGTATCGACAAAGACGCAGACATGACCTTCCAGCAGATGGGCCGTGATGACGTCGGGCCGTTCGGAATACCGCACCATCGGATAAGGATTCCAGCTGTTATCGAACATCAGCTCCTCCAGCTGCTTCTCGGCCAGCGGCAGTCCGTCCACCTTCACCTGACGGATTTTGTCCCGAATCGACTCGACCAGATCCATATCGCAAATATCCTGAATGTAAGCGAGGCAGACGTCGGTCTGCGTCCGTTCGCCGGATTTCATAATCTCCAGCATAAGCCGCGGATCGCGCAGCCTGCGGCGGACGAGCGTCACGTTGGTGAGCAGCGTCTCCACGAACCCGTCGCGGGAGCCGCGAACGACCCGCTCCAAATCCGGCTCCTCAGTTGTGCGCGACGGGAATGTTTTGGCATCGACGAGCACCGCTTTCGTCTCGCCCTCAAAGAAGAAAGCCGTTCCGCCCATCGCCACGTAATCGACCGCTTCCTTGAGCCGGTCGGTCTTCTTGACCTGAATATGCGGAATGAGCGCTTCGTCGAACAGCTCAATGATCGCCGTGCGGCGCTGCGCCGCCCCTTCTCCGCCCTGCCTCTGCTCCGCCTCGCCCCGCTCGCCTTCCGCGCGCTCTCTGATGCCCGGAGCCCCCGGCGCGTCCGCCGACTCTCCTTCCTTGACGTTAAGCAGCCTGTCGGCATAGGAGAGCCGCTCCAGAATCGTCGTCAGCACGACGTCTTTGGCAAAGCCGTTGTAGTAGAAAATGCCCGTCTTCGTGCCGCCGAACACCATCTCCCGGAAGACGACGTCGAAGCTTTTGTTCAAGCCGACCTTTTCCTCCAGCACCCGCTTCAAGTCGTTAAAGTCAGGGAAAATCCGGTCTTCTTCCTTCAGCTTCTGCTCCTCGTAAGTCAGCGTTTCTTCCGGATCGTTGCACGGCATGCCGGCAGACTTCGCGCCGCCGGACGGCTGGTTTGCTCCATGAGCGGCGGCGGATTCGCCTCTCGTTGTCCGCACCGTCAAGCCGGTGCCGGCGGGCTGCGCCGCGTGATTCCCGGCTTGACCATGCTCCGTCGCGCCAGCCTGGACCCCGGCATGCTCCGGGCGACCGGCCGCCTCGCCGGTCTCCGCCGCTTCGCGCGGCGCAGCCTCCAAGCCTTGCGCCTCCTCCGGCAAGTCCTCGATAATGTTGCCCTCGCTGTCGATGATCAGCTTCCTGCCGGCATCCGGCCTGCGGGCCGGCTTTCCTTTTAACAGACGGGCTTTTCTGAATTGCTTGGTCATCGTATCCATCATCCTCCCGAAACAGTTCAAGGTCCGAGCCAGCCGAGCCAATCCGCAATCGATCCGAACACTTTGCCCAGGATCATGGCCATCAGCAGCCACATGATGTATGTATCCAGACGAACGCGCTTGGCCAAAATCGGCAGCACATTGATAACCTCTGTCAGCGCCGCCGCCAGCATCCCGACAAAAGCGCCGGCCAGCAGACCGACAAAGGCGGCAGCCAGCGGAAAAAAGCGATAGTTCCAATCAAACATATCGGTCCACGTAAAAAACACGGAGCCGAGGACGACCGCTCGCTCATAGAAGCGAATTTTGCTGTACGAGTTCGTAATTTGCGCCAACCTCGGTATGATATTCAGCACGACCAGGAAAGCGACCATCCCGCTGCCGACGACGAGACCGCCGGCGAGGCCGATAAAGACGAGAGCGAAGCCTGTCAGCAGCGCACTCAAGTCGCACCCGTCCTGTCGTGCATTTTGCCGTATTCCTCCGTCACAATGTAATGGTTGACGCTCTCCTGGTACAAGAACACCTCGACATCGAGCGGGCTCGGCTCTTCGTTGAATTTTTTCTTGAACAGATGGTTGAAGAACACGACCATTCCGACCCCGATGCCGATTGAATAAGGGATTTGCAACAGCAGCGGCCGATCATTATCCAGCCCTGTCACCAGCCGGTAAATGCGGGCATGCACCTCGGCCATGCTGACGTCGGCGTGAAAATTCATAATGGCCAGGCCCGATCCGATAAATAAGAGCAGCCATACGATGATAATGAAGATAATATTCGGCGGTTTGGGCGGATCGCCCACCTCCACAAGACAGTGAGGCTCGCCGAAATGCTCGATCTGCATCAAAGGGTAGCTGGCCCGGATGCGTTCGACGATCAGCATCATATCGATCAGCACGATGTTGCCGTCGTTTTCGCGCGGACGGTAGAGCACAATACGGTGCAGCGCTTCTTCATAGGCCGGGTCCGCGATCAACTGTGCGGCCTGGCCGAGGAGCACCGCTTCGCCGCGGCGAATGCTCAGTCTTTTGCGCAGGCGCAAATAGACGGTCGGAACGGAAGCGGGCTGCATGAAATTCCCTCCTTACCTCATTTGCAGCATGATCCTAAACGAAAGAGGCTCTACATGGATGTAGTATGTTCCAAAGGAAGGAGAAGCCATGCTCCGGCCGCCATGGCAAAAATTGTGCGGGCAGCCCCGGCGGGGCTAAAGCGGGCTGCGGCTCAATGCTGTGCGGCAAGCCCGCGACAGCTCCAAAAAAAGAACCGGACAGCTACTGAGCTATCCGGTTCTTTATCGATTGCAGTATTTTTTTCTCGAGACGGGAAACCTGCACTTGCGAGATGCCGAGGCGGCTGGCCACCTCCGACTGCGTCTGGTCGCGAAAATAGCGCAAATAGACGATGAGCCGCTCCCGCTCGCTCAGCGCGCCGATCGCCTCGTTCAGAGCCAGCTTCTCGAACCATTTGTCCTGAGTGTCGTCGGCAATCTGATCCATGAGCGTAATCGGATCGCCGTCGTTCTCGAAGACGGTCTCGTGAATCGAGGACAGCGGCTTGTTCGCCTCCTGGGCGAGCACCACATCCTCCGGCGAAATGGACAGCTCCTCAGCCACCTCGTTCACCGTCGGCAGCCGGCCGAGCCGCTTGGACAGCTCGTCCTTCGTCTTGCGTATTTTGTTGGCCAGCTCCTTCAAGGAGCGGCTGACCTTCAGCGTTCCGTCGTCGCGCAGAAAGCGCTGAATTTCGCCGATAATCATCGGGACGGCGTAAGTGGAAAACTTCACGTCGTAGGAGAGGTCAAACTTGTCCACCGATTTCAGCAGGCCGATGCAGCCGATTTGAAACAAATCCTCGGCCTCGTACCCCCGGTTGAGAAACCGCTGAACGACCGACCAGACCAGACGAATATTGCAGTTAACCAGCGTTTCCCTGGCCACATTGTCGCCGGCTTGGCTAAGCGCGATCAGCCGTTTGACCTCATTGTCGTCCAAATAGCTGTGTGAGGCGTGCTTCAAATCCACGTCCATAGATCAGACCCCTAATTGAACATCGCTTTTTTCGATTCGATTCGCTTCTTCATTCGGATCTTCGTGCCTTCGCCAACGGCCGTCCATATTTCGATCTCATCCATGAAGTTTTCCATGATCGTAAAGCCCATGCCTGAGCGTTCCAGCTCTGGCTTGGAGGTGTACAGCGGCTGCTTGGCCAGCTCCAGATCCTGGATGCCCGCCCCTTTGTCCTCGATCGTGATGTATACCGTTTCGTCCTCGATCTCCGCCGTGATGGTGACAATGCCGTCGGTACGGTGCTCGTATCCGTGAATGATCGAATTCGTCACAGCTTCGGAGACGACCGTCTTGATATCCGTCAGCTCCTCCAGCGTCGGGTCGAGCTGCGAGACGAAAGCCGCCACGGCGACGCGGGCGAACGATTCGTTCTCCGACCGGCTGGCGAATTGCAGGATCATAAAATTCCGCTCCTTCATGATACGACCTCCAAACTGGCAATCGCTTGCGATTCCGTATCTTGAACGGACAAAATTTTAAACAGCCCCGACATTTCGAACAACCGGAATACGGAGGGGTTGGCATCGCATACGACCATTTTCCCGCCTTTGGCCGTAATTTGCTTGTAGCGTCCCAGAATGACGCCCAGACCCGAGCTGTCCATGAAGGACAGCTCTTTCAAGCTAAGCACGATATGGCGGATATCTCCCGCTTCAATCGCTTCCTCCATCTTCTTGCGGACCGTTTCCGCCGTATGATGATCAAGCTCGCCCTTCAGCCGGACGATTAACGCGCTACTGCGGTTTTCCAACTCGATTTGCAAACTCAAGGTGCTCACTCCTTCCCATTCTGCCCCACTCTTTCTACGCCGGGTTTTCCTATTCCTTCCTTCCCGACAAAACTAGAAGAAATGCGGCAGAACTAGAAGAAAAGCGACACGCTCGGACAAACGGGCAAGCTTGACAGCATACGAGGGCGTCAATCGATAAAGAACAGATGCTTGGCCGTCCGCTTCATCAAGGTCCACCAGCCGGCCTTCTTCACTTCCACCGGAGATTCCAGCGGGAACTCGGCGATCACCTGATCTCCCTTAAAGACAACCAGCTTGCCGATCGGCTGTCCAATCGCGATCGGCGCCTTCAGCTTTTCCTGCAGCTGAATCTCGTGGCGGATGCCATCAGCCGCTTCGCCCTTCTTCAGCAGCACGCTGTACGGATGCTGGGCCGTCAGCGGCACGATCGGCTGCTCGCCCTTGCTCACCTTCATCTCGCCCATCGAATCGCCGGTTTTTAAAATCGGCAAATTCGTATATTGGGAGAACGAATAATCGAGGAGGCGAGTGACTTCGGCATTCCGCGTCTTCGTATCCGGCTCGCCCATGACGACCGTAATGACCCGGAAATGATCCCGTTTCGCCGTAGCCGCCAGGCAAAACTTCGCCTCGCTCGTATAGCCTGTCTTCAGCCCGTCGGCCCCTGCATAGAAGCGCACCAGCTTGTTCGTATTGACGAGCCAAAACGGCTTCGACGTATCCTTGCGCAAATAGTCCTGATAGACGCCGGTATATTGGGTCACCTCTTCGTGCTTCAGCAGCTCCTTGGACATCAGCGCAATATCGTAAGCGGACGAATAATGATTGTCTGCGGGAAGCCCGTTGGCGTTCGCAAAATGCGTATTTTTCATTCCCAGCTCTTCGGCTCGCTTGTTCATCAGCTGGACGAACGCTTCCTCGGAGCCGGCGATTTTCTCCGCCATCGCTACGGAGGCATCGTTGCCCGACGCCATCGCGATGCCTTTGAGCATGTCGCTTACGGTCATTTCTTCCCCGGGCTCGAGGAAAATTTGCGATCCGCCCATCGATGCCGCATACTCGCTGGTGCGCACCTTCTCGTCCAGCTTGATTTTGCCTTGATCCAGCGCCTCCATAATCAAGAGCATGGTCATAATTTTCGTAATGCTGGCCGGAGGCAGCTTCGCATCTTTATTTTTCTCGAACAAAATCGTTCCCGTATCGGCGTCGATGACAACTGCGGACGCGGCGTTCGGAGCCAGATCGACCGGCGCTTCGGCCGGCGCCTTGCCGTCCTGCTGCGCCTGCTTGTCGCCTGCCTGCTTCTGGTCAGCCTGCTTTTTGCCGTCCTGCTTGTTGTCGGGTTTCTTCTCGTCAGCCTGCTTTTCGTCTGCTTGCTTGTTGTCCGCGTTCTTCTCGTCAGCCTGCTTGTCACCTGCTTGCTTGCTGTCGGCTTTCTTCTCGTCGGTCTGCGCCGCTACCGAATGATCCTCCTGGGGCGCGGCCCATGCAGCCCCCGAAATCGAGAAGAGCAGCGCCAGTTGGATCGCCAAGATCCATTTCATGATTGTTGGGAGCATACTTGTTCTTCCCCTCCTGAAAGAGACTTGTAAGCCATATGAAGCACTGGTAATCATTGTTTACGCTTTTTATCGAAAATATTCCGCTTCCAGCAGTTTTCGCCAAGCCATTTAGCAGCCTTACTCAAACGCCGTGCCTCCAGCGGCATTCATCCATTGTTTGAGAAAACCGTAAGCTCCGCCTAACGTCCTTTATCGTGTCAAAACGATACTTTGCTGCGACCGGGGATACGCGACCGGCGCCCCCCGAGCTTCGCCTCGAACACCGCATTGGCTTTCAGAGTCCGTGTTACGTTCGGGACTTCGCATTGGCGTTCAGACTCTGCGTTAGCGCTGCCCCTTCCTGGGCACACCCGAGCACATGAGGCGGCGAATCCTGCAAAAAATGCAACATTTTCGGTATCCTTCGTACTAGAGGAAGGGGAATGTTGTATTTTGTGCAACAATTTGGGCGAGATGGGCTTCAAATCGAAGAATATCGCCCGAAATGTTGCACTTTCTACAACATTGAGCCGTGAATGCGGGTCATTTCCCTGTTTTTGTTGTACAAAATACAACATTTGCTCTCTTGAAAAATCAGCTTTATCTACAAGCTGAATTTTCGGGCACCGCAGGTGACGACCGATGACGACAGGAAGCGCTCGTCATCCGCGGCTCCCCGCGGCATCTGAATCCGTCTCGAACTCGGCACGATGCTTCTGGCGCCTGTTCGATCCACCGATGGCAGCCCGCGGGATCGGCGCGAGAAAAAGAAAGCCAGGCCGCAGCGCTAACGCTTGCCACAGCGCTTATCCAGCCATAAATGACCGATTCGGGAATGTAACGCTTGCCAGACATCTTATTTGGCCTTTGGGCGTTCTAAATCGGGGTTCCGTGCCGAATAGCGCCGCTCCGTTTCGTTACAATATGAAAAGCGTTCGATTCGTGGAAATAGCGCTTGTCGCCAGCGTTAGAGTCATGGCGGCGATCAGATATGAGCAAGACGATGATTCTGATAGGTTGATGCCAAGGGAAAAATGATTGCTTGAAAAATGCGGCGGGAGCTTAAGTCGAGAGTTTAAGTCGGAAGTTGACGGCAGGAGCTTAAAGCGAGAGTTTAAGTCGGAAGTTGACGGCAGGAGCTTAAGGTGAAAGTTTCAGGCGGGGATTTAAAGAGAATAAAAGACCCGCAAGCAGGCCCGCTTCGTGGGAAGCGTCCGCTTACGGGTTATAAGCTTGGCGAATATTCGCTATTCATCGGGCCAGGTGCGTTATTGCGGCATTCGCTCGATGCCTTCTTTGGTAATCACCGCGTAAATCAGCGGCTTGGGAGCAGGCGGCTCGTGCGAGAAGCGGAAGGCTGCCAGCGCCGCCGCGGTCATCCGCGCCGTCACCACTTCCTCTGCCTCGTTCATATGCAGCTCGGCGAGCGGTTCCCCGGCGCTCACTTTGTCCCCGGAGCGCCGCAGCAGGCGGATGCCGACGGCCGGCTCGATCGGGTCGTCCTTCTTCGCTCGGCCGGCCCCGAGCCTCATCGCCGTCACCCCCAGCTGCTCGGCATCGATGGAAGCGATGTAGCCGTCCTGCGGGGAAACGACAGGCACGACGCTGCGGGCGGCCGGCAGCAGCTCCGGCTGGTCGGCGATCCGCGGATCGCCTTCCTGGGCGGCGATCATCGCCTTGAATTTGTCCAGCGCCGCGCCGCTGGCGAGCAGTTCTTCGGCGAGCCGCAGGCCTTCTTCGCGGGTCGTCGCCTTGCCGCCCAGGCGAATCATGTGCGAAGCCAGCTCCAGGCAGAGCCGCGTCAGCTGCTGCGGCCCGCGGCCCGCCAGCGTATCGACGGCCTCGCGTACCTCCAGCGCATTGCCGATCGAAGGCGCCAGCGGCTCGTCCATGTCCGTAATGACCGCGACCGTCTCCCTGCCGACCTGGGCGCCGATCTCGACCATCGCCTGGGCGAGCTCGATCGACGCCTCGAGCGTCTTCATGAAAGCGCCGCGGCCCGTCTTCACGTCAAGCAAAATCCGATCCGCGCCTGACGCGATTTTCTTGCTCATGATCGAGCTTGCGATCAGCGGGATCGAATCGACGGTGGCGGTGACGTCCCGCAGCGCGTACAGCAGCTTGTCGGCCGGAGCAATATTGCCGGACTGGCTGATAACCGCCAGCCCGATCTCGCGCAACTGCCGCAAAAAAGCTTCTCGCGTGCGCTCGACGGCAAAGCCCGGGATCGCTTCCAGCTTGTCGATCGTCCCCCCGGTATGCCCGAGCCCGCGGCCCGACATCTTGGCGACGGGAATGCCGGCCGCCGCGACGAGCGGTCCGAGCACGAGCGTCGTCGTATCGCCGACGCCGCCTGTACTATGCTTGTCCACCTTGATCCCGGGAATCGCGGACAGGTCGACCTGCTCCCCCGAGCGGGCCATCGCCAGCGTCAGATCGGCCGTTTCCCGCGGGGTCATGCCCTGGTAATAGACCGCCATCGCCCAGGCGGCCATCTGATAATCGGGAACGGCTCCGTTCGTATACCCTTCGATCAGCGCGGCAAGCTCCTCTGCGCTCAGCTCGCCGCCGTCCCGCTTCTTGCGAATCCAATCGACCGCACGCATTCGTGTGCCTCCTTACGCTAGTGTAAACTTTTCCAATGACTGTATTATAAGCTACCGCCAGGGCAAAAGAAAAGAAGCCCCGATATTCCCGGAGCTTCCGCGGATCGATGGCCTTATTGGACAACGAGCTTCGTCACCATCTGGTCGTGACCCGGACCGCACGGCAAGGCGCAAATTACCTCGTACGTACCCGGCTTGTCGAACGTCACCTGCTGGGATTTGTTGTTGTTGTCCAGCTTAATGCCCAGGCCTTTGATTTCGACAGCGTGCAGGCCTTCCTTGTTTTGCAAGGTAACCGTCACCGTCTCGCCGGCTTTCACCGTATATTCGGGCTGATCGAACTGATAGTTCGTCGCAACGAACTTCAGCGTCGGGCCGGCAGCTTCTTCCTGTGCCCTCTCTGCCTGACGGGCGGAAATATTTTGGAACAATACGCCCGTACCCAGAAGGCAGGCGATAATAAACAACGAGAACATAGCCCACTTTTGCATCGGTATCCCCCCTTACTGTTGGCCGTAAAAAACGCATCTGCTTTATTGTACAAAAAGATCGAAGGTGATCGAAATGTGTTTTCCGGCGATTCCCATGAACACTTTGTGACAAATTTGCCGGCGGCAGGTGGCCTCGGCTTTATCTTTCGCCTTTTTGCCGCAAAATCATTCCGGCAGGTTCATCCGCGTCCGCCTCACACTTCCCGCACAAACTGCCGCACGAGCTCAATGAACACCGGCTTCGTCCGGTTCGCCACCTCCACCACCTGCTCGTGCGTCAGCGGCTCCAGCTCCTCGCCGATCGCCATATCGGTGATGCAGGAGACGCCGAGCACCTGCAGACCGGCATGACGCGCGGCGATCGTCTCGCCGACCGTCGACATGCCGACGGCGTCGCCGCCCAGACGGGCCAGCATCGTCAGCTCCGACGGCGGCAAATAATTCGGGCCGGCGATGCCCGCATAGACCCCCTCCTGCAGCCGCACCGCTTCTCCGCGGGCCTCGCCGTAACGCGCGGCGATCTGCTTGAACAGCTCGCGGCAGGAGCGGCTGTACGCTTCCGACATATCGGGAAAGCGCGGGCCGAGCTCGGGATGGTTCACCCCGACCAGCGGGTTGTCGCCGGTCAAGTTCAGATGGTCCCGAATCAGCATCAAATCGCCGGGCCGAAAAGCGCGATTCATCCCCCCTGCGGCATTCGTCAGGATGAGGGTGGACACGCCGAGCTGCTTCATGACATAGACGGGGAACACGACCTGCTTCATGGAATAACCTTCGTAATAATGAAACCGTCCCTGCATGACGATCGCCTGCTTGCCTTCCAGCCGGCCGATAACGAACCGTCCGGCATGTCCGGCCACCGTCGATACCGGAAAGTGAGGGATCTCCCCGTAAGGGATGACGACCGGATCTTCCACGTGCTCGGCCAGATCGCCGAGTCCCGACCCCAGAATCAAACCGATCTCCAACGCCTGGCGGGAAATGCGGTCCTCGATCCACTGTACCGCTTCCCGAATGTGCTGAACGTAATCGATGGGCATAGGTTATGCAGCTCCTTTCGCTTCGTGCGGCTGATTCGCCTTGGCCCCGTTCGCTTCCTGCCCGCTCAGAGCTTCGGTATGATGCCGAGAATAAGCCGCAAAAATTTTTGCTTCTCCCGCTCCGTCGTCTCCATCACTTCTTCATGCGAAAGTGGCTGATCGAGAATGCCCGACGCCATATTGCTGATGCAGGAGAAGCCGAGCACCTCGATGCCGGCGTGGCGGGCGACGATCACCTCGGAGACGGTCGACATGCCGACAGCGTCGGCTCCCAGCGTGCGCATCATGCGAATTTCCGCAGGCGTCTCGTAGGACGGGCCGAGCAGCCCGATATAGACGCCCTCCTGCAGCTTGACGCCCTGCGATTCGGCGACTTCCCTGGCGATTTGCCGCAGCCGCTTGCTGTACGCCTCCGACATATCGGGAAAGCGCGGGCCGAGCTCGTCCAGGTTCGGTCCGATCAGCGGGTTGCGGAAGGTGAAATTGATATGATCCTTGATCAGCATCAGATCGCCGACCTCGTAGGAGGTGTTGATGCCTCCGGCGGCGTTGGTCACGACCAGCTTCTTCACGCCCAGCTCCTTCATGACGCGAACGGGGAAGGATACGACTTCGACCGGGTAGCCTTCATACAGATGGAAGCGCCCTTTCATCAAGATGACGCGGCGGCCGGCCACCGTGCCGACGACAAGCTCTCCGGCATGCCCTTCCACCGTCGATACCGGAAAATGCGGAATATTCTCGTAGGCGATAACGACCGGATTCTCCACCAGCTCGGCGATAATGCCGAGGCCGGAGCCGAGGATGAGCCCGATCTCGGGCTCGCCGTCGATCTTGCCGCGAATAAACGAAGCTGCCTCGCGAATGTTGTTCAATACGTCCATATTTGCCATTTGGCAGATCCCCTCCCAATGAACCGTTTCGACTGCGGGTTTACTCAACTTACCTAGACTTCATTTACTTAAGCTCGCTCAAAAAGCTCGTGCCGAACCCGGTGCCGGCCGTGCCGAAGTTGTCGGCAACCGTAGCTCCGATATCCGAGAATGTATCACGGATACCGAGCGAGCCGCCGCCGGCCAGGCGCGGGCTGTATACGATCAGCGGCACGTACTCGCGCGTATGGTCGGTCCCGTGATGGAACGGATCGTTGCCGTGATCTGCCGTGACGATGAGCAGATCGTCTTCCCCGATCTTCGCCATGATCTCAGGCAGCCGTTCGTCGAATTCGTTCAAGGCCGCCGCGTAGCCCTCGGGATCGCGCCGGTGCCCGTGCAGCGAATCGAAGTCGACCAGGTTGGTGAACAACAGCCCTTCGAAAGGCTTGCCAAACTCGCGGATCGTCGTATCGATGCCGTCCGCATTGCTTTTGGTCGGCAGCGCGGACGTCACCCCTTCGCCGGAAAAAATGTCGTTGATCTTGCCGACGGCGATGCACTGAAGGCCCGCGTCCTTCAGCCTGTTCATCACTGTCGGGGCCGGAGGCTTCACGGCATAGTCATGGCGATTCGGCGTGCGCTTGAAGCTGCCCGGCTCGCCGACGTACGGGCGGGCAATGACGCGCCCTACCGCGTACGGCTCCTCCAGCGTCAGCCTGCGGGCGATTTCGCAGGCGCGGTACAGCTCGTCAAGCGGAATCACGTCCTCGTGCGCGGCCAACTGAAAGACGCTGTCCGCCGACGTATAGACGATCCATTCCCCTGTCTTCATCTGCCGCTCGCCCAGCTCGGCGATGATCTCGGTTCCCGAGGCCGGCTTGTTGCCGATGACCTTGCGCCCCGTCTCCCGCTCGAACGGCTCCAGCAGCTGCGGCGGAAAGCCGTCCGGGAAGACGTTGAACGGAATGTCCACCTTCAGCCCCATGAGCTCCCAGTGGCCCGTCATCGTATCTTTGCCGACCGACGCCTCGGCCATTTTCCCGTAATACGCGCCGCGGCACTGCGCCGGGCGGATGCCGTGAAGCGGCGCAATCGAGCCGAGCCCCAGGCTTTCCATATGCGGCAGTTGCAGCGCCGGCACACGCTCGGCGATATGGCCAAGCGTGTGCGCGCCCGCATCGCCGAACCGGGCGGCATCGGGGAGCTCGCCAATGCCCACGCTGTCCAGCACAATGAGGCAGATTCTCCGGAATTTCATTAGCGGCACCTCCATCATTTACGGCCGGGGCCTCATTCTCCCGCGGCTTGGTTCATGAAACATTTGGCATTATTATCGCAAATCGGATTTTCTTTTGCAAAGCATTTGTTGCATCTGACGCGAAGGAGCCCGGATGCAGCGCACAGCAAAAGCCCGGGTCGCGGGGCGCTGGCGGACCAGGGCGTCGTCATGTCGGTTCAAGCCTGGCGCGAGGATGCGCCTGATCGTACACGTCCTTCAGCTTCGTGCGGGTCGCCGACATATAGATTTGCGTCGTGGAAATATCGGCGTGGCCGAGCATCTCCTGAACCGAGCGAAGGTCGGCACCGTTCTCCAGCAGATGGGCCGCGAAGGAATGGCGCAGCGTATGCGGAGCAATCTCCTGGCGAATGCCCGATTCCGCCGCATAGCGCTTCATAATTTTCCAGAAGCCTTGCCGCGTCATTCTCGAGCCGAGATGGCTGACGAACAGCGCTTCCTCCGGCTCGGCCGATTTCAGCAGCCGCGGACGCGCGGATGTCAGATAGGCTTTGAGAAAGCTGGAGGCGACGCCGCCCAGCGGGATGATTCTCTCCTTCGCCCCCTTGCCGTAGCAGCGAATATAGCCGAGCTCGAGATTGACGCTGCCGACGTTCAGCGAGATCAGCTCGGAGACGCGCATGCCCGTCGCATAGAGCAGCTCCAGCATGGCCTTGTCCCTCATCCCGCCGGGCGTTTCCGCCGCAGGAGCGTTCAGCAGCGTCTCCACTTCGGCAACGGTCATAATCCGGGGCACCCGCTTCTCCTGCTTGGGAGCCTCGATATGCAGCGACGGATCGGCGTCCACCGCGCGTTCCCTGACAAGGTATTGATAAAAAGCCCGAATCGATACCAGATTCCGCGATACGGTCGCCGCCGCCCTGCCGAGCGAGCGAAGCCTGGACAAATAGCCAAGCAGCTGGACTCTGCCCGTATCCTTGAGGCTGCGAATGCCTTGATCCTCCAGAAAACGAATGTACTGCGCAATATCTCTTTCGTATGATTCCAACGTGTTCGGGGACAGCCCCTTCTCGTCGGACAAATAGCTCATAAATCGCGCCAGATCGTTCTTCATGCGACAACCCCTTTGCTTGGTGACCGAGAATGGCATCGTTTGTGCATACCGAATCACTTCTACAGCATGGGGCATTTTTCCTGCTTGCCAAGCGCGAAGCGGCCAGCGGTTTTCACCCGGGCAAGTCTATTCGCCGATCCAATAAAACAGCTTGAGCCGCTGGGCAAAATCGTCCTCCGCGCCGAACAGCGATCTGTTGTCGTGCCGGAAAACCTTCACGGCCTGTCCGCTTGGCTCGCGGTACCGGTGAAGCGGCTCGATCCAATCTTTAAAAAACACCAGCAGATGGTAGATCACGAATGTGAACGTTGCAAACAACAGCAAAAAACGGAATCGGCCCATCCATTTGCGCACATGGAATACCACAGGATCTCTCCTCTCCCGCCGAGACGCTTCGGCTCCATAAAGAGTGCTCTTCGTCCATCCTATGATCCGGGCATTCCGTTTATGTGTCCGGCCTGTCTCCCTCCGCCGCTTGTCAGCTGATCGGCAAGAGGGAATCGAGCGCGGTATGGGGGAGGCCGACCGCCTCCGCGACGGCAGCGTGAGTGACATGCCCATTATACGTATTGACGCCCAGGCGCAGCGCGGAATTGCCGTACAGCGCTCGAGTGACTCCCTTGCCGGCCAGCTCCAGCGCGTAATTGATCGTCACGTTCGTCAGAGCGAACGTCGAGGTGCGCGGAACCGCTCCGGGCATATTGGCCACCGCATAATGAATGACGCCATGCTTCTCGTAGATCGGCTCGCTGTGCGTCGTCACCCGGTCGACCGTGGCGATCGAGCCGCCCTGATCGACGGCGACATCGACGATGACCGCTCCGGGCTTCATCGACTTGACCATCTCCTCGCTGACAAGCTTCGGCGCGCGCGCTCCGGGGATGAGCACCGCCCCGATCAGCAGGTCCGCCTTCTGAACGGCATTGGCGATATTGTACGGGTTCGATACCAGGGTGCCGAGCCTGCCAAAAAAGACGTCGTCCAGATAGCGGATGCGCTCCGCGCTCCGTTCGATGACGACGACGCTTGCGCCGAGGCCGAGCGCCATCTTGGCCGCGTTCGTGCCGACTACGCCGCCGCCGAGGATAATGACCTCGGCAGGGGGAACGCCCGGCACCCCGCCGAGCAAAATACCGCGCCCCCCATGATACGTCTCCAAATACTGCGCCCCTACCTGAACCGCCATGCGGCCGGCGACTTCGCTCATCGGCGTCAATAAAGGAAGGCTGCCGTTTGGCAGCTGAATCGTTTCGTAAGCGATGGAGGTTACCTTGCTCTGCACGAGCGCCTCGGTCAGCCGGGGCTCTGCCGCCAGATGCAGGTATGTAAACAGAATGAGCCCATCGCGGAAATAGCCGTATTCCTCGGGAAGCGGCTCCTTCACCTTCATCACCATTTCGGACCGGCTCCACACTTCGGCTGCCTCCGGGACGATAATCGCCCCTTCCTTGCCGTATTCCTCGTCGCTGAAGCCGCTTCCCGCCCCCGCTCCGGTCTCGATCAGCACCGTATGCCCTTCCGCGGTAAGCATGGCCGTGCCTCCGGGCGTAATGGCTACCCGGTTCTCGTTGTTTTTCAATTCCTTCGGTACTCCGATGATCATAGTCCACGAACCTCCTCCAGCATAGCGTGCGCCCTTTGAGCGGCTAATATGCCGCTTTCTTAATGTTGCCGAAAGTTTCACTTCGCTAAATGCATCAAGGCGAAGGGCGTAAACTGCGGCCGTTCATCCGATCTTCGACAGACGTTTTCTTATTCATATGCAGCGAAGAGGACGCGGGTCCCGGCTACATCAGATCGTGATCGGGCCGGGTTCGGCCACGACAAAAAAACCGCCTGAAACAAAACGTTCAAGCGGGCGATTCCATGCTGACATATTATCTTGAAAATTGGGCGAAGTCCGCCCCGGCGAATTTCAGTTCCGAAGATGACGGCCGATGGCGAAGGCATCACTCGTCGCAGGCGTCAGACAAAAGCAGTTCGCAAGCGGAAGGCCTACGACAAGGCTTCGCGGTTCATAAGCGTCTATTGTTCATTTTTGCCCCGGCACCGATGGCAGATCCCTTGAAAATCGAGACGGTGATCGAGCACCTGAAAGCCGAATTCCTGCTCGACTCTCTCCTCCAGCGGTCCGAGCCAGTCTTCCATAATTTCATCCACGGCGCCGCACTGCACGCAGATCAAATGATGATGATGGTGATGAGTGCTGTCGTTGCGCAGATCGTAGCGGGCTACGCCGTCTCCGAAATTCATCTTCTCCAATATATGCAGTTCGCTGAGCAGTTCCAGCGTCCGGTATACGGTCGCAAGTCCGATCTCCGGCGCAATTTCCTTTACGAGCATGAACACGTCTTCCGCGCTTAAATGATCCTCTTCATTTTCAAGCAATACCCGTACGGTCGCTTCGCGCTGAGGAGTCAGCTTATAGCCCTGCGCCTGCAGCTGCTGTTTTATTTTATCGATGCGAGATTCCTCCATGCTCCTCCCCCTACAAGTTTGCCGAGGGCAAAACCGCTTCAAAAGCTGATGCCAGGCCTCGCTCTCCGGCCCATCCAGGCTGCGTAACCGGAAACAGAGCTTAAAGCGCGCTGACACTTCAGAAGCCGAATATCGATAATATCTATTCAAGTTTGCCGAGGGCAACACGTCTGCTATCAAAAGCTTTTGTTTTCATTATAGGTTGAGGAGCGCATGAAAGTCAAACATTCGTTCCGAGGTCACAACGGGAGCGTGATCAGCATGGGCGTCACCCACTTCATCATGACCGGCGATGCGTAGGCCTCGAACATCGCCACCCCGGCCATCAGCATGACGGACAGGGCGCAGGCCATGGTGAAGCGCATGAACGGCTCGCGAAGCGTACCCTTTTTTTGGTAAAAGCGATTTTTGACGAGATGGATCGAGAACGCCATCGCCGTCACGCTGCAGACGATCATCGTCGGAATGACGACGACGTTCGGCGGCACGACCGAGACGAGCGCGAACAAGAGACCTTTCCACGACAGCTGCCCGATCATATAGCCGACGGTGAAGCCGACCAGCACGCCCTTCAAAAAATCGAGGATGAGAATGAGTGGCAGTCCGATGACGGACAGGCCGAGAAACCAAATAATGAGCAGCCATTTGGCATGCAGCGAAAAGGCGCTTTTAAAGGCAGTCAGCTCATCCCCGGGTCCGCTGTTCTCGACGGTGGTGAAAAAATGCCCGAGATGGCGGGTAATTTCTTCTTTCTGCTCCAGCGACAGCGCGCCGACCATGACCGCCCCGAAGATGACGCCGGTAACGAAAATGACGCTTACGAAAATATATAACGGCATATGCTCCTTCATATAGTGCTGCAGCATTCGATGGCCCATCATTCGTTATTGTCCCTCCTTGTCCCGTTACTTCATCGTATGCAGCCGGGACAAGGGATATGACGGGCGCGGGCGTTCAATCCGCCTTGATGACTTTGCCGTATCGGCCTCCGCCGCCCGTCTCGAGGCGCAGCGTGCCTTCGCGGGCCTGAATGATTTTGGCGGCGATCGCTTCGCCCGCTGTCTCTGCCAGCTCCTCGTACGACACCTGATGAAGCAGGTTCATCTCCGTGCCGAAGCGCTCCAGCAGCCGGCCGAACGTGACACGGCCGAGCCCGGGGATATATTCCAGCGGAACCTGGTAGCAGTATGGAGGCCGATGGGACGGGATGTGCGGCTCCTCGCGGTCGGCGATGCTCATAATTCGGTCCATCACGCCGCGCACGATCGAGTTAGATCCGCAATAAAGACAGCGTTCGGCGGCCGTCTCCCGCTCGTCCAGCACGCGGCCGCAGGCTTCGCAATACGTCCGGTGATATTTGCCGAGGCGCGGATTCAGCCCGTAATTGGCCGATACGCGCCGCCCGTCCTCGCGAGCCAGCGCTTTGCGCAGCTCGGCGAAGCTCGCTTCGGCCAGCTCGATCCGGTTGTACTCGCGGCCGATCTTCGGCAGCGAATGCGCGTCGGAGTTGGTCAGGAACGTATAGCGGTCAAGCTCGCTCAGACAGCCGGCCATCTCGGAATCCGCGCTCAGTCCGAGCTCCACTGCGGCGACCAGCTGCGGATCGAGCAAATGTTCAAGACGGGAAGTGGCGCTGCCAAGCAAGCTTTTGTAAGGGGTAAAAATATGCGCCGGCACCAGCAAGCCGCCGCGGTCCGCCACTTCCTGCTGGAGCGTGCGGGCAGGAACGTACAGACGCTGCGAGCTGAGCTGCACGTTCTTCATATGCCGCGACAGCCAGGCGGTAAATTCTTCCATGACGCTCAAGGTCGGCATATATGCAAGCAGGTGCGCAGCTCCCATGCCCGGATCGCGCACCTCGATTTCACTGCCAAGAATGATCGTCGTCCGGCGGTAGCGGATGCCGCCACCGGGTATTTCCTCCATTTCCCCCGAATCCAAAAACTGCTTCATGTCGCGCTGTACGCCGGGAGATTGACAATCGATGATGCCGACGATGTCCATGCCCTTGCGCTCGGAGGCTTCCTCGGCAATGTTGCCGAACGTCAGGCTGGCGGCAGCGCTGATCTTGACCGGCTCGCCCCGCTCCGTCCGGCCAATATGAATGTGCAGGTCGGCATAATACGGCTTTAGCTCGGACATGCTACAGCGCCCCCGTCAGCTTGTACAGCTTCCAGGCGTACACGGCGAGCACGGTTTTGGCGTCGCTGATGCGCGCTTCGCGGATCAGGCGCTCCGCTTCCTCCAGCGTCACCGCCGAGCAATCGAGAAATTCGTCGTCGTCGGGGTTCGCCTGCCCCCGCTCCAGCCCCTCGGCGATATACAGGTGCAGCAGTTCGTCAGCGAAGCCGGGCGACGTATAGAACGAGCTGAGATGCCGCAGCGAGGCGCAGCGATAGCCGGTCTCCTCCTCCAGCTCACGCCTGGCGGCGTCCATCGGGTCCTCGCCCGGATCGAGCTTGCCTGCGGGAATTTCGACCTGGCTTTTGTTCAGCGGCTTGCGGTACTGCTCGACGACGAGCATCTTCTCCTTATCGCCAAGCAGCGCCAGCACGGCGACAGCGCCGGGATGCTTCACGATCTCCCGCGTCGCCTCCCGGCCATCGGGCAGGCGGACGGTATCGACCTGCAGCGAAATGATTTGGCCCTGAAATATCGGCTCGGTGCGCAGTGTAATTTCCTCGAACTTGCGGCTTGGATCTTGGTTCATCGATATCTTAATCCTTTCTTCGTCAGGATCGGCGTTGTGCTAAGAGACAACCTCCATTATATCACGCGATGCGCATTCGCGGCACGAAAAGCTCAATTCCTGTTCAAGGGAAAGCGGAGGGATTGTCGAAAGGCCCTGCTCCCAACAATTGTAATGTAGTTTCACATAAAGTTCCATCGTCATTAGTTTTTTTTCCTTTTACTTTCATTACTTAATTGCTCAACTTTCGCACCTAGAAAATCAATGTAAAACCAATTGTAGAGCGGGTTTAAGGTCTGTTGAATAGCCAGCTTGCCAAAATAGAAAAACACCGCTTCGTTTGGTAAAGTGAGAGTGACGACTTCCACTACCAGACAGAAGAGGTGTCTTCCATCATGATAGACCATCAGCCCGACCTGAATCAACTGCCAAACGAATTAAAGCCTGCTTTTCAAGAACTGAAAGTGCTGAAACATCTTCAACAAGCTGGATTCCG
>NZ_KB905605.1 GCF_000380965.1 Paenibacillus ginsengihumi DSM 21568 | reverse complement strand
AAAACGAAAGGGTGCTCGGATCTCCCAACTGTTTAATTAATTTCCGAATTGCCTCAGGTTTGTGAGGAATAGCTCCAAGATAACGAGGGGCTTCTCGACCGCTATCTGCCACCGCTACAGCAATTTTTTCTTTCGATACATCTAAACCAATGAATTTTGTGGCATACTTCATAAGTAACAGCTCCTTTTGCTTAGTAGCTCTGAAAATGTGTCCTACACTCACATTTTTAACCTACGATCGCTAGCAAATACGGAGCTGTTTTACGTTCATGTTAACTTATTTTCGATTATTGGGCTATTTTAGGAGGAATAAGATCGTTTTTCGTTCTTATCGCTTGGAGGTCTAGGCTGGGTTCCAGATGGTCTTGACGTTTGGTTGGACAGGAAACGGACGAACCTGAGGCCGGAATGGATATCGACGGCCTTGAGGTCAGGCCGGACTGGATCGGGAATGCCTCTTGGAGCGTTCCTTTCAATCAGAGCGCCGTTGATCATGATCATGCGCAGCAGGCAGAGCCAAGTCGACTGCAACCAAAAAAGCCGTCTCCCGGGTCTCTGCGGACCTCGAAAGACAGCCTGCTAGCCAGCCGGCAGGCCGGCTGCTCCTCATTTTTTGGCGGGCAAAAATTCGGTCGTAAACACCTTCTCGATCGGTTCCTCTTCCTTCAGCACGCCGACCTCGACGAGCTGTTTTTGCACCTCGGACCAACGCTCCGCGGTCATGATGCCCGTGCCCATCGCAGCCGCATCGCCGCCAAAGGCGAAGTCCATCCCTTTTTCGGCGCTGAATTTCATCATGTCGAGGCTCATATCCGGATTTTTTTCCTGGATCGAGGGATTGATTTCTTCGGCATGGTCTTTATAATAATCCCAGCCCTTAACCGTCGCCTCGACGAACGCTTTGACCAGCTCCGGCTGCTCGGCGATCATTTTTTCCGTCGTGAAATAGACGCCCGCATAAATATTGTAGCCGGAATCCGCGTTCAGCAATATTCCGAAATCGACGCCTTCCTGCGTCAGCGTGTAGGTCTCGGAGGTGACATAGCCCTGCGTCACGGCATTGGGGTCGTTCACGAAGTTGACGAGCGATCCCGTATATCTCATCTCCTGCGCCTGATCGAGCTTAAACCTGCTTTTGAGGAACTGCCAATAGCTGGCGGTGGAGGCTACATACACCTTGTGCCCGTTTAAATCGGAGAAATCTTGAATGCCGGAGCTTTTGTGATAAAACAGCGCCTGCGGGCTCTTCTGATACGCCGTGGCGATCGCGACGATCGGGATGCCCTGGCCTCTCGCAACCAAAATGTCGTCTCCGTTCGCCATGCCGAACTCCGCTTTGCCGGATGCGACGATTTGCGTGGAAGACACCTGCGGTCCGCCCGGCATCAGCGTCATATCCAGACCGGCCTCCTTGTAAAAGCCTTTGGCAAGAGCGGCATAATTGCCTCCGTGCTCCGGCTCCGGGAACCAGTTCAGCACGACCGTCGCCTTCGTCAAAGACTTCGGCGTCTCCGGAGAAGACTCAGGCGATGCCGCGCCCGGCGTCTGCCCCGGCGCCTGGCTTGTGCCGCAGGCGGCCAGAAAGCTCGTCACCAGCAAGAGATAAATCGATAAGGAAGCCCTGCGTCTTGCCCTGCGTTTTGAAGACCCGCTGAATGCATTCATGTTTCTCTTCCCCTCCCATTCTAAATGTCATTCATGCTGTTTTGCGAAACGACTATGTTCGGCCAAAAATCAGGTTGTGCCGACGACAACGCCCAGCTCTCTCAAGTACCGCCGGTATGCTACGGAAAATCGGTCTACGCGATGATTCAATTCCGCCTGCAAGTCGAGCGGCAGCAGCTCCGGCTTTTGCGTCTCAATGACCTGAGCGTCCTGATCGAAGACGATGTCCTGGAACCGCATAAACTCCATATCGTCCAGCTCGAACCCGTAATTGCGCGAAACAATCATGAACACGAGGCATTCGCTCGCCGATACCGGCGATATCGTCTGCAAAATCCATAACGTCTGCCCGCTCTCCGGATCAGTCTTGGACAGCCAGCCGGACAGCGGCCGATACACCTCTTTTCGGTAAATGTACGTCGTGCCGTCCTTTTTGTCCGACCCGGCATGCGCGACCGGCTGAAAAATCGGGACATTCTCGATGTAAATCCGGTCCGGTTCCTTGACGATCTGAACGTCCGGCAGCTCGGCATGCTCCGGATGGCCGAGCAGATGCCGGTGAACGAACATCAGATGGGCGAAGTCGGTGAAATTTTCCATCACCCTCGTGCCAGCGGCATTCACTTTGTAAGGCCCGCACAGGATCGGACGGTTCGCCGGATTGGCAAAAGGCTCGATATGCCGCAGCTCCCCGGCCGGTTCGCCGAGGCATACCCAGATAAAACCGTATTTTTCCGTACAGGCGTAGGGCTGCGCTGCCGCGCGAGGAGGAATTTTTTCGCCTTTGGGCTGAGCCGGAATGCAGACGCACGCCCCCTCCGCATCGTACTGCCAACCGTGATACGGACACGTAATGGCGTCGCCATCCACCCACCCTTTGGACAGCATCGCGCCCCGGTGAATGCACAAATCTTTCAGCGCGTGCACTCCTTTGCCCGTTCGGAAAAGGACGATTCGCTCCCCCAGCAGCGTCGCGCCGATCGGCTTTTCCTTCAGCTCGGAAGCCAGACAGACGGCATGCCAATCGTTTTCCAGCACCGGGTCGCTAAGTCTTTCTGGGCTCATGGTCATGAAATATCGATCCTTTCCTTTTATATAGAGGATATCGTTTGGCGAGACGGCATTGCACAAACGGGTGTCACCTATGAACAGCGCTAATCGCCGGAGGCAAACACCGGATAGCGCGAAGACAGTTTGGCGCGCAGCGCGTCGACCCGGGACTGGGCGCGAAGCAGCAGCTCCCGTTCGTCCAACATCACGCATTGTCCGTTCTCGACGACCACCCGCCCGCCGACTACTACCAGCTCGACATCATTGCCGTTGGCATTGTACACAAGAGCCGACGAAACGCGGTGGACCGGGCGGATATGCGGCTTAGTCAGATCGATGACGACGATGTCCGCTTTTTTGCCGGGTTCGAGGCTTCCGAGATCCGCCTCTCTGCCCATCGCCTTCGCCCCGTTCGCCGTGGCCATCCGCAGCACGTCCATCGGCGGCAGCAGGCTCGCATCCATGCTGCTCACTTTATGCAGGCAGGCCGTAAATTTCAGCACTTCCAGATTGTCCTGGCAGTTGTTGCTTCCCGGGCCGTCGGTCCCGAGCGCAACGTTGATACCGAGCCGCTGCATATCCGGCACTCTGGTGACGCCGGAGGCGAGATACATGTTCGAGACGGGGCAATGCACGACAGTCGCCCTTCGCTCGCGGATTGCCGCAAGCTCCTCGTCGTTCAGCCATATCCCGTGCACGACCTGCGTCCTGCTGCCGAGCAGGCCGACCTTGTCGAGCAGCTCCAGATTGCGCAGGCCGAACCGCTCCAGCGTGTTGTCGATCTGCTCGCTCGTCTCGGCGACGTGCACGTGCGCGATGAGGTCGCGGTCGCGGCTGAAGCGGGCGGCCTGCTCCAGGTAAGGCCGCGAGCAGGCGTACAGGTTGAGCGGGCCGAGCGCGATCCGGACGCGGCCGGAGGCCGCCCCTTCCCAGCGGTCAAGCAGGGCGTCCGTGTCCGCAAAAATGCGCTCCTCCGTCTCCCGCAGCTGCCGTTCTCCGCACAGATCGGAGCCGCCCCGCGCCAGGTGGCCTCGAATGCCGGAATCGACGAAGGCACGAAGCACGCCGGACGTGTTCTCGGGCGACGTATGAATATAATGGTGATCCATCACATAAGTCGCTCCGGACTTCAAATTTTCGATACAGCCGATGAGCGCCGCCAGATAGAAATCGTCCGGCTCCATAGCCAGGCTGAGCGGCCAGATGACCTCGCGAAGCCATCGCGAAAGCGGCAGATGATCGGCCGCCCCGCGCATGAACGTCTGGAACAGATGCGTGTGCGCGTTGATCAGACCGGGCACAATCGCCTTCCCTGCGGCGTCATAGGCGAAGGAACAGCGGCTGCGCAGCTGATCCAGCCGCTCATCCGGCCGCCATTCGCCCACTTCCCGGATCGTATCGCCTTCCATATACACATAGCCTGACTTGATCACACAGTTGTCCGCATCCATTGTCAGCACCGTGCCGTTGTACAGCAGCTTGCCTGTCATCCTTTCACCCCTTGCCTGTCGGTTCGTTATAGGTGACGGGAGCCATGCCGCTAGACATACCGATCCCCCCTATCCCGTCAGCTTCCCCGATAAGTGCTGTAACCGCCCGGCGCTACAAGCAGCGGAACATGATAATGGCCGTTCGATTCGGCGATCCGAAAGCGCACCGGGACCTGCTCCAGGAACACAGCCCCATCCGCCGGAGCGTCAGCCGAAGCCCCGATCGCACCGTCTTCTCGGAAGTAATCGCCGACAAAAAAGACGAGCTCGTACAGGCCGGGATCAAGCCGTTCCCCATCCGATAGCGGGCGATCCGGACGGCCGTCCCCGTTCATTCGGCGCTCCCCCAGCAGCTGCGGGCCGCCTTCGGAGCCGGAACCGCCGCCGATCCGCCACAGCTGCACCCGCATCCCCTGCGCCGGCCGGCCCTGCGACAAATCCAGCACATGGGTCGTCAGCCGCCCTGTCATATGGCGTGCTCTTGCCTTGCTTCCGCGCCGGCGGCGGCAAGGTCCTCCTTCGTCATCGAGAATGCCTGGAAGCCGTACGGCGGCCTCGGCTCGGTGAACACGCCGGGCGAAGCCCCGTCGCCAGGCTCCACGACCGTCTCCCACGTGCGGTTGTTCGATTCGAAGCGCACCTCCTTCAGCTGCGGAAAGCGGGTTAGAATCCGCTGGCCGATCAGCCAGATCAAATATTGGATCGACGGCGTCGTAAATTCATAAAAGACGTTGTGGGCGATATCGCGAATTTGCTCCGCCGGCACATAACGGCCGCGCTCCGGATGAATCGCATCCCCCGTCTCCTCGTAGCGCCACTTGATATTCAGGAATATAAACAGCGGCCGGTCCTGCGCCTCCGGCAGCGTCGTATATTCGTCGCGAATGAAGCCGCAAAACGAGCTGCCGCTCACTTTAATCAGCTGCAAATCGGCAAGACCGCTCCAATGCGAGACGATCCGCACGCCGTCTGCGGCCCGCGCGATCTCCATCTCGGCGCAGGAGTGATCGTTGCGCGACCTTCGGTACACGAGGCTGTTGTCGAAAAAACCGCCGGGCCCCGGCACCGGCAAGGGCAAAAACGGAATGCGCCCGGCGGAAAAGGCGATCGCCCGAATATGCGGATACCGCTCCAGGAACCGCTCGCCCAAAAAGGCGAGATACGCTTCGGTCGTGCTGCCGCCGAACGACGCCGTCTGGCGCAAAACGAAATTTTTCATCGAATCGGTCGCCACGACGCGCTCGTTGTCCCCTTCAGTAAAGGACGTCAGCAGCGACTCGCCGCTCACCGCCATCTGTACGTTATGAGCGAAAATGACGTTGCCGTCGCCGGCATACGGCGATTCGGGGATCGGCGCAACCTCCAGCGGCTGGGCGTAAGTGCGGTAAGCGAGCACATCCCCTTTGCCGTAATACAGCGTACGCCCGGATTCAAGCTTCAGCATGACATCTCATCCTTTCGTTCCGTCGGTAAATGGCTGTCGAATAACGAGGCCAGGCGAATTTCCGCGATGCGGCTGATTTCCTCCAGCGCCCTGCGCCATTCCGCTGAGGGCTCGTTAGCGATTCTTGCGTCCATCGCCTGCGCGATCTCTTCCTTGGTTTTGCCGGAAACCGCCATGATGAAAGGAAACCCGAACTTTTGCGTATAAGCCTTGTTCAGCTCCTCGAACCGCCCGTACTCTTCGGGCGATAAACGATCCAGTCCCGCGCTTCGCTGCTCCTTCACTGAATCAGCCGTCATGGAGATGCGGGCGGCCAGATCCGGGTGGGCGCGGAACAGGGCAAGTATCGCCTCCGGCGAAGCGCTCCGCACCTTCCGCACCATCGTCTCGTGCAGATGCTGCGGCGAGCGGAACGGCCGCTCCTCCCACGCCTGCTCCGCGACCCAGGGAGAATGCTCGAAAATGCGGCCGAGCAGGCTGGCGAAGCGCTCGCGGCTCAGGCCGTTGAGCTCTTCCACCGTCAGTCTCATGACCAGTATCCCCGATGCACGGCGAGGATCCCCTCGGCCGCCTCGGGCACCGGCCCGATGACGGCGATCGGCTTGCGGCCGCGCGCAAACACGTCCCGGCACGGAAGATCGAGCGTCGGATTTTGCGGATGGTTCCCGGTCAGTTCTCCCAATGCTTTTTCGGAGATGCCGTATACGACTCTGCCGACATTGCCCCAATAGATCGCCCCGGAGCACATGGCGCAAGGCTCTGCCGTCGTATACAGCGTGCAGTTCCACAGCTGTTCCTTGGAAAACCGCCGGGACACTTCCTCCATCAGCTTCGTTTCGGCGTGTCCGGTGCATGCCGATTCCGTTATCTCGACATTGCCCTGCTCCCACAGGATGTTGCCTTCCTCGTCGGCAAGCAGGCAGCCGAAGGGGGTGTTGCCCGATTCCCGGGCCTCTCTCGATATTTCCGCACATCGCTTCAACAGCCGGATATCTTTCTTCGTTACGGTCGCAACAGTCATGTCGTCGTCGCCCTCCTTATTTCGGCTGCCCTCCGCACTGCCCGGATGATGCCTCCATAGCCCGTGCAGCGGCATAAATTGCCCGAGAGCGCCTCCGTTACCTGCTCCGGCGACGGGTCCGGATGCTCGTCGAGCAGCGCCGTCACGGTAATAATCATCCCCGGGGTGCAGTAGCCGCATTGGTAGCCGCCCTCTTCCAGAAAAGCCTGCTGAACCGGATGCAGCGATTCGCCTCCGATCCCCTCGACCGTCGTAATTCGCTTGCCTGCGCATTGGAAGGCCATCGCCAGACAGGCATTGACGGGCTTCCCGTCGATCAGCACCATGCAGGCTCCGCAGCGTCCGATTTCGCAGGCGCGCTTCGTGCCGCATAATCCGAGATCGTCCCGGATAATATCCAGCAGCCTGCGGGACGGAGGAACGGGGAGCCGGATAGGCCGGCCGTTCACCTCGCACTCCCACTCCGGGACTGCCGCCGCCGGCAGCGGCCCGCCGCTTCCCGATGTATCAGCCATCGCCCATCCCCCGCCTTATGCCAAGATGGGGAGCGTCCTGCAGCAGCGCGGGATCGATCGGCAGGCGGTCGACCCAGACGCCCGCCGCTTGCCGGACGGCCGCCGCAATCGCCGGCGCCAGACCGACCGAGCCGATCTCGCCGATGCCCCGCGGGCCGTGCGCGTCGTCCTCCGGCAAATCCTCGATCGGCAGAACAGCGAATGAGCCGGATAAATCGGCAGCGGTCGGAATAAGATACGTGTCGAAATTGCGCGTCACGTACTGTCCGCGCTCCATCAGCGCTTCCTCCGTCAGCGTAAAGCCGTAGGCCATCGAGCTTCCTCCCTCAATCTGCCCCAAATAGCCCTGCGGATTCATGACCGGCCCGGCCGCCACGGCATGGAACTGGTCCAGCACCCGGACGCGACCGGTCAGCCCGTCGACCTCTACTTTGACGGCAACCGCCGCGTAGGAATACAAATAATGCGCGCCAACCCGGTCCGTCGGCGCTGTCGGATAATGGAAGCGGGTCTCGCACACGACGGGCTCCGTCAAGGAGGCGGCCAAATCCGCATAGGCGATGACGAGCCGGCCGTCCTCCCGGTCCCGCACCCCGCCGGGCCCCGGCCGCAGCCGGGAAGCCGGGAGCTTGACGGCCTGCTCCGCCGCCGCCAGCAGCCTGGAGATGAACGGCCCCTTCATGTTCTGCAGCGCCTGCCACATCATGCTGGTCGCCCGCGAAGCGGTGCTGGAGCCGCTGTCCGGGACGGCGTCGGTATCGCCGATCACGATGCGGATATCGCCGGGCATGACGCCAAGCTGCTCGATCAGCATCTGCTCAAGCGTCGCGATCAGCCCTTGGCCGAACTCCTCGTAGCCGAATGCCGCCTCGATCCGCCCGTCCTCCCGCAGCGATAACCGGCCGCCGGCCGGGTCCGGGATGCCGTAGCCGAGCCCTGCGCCGTGCATGACGAACGCGGCTCCGACGCCGGTTTTCAGCCAAGGCGCGCGACCGTTTCCGGACAAAGGCGCTTCGGCCGCTTCCTGCCGGAAGGGACAGTCGGCGAGCGCGGCCCACACCTTCTCGGCCCCGCCGGTTCGCGCGATCGGCTGCCCGAAAGGGCCGATGCCGTCTTCCCGCAGGTTCAGCCGGCGAAACACCCACGGGTCCATTCCGTGGCGCTCCGCCAGGCGGTCCATCTGGCCTTCCAGGGCAAAAATCGCCTGGTTGCCGCCGAAACCGCGAAATTCGCCGGACATGCCGTTGTTCGTAAAGACCGACACGCCTTCCGCGTCAATATGCGCCATCGCATAAGGGCCGATCACATGCTCCATGGCGAAATTGAGCACCTCGGCCCCGAGGGTGGCGTACGGTCCGGTGTCCGCGACGATCCGCACCCGGTGGGCGATAAGCCGGCCGTCGCGGTCGGTTCCCGTCTTCATGCGGATGATCATCGGATGGCGCTTCAGTCCGGCGCGCACCGATTCCCGGCGCGAGTGGTGCAGCTTCACCGGCCTGCCGGTCGCCATTGCCAGCAGCGCGCCATACGGCTGCACGTTCAGCTCATCCTTGCCCCCGAACGAGCCGCCGATCGGGCTTGAGACGACGCGGATCCGCTGCTCCGGCACCGCCAGAATGCGGGACAGCTGCAGCCGGTCCATGAACCCGTGCTGAGTCGGCGCGTACACCGTCAGCCGTCCGTCCGGCTCCGGCACAAACAGGCCGCCCTCCGTCTCCATGTACGCATGCATCTGACGGGGAGTTCGGTACGTCTCTTCCACGATGTAGAGACAGGAAGCGAACGCTTCGTCCGCGTCGCCCGTCTTGTATTCGCTGCGGTGCAGCACATTGCCGTCCGGGTGAAGCTGCGGAGCGTCCGGTGCGAGCGCCTGCTCGGGATCGTCCACGATCGGCAGCGGCTCATACTCGGCCTCAATCATTGCGAGCGCCAGCTCGGCCAGCTCCGGCGATTCGGCGGCGACGGCCGCCACCGCGTCTCCGACATAGCGAACCCGATCCTCGCAAAAGACGGGTTGGTCCTGACGGGCGATTCCGTACCGATTCAGTCCCGGGACGTCCTCGTGCGTGACGACCGCATGCACGCCGGGAAGCCGCTTCGCCCGGGACGTAGAGATCGAAACGATGCGGGCGTGGGAATGCGGGCTGCGCAGCACGAGCCCGTACAGCATGCCGGGCGCCGTCATATCGGTCAAATATTCGAGCCGCCCGGTCACTTTATCCGGTCCGTCTGGCCGGATGCGCCATCTGGCGCCGCTGGACTGCCGGTTTAGGAGCATGCAGCTTCCTCCTCCCCAGCCGGCAGAGCGGCCTGCCACAGCACCGCGGTGATCAGATGGGCTGCCGTCCGTTTGCGGTACGCCGCATCGGCGAAGGCGTCCGGCTGCGGCTCGAACTGCTCCATGAGCCGCTCGTGCAGCGCCGCCAGCGTCCCGGTCTCCGCCGGCCGCCCTTCCAGCCACTGCTCCAGGCGTCCGAATCTGTCCGGCCGCGTCTGCCCTCCCCCGGCGGCCAGGCGAACGCCATAGTACCGGCCGTCCGCAGCGAGCTCGCCGGAGACGGCGACAGTCACGACCGACGGCGTGAACGCTTCGCGCCGGCCGACTTTGCGGTAGGCGGCGAAGCGCTTCGGCCTCCGGCCTGTCTGCTGCGCAGGAGGCGAATCTTCGCTGTACCGGGCAGCGCCATAGGGCAAATGAATGTACGCCAGCAGCTCATGCGGATCTGCCGAAGGCCCAGACCGCCGCAGCAGCCAGTCGGCCAAGGGCTCAGCCCGGTGGCCGTCTTTGCCATACCACACCAGCTCGGCGTCGTATAGAAGCAGGGCGGGAAGCGCATCGCCGATGGCCGACATCACATTGCCGCCGAGCGTTGCCAGCTGGCGGACGGAGGGCGAGGCGATCGCGCGCGCAGCCTCCGCCAGCAGCGGGAAGCTCTCCCGGAGCAGCGGCTCGCTGCCGCAGGCGGCCAGCGTTGTCTGGGAGCCGACGGCCAGGCGGTCCGGCATCGGCTTCACGCCGGCAATGCCGCGAACTGCCCCGAGATGGATCAGATGTGACGGCATCCGCTCCAGGCCAGGTTCCCACCGGGTGCGCAGCAGCGTCCCGCCCGATACGTAAGTTCCGCCCGGGCCCCAGCGCCGCTTGAACAGGTACGCTTCGCGGACCGCTTGCGGCTGCCAGACGGCAGGCGCTGCGGTCGCAGCAGCAGACTCCATTGTCATCGGTATTCTCCCCTTTCAGCGAATCGAGGTTCCCTTAAATATCAGCACTGGATCATGGCTTTCCCGCTCTTCCCCGCGCGTTTTGCTTCGTTGCGCCAGGCAATCAGCTCGGCGACGACACTGACGGCGATTTCGTCCTCCCCTTCGGAGCCGATCGGCATTCCCGCCGGCCCTTTGACGAACGGCGCGGACGGAAGGCCATCCAGCAGCAGGCCGATTCGCCGCCGGGAGCCGATGAGCCCCACGTAGGCGGGCCGAAGCGGAAGCAGCCGGACGAGCATGTCGCGGTCGCGGCGCAAATGATGGCTCCCGACGATCACGTAATCGGAGCGGCCGATAGCAAGCTGCCGGACGATCGAGTCGGGGTCGCCTACCGCCGTATCGGCGTACGGGAACCGTTCCCGGCTGCACAGTCCTTCCCGCCAATCGGCGACGGCGATGCGAAAGCCGACGCGTCCGGCCAGCCGCCCGATCGCTTCCGCCTCTTCCCCGGCGCCGAAGAGAATAAGCCGCTCCGGCGGCGCGAACAGCGTGGCTGCGGCAAAACGGCTGGATGCCCTGCGGCGGTGCGCCTCGCCGAGGGGCGCGCGTACCGCGGCATAGCGCAGCCTGCCGCCGGTAAGCCGCCGCACGAGCAGCATAGGCTCGCCGGCGCGAACGAAGCGGCCGATCTCCTTCAGCCGCTCGCGCAGCTCGCCCGCCACCGGCTCCAGCAAAATGCGGAGCTCGCCGCCGCAGCCGGTCGCTTCGCCCCAGACAGGGTCCGTCTCCGGACGCAGGTTGTAATCGACCGTCTCATGCCGACCCTCTCGCAAAATCCGGGGAACGCGCTCCAGCAAATCCGCTTCCAGGCAGCCCGGGCTGATGCTGCCGATCGTACGCCCGTCCCCGGCAAGCAGCATCACCGCCCCTTCCTTGCGATAGGCGTGCCCTTTGACGAAAATTAAGGTCGCCAGCACGGCGGGTACGTCCTCCCGCTCCAGAAAAGCGAATATTCGTTCCATATCCATCCGCCTCCCCGCCACTATACTTGCCGTAAATCTCTCTTCAAGCCCGCCGCAAAGCGCGGTAATCGATCTTCGTCCGCAGCGACGCCTCGTTCACGAGGCGCAGCGACGCCGCCCTCGCCCGCTCGGCCACCGCCTCCTCCTCAACGGCCGTCAGACGCCCCTCCTTCACGACCACCTTGCCGCCGACGATCGTCATGTCGACAGGCTGCGGCATGCCCGTTGCGATCGGCAGGGCCGCATCGTCGTACAGCGCTCCCGCGAAGCCGAGCCTGCGGGTATCGATCATGAACAGATCGGCCGCCTTGCCGACCTCCAGCGAGCCGATCGCGTCGTCCCAGCCGAGTACGGAGGCCGAACCGCGCGTCGCCAGATGCAGGCAATCTTCCGCCGTCAGCGAGTTTGAGCCATGAGCGAGTTTGTGCAGCAAGTAAGCGATCCTCGCTTCCGCCAGCAGGTCCGAGCCGTCGTTCGAAGCGGAGCCGTCAACGCCGAG
This sequence comes from Paenibacillus ginsengihumi DSM 21568, assembly GCF_000380965.1. Classification (GTDB taxonomy): domain Bacteria; phylum Bacillota; class Bacilli; order Paenibacillales; family NBRC-103111; genus Paenibacillus_G; species Paenibacillus_G ginsengihumi. Next base: position 21,039 of record NZ_KB905605.1, on the reverse strand, counting down.
ACCGACCCTGACGCCGGCCTGCAGCATCTTCATAACGGGAAAAACGCCTGAGGAAAGCTTCATATTGCTGGTTGCGCAATGCGCAACGCCGCAGCGATGCACGCCCATCCGGCGAATTTCCTCATCGTTAAAATGAATGCCGTGCGCATACCAGACGTCGTCGCCGACCCAACCGTGCTCCGCCATATAGTCGAACGGGCGCATGCCGAACCGCTCGAGGCAGTAGCGCTCCTCATCCATCGTCTCCGCCAGGTGCGTATGCAGCCTCACGTTGTAGCTTCTGGCAAGCTCGGCCGATTCGCGCAGCAGATCCCCTGTCACGTTGAACGGCGAACAGGGCGCGACGCCGATCCGCACCATCGCGAACGGGTCCGCGCTGTGATAGCGCTCGATCACCCGGCGCGTATCGCTCAGAATCGCCTCGCTGCTCTGACATACTTCATCCGGCGGCAGACCGCCTGAGGACTTGCCCATATTCATGGAGCCGCGGGTCGGATAAAAGCGGATACCCAGCTCTTTCGCCGCGCGGATCTCCTCGTCAATCAGCTCTCCCGAGACGCCGTTCGGGAAGCAATAGAAATGATCGGCCGCCGTCGTGCATCCGCTCTTCAGCAGCTCGCCCAGCCCGACCATCGCCCCGTGATACACATCCTCCGGCTGCAAATGGCGCCATATGCCGTACAGCACGCCGAGCCAGTCGAACAGTTCGCAGTCTTGGGCCAGCGGGATGTTGCGGGTCAGCGTCTGGAACAGGTGATGATGCGTATTGATCAGCCCCGGATAGACGATCTTGCCGGCCGCGTCGATCACCGTATCTGCCGTCTCGTAAGGGATATCCCGGCCGATCGCGGCGATACGCTGGCCGTCCGCGAACAGGCTGCCCCCTTCGAAGCGCCGGCGTTTCGCATCCATCGTTACGATGCACCTGGCATTTTTGATCAGTAAGGTTGCGATAGGAATTCCTCCTCGCTATATCGCCTCAGTCATCCAATCTTCCCGGGATTGAGCAGGCCCAGCGGGTCGTTGGCCTTTTTGCGGACTTGCATCCCCTGCACCGCGCCGCGTCCGCCGTTATCCAGCATCCAGGTGTGCGGATCGTAAATTTCCACGCCGATGGACCGGCACGTTTCAATAATGTAATACAGCCGCTCCTCCGTCGTGAAGCGCACGACCGGAAGCGCGTTCGCCAGCAGCTTCCCGCCTCCGCGAATCCACTCGAAATGCATCAGCAGCTCGTCGCCGAACTCGGCTTTGAGCGCGCGCAGCTGTTCCAGATAGCGCGGGCGGTCGAAGCCCGCCTGCAAATAGGTATAAGCCGGATCGGCCTTGAGCGCCCACAGCGTCGTATGGTTCCATGTAAAATCGGACAGCCCGATCGTCTTGCGGTACATCGCCGGCTCGATCACATGACCGAGCTCCCCGCCGAACGACGCCGCCAGCTCTTTCAGTTCGTCCAGCGCCTCGCCCGCGACTTCGGTAAAGACGACCGATTTGTCCCGCGCGAGCACTTTTTCCAGCGGCTTGAAAAAGGACGGGAGCGGCCACTCAATCGGGCTGACCAGCCTTTTCGCAATGCCGTCCCGCTCCGACAGCGCCTCGCCGAAGCGCACCGCCGACTCGAAATCGCCGAACTGGACGACGGCCTGCGCCCAGTCCGTTCTGGGAGCGAGCGGAATGACGACCTCGGTCACGATGCCGGTCGTGCCGTAATTGTGAATGTAGTCGTACAGCTGCTCTCCCGATACGACGAGCCGGCGCGGCCGCTCTTCCATCGTATAGACGACCGCTTCCAGCACGTTCCCGTCCCACAGGTTGCCCCACGTAATCGAGCCGACCCCGCCGGAGCCTCCGCAGACGAAGCCGCCGACTGTCGCCTTGGCGTACGTGCTCGGATAAATCCGCAGCTCCTGGCCGAGCTCCCGGGCTTTTCTCTCCAGCACCCCAAGCTTGACGCCGCACTCCACGCGGGCGTAGCCGTCGCCGATCTCAATGATCCGGTCCATTCCGCTCAGATCGAGGACGAGCCCGCCCTCAAGCGGAATCGCCTGCCCGTAATTGCCGGTGCCCGCTCCGCGCACGGTGACGGGAATGCGGTGCAAATAAGCGATCGCCAGCGCCTCTTCCACTTCTCGTTCGTTCGCCGGCGAGATGACCGCGTCGGCTTTTTTGTCGCGCAGCCTTTTGTCCAGCACCGGGGAATACCAATAAAAGTCTTTGGACAGCTTCTCGACCGTCGCCTCGTCCGTAAATACCTTGGTCTCGCCTAATTCCTTTACCAGATCGATGGTCCACGCAAGGGACATAGGTACACCCGCTTTCGTAATTTCTAAAGTCCTGTTTTTTCTGGAATTCACTATCGCTTCCCGCACTGCTCAGCCGTTCATGGCCGAATCGTGCCACGAGCGGAGCAGCCGGTTCGAGATGGCGTTGATGATCAGGAAGAAGACGATGCCGACGATGGCGGCCGACAAGCCGCAGGCGAACAGGTAAGCCGTCTGCAGTCTGGTGGAGGCGACCGTAATCGCATAGCCGAGGCCGCCCTGCATTCCGCCGATGCCGGCGATATACTCGCCGACGATTGCCCCGACGACGGACAAGGAACAGGAGATTTTCAGACCGGCCAAAATATAAGGCAGCGCAGCGGGGAGCCTCAGCCTCCAAATCGTCTGCATTTTCGTCGCGTTATACAGATAGAACAAGTTTTTCATATTTTGCTCCGTCGAATTGAGACCGATCAAGGTGTTGGACAAGATCGGGAAAAAGCTGATCAAAAAGGATATGATGACGATGGCGTTCATGCCGGCGCCGAACCAGATGACGATGATCGGGGCGACGGCGACGATCGGAATCGTCTGCATGACAATCGCATACGGATATACGCTGCGCTCCACCGTCTTGGACAGCGCCAGCGCGATCGCAAACAGCACCCCCAGCACGACGCTGGCGGCAAAGCCGAGCAGCGCCTCGACGACCGTCGTTCGCACCGATATGAACAGATTCGCGCTGTTCTCTATCGCCGCTTGACCGATATCGCTCGGCTTCGGCAGCAAATAAGGCGGAATCGAGAAAAGCCGGAGCAGCAGCTCCCACAGCGCAACAAACAGCACCAGCACAGCGATCGGCGGGATGACCCGGGAGGCCAGCTTCTTCCACTGCTCGTGTCGCTGCTTCGCCCTCTCCGCATCCGGCGGCGCGGTCAATACGGAAGGAGGGCGGGTCGTATCCAGGCTTGCAGCCCATTTGTCCATAATAATCTTCTCCTTTCGTTCGTCGCGGCAGGGCCGCTTAATGCTTCAACGCTTCGGATACTTGCCGGATATAATGGCTGAATTCCGGCATCACCCGGTAGTCGTCGGTTCTCGGGAACGGAATGTCGATGTCGATGATTTCGGAGATTTTCCCCGGTCTCGGCGTCATGACGACGACCCGGGTCGACAGAAACACGGCTTCGAACACGTTGTGCGTAATGAACAGCACCGACATGCTGCGCTCCTTCTGCCATATGTTCAGCAGCTCATCCTGCAGCGACTGCCGGGTAATTTCGTCCAAAGCGCCGAAAGGCTCATCCATCAGCAGCAGCTTGGGGCGCGAGATGAGCGCTCTGGCGATCGACACCCGCATCTTCATGCCGCCGGACAGCTGCCTCGGCACCGACTTCGTGTAATCCTTGAGCCCGACCAGCTCAAGCACCCGCTCGCCCTCCGCGATTCTCTCCTTCTTGGGCACCCCGCGCAGCGTGAGCGGCAGCGTCACATTATCGATCAGCCTGGCCCACGGCAGCAGCGTATGCTCCTGGAAGACGAAGGCGATCTCGTTCTGCTTGCGCGCCTCCTTCGGCGTCGTTCCCAGGACGGACAAATGGCCGGAGGTCGGCTCGGTCAAGCCGGCGATCATGTTGAAAATAGTCGACTTGCCACAGCCGGAAGGCCCCACGAAGCACAGAAACTCGCCTTCGCCCGCCTGCAGGCTGGCCTGCTGCACAGCCACCGTGCCGTTCGGGTATACTTTGCCGAGCTGCTGCATGCTGACGAGCAGCTTGGCATCGCTCCGCCCAACTGGGGTCTGCAAATCGTCCCTCGTCACTGCGTTCATGTTCATTCCCATCCCTCCCGTTATGATGCGTCTGCTATTGCAAAAACCCGCCGCTCCGCAGTGCCGAAGCGACGCTCGCGACTCTGCGGCCCAGCCTGCCGGCCATGACCAGCTCCCGTTCGTCCGGCATTCGCGCGCTGTCCGGCCCGGCCACCGTCGACGCGCCGTACGGGGAACAGCCGATTGCATCCGCCGTCAAATATTCCGGATTTTCCGAATAGGGCAGTCCGACCATGATCATGCCAAAATGGAACAACGGTACCATCGACGTCAGCAGCGTCGCCTCATGCCCCGTATGGATGGAGCCCGCGCTCGTGATCAGGCCGGCCGGCTTGCCCTCCAGCCCGCCGTCCGCGCAAAGCTCCGAGGCGAATTCGAGAAACAGCTTCATTTGGGCAGGCATCGACCCGTAATAGGTCGGAAAGCCCCAAACGATGCCGTCCGCCCAGCGCAGATCGTCGTTCGTCGCCAGCGGGACATCCTTCTGCTGCTCCAGCGCCGCTTCGTATTTGGCGAAACGGTCGACCGTGCGGAAGCGGCCCGCCAGCTCCGATTCCTCCCGTTTTTTCAATTTGTCCTGGTAAGGCGTCCGATTGGCTTCGGATTCCATCTCCGGGATGCGGCGTATGCGCACCTCGCAGCCGGCGGCGGAAGCCCCTTCCGCGGCGGCCTGCATCATCCGGAATACGTGGCCGTATGCGCTGCAGTAAATGATCGATATCCGCGTCATGTTGTTCCTCCATCTCCGAAATATGCGGCTGTCCGGCTCAGGCGTTGACCTGCGTCGGCTGCCGGAAACGGACCCGCTCGGTCGCGTCCTCCCAATAATGCCTTAGCCGGCTGACGCTCCATTCGGCTCTGCGGGCGGCCGCCTTCAGGCAGCGTCCCCTGCGCCAAACCCAACGCCGCTCGGGCACCATGGCGAACAGCTCTTCCGGCGTCGCGGCGTCGAGAATGACGAAATCGGCGTCGTTACCGACCTCCATCCCGTACCCGTGCAGTCCCATAACCGCAGCCGGATTCGCGGTGATCATCCGCAGCACGGCCCTCATATCGGCCGGACTGCCCATATGGGCGGCGTAAGCCGTTACCAGCCCGATCAAGAGCAGATCGCCGCGGCCGAACGGGTGGAACGGATCATGGATATTGTCCGAGGCGGCGGCAAGCGGGATGCCCGCGGCGAGCAGCTCCTTGACCCGAGTGACGCCACGCCTTACCGGATGTCGGTCGCGCCGGCCCTGCAGGTAAAGGTTGGCTCCCGGCAGCGTGACGGCTCCGACGCCCGCCTCCGCCAGCTGCCGGATGATCGGCTCGGCGTCGGCGTCCGGCATGGCGGCCAGCGAGCAGAGATGGCCGACCGCGACCTTGCCAGACCAGCCGTATTCCTTTGTGCGGCGGGCAATGTGCGCTGCCGTGCGGACGGACGGATCGTCGCTTTCGTCCGCGTGCAGGTCGACCGGGCAGCCTAGGCGATCGGCGAGCGCCATAATCCGGTCGATGTCGGCTTCCGGGGTCGGAGACAGGTGCGGCGCGCCGCCGAGCCCGGTAACTCCCATGCTCACCGCTTCCGCAGCGATTTCCAGCGCCTTTTCCGTCAAATCGTAATAAGGGATCATCGGGAACAGCTGAAGATCTGCGTACGGCGCGAGCATCGCCTTGACCTCGAGCGCGGCCTCGACCGTCCGCAGCGCCACTTCAGGCCCGTGCTTGACGTGGAAATCGAGGTGCGAACGCAGCGCCGTTGTTCCGCAAGCGATCGACTGAAGCGCGGCGCGCATCATCCGCGCCTTGATTTCCTCTTTGCCGAAGCCCGGCGCGGCTGCCGCATAGTTCTGCACCGCCTCCTCCAGCGTTCCCGAGACGTTCCCTACCTTCGGAAGAGAAAAGGACTTGTCGAGATGCATATGGGCATCGGCAAAACCCGGCAGCGCGATGCTGCCTTTGGCGTCCAGCGTCAGCCTGCCGTCTGCCGGCTCCGCCCCGTCCCAATCGTCGAGGGCGACTGCCCCGGGCTGCGCAAGCTCGCCGCTTTGCTTGGAGATCGCCGTCCATTTGCCGTCTTCGGCGGTCAAGGAGTACAGCCGGCTTTCGTCCCGCAGAGGCAGCGCCGCATTCACTATATTGATCTTGACTGTCATGTGCAGCTCCCTCCAATCCTGTTAGCCCTTCAATCGACGAATGTTTATGTTAGAATTTATAACAATAATATGTCGCAACGACAAGCGATTTTCGTCTTTTTTGTAACGAATCACAATGAAACCGGCAATAAATTGGATTTAAGCCACATTTTTTGTTATTTAAACGTCATATTACCTAACATAACTGTTGAGTTTTTTGCGGATTCCACTATAATGAGAACCAATACGTCGCCGAATTGTGCGATGCAGCCGCTCGGCTTCGGGGAGAGGAGGAGGGATGCGGTATGTATTTGACGGTCGAAGACGCGCTGACCATTTACCCTTTATCGGAAGGAAAGCTGACGGCGGGACGCAAAGGCCTGGGCAGAATCGTCAAATCGGTCAATGTGATGGATGCGCCGGATATTTCCGACTGGGTTCGCGAAGGGGATATTTTGTTCACGACGGCTTATTTAATGAAGGATAGCCCGGGGGATGGGGTGCTGCTGCTGAGAAAGCTGGCGGAAAAAGGGGCGGCCGGCATCGGCATCAAGCTGGGGCGCTTCTGGACGAATGTGCCGGACAGAATGCTGTCGGAAGCGGATCGGCTCGGCTTTCCTCTCATCGAGCTGCCGTTTCCGTTCACCTTCTCCGACCAGATGAAAGGGCTGTTCAACGCGGAACTGCAGAAAAACACGCGGCTGCTGCACAGCGTGCTCGACAAGCAAAAGGAACTGATCCGCTTCGCATTGTCCACGGACGATACGGGGGGCATGTTTCACCGCATTCACGCGATTCTCGGCTGTCCGCTTGCGGTTATCGGCATGCGGGGACAGACGATCTTCAGCAGCCTCGCTCAGGGCGAGCTCGAGCCGCTCAAGCAGCGGCCGGCCAAGCCGACCGCCCAATATATCCGCACCGATTCCGGCCGGCTGCTGTCCATCCCGCTGAAAAGCGACAAGCCCGGGGACGGGCATTTCAGCAGAGCGGTGTTCAAGCTCGCTTCGGGCATCCCGCCCAAGGAGGAAGAAGGCCTGTACTACCAGGCCGCTGAAATTATCGCCTACCACCTGAATGCCGTCGAGCGGCAGTATACGGAGCAGTCAACCCAGAACGAGTTCGCCTCTCTGCTGAGAAATTACCTGAAAAATAACGTCTCGGCCGACGCCCTGGTCGAGTGCGCTCTGCGGCACGGCATTCCGTTCGGCAGCGAATCGTATCAATGCGTGCTGACATCGGTCTCCGGTACGGACGGCGCCAAGAAGGAACGGCTCGTGCGGGCAATCCGCCAGGAGCTGCAGTACCACCCGATCCTGAAGGACGTCACCAAGCTCCATATTCCGATCGAGGGCGACATTTTATCGATCTTCCCCGCCGAGATTCCGCCTGCCAAGGGAAAGCTGCCGGCTCTGCTGACCCGCGTGTTCGCCGAGCTGGCCCATGAAGCGGACGGCAGCCTGCGGATGACCGTGAGCCACCCAAAGCATCAGGCAGGCCATCTGAACCAGGCGTACCGGGAATGTGTCGATGCCAGGGAGACGGCGGAGCGGCTCATGGTCGATTCCTTCGTCGTCGAGTTCGGCAGCGTGGAGCTGGCCTACCTGTTTCAATCGGTGCCTGTGGACAAAATGAGACGGTTCGTCGAAATGACATTGTCCCCGCTTCAGGAGAAGGCGCCGGATTCGGCGCACGAGCTGCTTCGCACCCTGGAGCTGTATATGGAGAACAACGGCCAAATCAACGAAACCGCCAAGCAATTGTATGTGCACCGCAATACCGCCGCCTACCGGCTGGAGAAAATCGGCGAGCTGCTTCAGGTCGACTTCAAGTCGTTCCCTCACCTGCTGAAGCTGAAGCTGGTGCTTTTGTTCAAAAGCATGCTGGAGCCGTAACCCGGAAACGCCGGATAGCCCTTGGACGAACCGGCCCGCCGGCTCGACGCATTACTGCCACAGCTTCGCCAAGGCTTGCGTGCCTTTCTCCTCATAACCCATCGCCGCCAGCCTCCTGTAGAGCGATTCGGCGAGCGCCAAGCCGGGCAGTTCCAGCTTCATCTCTTTGGCCGCTTCGAGGGCGATGCCCATATCCTTGATAAAATGCTTTACATAAAATCCCGGCTCGAAATCGCCTTCCATGATCCGAGGAGCCAGCCGGCTGAGCGACCAGCTGCCGGCCGCTCCCGTCTCGATGCTGTCCAGCACCTTCCGCGGATCGAGACCGGCGGCCTGCGCATAAGCGAGCGCTTCGCACACCCCCAGCATGTTGGAGGCGATCGCAATCTGGTTGCACATCTTCGCATGCTGCCCGGCCCCGGCCGGGCCCTGCAGCACGATGTTCGCGCCCATCCGTTCAAACAGCGGGCGCACCGCCTCGAACGCGGCCGGCTCGCCTCCTGCCATGATGGACAGCTTGGCTTCCCTCGCGCCGATATCCCCTCCCGACACCGGCGCATCCAGCGCGTGCAGCCCGCGGACCGCCGCCGCCTCGGTTATGCGTCTGGCCAACAGCGGGCTCGAGGTCGTCATGTCGATCAAATAGGCCCCCGGCTTGGCGTGCGCAATGAGGCCATTCCCGCCGAAATAGATCTCCTCGACATCCTGCGGGTAGCCGACCATCGTGACGACCGCGTCGCAGGATGCGGCAAGCAGGGCCGGCGTCTCGTGCCACACCGCTCCCTTGCGGATCAGGTCGTCTGCCCGGCTCTGCGTCCGCGTATATATGTGAAGCTCGTACCCCGCTTCCATGAGATGTCCGGCCATGCTCTTGCCCATCACACCTAGGCCGATAAAGCCGACGGCGTGCTGTCCCGGTTGGATTGCCATGATTCGGTTTCCTCCTAATCGTGAAATTCGTTCCTAACAGATTCCACCGCCGTTATTTTGTAAAATCAACGGTTGTCAAAATGCAGCGGACAGGTCAGACCTTATTTGGCAATGATGGCACGCATCCGGCCTTTTTCAAGCCAATAGCTGCACTCCTGTCCGTCAGTTTCGTTCCTCAGCGCTGCGACATCCGGTACTGCTTCGGCGACATGTGAACGAACCGCTGGAAAGCCCGGTTCAGATTGCGTTCGGAGTAGCCGACGAGCTCGGCGATCTCCACGACGCTGCGATCCGTCTCCTTGAGCAGCGACTTCGCCCTTTCCACTTTATACGCCATGACATATTCAATGAAGGAAGTGCCCGTCTCCTTTTTGAACAGCCGGCTTAAATACGAAGGGCTTACGCCGACCAGCTCCGCGCATTCGGATAGTGAATGCGCGCCTTCCGGACAGCTTTTGATGTGGCTGCACACCCGCTGGATCAGCAAGCGGGACGAGCGGGTTCGAATTTCGCGGCCGGCCCGCTGGTACAGCGGAAACAGCACGTCGATGAACCAGTCGTGCACTTCCTTGGACGTGTGATTGCCCTTTAGCTGGTCGAACAGGTTATCCCCGAGCAGCTCCAGCACGCCCGGCCCCTTCTCCTCCAGCGATTGGATGATCGACGAGAGCAACACCTGGTAGCATTGAACGGCCACGTTGTACGATTCGGCGGCGCTTACCCGCTGCGAGAACTGCCGCAGCAGATTCTCGGCCTGCGGCAAATCGTCGCTCCACAGCAGCTCGACGATGCCTTCCTCCAGCTCGCGCGGATACATGAACACCGGCTGACGCTCGACCTGAATCATGTCGTCCGCGAACAGAATTGTGTCCGCATCGCGGAACAGCCGGAACTGCAGCGCATGCTTCGCCGCCTTGTACGAGGCCGCCAGCTCCTCCAGCTTCACCGGGTGCCCGATGCCGCTCGATACAGTGAACGACAAATAGTCGGCCAGCGCATCGCGCACCTCGCTGCAGTACTTCTGCAGCGTCTGGCGAACGGTTGCGGCTGCCGTCCGCTCCTTGAAGCGGACAATCGCCACCGCCTCCCGCTCGTCCTTGTCGACGACGTAGCCTTCGATCTCCGGGTAGCGGGACATGATTTCGGCCATCACATTTTTCACGGCAAAGACGATAACCGCCCCTTCATGTGGCAGAAACCGCTTCTCCTTCAGCAGGTTTTCGACCTTGGTGATGAGCGCGACATATTGTCCGTCAGCCGGGATATCGAATCGCCGGCACTCCTCCTCCAGCGAGGCGCGGCTGCCCGCGCTTCCGGCCTGCAGCTGCCGCTGCAGAAACCGGTCTCTCAGGTCCGGCTGAATGCGGGCTACATACCGGTTGAGCGACTCCGCCTGCTCGTTCAAATAGCTGAGGCAGGAACGGATATATTCGATTTCGTTGCTCTTCGGCGTGTCGTCCGCTCCGTTCCGGCGCAAATGCTCGCCGTATTTCAGCAGCTGCTGAATCGGATTGTAGGCGAGCCGGGAAGACAGGAACGACAGCAGCACGCCCACAAGCAGAAAAATGGTCAGCGAGAAGACGAGCAGCGCGCGAATCCAGCCGAGCCGCTCGATCATCGCCCGCTCCGGCAGCAGCGACACGTAGGTGCGGCCGTAGGCATTCCTGTCGTAAGCGAGCAGCGCGCCGCCCTCCGGTCCGTCCAGCACATATTGATTCGCGCGCTCCTCCTCGGCCAGCGCCGTCCGCAGCGCCGGATCCCCTTCGGCGTCCCGACCGAGCCAATCGCCTCCCGAGGAATGCAGAATAATGCGGTGCCGCGAATCGACGACCGCCACCGTCTGATCGGTCAAATTGATGGAATAGCTGTGCAGCAATTGCCGCAGCATGGCTTCCTTCACATGAATGACGATGGCTCCCTGCGGCTCGCCGGTACCCATCACCGGCATGCGGCGCACATGCGTGATGTAGCCGCTTTGGCTCGCCTGAGGCAAGTAACGCCAGCCTTCGGCGGCCTCCCCCTGCATGACGGCGCGGATATCGTCTGCCTGCGGAAAATGATCGATGCCGGCCAGCCCGTAATGGCTGGACAGCGCCTTGGCGGAACGCGCGTCGTAAAAAATGATTTCCTGAATGAAGCCGTTCGTATTTTTGTGCAGCTGGAAAAAATCGAGTATCGCCAGCTGCTTCATATAATCCGTCTCGTAGCCGGGGTGGCCGACCGCCTCCCGCAGCGGCGGGTAGCTGGCGAGCTGCAGCGATTCGTGCTCGATGCTCGTCAAGGCGTTCTCCACCCGGTCCTTCAGCTGCTTCAAGGACGCACGGTTGTCTTCCTGAAACTGCACGGTCAGCTTGTTCATCGATACATGATAGTAAGCGCTTCCCGCAAGCACGACGGGAATGGCCACGGAGATGCAGCCAAGCCAAATGAGCCTGTTCAAATAATGGTTCGCGGGCAGCAGCCGGGCGATCCAAGCCTTGATCTTCGGAAGCCTGGAAGTCATCAGGTTCACCCCTCGTTGGAAGGTCTCCCCATTATACCACAGTATCGCTGCGCAGGGATATCCGCAGACATTCCCAATTGTCCAGCCGCGGAACCGTAAACCGCAGCCGGTTCCCTTCCAGACGGCTCTGCAGCCGATCTCCGCGGATCACCTGCAGCACGTCGTAAGCGGATTTGCCGTCCCGCACAGGCTCGACCAGCAGCTCGACCTCCAGTTCATGCAGCGGAAGCGTGTTCATGAGCGGCCTACGGCCGGCGCCGTTCACGAGATGCAGCAGCAGCTCCCGCCCCTTGCGGAACAGCGTCAGCTGCAGCCCCTGATAGGAGCTGACCGAGACGAGCCGCTCCTCGCCGAGGATCATGTTCACGCTGTTCTCAAGCAGCCTGTAATGCTCCTCCAAGCGATATTCATTGATCAGCCCGCTGAGCGAGAACGGGAAGAAGAGCGCCCCTCCCCGCCCGACGGCATGCCGCAGCGCCAGCGGCAGGTCCGTCCGGGGGGCCGGCAGCGATGCCCGTTCCGGCGGCGCTCCTACGCTCTCAAGCGGAGAGAACGGGGGCACGAGCGTCGCCAGCACCCGGCAGGCTTCGCTTCGCGGGCGGCAGTAAGCGACGCGGCCGCGGTGGGCAATGAGCTCGGTCTGCTCCAGTCCGGCCTGCAGCGGGTTGGCGCTCCCTTCGAACCGCAGATACGATGCGATCAGCGGCTCGCTCAGGAAGATCTCGCGCTCGATGCCGAACAGGTCGATTAGGCCCGATGACGGAGGAGCCCCTTCCGCAACGATCCAGCCGCCGGCGGACGCATAGTCCTTCAATTGGGCCGCGAGCGCTTCCGGGCAGGCGTACCCTTCGGGGACGATCACCGCTTTATAGCGGGCAAGCCGGTCCGGCTCGATCTGTTCGGGCGTCATCACGTCGAACGGAATCTGCTTGTTGATCAGCGCGTCCGCCCACCCCGCTGTCCCCGGGCCTGCGCTCCACAGCAGCGCCACCTGCGATACGGGAACCGCGTCCTCCATATACGGGGCGACCTTGGCGGCCTGCTCGTTCAGCTCGGCGACCGTCTGCAGGATGCGCTTATCGCTGATCGTGTCCGGCACGCCGGTGAGCGAATGCCACAGGTGCCCGCCGTTCGCCGGAATTTGCGCCAGCCAGAAGCGGTATTCGGCCGTCGGCAAACCCGTATGGCGCCAGTCCATGCCCGGGCACGAATGGACGATGCCGAGCGGCGCGGGGCGGTCCGGCAGCGAGCGGCCCAGCTTGACGCTGACCGCCGGCTTCCAAAACTCCGGGATATGGGCGTGCCCGAGCGACAGGACGTCCTGCGGCTCCGTGCAGAGCAGATCGGCCGTCTCCGCCCGCGCAGACAGCGGCTCGCCGTGAAGCTGATAGTAGAGGATCACCGGCACCTCGCCGCGCTTTTGCTTGACCAGCCGGTACAAGCCAGCCATGTTATCTCGCAGGCAGCGGGAGGCGAAGCCGGGCTCGAGCTCCCCGGCCGTCTGGGGCAGCTCCTTGCCGTAGAGCTCTCTGTACTTGCCCGCGCACCGCTCGCAGCGGCAAAACATATAGCCTGGCGCGTTGAAGAAAATCCCGTCGATATCGTACCCCGCCAGCACCTCCTCCAGCACCGGGGCCGCCACCGCGCCGCTGCGGTAATCGCCGTTGATGCACGTGTTCATCAGCAGCGGCCACGGCCCGGGCCGTCTGGCCCCGATCACCTCGGGCTCGCCGTCCGCCCTGCGAACGAACCATTCGGGACGCCGGAGATAGACCGAATCCTCCGCCTTGCTGAAATCGAACCGCGCGATGAAGCGAATGTTGTGCCGATGGCAGGCGGCGATCGTCTCCGCCAGCACATTCTCTCGCTCCTCCAAATACGGGTTAACGGTATGATACGGCACCGCTGTCCTGTACCAGGCATAAATGCCGCCGGTGTTGAATACGATGGCGTTCGCGCCCATTTCTTTAAGCTGCGCCGCCAGCCGCTCCGGATCGATCTGCGTCGTATCCCGGACCTGCAGGTTCGGCTGAATGATACGCAGCGGCTGCTTCCACCACGGCTTCGTTGCTGTAGCCAACAGTAATCCCTCCCATTGCTTTCTTACGCAAGGCCTCGCCTATTCCTCAAACTGCTTGTAGGCGGCGGCCATATCCAAATACGCCTTGCGCATTTCCGGCAGCTGGTTCAGCTTGTCGACATACGCCTCGAGCTCCTCCATCGCGATTTGCCCGACGATCGCCTTCGTCACCATCGATTTGAACTCCGGCTCGTGCTTCGGCCATGTGCTGATCCAGGAATCGCTCGAGATGATGCGGTACGGATCGATTTTGCCGAGCTCGTCGAAGTTCTCCACCTCTTTGATCTTCGCATCGTTGTACGCTTTGTTGCCGGAGGCGCTGATGACCTTGCCCCATTTGGCGTAAGCGAGCACGCCGGCTCCTTTGCTCGTCGTATTGACCTCCTTGACCCCCTGCTCGGTCAGCACCTTCTGGCCGTCCACCACTGTATGGTGAATATCGGGTAGGCCGTAGTAGGCAAAATCGGTTATTTCCTGGGAGGCGGTCCGCTCGAAATAATCGAGAATTTGCCTCACCTTCGCTTCCGGCACCTTCTTGGAGATGTAAAATCCGCCTGCGACCCCGGTTTCCAGCGCAATCGCATCGCCGCCGGGACCTTTCAGATGAAGATTTAAAATTTTGGCGTCAGGCTGGCCGGACTTTTTCATCGCCGTCTCCCATTCGTGATCCCACCAGATCGGACGCCCGTAGGAGGCGGCGCGGTTCGTCTTGAACAACTCCTCCGCCTGCGATTCCTTCATGACCGCGTATTCCTTGGACATCAGGCCTTGGGCGTACAGCTTGCGGAACCAGGCGACCATATCGATATACTGCTTGGTCAGGCGCGGGCTGACGAGGCCCCCTTCCTCGTTGTAGGTCGGGTCCAGCACTCCGAACCCGGCCTGGAACGAAGCGACGGGATCGTTCACATAGAGCAGCCCAACCGTATCGTTCTTGCCGTTGCCGTCCATATCGCTCTCGACGATCTTTTTCAAGGCGGCCTCGTATTCATCGAACGTCGTCGGCACCGGGATGTTCAGGCGGTCGAGCCAGTCCTTGCGGATTTTGATGCCGCCGTCCACCCGCGAGCGGGAGCGGGGAACCGCGTAAATTTTGCCGTCGACGGTCAAATATTTCAGCGCGTCCTTGGCCAAATTGTTTTTCAGGTTCGGGAATTCGCTCAAATCGCCGAGGAACGGCGTCAAATCCCAGAACGCCCCGTTCTTGATGGCGCTGACCAGCGTCGGGCGGTTGTTGTCCTGGTAGGCCACGACCTCCGGCAAATCGCCGGATGCGAGCAGCAGGTCCAGCTTGTTGTTGAGGTCGCCGGAAGGCACCCATTCGATGTCGAGCTTGACGTTCGTCCTCCGCTCCCACTCTGTCCAATAAGCGTTGTTCATGTCGGGCACTTCGTTGTACAATCCGGCGAACATCTTGATCGTCAGCGGCTTGCTTCCGTCCTCGCTCTCCGCGCCTCCTTCGGCTCCGCCGCTTGGTCCCGAGCTGCAGCCGGCCAGCAGCGAAATAGCCAGCAGGCCCGATACGCCTGCTTGAAACGATGGGAATCTGATTCTCATGAGTTTACTCCTCGCTTTTTATATATAGTAGCTTGCTAATGGAAGTTTGCTTCCTTTTGCACCGGTTGGCGGCCCTTGGCGGCTCATGACAGTCCTAGCGCGCTTCATCCTTTGACCGAGCCGAGCATAACCCCTTTGGCAAAATGCTTCTGCAGGAATGGGTATACGAGCAAAATCGGGGCCATGGCCAATACGATCGAGGCCATGCGGATCGTCTCCTGCGGCACGACCGCCTCGTCGCTCGCTCCTGCCTGCGCCACGGCGACGGAGTTGGAGTCGATCACGAGCGTCTTGACCAAAATTTGCAAGGTCCATTTTTTGGAGTCGGCAATGTACACGAGCGCGTTGAAATACGTGTTCCAATGCCCGACGGCGAAAAACAGCGTAAAGGCGGCGATCGCCGGCAGCGACAGCGGCAGGATGACCCGGGCGAAGACGCCGATATCCGAACAGCCGTCGATTTTGGCGGCGTCCTCGAGCTCCGCGGGCAAGGAATCCATGAAGCTCTTGATAACGATCAGGCTCCAGGCGTTCGTCAGGCTCGGCCAAATGAGCGACCAGTACGAATTGAGCAGGCCCAGCTCCTTGACGAGCAAATAATTCGGCACGATGCCCGCGCTGAAGACGAGCGTGAACACGACGCCGCCCATGATGAAGCGGTAGCCCGGCAGCGTTCTTTTGGTCAAGCCGTACGCCATCGTGAACGACACGGCAATATTGAGTACCGTTCCGACGACGGTGATGAAGGCCGTGCTTTTAAGCGCGTTAAGAAAGCTGTTCGTCGACAAAATGTAGCGGTACGATTCCAGAGACCACTTCTCGGGAAACAAGTAAAACTTAAGCGGCACGTAGACCTTCGGATCGGTGAAGGAGACGCTGAACACATACAGGAACGGGAACAGGCAGGCCAGCGAAAACAAAGCAATCAGGCTGTAGTTCACCCAGTCGAACAGCGTCATCCGTTTTTTGTGCACGAAGCTCATCGGACGGCACCTCCTTTCTCTTTAAGCTTCGAATCAATAGATCCCTTCATGGCCGAGCTTCTTGACGACGTAATTGGACAGAACGATCAGCACGAGGCCGACGACGCCCTTGAACATCCCGACGGTGACGCCGGAGCTGATCTGGCCGCGCAGAATGCCGTGGGTATACGCGTAAGTGTCGAATACTTCGCCGACCGACAGGACGAGCGGATTGATCATCAATAGCACCTGCTCGAAGCCGATATCCGCCATATTGCCGAGCCGCAGAATGAGCAGGATGATGACGGTCGGGCGGATCGCCGGCAGCGTGATATGCCAGATTTGGCGGAACCGGCTCGCTCCGTCGACGACGGCGGCCTCGTAGCGCTGCGGATCGACCCCGGCCATCGCCGCCAGGAAGATGATTGTCCCCCACCCCGCTTCCTTCCACATGTTTTGAGCGGTTAAGATGCCCCAGAAATAATTCGGGTTCGACAAAAACGATACGGTCTCCCTGCCGGCCGCGGAAATCACTTTATTCACGACGCCGACATCGGCGGACAGCATGAAGAACGTCAGGCTGGCGACGACGACCCACGACAGAAAATGCGGCATGTACACGACGGACTGGTTCAGCCGCTTGAACGCCTCGTGCCGAATTTCGTTGAGCATGAGCGCCAGCAGGATCGGCAGCGGAAAATGAAACACGAGGCCGATCAGATTAATGGCCAGTGTGTTGCGCAGCATCAAGTAAAAGTTCGGATCGGCGAACAGCGCGGTAAAATGGTCGAAGCCGACCCACGGGCTGGCCCAAAAGCCCAGAAACGGGTTGTAATCCTTGAATGCAAGCAGCAGGCCCCACAGGGGAGCGAACTTGAAGATGATAAAATACAGCAGTCCGGGCAGCACCAGCGCATAGATAGCCCGGTGCCGGACGATTCGGGCGAGCAAGCCGCCGGACCGTTCGGCGCCCATGCCGAGCAGCTTGGGCGCAGCGTCCGTTTTCATAGGGAGCACCTCTCTTTGTTCGTATTGACGGCTTCCGTCCGCGGTCAAGGCTCGAGCACGATGGCCTCATATACCTCCGGCAGGTCGACGGTCAGCGCCGCTCCGCCCTCCGACTCCTGCCACGCCGCCGGCTTGCCGGTACAGAGCGAATACGCACGTTTCAAGCGCCCGATGCCGGCGAGCTCGACCCGCAGGCCATGCAGCGGGATCGGCTTGCCGAACGTCGCTCCGCTAACGCCGGTCAGGTTGATCGCCTGCAGCAAATAGCCGCCGGAAGGCAGCACGTGCAGGAACCACTCGGTGGCGGACGGCGCGTCGGTGCGAAGGCGCAGCCGGCCCTGCAGCAGGCGGATCAGCGGGTCGATTACCGCCTGCTTGTGGTCCTCGAAGCCGTGAAGCGCATACATTTCGCCGGGACACCAGGCATAGTACGCCCCGCAGCCTCCCCTGCCCGCGATGCCGAGCCCGTAATGTTCGCTCAGCGCATGACCGTAAGCGCGTTCCGGCGGGCCGAAGGTCGACGGAGCGACAATCGGCATATGAAGCTCAGCCTCCGGCTCGTACGACATGCAGGCGAACCGCTCGGCGATGATCCACACCCTGTCCCCAAAGCTTGCCAGCATCGGATCTTCCGAAACCTGAATATAAGCGGCCGGCTCGTCGACGATTTCTCCTTCGTAAGCAGCGCCGAACAGGCTCTTCAGCGCCTTCTGATCGTTCAGCAGAGCGCAGCCGGTCGTGAGCAGATGCACGCCTTGCCGCTGCAATTCGGACAGCGCGTTGACCTGCTCCTCATCCAGCCTCGGAATGCCTGGCACAACGACGGCCTTCACCTGTTTTAGCGGCTCCAGCCGGTCTGTGAGCCGCTCCTCCAGCACGACGTCAAACAAGATGTGGGCTTCCTTCAGCATGCGGAACAGCCCCTCATATTCTTTGCGCGCCGAAGGTTCCTTCGGCTTGATCAGGGCAACGTCCGCTAGCGATCTTAAGTCGCCATAGAACGCCTCGTTCCGGGCGTGATGCCGATAAACCGCTTTCACCGATTCCAGGTTGGCGCCGTCCGGATAACCGTCGAACACCCCGATGATGCAAAAATCGAGCCCGGAGCCGTTCGCGATGTTTTGGTACAGCCGAATTTCCGCTTCATGTTTGGAAACGCCGGTGAACCGGTAAGTCAAGTCAATGGCGTTGATGCAGCAGTTGCTGACCAGCTTGTCGTCCCAGCTGTTCTCGACCGACGCGACGTTCTCGGAAGCCGAGTACAGCCTCAGCGGATCGCTGCGGCGCAGCGCCGTGTTCGATTCCTTGCGAATTATATCGATTTCGTCCGCGAAGTAAGTGCAGATCGCGATTTCCGACCGAAGGGACTTGACCTTCAGGCGGATGCGCCGCAGAATGTCCCGCACGGTCGTCTCCTGGAACTCCCGGTATATCTCGTGCAGCTCGTGCCCCGGCCCTTCGTACAGACTCAGATCGCGGCCGAACATCTCGTTGAATCGCCGCTTGCAGTTCGCGCAATAGCAGGGCCCGTACCGGTTGCCGCTGTAATCCCAATGCTGATACCCGAACATATTGAAAAAGATGCCGTCGACCGGGTAATTCGTCAGTACCTCTTCGATGATGTCCAGCGAATAATGCTGCTGATACGCGCCGTTCAGACATGTATGAACGATGCCGTAGTAGTTGACCTCCTTTCCCTCCCGAGTCCGGTAAAACCATTCGGGCTTTCGCTCAAACACGCTCTCGTGCGCTTTGCTGAAATCGAAGCGGGCGATGACCCGAATGCCGTGCTCATGCGCTTTGTCGATCGCTTCCCTGAGCATATCCTTCTTTAAATAAGGAGTCACATAATGATACTCCAGGCGGCTCGGATAAAAGGCGAAAATGCCCCCCGCATTGATCATCAGCACGTTCGCCTCGTACTGCTTGAGCTCGGCAATGAGCCGGTCCACATCCAGATCCGCATCGATTTCCCGCAAATTCGTCTGAATAAGTCGAAGCTTGTTCGCAGACCACCAATTCACGGCTTTCCCCTCCTTTGTCGTATCGCTGCTTTCAGTGTAATCGCAGTACGAACGGCGGCATAGAGACATTTTTTGAACCGGGCCGATCCGGAAATTTATGTCCGTTAACCGGTCCGAAAGAGGCGCGAAGTGCGCGGGCGCTGCGGCGATGATCCGGACCGCCCTCTGGCCGCCAGGTCAAAAAATGTCCGACCGATATTATCGGCGTCCGGGTTCGACGAGACGGCAGCGGGACGCTTAGCGCGGCACTTCAGCAGGTGGTTTCAGCGGGTGGCAATAGAGCCTGCTTGCCGGAACGCGAAAAAGGCCGCCTCGTCCGCAGATACATCTGCGTGAGACAGCCCCGCATCGCTTTTTAAAGATCTGATTGAACGTCTGCTTGACAGCCCGCCGGTCTTCAATCGCCGAAATCGACATTATGATAGACTTGGCGGACATCCTCCAAATCTTCCAGCGTATCGATCAGCTTCTCGAAGGCGGCCTGCGATTCTTCCGGAAGCGTAACGTGATTTTGTGCGAGCATTGTCAGCTCGGCCACAGTGAACTCGGTAATTCCCGCCTGCTTGAACGCTTCCTGCACGGCATGAAACTGATCGGGCTCTGCGTAGACGATGACCGTGTCGTCTTCCTCGGCAATGTCGCGAACGTCCACGTCCGCTTCCATCATCAATTCGAGCACTTCGTCCGCCGTTTTGCCGGTGATGCCGAAAACGGCCGTCGCATCGAACATATATGCAACGGAGCCGCTGACCCCCATGCTCCCGCCGTTTTTGCTGAAGGCGGCGCGCACTTCCGAGGCCGTGCGGTTGACGTTATTCGTGAGTGCGTCGACGATGATCATGGAGCCGTTCGGGCCGAAGCCCTCGTACCTGAGCTCGTCGTAATTTTCGTCGGCGCCGCCCTTCGCTTTCTCGAGCGCGCGGTCGATGATCGCCTTCGGCACGTTGTACGTTTTGGCGCGCTCCAGCACGACCTTCAAGGCCCGGTTCGATTCCGGGTCCGGCTCGCCCTGCTTGGCCGCCACGTAAATCTCGCGACCGAACTTGGCATAAATCCGACTGGTGTTTGCGTCTTTCGAAGCTTTCTTTTCCTTAATATTGTTCCACTTGCGACCCATACTGTTCCCGCTTTCCTTGAGCTTAGAATGAACTGCCTACCCTGAAAAATGTGACGGTTTGCCGGCACATTTTCAGCAACCGCAGGCGACGGCCGATGACGAAAGATTCGTTCGTCATAGGAGTCTATCCGGTCATGAATATACCTTTACTATTATATCGCTTCAAGGACGTTTGAACAAGCTTATGCCGGCATGCCTTCGTTATTACGAGTCGCCCAAACTGCCTGTTTTGGAAAAGGGTTCAGCCGCTGCCCCTTCCTGCACACACGTGGAGACTTGCATTCCATGGAGGAAACGCTTGAATAAGCACGGAATTCGATCTTATCCCCGGCAAAAATCGGCGAAACGCCAAAATAAGGCTGAATATCGTGCTTATCTCGATGAAATCGGTCCGTTTTCGGGTGTGGCATCTCGAATAAGATCTTTTTTCGATCTGCTATGAACGTAAATGTCAAGCTCCACATTTTGAGCACATAGGTGAGACCTGGATTTTCATTTTTAAAATTTACGTGCGCTAAAGGAGCTCGGCACGGAGGCAAAATGTGAGCGACGGTCGGCACACTGCTATCCGTGGGTTGAAACCACAAGGTAACCTATTCGTCAAAAGGAACTACCCGTAAACTTATTTCGCACGTAGGGGAAAATTGTTTCCCTGTGCAAGATCGAAAACGCGGATCTTTCCTTCTTATCCCTATCCTTTGCCTCCGGGCCCAACCCTCTAACGTAAGCCTGTCAAGCGGTCTCCTTGACAGGCGTT
>NZ_KB905604.1 GCF_000380965.1 Paenibacillus ginsengihumi DSM 21568 | reverse complement strand
TGCCGGCAGAAGCGCCTCGTCGGGAGGACGGTGTGATGCCGGCAGAAGCGCCTCGTCGGGAGGACGGTGTGATGCCGGCAGAAGCGCCTCGTCGGAGAATGGCGGAGCTTGCTGCAGACCGCGGGAAGGAAGATTGGGGATAAAATAGCGTTTGTCGCCAGCGTTAGAGATTCGAAAGCTTCGGTGGGAGCGCGAAGAACGGCTCAGGAAGGGGCAGCGCATGAAAGTACAGTCCAGGAAAGGGGCAGCGCATGAAAGTACAGTCCAGGAAAGGAGCAGCTATTGAAATGAACACGGCTTGGGCGGCTTGCGCAGCACCATTAGCGGATGAAAATGGGCTGCACACCCCAGGCTATTTTCAAGAGAGTCCGCAAATGTTGTATTTTGTACAACAAAAGAGGGGGGATAAACCGTATTAACGGCACAATGTTGTAGAAAGTGCAACATTTTGGGCCATATTCCCGGGTTTGAAGCCAATCTCGCCCAAATTGTTGCACAAAATGCAACATTACCCTTCCTCTAGCACGAAGGATACAGAAAATGTTGCATTTTTTGCAGGATTTGTCGTCTTATGTGCCTGGGGAGGGGCCGCGGGGCCTGGGCTATTTTCAAGATCGGCAATCGAGCATTGTCCATTGTCCAACCTATATCAAAATTAGATAGATGTTATATAAAATAAGCAATTAATAATATGATTCTGCTCGCTTATACTGAACTTGTAAGGGTGGAATGGTAAAAAGGTTGGCATTGTTAAAGCTGAATCTATCCGAAATGTGCAGGCGCCGTAAACAGCCCTGCGCGTCAGGGGAGGAAATGAGGCCATGAACCGCATGCAACATCCTTGGGGCGCTTATACCGGCCCCAATCTCGCTTACATTCAAGCGCAGTACGAGCGGTATGCGGCCGATCCGGAGGCCGTCGAGCCGAGTTATCGGGAGCTGTTCGACCGCTCGGGAGCTCCGCCTTCCCGCCGGGACGATGCCGGACAAGAAGCGACCGCTGCCGCGCAACCAGGCGGGGGCGAGCTTCGATTGCTGGAGAAAGCGGCCGCCGCCGTACGCCTTGTATGGAATATACGGACCTACGGGCATCTGGCCGCGGATATCGATCCGCTCGACTTAAGTCCGGCGGCGGATACCCGCCTGCTCGAGCCTGCAACGTTCGGCTTGAGCGCCTCCGATCTTGAAGCGGTCCCGGCGCGCCTCGTATGGGAGTACGCACCTGGGGATATCGCGAACGCGAAGGAAGCGGTCGAGCGGCTGCGGCATGCCTATACGCGCACGACGGCCTACGAATTCGCCCACGTCCACGAGGAGAAAGAGCGCGAATGGCTGAATCGCCGCGTGGAAAGCGAATTGTCCGGCGGCGAGCCGCTGCCTGCCGAAGAGCGCAAAATGCTGCTGAACCGGCTCGTCGAAACGGCGCAGTTCGAAGCCTTTCTGCACCGCACGTTCGTCGGGCAGAAGCGGTTCTCCATCGAAGGGACGGATGCGCTCGTGCCGATGCTGGATGAAACGGTTCACCGAATCGCCAAGGCGGGGGGCAGCCATCTGCTGATCGGCATGGCGCATCGCGGCAGGTTGAATGTGCTCGCGCACGTGCTCGGCAAGCCTTACCGAATCATTTTCTCCGAATTTCATCATGCTCCGAACAAAGATCTCGTGCCCTCGGAAGGCTCGACCGGTCTCAATTACGGCTGGACGGGCGACGTCAAATACCATCTCGGAGCCGATCGCAGCGTAGAGGAGGAAGAAGGCCGCACGATTCGCGTATTGCTGGCGAACAACCCGAGCCATCTTGAGTTCGTTAATCCGATCGTCGAAGGATATGCGCGTGCCGCGCAGGAGAATCGAAGCCGGCCCGGGTATCCGGCGCAGGATTATGGTCAGGCGGCTGCCGTTCTCATTCACGGCGACGCCGCTTTCGCCGGGGAAGGGATCGTGGCGGAGACGCTCAATTTTAACCGTCTGCGAGGCTACAGCAACGGCGGCACGATTCATATCATTGTCAACAACCGGCTCGGCTTCACGACGGACAGCCAGGACGGCCGTTCGACCCATTATGCCAGCGACCTGGCCAAAGGGTACGAAATCCCGGTTGTGCACGTGAATGCGGACGATCCGGAGGCTTGCGTCCGGGCGGTTCGTCTCGCTTGCGAATACCGCGCCCTTTTCCGCAAAGATTTCCTGATCGATCTGGTCGGCTACCGCCGCTACGGGCACAACGAATCGGACGACCCGGAGACGACGCAGCCGATCATGTACGGCAAGCTGCGCAATCATCCGCCGGTCAGCGAGCTGTATGCCCGGCAGTTGATCCGGGAAGGCGTCGTCAGCGAGCAGGACGCGGAACGAATGAAGCGCGAGGCGCTGGTGAAGCTTCAGGTAGCCTATGAGGAAATGCGCCGCGGTGAACAGGCGAAAGCCGGCGGAGCGCAGGGCGCTGCCTCCATGCCGGCCAAGAGCGCTCCGCCCGAGCCGGTTACGGCGGTGCCTCTCGTTCGGCTGCGCGCCATCAACGCGGCGCTGCTGAAGCGGCCGGAAGGCTTCCATATGCTGCCGAAGCTGCAGCGCATTCTGGAACGGCGGGCAGGAGCGCTGGACGAGGGGGGCAAGGCCGATTGGGCGCTGGCCGAGACGCTGGCGTTCGCCACCATCCTGGAGGACGGCAAGCCGATCCGCATCAGCGGCCAGGATACGCAACGGGGCACGTTCGCGCATCGCCACCTCATTCTGCACGACGCGGCGACCGGGGAGACATTTTGCCCGCTGCACGCGCTGCCGCAAGCGAAAGCGTCGTTCGCCATTCACAATAGCCCGCTATCGGAGGGGGCCGTCCTCGGCTTCGAGTACGGATATAATGTGTACGCGCCGGAGACGCTGACCATCTGGGAAGCGCAGTATGGCGACTTCGCCAATGCCGCGCAAGTGATCATCGACCAGTTTCTCTCCGCCGGCCGCAGCAAGTGGCGCCAGAAGTCGAGCCTGACGCTGCTGCTGCCGCACGGCTACGAAGGCCAGGGGCCGGAGCATTCGAGCGCGCGGCTGGAACGGTTTTTGCAGCTGTCAGGGGAAAATAACTGGACGGTCGTCAACCTGACGCGGGCTGCGCAATATTTCCATCTGCTGCGCCGGCAGGCGGCGCTGTCCGAGTCGGACGAGGCAAGGCCGCTGATCGTCATGGCGCCCAAAAGCCTCATCCGCCACCCGCGCGTCGCTTCCCCGGCTTCCGAATTCGCCGAAGGGAAGTTCATGCCGATTCTGGAGCCGTCCGGCCCCGGCGGCAGACCGGAGCGGGTGACGCGCCTGTTAATGTGCAGCGGCAAAGTCGCCATCGACCTCGAAGAAGCGATGGAGGCCGAAGGAGCGGAACGGTTTGACTGGCTGCATGTCGTGCGCGTGGAGCGGCTCTATCCGTTCCCGGAAGACGAGCTGGCGGCGGTCGTTCGGCGCTACGGCAATGTGCGTGAGCTTATGTGGCTGCAGGAGGAGCCCCGCAACATGGGAGCATGGAGCTTCGTCCAGCCTTATCTGCGGCATCTCGCTCCCGAGAGGGCGGAGGTGCTGTACGCGGGGCGGCCCGAGCGGGCCAGCACGGCGAGCGGGTATCAGAACGTTCACGCCCGCGAGCAGAAGCTGCTGCTGGAGCAGGCGTTGGCGCAGGGGAAAACTGAATGACGGACGGTGCCAAAAAAAGCGCGAGATCGATAAGGAGGTGCGGTTCATTATGGCCGATATCAGGGTGCCCGAAATGGGCGAATCGATAACCGAAGGCACGATTGCAAAATGGGTCGTCAAGGTGGGCGACGCGGTTGGCCAGGGCGATCTGCTCGCTGAGCTGGAGACGGACAAGGTGAATCTGGAGCTGAACGCGGACATTGCCGGCGTCGTCGCCGAGATTCGCAAAGCCGAAGGCGATACGGTGCAGGTCGGCGAGGTAATTGGCACGATCCGCGAAGGTGCGGCCGCTCAGACGACGACAGCGCAAGCGGCAGCTGCGCCCGCGCCGGAAGCCGCAGCGGAGGCGCGAGGCGCGCAGGCCGGATCGGCGGCTGTATGGGCGGAGCGGCCGGCGGCTGGTACGGCGCCGGCTGCCGCGCATGCGCCGAGCGCGCCGGGAGCGGCCGCCGCCCGGGGCGGCTTGCCGGCGGTGGCGACGCCGGCGGCGCGCAAGCTGGCGCGGGAGCGCGGCATCGACCTGCGGCAGGTGGAGCCGGCTGACCCGGCCGGGCGAATCGGCGTCAGCGATGTCGCCTCCGCAGGAGGCGTATCGCTGACGCCGATAGCGGCGCATGTCGCGCCGCCGCAAATGTCGCCGGCAGGGGTGCCGTCCGCGCCGCCGCAGGCCCCGCCGGCAGGAGCGCCGTCCGCGCCATCCCAAATGTCGCCAGCGGGAGCGCCGTCCGCGCCATCGCAAGTCTCGCCGGCAGGCGCGGGAGAAGGCGACCCGGCCGCCGCCAAGCCGACCGAGCGCATCCGCATGTCGCGCCGCCGGCTGACGATTGCCAGCCGACTCGTCGAAGCGCAGCAGACGGCGGCGATGCTGACGACGTTCAACGAGGTCGATATGTCGGCTATCCTCGACATCCGCAAGCGCCGCAAGCAGTCGTTCCAGGAGAAGCACGACGTAGGGCTCGGTTTCATGTCGTTTTTCACGAAGGCGGTCGTGGGGGCGCTGAAGGCGTATCCGCTTCTGAACGCGGAGATCGACGGCGAGACGATCCTGGTCAAGAAATATTACGATATCGGCATCGCAGTGGCGGCCAAAGAAGGGCTCGTCGTGCCGGTCGTCCGCGACGCCGACCGGCTCAGCTTCGCCGAGATCGAGAAGCGGATCGCGGAGCTGGCGGCCAAGGCGCGTTCGAACTCGCTCGCGCTTGCCGATTTGCAAGGCGGGACGTTTACGATTACGAACGGAGGCGTGTTCGGATCGCTCATGTCGACGCCGATTTTGAACGCCCCGCAGGTCGGCATCCTCGGCATGCACAAGATCCAGTGGCGGCCGATCGCCATCGACGAGGAGAAGATGGAAAATCGCCCGATGATGTACATTGCGCTTTCCTATGACCACCGGATAGTGGACGGCAGCGAGGCCGTGCGTTTTCTCGTCACCGTCAAGGAGCTGCTGGAAGATCCGGAGACGCTGCTGCTTGAGGGATAGCAGGGATAAATTCGCCGAAGCCCTTCGGCGAATTTTCCAGTATCGCGGACGATGACCGACGACGAAGGAAGCGCCCGTCATAGATGTCTATCCAATGTTCGTGAATGCAGCTTTGACGGGGCCGCTTGCTTCCGATATTGTGAAAAGGCAGGAAGCAGCTGTATTTGGGAAAGGAATGGGGGGCTGACTGTTATGGCGTGTCGCAATGGGCGGCAGTACCATTGTGGTTGCAATTGTTCTGGGAAATGGATACACTGAATTTACAGATGAATTGCTGCAATTCGGCACATTGGATACCGCCCAATTTTCAAGAGAGTCAGCAAATGTTGTATTTTGTACAACAAAAACGGGGGGATAAACCGCATATGCCGCTCATTGTTGCAAAAAGTGCAACATTTCGGGCGGTGTTCCGAGATTTAAAGCCAAATTCGCCCAAAATGTTGCACGAATTACAACAATCCCCCGCATCTAGTGCGAAGGATACGAGAAATGTTGTATTTTTTGCAGGATTTGCGCCTCATGTGACCGGTGTTTCCGGGGAGGGACAGCGCTAGCGCGGAGTTCGAACGCCAATGAGGAATTCGCGGGCCGCCACTAGGCCAAGTGATGCGAAGAAATAATAGGATTGCTCATACTGAAACTGCGATGTGTTCCCTGCAATGGCAGGGGTGATCCGATTAGGTTCCAGTTTCTGATTAAGGGTATATCCATGCTCCCCGCATATGCGGGGGCGAAAATCCCTACTCACACGAAGTAGGGATTTTCTTTTAGTATGTGTTCCCCGCATGTAGGTGGAGATAAATATCTCGAGAAAATAAAAACTAATATTAGTTTTTATTTTCTTATAAATAAATATTGCTATATTCTCAAATATTGATATAATAGAAATAAATGGTGGATATCCCAAAACCGCAACACGAACGTCCATTCCTGACAAGCAGTTGTCAAAATGGTATGCGATAATATGGAATGCGACCGTCTCTGAATCCAGATCAACTCGAGCAGAACCTGTTCAACGAAGCCGAGAGCCTGGCGACGCCGCCGGGCGAAAAAGCGCCGAATAAGCCGGCGATCATAGGGAAAGCAGGGGATTGATCGTGAATAAATCATTGTTTTCAAGCAAAGCGCGAAGCCTGTGGGCGAAAAAATCGCGCAGTGGCGACCTTTTGTGGCTGCCATTGCCTGTCCATTTGTCGGATACCGCGGAAGCGGCGCGGCTATTATGGGCTCGATGGGTGCCCGCCGGAGTGAAACGGAGATTGGCGTCAGGAATAGCCAGCGGAACGGAAGAAGATGCGGAAAGACTGCTGGTGTTTTTGGCTGCGGTGCACGATCTCGGCAAAGCCTCGCCCGCTTTTGCCTCTATGGAGTGCGGGAACCGGGAATTGGATGAACCGGTTTTTGATCAGATCATCCGTTCGGGACTGCCGCTGGAACGCCAAAGCCGCTTTATGTATCGCGAGAAGACGCCGCATGCGTTGGCATCACAAGTATTGCTGCACAATGCCGGATGTCCTGTCAGTACAGCCGTCGTTCTCGGTGCACACCACGGCAAGCCGCCGGATGTGAACCTGCTGCTGAACAATTTCGAGATATATCAGGAAAATTATGACATGGGCAATGAGGCAGCGTGGCATGAAGTGCAGCATGAATTGATCGAGCATGCTTTGGCGCTGGCGGGATATAGCACGGCGGCAGAGCTGCCCGAATTGGACGCCGCCGCGCAGGTGTTGTTCAGCGGCTTGCTGATTGTTGCGGACTGGATCGCCAGTGATCCGAGCCTTTTTCCCTATATGCGGTTGGGCGATACTTCGATGCCGGATTCGCGGAAGAGAGCGGCTATGGCGTGGAAGCAGCTGGGGTTCATTCCATTTGAGGCAGGCCACCGTTGGAAGCATGCAGACCTTTATGAATTGCGATTCGGCATCCGGTCGCCGTATCCGGTTCAGGACGCCGTCAGACAAGTGCTGGAACAAGTCGGTGCTCCCGGGATCATGGTGATTGAAGCGCCGATGGGGGCGGGGAAAACGGAAGCCGCGCTCGTCGCCGCCGAGATTTTGATGGACATGACGAACCGCAGAGGAGTGTTTTTTGCCCTGCCGACGCAAGCGACATCGGACGGAATATTTCCCAGGGTTAAGGAATGGGTGTCGCGGCTGGAGACGGAGAAAGCGCAGTCCATCCGGCTGATGCACGGCAAGGCGCAGTTTAATCGAATGTTTCAAAACCTCGCCAACGGGTGGAACATCGCTGAGGATGAGGAGGCCGGCGTATATGTCCACGAGTGGTTTACCGGACGCAAACGGGCCATGCTGGATGATTTTGTCGTCGGCACGATCGATCAACTGCTGATGGCGGCATTGAAGCAGAAGCATGTGATGCTTCGCCATTTGGGCTTGGCGAACAAGGTCGTCATCATCGACGAGTGTCATGCGTTCGATGCTCATATGAATTGTTACCTGGAACGGGCATTGAATTGGTTGGGGGCATATGGCGTTCCCGTCGTTGTGCTGTCGGCGACGCTGCCGGCGGAGAAGCGGAAGATGGTGGTCGAAGCGTATTGCGGCAAGAAGCTTCAGGCGGCAGGACAGCGAAAAGTTTGGAATCCATTCGAGGAAAAAACAAGCGATGACCAGCCCGATCCGTCCTCCCGGACCGAAACACCGGAGTGGGTGGTCCGCCGTGCCTATCCGCTGATCACCTACACGGACGGCGGAGAAGTCAGGCAGGCATTGGTACCGTCGGGCGAATCGCGGAAACAGGTCGAGATCGTGCGGCTGGACGATGACGCGATTGCCGATAAATTATCGGAATGGTTGGCTGACGGCGGCTGTGCCGGGGTGATTGTGAACACGGTTCGCCGGGCGCAGAAACTGGCGCGCACATTCAAGACGAGGTTCGGCGATGACGCGGTACACTTGGTGCATTCGCGATTTTTGACGCCGGATCGCATTGCGAAAGAAGAACAATTGAGGCAAGAGTTGGGGAAGCCAGGCTTCGGTCGAACCAGACCTTCCTTGCGCATCGTTGTGGGGACGCAGGTGCTGGAACAATCGCTCGATATCGATTTCGATGTGCTGATCACGGATCTTTGCCCGATCGATTTGCTGCTGCAGCGCATCGGACGGCTGCATCGGCATGACCGGCCGCGGCCGCCGCGGCTGCGACAGCCTCTATGTTTCGTCACAGGAGCGGGCCAAGACGAGTTGGACAGCGCCAGCGCCGAGATATACAGTAAATATTTACTGATGCGGACGAAGGCTCGTCTCCCCCAGCGCGTGACGCTGCCGGAAGACATTCCCCATCTTGTGCAGGACGTGTACGATCTGCGCTGCTCTCTCCTGCCGGATACGGAAGCTTGCCGGCAAGCGGAGTCCGAGTACCGCCTGCTGCTGGAAAAAAAGAGAAACAAGGCAGACGCGTTTCGTATGTGTGCCCCCATGGGCATGGAGAATATGATCGGATGGCTGAACACCGATGTGTCGGACCAAAAAGGCGAGGCTGCGGTGCGCGATACTGAGGACTCCATCGAAGTGCTGCTGATCCAATGGACGGCCTCCGGCGGTGTCGCTTTCCTGCCCTGGATCGAAAATGGGGCGGAGCTGGACCGGCATCGTGAACCGTCCGAGGAGATAGCTCGCAAGCTTGCTCAATGCAGTGTACGGCTGCCCGCCGCTGTATGCGGAAAGCCCAAGGAATTGGATGCCAACATTGAACGTCTGAGACAGTCGAACAGGCAACTGCTGGGAGCATGGCAGCAATCGTCATGGTTGCGCGGCGAACTGTTTCTGATTCTGGACGAACATTTGCAGGCGGAATTCGGCAACTACCGTTTAACCTACCATCCCGATTTCGGGCTGGATTATACCGTAAAGGGGGAAGTTGTGGAAAGTGACAACGGAGAAGGCGGAGTTTAATTTGCTGCGGGAACCGTGGATCGTCGTAATGAAAGAGGATGGATTCACCGAAGAAGTCGGCCTGCTCGAGCTGTTTGCGCGAGCCCATCAGTTTCGCGGCCTGGCCGGCGAGCTGCCGACGCAGGATATCGCGGTATTGCGTCTGCTGCTGGCGATTCTGCACTGTGTATATGGAAAGTTCAATCTGCAGGGAGTTTCCGAGCCGCTGTTTGATGACGGTTCTGCTGAGGTTACTCCGGCCGCCGCATTTCGGCGCTGGCAGGAAGTATGGGAAGGCGGGCAGTTTTCCCATCCGATCCTCCGGCAATATCTGGAACACTTTGAGGACCGGTTCTGGTTGTTCCATCCCGAACGCCCGTTCTATCAGGTGCCCGGCCTGGATAAGGCGACGGACTATTCCGCGGCGAAGTTGAACGGCGAACTGGCCGAGAGCGGCAACAAGATCCGCCTGTTCTCTTCCCGCAGCGGGGAGACCAAGGGCTGGCTGACCTATGCGGAAGCCGCACGCTGGCTGCTGTATGTCAACGGGTATGACGACACGTCAGCCAAACCGAAAGGAAAGAACTTGCCCAGCCCGGGAGCGGGATGGCTTGGCAAGTTGGGGCTCGTCGTTGCCGTCGGGAACAATCTGTTCGAAACGCTGATGTTGAATCTCACGTTGCTGCGTGACGGACAGACCCTGTGGGAACAGGGCGATGCGATATGGGAACAGAATGAAGTTAGAACGGAAGAACGCTGCGAAATCGCGCAGCCCAATCATCCGGCAGCACTTCTTACGCTGCAGTCGCGCCGCCTGCAGCTGAAGCGGAGCGGCGGCAAAGTCATCGGGTATTCGCTGCTCGGCGGCGATTTCTTTCCGCCGGAAAATGCGTTTGCCGAACAGATGACCGTATGGCGGAAAAGCAAGGAATCTGGCGGCGGGCCCGAAGAATACAAACCTCGCCGTCACGATCCGTCGCGGCAAGTTTGGCGGGATTTTGCGGCACTCTTCGCGAACAGCAGCGGTCATCGCAGCCCCGGGGTCGTCAGTTGGGTAAAGCAGTTGAATAATCGAAAAATTGTCAACCGTCCGCTGTTTCGTTTCCAAATCGCCGCTGTCAAGTATGGCGACAAAGATTTTTTCATCGATGATGTGTTCAGCGACGGCATTGCTTTCCATGGAGATTTGCTGGACGGCGACCTCATGGAGGAACGGTGGATCGGCCGCATTTTGCAAGAAATCGAAACGACCGAGCTGCTGGTCGGACAAGTCGGCCAGCTCGCGCAAAATATTGCCAGAGTGACGGGAGACAGCGATGCGAATCGCCTTCGCCGCACGGCGAGCGAAGCTCGGGAACAAGCGTACTATCGGTTGGACAGGCCGTTCCGGAAGCTTCTGGAAGAGATCGACCCTGCACAGAATCCAGATGAGATGTCCGCCAAATGGTGGGAGCAAGCCCAGCGCATCGTCCGCGGATTGGGGAGAGAGTTGGTGGAGCAATGCGGCTTGCGCGCTTATGCGGAGCGGTCCTTTGAAGAAAATGGTCAGAAGATCCGTTACTCGGTCCCGCAAGCATATAATCAATTTCTGTATCGAACTGCCAACCATAATACATTGAAGGGAGGGAAGAAAGGTGAAACCGTCCAAAGCAGGGCAAATTAGTCAATTCGTTCAGGCACGCATCACCCGCCTGTCCCATATCAACAATGAGTCGAGGCTTGCAGCAACGTTGGCGAAGCTTCGCCGCGGTGTCGGCAAAGAACCGGGCAGCCTGCCGGAGCTGTGGGAAGTGACGCTCGACGGGATGCCGGAGAGCCTGCAAGGTAACGACGAACAGCCGAGTTTTGGCGAACGGGCGGCGCACACGGCGTTGACGTTATTTGCGCTTCATCAGCAAGGCAAAAAGGAGAAATGGATGAGCGAATCAGGCGCCACACTGGGAGGGGCCATGCGCGAAATGATCCGGCGAAATTCGGAGCGGGAAACCGCGATCACGCGCCGCTTCTTGGCCGCGGTGACGGCAGACAGCTATGAAGAGTTGGTATGGCATCTGCGCGGGCTTGTCCAGTTGCTGCGTGCGGAAGACATCAAGCTGGATTATCCGTTGCTGGCGAAAGAGCTGTTTGACTTTCAGTATCCCATCAGACGGGACCGTATTCGCCTCCAGTGGGGAAGACAATTTTACTGGCAACCGCCTCAGGAACGTTCCGACAATGGGTCCAATGATCAGAAATAAGGAGATGATATCCATGTCTTATTCAACCCGTCTGTATCTTGATGTCCATGCCTTGCAAACGGTCCCGGTCAGCTGCATCAATCGGGATGACACCGGAAGTCCGAAAACGGCCACATATGGCGGCGTGACGCGCTCGCGCGTCTCCTCGCAGAGCTGGAAACGGGCCATCCGCGTGATGTTCAAGGACTTGCTCCCTGAAGAAAAGCTGGGAGTTCGCACGAAAAAAATCGTGGACATGATAGCGGAAGAAATTCAACGCCGCGGTGCGGCAGACGATCCCCAGGCCGCTGCGCAAAAAATCCTCGAGGCGGCCGGACTCAAGATCAAATCGGTGGAGAAAGGAACGGATGCGCTGTTTTTTCTCAGCCGGTCGCAAGCCGGGGCGTTGGCTCAACTCGCCGCGCAGGAACCGGAACTCCTGAAGGGAAGTTTGTCCAGAGAGGATAAGAAAAAGATCGCCAGAGCCTTAAGTGACCATCCTGCTATCGACGTAGCGCTGTTCGGGCGTATGGTGGCCGACGATCCTTCCCTGAACACGGATGCTTCGGCGCAAGTTGCGCACAGCTTGTCGACGCATAAGGTCAGCAACGAATATGATTACTTCACGGCAGTGGATGATCTGACTATGGAGGACAGCACAGGAGCGAGTCATATCGGCACGATGGAGTTCAATTCGTCCACCATGTATCGGTACGCCACTGTGGCGGTACACCAGCTGGCGGAACAGTTGGCCGAAGATACGGTGCAGGCGGCGGTGCAGTTCGTTCGCGCCTTTGTCTGCTCCATGCCCACAGGCAGGCAGAATTCGTGTGCCAACCGGACTTTGCCGGACGCGGTACTCGTCACCTTGCGCAATGACCAGCCGATCAACCTGGTGGGCGCTTACGAAAAACCGGTGCCGGCCAGCGATGAAGGATACGTTGCGCCGTCCGCCCGGCGCCTCGTGCGCCATGCCCGCAACGTATACGGGCAGTTTGCCGGAGAACCGGTTTTGTCGCTCGTCACCGGCGAATTTTTGTCGGAGTTGGGAGACACGATGCCGCTGTCTGAACTGCTCGATACTTTGGCGAGAGCGCTGCCCGAACACTTGCCCGCTGGCAGGAATGTCTTATGAGCACGTTGCTGTTGCGGCTGGCGGCTCCGCTGCAGTCCTGGGGGAGCGATGCCAAGTTTGAACGCAGGGGCACCGAACGGGTGCCGACGAAAAGCGGTGTCATCGGGATGATCGCGGCAGCGCTTGGACGCAGGCGTCATGAAAGTGTGGAGGATTTGTTGCGGCTGCGTTTTGGCGTCAGGGTGGATCGAGAAGGGGCGCTGCTGCGGGATTTTCATACTGCCCGGCGGGACAAGCTGGCCTATGTAACGCACCGGTACTATCTCGCCGATGCCGTGTTTCTTGTCGGTCTGGAGGGATCGGAGGAGCAGCTGACGGCGATTGACCGTGCCTTGCGTCAGCCAGCCTATCCGCTGTTTCTCGGACGCCGTTCCTGCCCTCCGGAAGGCCGGGTGTCGCTGGGCATCCGTTCCGGAAGGCCGCTGTTATCCGCGCTGCAGGAAGAGCCGCCGTTGACGGACAGAAAGCCGTCCCAGTGGCGTTTTGTTTATGATGCTGAACCAGGCGAATCGCGTGCTTATGTGCAGCGGGATCTCCCGCTGTCTTATGATTCGGCACATCGCAAGCATGGATTTCGCCGGATTGCGGAGAAGACGATGCCGACCGATACGGCGGCCGGGGAGCGGCATCCTGAACAGGCGACAGATCATGATCCGTTCCTGGGATTGGAGGGGGATTAGTCGATGTACTTGTCGCGGGTGATATTGAATGATCGCAAGAGGGATACGCAGCGTGCCCTCGCTTCTCCCCAAATCATCCATGGGGCAGTGGAATCCAGCTTCCCGAGGAATGGTTCCAGGCCGGAATCAGCTCGCAAGCGGCTGCTGTGGCGTGTGGATTATGTGGCGGACAAGTGTTGTCTGCTCCTGCTGAGTGAAGATCGGCCGGATTTGACATCTTTGATCCAACAGTTCGGATATCCGGACGTCCAGCCACAGGGAGAGACGAAAGCGTACGCTCCTTTTCTGGACAAGCTGCGCAACGGCCAGCGCTGGCAATTTCGCTTGCGGGCCAATCCGGTGCGCAGCAGTGCCAGAGAAGCAGATGAACGTACCGGTAGAGGCAAAGTCTTCGCACACGTTACCCCGGAACAACAAAAGCAATGGCTGATGGCGCGGGCAGAAGGTTGCGGTTTTGCCGTGAAACCGGAAGAATTTAATGTCGTTCACACTGATTGGAAAACATTCCGCAAAGCAACGCAAGGCCAACATCGTGTTGTACTGCGCACCGCCACGTTCGAAGGAGTGTTATCCATCACAGACGCTGAACGCTTTCGGTTAGCGCTGACCAGCGGCATCGGGAGAGCTAAGGCGTATGGCTGCGGCCTGATGACGATCATGCCGATTGCGGGGGGATGATATGGGTTCAAAACGTACGAGCATGGACAAGCCCGGGCTGCACGCTCTTCCAACCGTACGTGACCGGTTTTCGTTTCTTTATCTGGAACGGTGTACTATCAATCGTCAGGACGGAGCGATCACGGTAACGGATGCGCGTGGTACTGTACACGTTCCGGCTGCATCGCTGGGCGTGCTGATGCTGGGCCCCGGTTCCACAATCAGTCATCGTGCGATAGAATTGATCGGCGATACGGCAACCAGTGTCATCTGGGTGGGGGAGAGAGGCGTTCGATATTATGCCCACGGGCAACCGCTCACCCACTCGGCGCATTTGTTGATTCGCCAGGCGGAATTGGTATCCAATACAAGATCGCGGATTGCGGTGGCCCGCCACATGTATCAGCTTCGCTTTCCGGATGAAGATGTATCCAAATTGTCCATGCAGCAGTTGCGGGGACGCGAGGGAGCCAGAATTCGTGCGGTTTATCGGAAAGTATCCCAGGATACGGGGGTTCACTGGAAAGGCAGGGTTTATAATCCGAATGATTTCGGGGGAAGCGATGCGGTGAACATGGCATTGTCAGCGGCTCATGCCTGTCTGTACGGGGTGGTGCACAGCGTCATCGTCGCTTTGGGTTGCTCGCCAGGGCTGGGGTTCATTCATACCGGACATGAGCGATCGTTTGTGTACGATATTGCTGATCTGTACAAGGCGGAGTTGACGATTCCGATCGCTTTTCAGGTAGCGGCAGAACAGCCGAAGGATATCGGCGGGACGACGCGGCGGCGAGTGCGTGATGCGATCGCGGATGGACGTATTTTGGAAACCGTGGTGAGAGACATTCGCGCCTTGCTGCTGGACAAGGAAGAGGCTCAGGATGAGCGCCTGGATGTCAACATTGTACGATTATGGGATGATAGAACTGGGGCCGTGGCCCATGGGGTGTCTTACGGCAAACGATTGGATGAGGATGACGAAGGACTGGAAGAAGGTTATGGAAATCTGCTGGAGGAACGCTCATGATCGTGCTTACATTAACGAACGGCCCGCCTTCCTTGCGCGGAGAATTGACGAGGTGGCTGCTGGAAATCGATACCGGCGTGTACGTGGGGCGAGTTAGTGCAAGGGTACGAGAACAGATTTGGCACCGGGTTCAGGAACATGTTCAAAGCGGCCGGGCGATCATGGTATTTCATTCTGGCACAAGCGAGCAAGGTTTGGACTTTCGAACCCATAACGCGGAATGGGAACCGATTGATTTTGACGGACTGAAATTGATGCTACGCCCATCGTTGCCTCGAATAGCAAGTCGGGACGCCGTACCAGAGGAAACGTTAAACGGTAAATTCAGCAGGTCGGCAAAGATGCAGACAGCAAAGCGCATGACGAAAAGCGTCTATCGGCCTTGGCATGATTATGTCGTCATCGATGTCGAAACGACAGGATTGTCCCCGGAACGCGATGAAATGATGGAGATTGGTGCGGTGAAAGTGCGGGAGCGGCAGGTGGAAGCGACTTTTCAAGCCTTGTTGAAGATTAATGGCAGGATATCGCCCTCTGCATCGAAATTAACCGGATTAACGGAAGAGATGCTACAGGCTGAGGGGAGACGGTTGGAGGAAGTATTGCCCGAATTCCTTGCTTTTATCGGAGATTTGCCGGTGATAGCGCATCATGGCTATTTCGACTACGCTTTTATCCGGGCGGCGTGCGCAAAATACGGTTTTCCGCTTATTACCAATCAACGGACGGATACGAACTCGCTGGCCAAACGCTGCATTGATAAGTTGGCAAATTACAGGCTGGATACGTTGGTTGACTATTTTCAGATCCCGGTTAAACGGCTGCACCGCAGTTTGGATGACTGTTTTGCCACAATGCAACTTTATCAGAAACTCAATGAAATCAGGGAGCAAGAGTTATAAAAAGCGGATGATTACGGGATTTTTTTAGTATGTTCCCCGCGTGTGCGGGGGTGATCCCATCCGACCTTCATCTGCGCGGAAACCGTAACGATGTTCCCCGCGTGTGCGGGGGTGATCCCAACTTCACTGTCCGGGGATGTCGAGCTATATAATGTTCCCCGCGTGTGCGGGGGTGATCCGGAATCATCGTTGTAACGCTCCACGAAGATTTAATGTTCCCCGCGTGTGCGGGGGTGATCCGACAGTTCGCCGTTATGGCTGCCCCCATTGGAGATGTTCCCCGCGTGTGCGGGGGTGATCCTATGGGGTCAAAAATGAGAAATAATATGTTGTTATGTTCCCCGCGTGTGCGGGGGTGATCCTATACGAGGAGGATTATAATAATGGCAAACGTAATGTTCCCCGCGTGTGCGGGGGTGATCCTTGAATCTCAACTTCAATCCGAAGATGATAAAGATGTTCCCCGCGTGTGCGGGGGTGATCCTAGATCCAAGAGGAGAAGGGCCTGACAGTTTATATGTTCCCCGCGTGTGCGGGGGTGATCCTAGTTGGTGTTGCACCTATTGGTTTTTGTTTTAATGTTCCCCGCGTGTGCGGGGGTGATCCGAGAACCCCGTCCTCAATAGTAGAGATGTCAAAATGTTCCCCGCGTGTGCGGGGGTGATCCTCTGATGTCGCCCGTTTACCAACCCGCGCGCGGATGTTCCCCGCGTGTGCGGGGGTGATCCTTTAATACAATATTGCCGTATTTCGTGGTATAAATGTTCCCCGCGTGTGCGGGGGTGATCCGCCAACCCTGTACCCGTGCCGGAGTAATGGCCGATGTTCCCCGCGTGTGCGGGGGTGATCCCGATTGGCAAGCCGATACATCGCGATTGACTACATGTTCCCCGCGTGTGCGGGGGTGATCCTATCCTGTTAGTAGGCGTTCTGTCTATTTCGGGATGTTCCCCGCGTGTGCGGGGGTGATCCCGCCTCGCTGCAATCGCGTACGCCGATATCGTCATGTTCCCCGCGTATGCGGTTTGCGTACGAGTGATTTTGCAGAGAGAATGTATGGCGGCGACCAATGGGGCGTCTCTCCTTGATGGCGTTACATGCGCGAGCTCTGGCCCGCGGTCGCAAGCACGGCTGTCTGGAACGAATATCGCATACTTTGGTCCTCGCGCTGCTGTGCGTTCATCGGCAGGTCAAGTGGAGAATGGCGGCCATTCCGCTTCTACTAAGCCTCGACGAGTGGATGGCAGAACAAGACCTGATCCCGAGGACCAGGTCTGCTTTAATGGCTTGCGAGGCTGCAGCGGCGTTGGCTTAATGGAATTGAACGTCGATGCGTTTTCTTGTATCTCCCTGCTGCTTCGGCATGCGGATTTCCAGCACGCCGTTCCGGTACGTCGCTTTGATGCCCTCAGGCGATACGTCGTGCGGCAGGGTAACGGACCGGTGAAAACGGCCGGCAAAACGCTCCTGCCGGTGCATATGCTCCTCCTTCACCTCGTTCACCCGGTTCACCGTTCCGCTGATCGTCAGCACGTTGCGGTCGACGTCGATGCTGACGTCTTCCTTTTTCTCCAGTCCCGGGATGTCGCAGGTCGCCACCACTTCATGCCCGGTTTCGTACACATCGACATTCAGATGGCCAAAAACATGTGCCAGGCCCCCTTTCAGACCGGAAAAATCATGCGAGAAAAACCGGTCCAGCTCGCGTCTCATGTTCTCGAGATGGCGGAACGGTTCGTACGGTACAAGCGCCATTAGTCATACCTCCATGCGTGATAAATATTGGACAATGTGATTATAACCGGATGCTATAGCGATTATTCGGAGCATCTTCTTGGCCGCGGCATGGAAAAGGGGTATGTATGTTCAGCGGCGGCCATAGCGCACCTTCCGCAGTTTGAACGGGGATGCTCCGCAGAGGAGCGACCGTTTGACAAATGGTGCGGGCTAGCCCATGATAAACGGTGAGAATATCGGACAAAGGAGCCTGACATGATACGTTTTGCGGTTATCGGAACGAATTGGATTACGGAGTCGTTTATCGAAGCGGCGCGAGAGACGGGAGAGTTTGTGCTGGCGGCAGTCTATTCGCGGACGGAGGAACGGGCGCGGGAGTTCGCCCGCAAGCACGGAGCCGAAGCGGTTTACACCGATTTGCAGGCGATGGCGGCCAGCGGCGCGATCGACGCCGTGTATATTGCCAGCCCGAATTCGCTGCATGCGGAACAGGCGATCGTCTGCATGAATCATGGCAAGCATGTGCTGTGCGAGAAGCCCATCGCCTCCAACGCCGCCGAGCTGCAGGAGATGATCGAAGCCGCGAAGCGCAATGGCGTTGTGCTAATGGAAGCGATGAAGTCGACAGTGCTCCCCAACTTTGCCGCGGTGCGCGAGCATTTGCCCAAGCTGGGGCCGATTCGCCGCTATTTCGCCAGCTTTTGTCAGTATTCGTCGCGCTATGACGCCTATAAGAAGGGAACGGTGCTCAATGCGTTCAACCCGGCGTTCTCCAATGGCTCCCTGATGGATTTGGGCATTTATGGCGTCTATCCGGCCGTCGTGCTGTTCGGAAGACCCGAGCGGGTGCAGGCGAGCGGCGTCATGCTGGAGTCCGGAGTCGACGGGGAAGGGACGGTGACGCTGCAGTACAAGGATATGGATGCGGTCGTCATCCATTCGAAAATGACCGATTCCTACTTGCCTGCGGAGATTCAGGGCGAGCATGGCACGATGATCATCGATAAAATCAGCCGCCCGTCCAGCGTACAAATCCGCTACCGCGACGGATCGACGGAGGATTTGACGCGGCAGCAGCACGCGAACGAGATGTTCTACGAAGCGCAGGAATTTATTCGGCTGATCCGCTCCGGCCTGCGGGAGTCGCCCGTCAATTCGCACGCCCATTCTTTGCTCACGCTCGGCATTCTGGACGAGGCCCGGCGCCAGTTCGGGCTCGTGTTCCCCGCAGACGCAAAGTCTGTGCGATAGGCAGGGCCGCCGCAGAAGCTATCGTTATGGCGGCACTATAAACCAATGCGAGGGGGCGCAAGGCATGCCCTGGCCCTGTAGGCGCAGCCGCGCTTAAAGGCAAGGCATCCACGGCAAACAGGCGCAGCACAACCGCAGGCAGGTATGGCCCGGCGGGCAATGGCTGGTGCGGCGTCGAGGTTCGCGTGTGCCCTCCGCACTCCTATCCCCCTCCATCTATACCGCACCGTATCCCGACTCGTCTCCCGCAATTTTGAATGATCCTTCTCCAAAAATATCGTTTTCTTAAGCATTTTCTTAAAACGGTTTTCACATTTGTCAGGTAGTATCAAGGTATACCGATAAAGAAAGCGATTAGAGAAGGAGAGACGGCGATGGACAGCGGCTTTTTCATAAATTTGGTCGATCAGTACGGGTACTGGATCTTTTATTTGGCGCTAAGCTTCGGGCCGTTCGGCATTCCGCTGCCCAATGAGGTGATCGTGACGACGAGCGGCCTGATTACCGGCAACGGGGGCTTGCTCCCTTGGCTCGTATATCTGTGCATCGTTTCCGGGATGATCACTGCGGTTACGGCTGGTTTTCTGATCGGCAAGCATTTCGGCAATCCGCTGGTCGAGAAGCTTAGAAAACATCGCAAGTACGGCCGTTCCATGGCGGCGGCCGAACGGCTGTTTCACCGGTATGGGGGCATCGCTTTATTCGTCAGCTACTTCATTCCGATCATCCGCTACATCGCGCCGGTTATGGCGGGAGCAAGTCGCATCCCGTACCGGACGTTCGCAGCGGTATCGTATGCCGGCGCGGTGACGTGGACGCTGCTGTTTTTCGGCTTCGGCTATTTGGCGGGGGACGAGCTGGCCGATGCGCTTGCTGCCCTGCATCCGGAGAAGGTGCTGGCTCCTTGCCTGACGGGAATGCTCATCGTGCTATCTGGCATTCGGAAATATTTTCCCGCTGCCGAAGGGGAAGGAGATGTCGGGGCATGAAGGCCGGCGACCGTCAGCCGAGCAGCAGACAACACGGCGAAGGAGGAAACGATGCTGAAAGCTGGGCAGATACGCTATCATACATTCGGAGAGCCTGAGCAGGTGCTGCGCTGGGAACGGATGACGTTGGCGCCGCCGGCAGCCGGAGAAATGCTCGTCCGCATGAAGGCGCGGCCGATCAACCCGTCGGACTTGATCCCGATTCGCGGGTCTTACGCCCACCGCATAGCGCTTCCCGCCGTGCCCGGCTACGAAGGCGTCGGCATCGTCGAGGAGGTCGGGCCTGACGTTCCGAAGGAGCTTGTCGGGCGGCGCGTGCTGCCCTTGAGGGGAGAGGGCACGTGGCAGGAAGTTGTGAGAACATCCGCGGCATTGGCCGTGCCCGTCCCGGACGAGCTGGGCGACGCGACAGCGGCGCAGCTATATATTAATCCGCTTACGGCGTGGCTCGTGTGCACGGAGGTGCTGGCGCTTAAGCCGGGCGACATCGTGCTGGTCAATGCCGCAGGCTCATCGCTCGGCCGCGTGATCGCCCAACTGGCGAAGCTGCGGGGCTTTCGGTTGATTGCCGTAATCCGAAACCGCGTACATACGAAAGAGCTGCTCCGGCTTGGCGCGGCGCATATCGTTCACACGGCGGAAGCCGACCTGTACCCCTCGGTCATGGAGCTGACAAAAGGCCGCGGCGCTACCGCCGCCATCGATGCCATTGGCGGGCCGGAAGGGACGAAGCTGGCCCGCTGCCTGCAGCCCGGCGGCACGTACTTGTCGATCGGCCTGCTGT
Organism: Paenibacillus ginsengihumi DSM 21568; assembly: GCF_000380965.1. GTDB lineage: Bacteria > Bacillota > Bacilli > Paenibacillales > NBRC-103111 > Paenibacillus_G > Paenibacillus_G ginsengihumi. The sequence continues at coordinate 12,694 of NZ_KB905604.1, read as the reverse complement.
CCAGGGTGCCGGTCGATTGGGCCGCGATTGCTCGCGAAACCCAGGTCCGGGCGACCTTGTTCCATCTTCGGCACTGGCTGGCCAGAACGACAGCGCCGGTGTGGCAGGACACGTTCCGCCGCTTAATTTCGGCCGTTGCGGACAGCCGTTTGCAGCTGCCGCCGGCCGCCGCGGCTTACCCGCTCGCGGAGTTTCGGGAAGCTGTCCGCGCCGCCGAGCGGCCCGGGAGGAGCGGCAAAATTTTGTTAACGGATTAAGGGGACCGGCAATGCGTGCCGCAATCCAAGCAGGAGTCGTTCGCCCAGCCTATGGCCGGGCATAGGGCCGATACGATAACGGAAATGACGGGGACGATCCGCTTTCTCGGGCGCTGAGTCGAGCCCCTTCCCGCGCGTTGGCCAGGTGACGGACGGCCTGCTTCGAGACATTCAGGCGAACGAGCGCATCTCGCCATATTTTATATTGCTGATTGCTCGCTGCTGGCGCTGGAGCCGCCGCCTCACATGGAGGAGCTGCAAAAGCTCGATCTGCGATGTGGAACGATTTTACATGAGAGGGGAATGATGTGTATACTATTGAAGTAATCATGGAGTGCCGAGGTGAAAACGATGCAGAGATCGACGCGATTTGCTTCTCTGTTAGTAGCGCTGCTGTTTGCCGGTTGCGTAGGCATTGCCAGCGCGGAGGCGTTGAACGTTCCGGCCGAAGCGAAGTCGGGCAAGCCGGTCAAGGAAGTGGTGAGCAATCCGGAGGCGGCGGCCCGCAGCATTGCTCACGACTATTTTACGGAGGTCGTGAACCGGAAAGGCTCCGACGGCATTGCGCTCATCGACTTTGCCATCGTGAATGTCGATGCGTCGGATTTAAGCGAGCTGAAGGTGTCCGTCGCCCTCACCTACGATACCGACCATTACGGAGAATGGTCCCCCGTCGAATATTCGATCATTCCGATAAAAGACAAATACCAGGTGCAAAAGCAGGTGTGCGTCATGGATGCGATCCCGGATTCCCCTGGGCGGGGAACGGTCAGCTGCAGCAAGCCGCTTCGGCAGGACGGGTCGGCCTTGTCCGTATCATCCTGATTTCTTGATCGGTTCAACCTTGATGCCGCTTCTTTCGCAAGCAAGACGCTGTTTTTGCCTGAACCAGGTCAGCCGGACTCCGGTTGGCCTATTTTCATATACCAATAAACGAAAGCCTCCACATCCCATGGAGGTTGTTTGCGTTTCCGATTTAGACTTTCGGCGACGCCGAAGATTCGCGGACGATCAGATTGGTCGGCAGCAGCGTTTCCGTCAGCGGCTTGTCCGGTTCGGCGATCCGCTCCATGAGCCTTTCGACCGCGCAACTGCCGAACAGCTCGAGATCGACGTTGACCGTTGTGATCGTTGGCGTAGCGATGCGCGACAAGTAGCCGTTGTCGAAGCTGACGACGGAGACGTCCTCGGGCACGCGCAAGCCGATCTGCTGCAGGGCGGAGTTCAGCATGAAGCCGAGCCCGTCGTTGACGCAAAACCATGCGGTCGGATGAGCATCGAGCTGCTGGACAAGGTTATTAATATAGGAGCTGTCCTCCTGCGCGTGATCGATGATAAAGCGGTCGTCCGCCTCCAGGCCGTGCTCGTGCAGGGCGAGCCGGTAGCCGTCCAGCCGCTCGTAGTAGCTCGGCGAAAAAGCGATATCTCCGACATACCCGATGGACCGGTGCCCGAGCCGGATCAGGTGGCGCACCGCTTCGTAAGCCCCGAACCGGTTGTTGGTCAGCACGCTGTCCGCCGCGATATCGGGATGGTGATGGTCGATCAGCACGGTCGGGATGCCCGTATCGATCACGGCATTGATATAATCGGTCGTGATATGGGAGAGCGCCAGCACCCCCGCCACCGACCGGTTCGCTACAAACGGCGGGAGGTCCAGCGCGGCGGCCTGCGCCTTGTTGACCGATTGGATCAATAGCTCGTAGCCGCGCTCGCGCACTTTCTTCTCGATGCTGAGATAGATGCCGCCGAAAAAGTTTTTCTGGGAGAACGCGAAATCGGAAGCGATCAGCGCAATACTGCCCCCGCCCGGCGCATTCGGCTGCCGCCGTTTCTTATCTTTGCTGTATACATAGCCCATCTGCTCCGCCGTTTCGATAATCAGCTGCCGCGTCGTCTCGCTGACGCCGGATTTGCCGGTCAGCGCCTGCGAAACGGAGTTTTTGGACAGATTAAGCCGGTCGGCGATATCCTGCATCGTCACTTTCGCTTTCATGCCGTTCATCCCTTTCTTCCCTTTCCTGGTCAAGGCCGCGATCTGCCGATCCGATGCCTGCTCTTATGAATATTCCTATTGTCAATGACAGCGCAGCTTTGCGTCAACACTACAATTGTAACGTTACAAAATCATTTTGTAAAGTTAACATTGTAAATTGATATGTGACATTATAACTTGACTTTTTCGCTGATAATGATGATAATGAAGGCATAAACGCTTTCATTTGCCTTGTTTTTATTGTAAGTAACGTTACTTTACATTACTTTCGTGACGAAAATGGTGAATCTTTCGGGAGGTCTTGGGGACGATGAGAAAAAGTAACGCGGTTCTTCTCTTATCGGTCATGTTAGGCTCTGTGTTGTCCGCCTGCTCCACCGGCCAAGGAAATCCGGGAGGCGGCGCCGCAGCCGAGGGCGGCGTGACGACCATCGAATTTTGGGCGGCGCCCAATCCGACGCAGCAGGCGTATTGGCAGCAGATGGCCAAAGCGTACGAAGCGGACAATCCCGGCGTCAAGATCAACGTGAGCGCCATCAAGGAATCGCCGAGCTCGGAGGCGAGCATTCAGGCGGCGCTGGCCGGCAAGAGTGCGCCGACGATGTCCGAGAACATCAACCGCGGGTTCGCGGCGCAGCTGGCCGGAAGCAAGGCGCTCGTCCCGCTCGATACGCTGCCCGGTTTTGCCGAGATCGTCGGCAGCCGGAACATGTCGCAGACGATCGAATCGTGGTCGTTCGCGGACGGCCATCAATATGTATTGCCGATATACTCCAATGCGATGCTGTTCGGCTGGCGCATCGACCTCTTGAAGGAACTCGGCTATGACCGGCCGCCGCAAACGTATAGCGAAGTGCTGGAGCTGACCGGAAAGCTGAAGGCGGCGAATAAAGACCGCTACCTGTGGGCGAAGGCCGACCTGGCCGATCCGACCGCCTGGAAGCGCTGGTTCGACTTCTTCATGCTCTATAACGCCGCGTCGGGAGGCAACAATTTCATCGAAGGTAACCGGTTCGTCGGAGACGACAAGGCCGGCGTGGAGACGCTGACCTTCCTCGATAACCTGCGCAAGGCCGGCGGCCTTCTGACGCAGAATGCGACCGACCCGTTCGAGACCGGAACGAGCGTGTTCGCCGATCTCGGCCCGTGGACATTCACGTACTGGAAGGAGAAATTTCCGGAGATGAAATACGGCGAGACGTTCGCGCTGTCGATGCCGCCGGTGCCTGACGGCCAGGACCCGGCGGCAAGCAAGACGTTCGCAGATACGAAGGGGATCGTCATCTACGCCTCCGCTACGGAAGAGCAGAAGAAAGCGGCGATGGATTTCCTGAAGTGGGTTTACGCGAATCCGGAGAACGACCTGAAATGGTTCGAGCAGACGATGCTGCCGCCGGCGCGCGACGATCTGACGACGAACGAATCGTTCCAGGCCATCTTGAAGGCTAACCCGGAGCTGGCGCCGTATGCGGAGAATGTGCCGAACGCCGTGCCGCCGGTAGATAACGCGAAATATAACGAGCTGCAAACGCTGATCGGTCAGGAGGCGCTGAACAAGGTGGTGCGCGGCGAAATTTCGCCGCAGGATGGCTGGGCCAATATGAAGAAGGCCATCGAAGCCGCACTGAAATAAAGGAGTCTTCTTATGGAACGGCCTAACAACAGGTTGGGCTGGCTGTTTACCAGCCCGTACCTCATTTATTCCGTCGTGTTCTTTGTAGTTCCGCTCGTCTGGTCTTTGTATTTGTCCATTACCGACTGGGATCTGATCGCGCCGGAATATCATTTCGTCGGATTGGGCAATTTCCTGGACGCGCTCCGTTCGCCGGGCGTGCGCTCCGCGTTCTGGGTCACCTACAAGTTCATGCTCGTCTTCATTCCGATCGTGACGGTGATGGCGCTGACCGTGGCGGTGCTCGTAAGCGGGCTGCCGCGCTGCAAAAGCTTGTTCCTGATCGGCTTTTTCCTGCCGTACTTGTCGTCGGGGGTCGTTTCCTCGCTGATCGTCAAAGGGCTGCTGTCCTATAACAGCCCGGTGAATACGCTGCTTCGGGGCTTCGGCATCTCGATCGACTGGCTCGGCACGCCGATGGCTGCGCTGTTTGTCGTCGGCGTCATTTTGGCCTGGAAATTCACGGGCTATTATGCGCTCATCCTGACCGCCGGACTGGGCAGCATCGACAAGGAAATTTACGAAGCGGCCGCCATCGACGGCGTGACGGACCGCCAGCGGTTCTGGAAGATCACGCTGCCGCTGCTCTATCCGTCGCTGTATACGACGCTTATTCTGGCCTTCGGGGTCACCTTCGGCATCTTCACCGAAGTGTACCAGCTGACCGGCGGCGGTCCGAGCTTCGCGACGAATACGTGGCAGATGGAGATTTTCAATCAGGCGTTCAAAAACTTGCAGGCCGGCTACGCATCCGCCGTAGCGCTGCTGGCGTCGCTGGCGACGTTCGCTTCGATCTACGTCGTCCGCAAACTATTGGAATGGTGGGGGAAGCGCTATGGTTGGAGCTAAACGCCATCGCCAGCTGCGGCTTGCGGTGCGCTATGCCTTCGCGCTCGTCCTGCTGCTCTTGCTGGTCTATCCGTATTTGTACATGGTGCTCAATTCGCTCGCCGACTGGAGCCAGATCGACCGCAGGCTGATTCCGACCTCGTACACGCTGAAGTCGTACGAATGGCTGTTTTCCGGCGGCGAGACCGGCGTGTCCCGGCCGTGGACGACGGCGTTTGTGAACAGCGTCATCGTCTCCGTCGCCTCGACGGCGCTGATGATGCTGTTCGGGGTGATGGTCGCCTACGCGCTGGCGAAGCTGAAATTCCGCGGCCGCGATTTTACGAACAATTTCGTGCTGTTCCATATGTTTTTTCCGGCCATCATTTTGCTCATTCCGACGTTTTTGACGGTGCAGCGGATCGGCATGTACGATACGTATCTCGGGATGATTGTGCCGAAGGCGCTCAGCTTGTGGGCGATTTTCATGTACACGAACTTTTTCAAGGCGATCCCTGATGCGTTCATCGAAGCGGCCAAGCTCGACGGAGCCAGCGACTGGACGATCATGTACAAGATTATGCTGCCGATGTCCAAATCGATCACAACCGTCGTCTTCCTGTTCCTGTTGATGGAGCGGTGGACGGAGCTGTTGTGGGACATGATTGTCGTGCAAAGCGACGAGCTGCTGACGCTCAACGTGCTGCTGTCGCAAATGTTCGGCCCGTACGCGACGTATCCGGGGCCGCTGTACGCGGCGTCTGTGCTGCTGACGCTGCCGATCATCGTGCTGTTCGTTATTTTCGGGAAAAAGTTTCAAGAAGGCATGCAATTCAATCTCAAATGACAACAAGGAGTGCTTCATTCAGCCATGACTTACTTTTCGGAGAAGACGTCCGTTCAGAAGTGCGACGCCCTGCTCGAGCAGTACCGAAGCGCCGGGGAGCGGGCCGGCGGCGCGCAGAAGCTGAATTTCGGAGGCGTGGACGGCAAGGACGTATACAATATTGCGGCTCCGTTCCAGGACGGCGGGGAGACGATCATCGCCGGACGGGTGGAGTCGCGGGACAGCGAAAACTCCGACATCGTCTTCTTCACGGAGCGCGGCGGCGTCTGGTTGCCCCTCGAAGGGGCGCCGGTGCTGCGGCTGCAGGACCCGTTCCATGCGACGATCGGCGGTCTGCACGTGCTCGGCGGCGTGGAGACTTTCCCCCATCCCGAGCAGCCCGGCAAGCTGATGTGGCGGACGGTGCTGTACCGGGGACAGCGCATTGCCGAGCTGGAGCGGTTCTTCGAGGGGCCGGACGGCATGAAGGACATCCGCCTCGTCGAGCTGAACGACGGCTCGGTCGGCGTATTTACCCGGCCGCAAGGGGAGAAGGGCGGCCGCGGCAAAATCGGCTTCATCCGCATCGGCTCGCTGGACGAGCTGACGGTGCAGGCGATCGAGGATGCGCCGCTCCTCGAGGCTCATTTTGACGACGAGGAATGGGGCGGGGCGAACGAAGCCCATCTGCTGGACGGCGGTCTCGTCGGGGTGCTCGGCCATATCGCCCGTTTCGACGAGCAGGGCAACCGTCATTATTATCCGATCGTATTCGTCTATCATCCCGAGACGGGCGGCCGCACCCCGCTCAAAATTATAGCCGAGCGGGCCGACTTCGCGCCGGGACCGTCCAAGCGGCCGGATCTTGCGGATGTCGTCTTCAGCGGCGGCCTCATCCGCCACGGCGACGGCACGGCTACACTGTACGCCGGCATCGGCGATGCGGAAGCGCAGCGGATCGAGATCCGCGACCCGTTCGCCGCTTACGAGCGCAAGCCGGAATGAGCGGCGGCGCCGCGCGCGCCGGCGGCCAGCCGGGTCAAGCGAAGCTACAGGCAAGGGAGTTAGTTCATCTATGATCAAGGTTTATCGCTATGAAGAGAATCCGCTGATTACGCCGGCCGATGTCAAGCCCCACTGCGACGGCTTCGAGGTGATCGGCGCGTTCAACGCCGGCATTGCCCGGTACGGCGACGAGATTATTATGCTGCTGCGGGTGGCGGAACGGCCTGTCACGCGCAAGCCGGGCATCGTCGCGGCGCCGGTATACGACGCGGCCCAGGGACGGCTTGAGCTGATCGAACTGGATGAGCGCGACGAGCGGTACGACTTCTCGGACCCGCGCGTCATCCGCAACCGCAGCGAAGGCGCGACGTTCCAATATTTGACGTCGCTTTCGTATTTGCGCCTTGCGCGCAGCCGGGACGGCCGCCGCTTTACCGTCGATGACGAGCCGTTCATCTACCCGTCGCAGCCGCAGGAATCGTTCGGCATCGAAGATCCGCGCATTACGCAGATCGGCGATACGTACTATATTTATTTTTCGGCTGTGTCGCCTGTCGGCGTCGGCGTGTCGCTCGTGTCGACGACCGATTTTCGCGCCGTGACTCATCACGGCATGATTTTTTGCCCGGACAACAAGGATGTGCTCATCTTCCCGGAGAAGATCGGGGGCAAATATTACGCCCTCCACCGTCCGACGACGAGGAGCGTCGGCTATCCGGAGATCTGGATCGCCGAGTCGGACAATCTGCTGCAGTGGGGCAATCACCGCCATCTGCTCGGCCTTCGCCCGGGCATGTGGGACAGCGGCCGCATCGGCGGCGGCGCGGTGCCGATCCGCACGGAGCGGGGCTGGCTCGAGCTGTACCACGGCGCGACGAAGGAGCATCGCTACTGCATGGGCGCGGTGCTGCTCGACCTGGAAGACCCGGCGAAGGTGCTGGCGCGCTCGAGCAAGCCGATTCTCGAACCGGAAGCGCCGTACGAGAAGGAAGGCTTTTTCGGCGGCGTCGTCTTCTCCTGCGGAGCGCTCGTGGAAGGCGATGTCGTCAAGATGTACTACGGCGTCGCCGATACATCGATGGCGGCGGCCGAGCTGAGCTTGACGGAGATTCTCGACAGTCTGGAGAAGGTGTGATTGGACGACCCGATTCAGCGTTTTTGACCAAATAGCGTTGCTGCGTACTGTTCCATTTTAAAAAGGGCTGCGGCATCCCAGGAAGCGGCAGGATCAGCGAGAAGGGGAAGCTAGCATTTGACAACGGGCGCCTGATCGCCGCGGCAGGGCACGCCGGGGCGTGCCGCCGGGCCATGGCCGAGGGCACGCGAGCCCTCAGCCGCGAGTACCCGAGCCTTGTGGCCGTACACTATTGCTACGTCGCCCACTTGAGCCCGACTGCCGAAACGATGATCAGGGCAATAAAGAAGCCGCGCCGCCAATCCTTCGGCTCGCCGAAGGCGAACATCCCGAGCAGCGTGCTGCCGACCGCGCCGATTCCGGTCCAGACCGCGTAGGCAGTGCCCATGGAAATATCGGACATGGCCAACATGAGCAGCGAGAAGCTGCTTCCGTACGCAGCGACGAAGAAGACATACGACAGCCAGTTCCGGTACGTCGTGATGCTCTTAAGGGCCAGCACGCCGAGCACCTCGCAGAGGCCTGCGGCGACAAGGGCAATCCAGGCCATGATCAGGCTCCTCCTTCCGTACGTTCGGCTTCGACGTCGGCGTCTTTGGTGACGAGCTTAAGGCCCAGGACGCCCGCCGCCATCGTGGCGATAAACAGCAGCTTCAGCGGCTTGACCGGCTCGCCGAACAGCACGATTTCGGCGATGACGGTTCCGGCTGTGCCGAGTCCGGTAAAGAGGACGTATACCGTGCCGAGCGGCAGCTTGGCCGCCACATCGATAAACACCTTGAAGCTGAAAATAATCGAGGCCGCGGTGATCGCCCAATGCCACCAGGCTGTCGAATGCTTGAGACCTGATACCCAGACGACCTCCAGCGCCCCGGCCAGCAATAACAACCACCATTCTTTTTTCACAACCATACACTCCTCTGAAAAGCTAAGAACGAAAATTTGTTGATAACGGGAGAACGCACGCCAAGCTTTGCGGCTTGCCCGAACTCCATTGTATACGAAAGCCCCCTCTTTCGTATAATGAACGATTGTGATCGAGATATCAAAAATGATGATGCCTCGGATCGAGGCGAGAAGATGTTATCGGGACAAAAAATGCAGTAACGGTTCCGCGGACCCGCCGAGGGCGGATGGTTGAATAAAGGCGGTTCATGAACGTGAGCAATCGGTCAGCAATCAGTGAGCAATCGCCCAGGCATTGCGCATTTGAGCGGGGCGTGTACAATAGATAGGGAAGCAGCCAGGGAAGGAGAGGTTAACGAATGGAATACCATCGCATTACAAGTATAGAAGACCCGTTGTTTCGCAAAATGCACCGGCTCATGCAGGATGTATTCCCGCCCGAGGAAGTGCTGGAATACGAGCTGTGGAAAGAGCCGCTGGAGGACCCGGGCATCCGCGTCTTTGTCGCCGTAAGCGAAGGAGAAGTGGTCGGAGCGACGGAATACCGATATTACGACGATTTTAACGTCGCCATGACGGATTTTACGATCATCGGCAAGCCGGGGCTTGGCATCGGCCGGTTCCTGTGGCGGAAGCGGCAGGATGACCTGCTTGCGCTGGCTGCGGCGAATGGACGGGAACTGTTCGGCATGTTCGCGGAAATCTACGATCCGTACCGCGCAGGCGATCATGCTTTCGGCGGGATCAAGCCGATGGACCCGTACGTGCGCCGCGAGGTGCTGTCGCATCTCGGCTACATGCGGCTCGACTTCCCTTACGTGCATCCGTCCTGGAACAACGACGGGGAAGCCGTTCACGGTCTCGATCTGTGCTTCCTGCCGACGAATGAGCAGCAGAGCGAGCTTCCGGCCGAGCTGATCGTCCGTTTCCTGAAGCGGTATTACGCGGTGTTGCCGAATAAGCCCCAGGCATGGCTCGATATGATCGGCGCGCTGGAATCGAAGCAAACTGTCCGGCTGCTTCCTCTCTGACGGGCGGCCGGCGAGCGGAAGGGATGGGAATAGCGGCGTCAAGCGCCGGGAGCGGCGGCGTCCGGGGAACAGGGCGCCGCTATTTTTTTGGCGGCAGGCGCGGCGGAGGCGGCATGCTGAAGGGCACTGTTATTTTCGCACAAGTCGTAGTGTGCTAGTGTGCTGGTGTTGAAGGACACAAAGCCGCTTTTGAGGCAGCAGGCGGATTTCAACCCGGGTGCGCCTTGAGCGAAGCGCAAGGAGTGGGGGCAGACATGGCGAACGACTTGAACGCCCTGGCGCAGCGATTCGCGGCCGGGCTGCTGACGATGGACGGCGTTTATCGGACTGCGCTGCCTCCGGGCCGTTATGCAGGACATAGCCGCTCCAATCCGACGACTCGCTCCGGTCTCGTGTTTGCGCTTAAGGGAGAGGCCGTATTCACGTTCAATGGCAGGCCGTATCGGCTCGGTCCGGGCAAGGTGCTGCACGGCGGCAAAAATATGGAGCTGATCCTTGAGACCGGCCCGTCCGGATTTGAATATATCCTTATTCATTATACGGCGGAGCCGATGATTGCCTTCGCCGGCTCGCCGCATTTCATGCTGGATTGCGGGGAGAGCCTGGCCGTTGCGGAGAAGCTGGAGCAGCTTCGCGCCGTTATGGCGGCGCCGGGCGGCATTTCTGCGCTGCGCGGCAAAGAGCTGTTTTACGGGCATTTTGCATGAGACGCTGACTTGTGCGCGCTGCAAGCTGAACCGCGACAGCAGGCCCGCCATCGAGCAGGCTATCGAGTATATTCATGCCCATTACATGGAGCCGCTGACCCTCCCCAGGCTGGCCGCCAGGCACGGCATGGACGCCAAGCCTTTTGCCTATTTGTTCAGCAAGTATGCCGGCATGTCGCCGATCAGCTATTTGATCCGGCACCGGATGAAACGGGCGGAGCATCTGCTCTTGACGACAGCGTATCCGGTCGGCGAGATCGCGAGGAGCGTCGGCTATTCGGACGTGCATTATTTCAGCCGGCTATTCCGCAAGCATCGCGGCTGCGCACCGACACAATTCCGCCGCCAGTCGGAAATTGTCCACCTTGGAATGGATAAATCTCTATTTTAATGCGGCTGCTGCACGTTTATAATATACGATAATGAAAATCATTATCACATCGGCGGACGGCCTTGTCGCGGCGACGGCTGCTGCCAATGAAGGGGTAATATTCGTGCAGAGGATTATAGACAGGTTTCATGGGAAAATGACGGTTCTGATCATGTGTGCCGTACTGCTTGCTGGTTTGCTCGCCGGCTGCGGAGCCCGGGCCGGAAGCAGCGGCGAACTTGACGCTTCCGGAGCAGGCGGGAACAACGCGGCGGCCGGGCAAGGCGGGGCGAGTAACGGGCAGGAGGGTGCCGGCGGCGCGGCGGCCGGAGAAGGCGGAGCGAAGAGCGGCGCCGGCGCGGCGTCTTATCCGCTGACGATCAAGCATGCCAAGGGCGAGACGGTGATTCGCGAAAAGCCCAAATCGGTGGCCATCACTTATTTTCCATACGCCGATCATCTGCTTGCGATTGGCGAGATGCCCGAGAAGCTGGGCGTCGTGGGCTTGAGCTCGCTGAAGAACTTTCCGGTGTACGATCCGTTCACGAAGGACGGCCGCATCATCGACCTGGGCAACACGGCGAATCTGGAGAAAGTGCTGGAGATGAGCCCCGATGTGATCATCGCCTGGGAGGACGACGACAAGATATACGAGCAGCTGGCGAAAATCGCCGATACGATTGTCATTCCTTCCTCGGAGAACTGGCAGGATACGATCACCCAGGTTGCTGCCGTTATGGGGCGGGAGGACGCGGCCCAGGTCTATATCGACCGGTATAACGCCAAGCTGCAGGAAGTCGCGGCGGCGATGGAGAAAAGCGGCGAGAAAGGCAAAACCGCGCTGTTCATGATGACCTGGGGCAAAGGCTTCAGCTACTACGGCGGCAAAAGGATGGAGCCTTACTACAAGGATATGGGCTTCAAACCGTTCGACAGCTTGGGGGACTGGGGCGAAATCAGCCTGGAAGGGGTCAGCGAGTTGAACCCGGATTATATTTTCGTCGGCGAGGATTTTACGAATTCCGCGGAAATGACGCTGAAGGAGTTGGAGGCGAATCCGGTCTGGAACAGTCTGAACGCAGTGAAGAACAAGAAGCTGTTCGTCGTCGATACGGAAATAGTCGGACCGCTCGCCATGGGCCAATCCAAGGGGCTGGAGCTGATCGGCGAGATCATGGGCGAGGGGAAGTAGCGCATAGTCACCGGGGGCAAACGGACTGCAACCGGAAGCGGGCGGACAGCAACCGGGCAGCAACCGGGAAGCATCAGACCGCAACGTGAACAACCGGAAGGCAATCGGGAGGCAACAGATCGCAACGTGAACAACCGGAAGGCAATCGGGAGGCAACAGATCGCATCGGGAACAACCGGAAGGCAACCGGGAAGCATCAGATCGCAACGTGAACAACCGGAAGGCAACCGGAAAGCAACAGATCGCACCGGGAACTACCGGAAGGCAACCGGACATCATCAGCCCGCGCCGGGAAAGACGCAAAATCTGCGAAGATTTTGCGTCTTTTGGCATAGAGACGTCGATGACGAGGATTCTTCTCATCACCCGTCGTCCCCTGCGGTATTGAAAATCGAGCGTGTGGATGTCGCTGAATTTTCGGGGGGAGTTTAGCAAATGTTGTATTTTGTACAACAAAAACGGGGGGATAAACCGCATATGCCGGTAGTGTCAAGAAGTTTGTGTAACGTAGTAGATATATCCAGAAGTGGTTGCGTGAACGCATAGTGTTTGAATGTTCTGACACCTTGGCGAACATAGCCCAAGCGTAGGCGGGGCGCTGGTTTTTTATTCCACCGATGTTGCAGTCGTGGGATAACGCTCCTCGAACATCTGTACCAGCTTTTCCTTGACACCCGGCTGACCGAAACCAGTAGTGACGCGGTTAGCATAACGCTCGTTGTAGTCCATGATGTCGAGGTAAATGATCTTCTCCACCGCGTCGATATTG
>NZ_KB905603.1 GCF_000380965.1 Paenibacillus ginsengihumi DSM 21568 | reverse complement strand
CAGGCCCATCCGTAAGCCGCAGATTGCTCCGCGTTTCTTGGCTCCCCCATGCGAAGAAGCCACCTATCCGGTATTAGCTACCGTTTCCGGTAGTTATCCCGGTCTTCCGGGCAGGTTGCCTACGTGTTACTCACCCGTCCGCCGCTCCGGATAATTCCCCCAAGGAAATCATCCAGCGCTCGACTTGCATGTATTAGGCACGCCGCCAGCGTTCGTCCTGAGCCAGGATCAAACTCTCCAATAAATATTGCTTTTACCCCGGAAAGGGGATTGGATGCTGATTCAGCTCATGGCTTTGACTTGCTTCAAGTCGCACAAACACTTGCTCGTTGTTCAGTTTTCAAAGGACAAGTTCTGTTGTGAAGCCAGTTGCATCGCTGCTTCCCAGCTTCTCGCTTTATCGTCACCTTGTTTAGCGGCGACTTTCTTAATATATCACATTCGCCTACCTCAATGCAAGTATTTTTTTAAGACCATATTTTTACTTGCATCATTTTGGATATCTTCACTTGAAGCGGCGAAGACTAATCTACCACATCCTCGAAAAGAAAGTCAAGCAGAAATATGAAATTTGTCATAAACAGTCGAAAATTCTCCATACAAGTACTATGAAGGGCAGAAAATAGACGCTTATGACGAGCGATTCCTTCCCTCGTCCGCCGTTACCTGCGGTACCTGAAATTTTGGCCCGTGGATTACCGCCAAATTTTCGGGGAGAGAGCCAGCAAATGTTGTATTTTGTACAACAAAAACGGGGCGATAAACCCTATTTGCGGCTCAATGTTGTAAAATGTGCAACATTTCGGGCGATGTTCCCGCGTTTGAAGCCAATCCCCCAAAAATTGTTGCACAAAATGCAACATTCCCCTCCTCCTTGTGCGAAGAGGACGGAAAATGTTGCATTTTTTGCAGGATTTGTCGCCTCATGTGCCCGGGAAGGGGCACGCCAACGCGGAGCTCGCACGCTTATGCGGGGTCCGAACACTAACATGGAATTCGCACGCTCATGCGGAATCTGAACGCTAACACGAATTCGCACGCTAAAAAGCGGCGCGTGTTCCAGACTATTTTCAAAAAAAGATAGAGCAGCCCCTATCTCAAGGAACTGCTCCTCTTATTGGGTAACCGCCCATTCCTGCGGCAGCGGACTTATCCGTATCATTCGGCAACGTCAGCGAATCTTCATGGCGGCCGAGAATCCGGATTCGCCCGTCACAGGCGCCTATTCTATCATGCCTTCTGCCGGGCTGCTCGCGGAAGCATAGCGTTTCTTCGGGATTCTGCCTGCCAAATAACCGAACCGTCCCGCCTGGACGGCCAATTTGAACGCCTCGGCCATCAAAGCCGGGTCCTTCGCGCCGGAAACCGCCGTATTGAGCAGCACAGCGTCAGCCCCCAGCTCCATAGCGAGCGCCGCATCGGCCGGGCCGCCAATGCCTGCATCCACGATCACCGGCACTTTCGCCTCCTCGATGATGAACCGCAGGTTATTCGGATTGACAATCCCTTGTCCGGAACCGATCGGGGATGCGCCCGGCATCACCGCCGCCGCCCCCGCCTCCTGCAGCTTGCGGGCCAGAATCGGATCGTCCGACGTATACGGAAGCACAATAAAGCCCTCATCGACCAAAATTTTGGTCGCTTCCAGCGTGCCGATCGGATCAGGCAGCAGCGTCTTTGGATCGCCAATGACTTCGACCTTGATCATGTCGCACAGACCGGAGGCTTTGGCCAGCCGCGCAATGCGCACCGCTTCCTCCGCGGTATACGCGCCTGCCGTATTGGGCAGCAGCGTAAACTGCTTCAAATCGAGCGTCTCCAAAAAATTAGGGGCATCCGGATTATCGATAGGCAAACGCCGAATGGCAAAAGTCAAAATTTCCGCGCCCGAACGCTTCACCGCCTCGCTTTGTACATCCAGAGAAGCGAATTTGCCCGTTCCCAGCAACAAGCGGGACTTAAACTCGTATGGTCCGATTTTCAACGCGCTGTTCATGTCAAGCCACTCCTTAAATAATGAATGATTTTGCAAAAAACAGGTCAGCCTCCGCCGACAAAATGGACGATTTCAATATGGTCCCCGTCGCTTAGACCGGTTTCGCTATAAGCATTGCGCTCAATAATCCGCTTGTTCAGCTCCACAACCAAAATTTTGCCTTCCAATTTGAATGCAGCCAGCAGCTCCGCTACCGTCGCAACCCCCGCTACTTCCCTCTCTTCTCCGTTCACGATGAGCCGCATAACCTCACCTCCCTCAAGCAATATGCATCAAAAAAAGGCCGACCCTAGGGCCGGCCTCGTGAACACGCGCATGAAACATGGCGTTCCCGTTCAAGAAACCACTTCCCTACGCTGGTATGATCCAGGCGCTCCGCACTTCCTGCAAGCTGCGGCGCATTCAGGTTCTAAGGGTCAAAGAATTAGCGCTTCTTTATCTCAGCCCCGCTTCCTGGGGCTCCCCTAGTGGATAAATATCATGAATATCACATACAGTATTATACCATAAGAATCGGAACCTGGGTTATACGAATCTACTTTTGCTTTTTATCTCGTATACTTCTTATCTCGTATAGCGCAGTTCCAGCTCGGACACATCGTCATTCATCGCAAATGCAATTTCTTTGACCAGCGATTTTTTGACGAGGGCACTCATGAGCAGCGACAACTCGTCCTGAATCTCGGACATGACCGATTCTTGCCTCAGTTCCTCCAGGCTCCACGCCTGCTCCCGCCCCGCCAGCAGTTCCAGAAGCGGCTTGCAGCATTCCTTCACCTTGGACATAACGGAAAATTCGCAAGCGAGCAGCACCAGCTCGATCCTCTGCTTCAATGTCTCGCCGCTCAAGGTCAATTCTTCGTACAATTTATAGACGCCCGGATTGATCGTTTTGACCTGGCGCCAGATCATCGGCTCGGGATAGACGCCTTCTTCGATCACAGCGATTCGCGCCCAGGAATGGATGGCATCAAGGATACAATTGTACGCATCGAGAGATTGGTCCTGCTGATTGTACTCCTTGGCATACATGTAGCTTCGCAAAAATTTGGCGAACTCGTTCAGCAGCTTACGGTTCCGCAAAGCTTCAGGACAATCGAGCACATCCCGGCGTAAAGTCTCCAAATACATATCGCGGTCCAACAAAATCTCTCCCTTGGCGATCCAATGAACGGCTTCTGCCTGCGTGCCGTCGAGAATCCAGCGTTCCAGCTTATCCTTGCTGATCCATCTTTCTTGTATGCGGCGGTTGTCTCTTATATAATGATATTGTTGACCGGTACAGCCGGCATCGCGGCTAACGATCAGCAGCAGATCGAATCCGTCGGACAACGGGAAATAAGGGAATGCTTTCGCCATTCCCGCTACGCCGATCACACGCTGGTCCGCACGGTATTTCTCTATCGTTCGATCGTTCACAGAGTCCACGACTCTCAAGCCCCCTTACGGCTTATGAAACATTTGTTTGTGTTTTCTACTTCTACACGAACAACCGGTTTCCTGCAAAGAAATGAGACAATTTTCACATTCCTTCAATTGAAAGTAGTGAGGCGCATGATATTTAAGTCCAGTAAAGTCAATGAGTTCCGTTTATGGGGATTGTTGCTAACGATGGGCGGCATGCTGCTGATGATCGTCGGCCTTGCAGGCATCGTCTTCGATTGGGGAACCGTCGGCCGATGGTTCGCCGTATTTTGCGCAGCGATCGGAGCGATTGCCATGCTGTGCAGCATGGGCGTCTACTTTGCGGCCGGCATGCTGTCGACGAGCGCTACCGTCGTGCAATGTCCGGAATGCGACCGGATGACCAAGATGCTCGGCAAGACAGACCGCTGTATGTACTGCAAGACCATTCTCTCCCTCGACCCGAAGCACGCTCCCAAGGACAGCGGAGATGCTCCCGCTCCCCCTGCCGGCGATGCCGGACTCGAGACGAATACAGCGCATACGCCTCGATAGGCCGCCCTGCCGCATATCGCGCCGCGCCGAACCTGCGCAAGCGCGCAACCGCCGCACGCCCGGGCAACAGGTTCGGCGCGGCGCTTGCCAAGACAAGCAAAGCCTCCGGCCGCTTCAAGCGGTGCGGAGGCTTTGCTGTCAGGTTCAGCTCAAGGCTGCAAGGTGTCGTCGATCCACTGCCAAGCTTGCGGATTCTCAAAACCGCGGCGCCAAGAGGCAATGCCGGCCAAATCGTACTTATGAACAAGGTCGATTCTCGCTTTCACCGACACCTCGTCCTCCAGCCAAATTTTGTGCAGCTTGCCGTCTTCCTCGTACTCGACGTAATTTTGCCCGGCAGCCTTATCGAACGTCGTCTTTAAGTTTTTTTCCCGAATAATCCTTTGCGCCGTATCCATATAGATCGCCCGCGAAGATACCTTCGTCTTTCCATCTTGCTTCTCCTCCGTCCAGACGCGCGTGTAGAAGGGCACCCCCAGGAGCAGCTTCGAGGGCGGAATGCCGTCCTCCTCCAGCAGCCGCCGGACGGAGTTCTCCACCCATGGCAGAGAAGCGACGGAGCCGGCCTTCGGGCTCGTGGCCCAGTGCTCGTCGTATGCCATCAGCATCATATAATCGACAGATTCAATCAGCGCCGGGCGGTCATAGAACATCGACCACGATGCGCTGGTCGATTTCGGCGTGACGTCTATCGATACGACCAGCCCTTGCTCGTGAGCGAGCGGCGTAAATTCCCTGACGAACTGCACAAGCTTCTGCTTGTCGTCGATGTTTACATTTTCAAAATCGATATTGATGCCCTGAAGCGAATACAGCTCGGAAAAAGCGAGCAGTTGCTTGATCATCTTCATGCGCGAATCGTAGGTGGCCAAAGCTTCGGTCGTCCGTTCCGGATCGAAGCCGTTGCTAAAAAGCGCCCATACCTGGTAATTTCGGCTGTGGGCCCACTTGACGTACTCGGCGCTGGCCAGATTGCTGAGATTTCCGTCGCCATCGCGCAGATGGAACCACGTGGGGCTTACGACGTGCAGGCCGGGCATCGCGGGAATTTTGGCCGTATCCGGATTTTTGGACACGACGTGCTCCCAGGTCAGATTGATCTTCTCGCCGTTTTTGGGCTTCCATGGATCGTATTTCTTCCTGGGCTCCTGCTGCGGAATCACTTCCTCCCGCAGGTCCGTAATCTGATGGCTCCGCACGAAGCCGCGGTGGCCGTTGCCTAGTTGAACGCGCAGCCATTCGCCCTCCTCGCCCCATACGATCAGCTCTTCGTCCTGCTTCAAGTCGGCCAGGATCGGCGCCTTGATGTCGGGCGCTTTTCGCATCGGGATCGTCTTCGCCGGCTTATCGTCATACACTGCGGTGCGTCCCCAACGGATCGCATCGCCTTCCTTGAACATCAGCACGGCTCCGGTCTCCGGCGATTCGCGAAGCTCGATACCGTACAGCTCCTTGAGCGGATCTGCCGGCAAATACAGCTTGCCTTCAGCGGTCTTTTCGAGAGGAAATTGCAGCTTGATCGGCTTCTCGTTGATCATGCCCGTCAGCTCGCTCGTCCTGAGACGAACGACCTTATCTTCCGTCGTAATGATGGTGGAGTCGGTTTCGGGCTCATGAATCATTGCCGGATCGATCCACTCCTTGACCAAATCGAAAGAAAGCTTCAACGAATCCTGCTGCCCGATCGCCGGCTGCTCCAGCATCTCCCCGTTATAAAACACCGGCTTCCCGTTGCCGCCAAAATCCGGCGCTTCGTGCCGCCAGTTCGGAACATATTCCTTCCATGCATAAGCGCCTGCCGTTCCCGCCAGTATCCCCAGCATCAGAAGCAGCAACGGCCGCTTGCGTCCCTTCCGCCTCATCTGACGTTGCGTTCGATTCAGTCTCGGTTTCATCGATTCTCCCCATGAATTGATATAACTAAAAAAGGACGTCCTGCGCGTCTCTCGCCTACCTTGGCCAGCCGACGCCAGACACGTCCATTATCCATCCCTCGATCCTGTACTCGTCCCAAAGTACGGCAAATCGCCCTCCCCGATAGGCTCCGCCAAGCCGTTACGCTTTCGCCTTCGAGGCGCAGTCGGAGCATGTGCCGTAAACCTCCAGACGATGGCTCTTGACTTTAAATCCGGTCAGCTCTCCCGCCGTCTTCTCCAGATCGTCGAGCGGCTTGTAAGCAAAATCGACCAGCTTGCCGCACTCTTCACAGAGCGCATGATAGTGATCCGACAGATCGGCGTCGAATCGGCTCGATTGATCTCCGTAGGTCATTTCCCGGACGAGACCTGCTTCGATAAACACCTTCAAATTATTGTATACCGTAGCTACGCTCATGTTGGGAAAACGCGGCGATAGCGCCTTATAGATTTCGTCTGCCGTCGGATGCGACATGGTGTTCAACAAATACGACAGTATGGCGTTTCGCTGGGGCGTCATGCGTACCCCGTTCGATTTGAGATGTTCCAATGCCTGTTCCAATCGGGATGTCATCCGGTCTCACCGCCCTTGCTCTCTAGCGAAGGAATCCTTTCGTATCCATATATTTTACGCCGAAGCCGGAACGATTGTCAATGTTAGCCGCCTGCACCCCCGCCGATCGACAGGCTCATCAGGAGTTGAGGCCGGCCGCATTCCGGACGGCAAGCACGACAGCCGCAACCGCTATGGCAACGACGACGCCGATAATATCGAGCTGGACCGGACGGCCGCTATCCTTGTAACGCCGGTTCAGCCAGAGGCATTCTGCGCCAAGCAGTACAAAAAGCAGCGGCCACCATGCGGCCAATAGAGGCAGGATCTGCGTTCCCGCGATTTGATCTGCGATCGCTCCCGCGCCTACGAGAATAAGCAGCATGGCGGCGGTATAGCGGCCTGCCTTCAGCATCGGGAATCCCCTCCTTACGGTTTTCGCGATTCTTTAAAAAACAGGTAAACGCCGATCACAATGAGCAGGACCGCGCCGACGGACGAGCCGAGAAACTCGAAGGCCTTGTTCAGCCAGTGCGGCTTGCTGCTGATCATAAAGAGCAACACCCCTCCGGCAATCAGCACGTACCCGAGGCTGCCTTTGCCGCCCATTGGCTTGTTCGCCCGCCCCGCCGGGACCGTCCCCGGGCCTGCGTACCAGTCCTCGTAGCCCCCGGCGCCGGGGCTGCCATTCATACGGTCAGCCTGCTGCAGCGCATCGAAAATATTATAGAAGTAAATCACCGGAATCATCAGCGAAAACAGCACGATCAGCGGGATGTTCGTCTCTGCGTGAAGCCCCGTAAATACGATCGCGACGATATTGAGGGCAAGGAGCAGCATAATCGTGACTCCCCGCTGCATCAGCCCCAAATAGAATTGGCCCGTACCCGGAATGATAAACGAGAGAAGGCCTGCCACCCACTTGCTTTTGTAAGGTCTTCTCGGCATAAACGGGTCGAACGGCTGCCTATACCCTCCTCCCCAACGCCGCAGCCTTTCCTTTAAAAATTCCTCCTCCGGATCTACCTTCGCTTCATTGGTCTCTTCGTACGGATCTTTCATCGACTTGCCGCCTCCAATTTATGTTCGTTCAAAATTATAAAAGCAGCTGGCGCGATACGGACTCGATCAAGTAAGCCAATTGCTCGGCCGATTGCCGTATTCCCGTGCCGATCCCGTTAGCGTCGAACGACAGCAGCCTGCCTAAGAGTCCTGTGGACACGAACAGCCAGGTAGCCGCCGCGGCCACCAAGCCGTTGGACAGCTCGCGGCGCGAAAGGCCGCTCGCGCTGCGCTCCGAACGTTGCTCCTCGCCGGACGGCGCACCTTCGGACGCTCCCGCCGGGCCGGATTGGATCGCTTCCATGATCTGCTCGGTCAATCCGTCGGGCGCCTTGCAGAGCGGCATATCGTCCAGCAGCATCTCCAGCTTCAGGAAATCGCGCAGTTTGGCGAAGCAGCCGGGACAGCTGTTCAGATGCTTGCGCAGCCGCTTCCATTCCAATTCCGATACTTGATTATTTAAAAACCTTTGCAGCTGACGTTCGTCCGGATGCATGCTGTTCATGTCCTCTCACCTCCAGCCATTTTTGCTTAAGCAGCGATTTGCCGCGGTACAGCCTCGTCTCAACCGTCTTTACCGGCAAATCGGTCACTTCCGATATTTCCTGGTAAGACAGCTGCTTGTAGTGGTACAAATACAGAATCAAGCGGTATTTGTCAGGCAGCTCGGACAGCAGCCTCTGCATCGTTTCCTGCTCTTCCTTCCGCAGCGCCCTCGCCTCGGGCTCCGCCGAACGGTCCGCGAACCACCCTTTGACTTTGTCCAAAATGGCCTCATACGGCTTGCGCCGCTGCGATCGCCGATAATCGGACACGAGGTTCACCGTCACCCGATAGAGCCACGTTGTGAATTTGGCATCTCCGCGAAAGCTGGCAAGGGAACGATACAGCTTGATAAACACTTCCTGCGTAATATCCTCGGCGGTTTCGCGGTGCTCTACCATGCGGTAAACGAGCGTATATACGTAATGCTTATGACGTTCGACCAAGCGCCGGTACGCCTCCTCATCGCCTTGCCGGAGCCGTTCCACCAGCGCTTCGTCCGCCAATGGTTCCATCGTTCGCCTCACCGCCCATGCCTGCAGGATTGTTTTCATTTAGATTAGACGATGCCGCTTCGCCAATCCCTTCAAATTCTCCAATGTTCATTGTATCATGAATCGCTTGCTTTCATCGGTCCGCGCGAGCCTTCCTAATTATAGAAAAAAACGCCCCCGATTCGGCGGCAAAGCCGGGACGAATCAGAGGCGATATCGGACAGGCCGAACGGCGGGTGCCGTCCGCATTTGGCAAACTGCCATAGATCATACGATTTTTTGCAGCATCGTCAAGATCACGCCGGGGGCGATCTCCATCTCCCGGTACGCTTCGAAGCCGTGCTTTTCGTAGAGCCGGATAGCGGGAATATTTTGCACGCCTGTCGACACCTGCAGACGCATGCCGGGAAGCGCGAGCTTCTCGACATGCCGAAGGAGGCGGCTTGCAATCCCTTGGCGAAAAGAAACGGGATCGACCATCAGCCGGGTAATGATCAGCTCCCTGGCTTCCTGCTTGCAGGCAACCGCTCCCGCCAGCTTATCGTTCCTAAAGCAGCCGAAGAACGTCTCCCGCGATTGCCGGATCGACTGCGGCGTGTCCATCAGAGGCGGGATCTCCTCGAAGCCGATAAGCTCCGCCTCCACGCGATAAGCTTTCTGCTGCAGGTACAAAACCTCAAGCACCTCATGCAGATCGTCCAGATCGAGCTGGCGAATCGTCATGCGTAAGGCCCTCCTGTCTTCACTAAAGCGATTGGCGGCAATACGGGATGATAGCGCTGACAATCAAGCGCGAATGAAGCCTGAGCTTCTCCCGTACAGGGAACCGCTCAGGCTTCGTTCGCCGCCGCTGTCCGGCGCGATAGTTTACGGGGTTCACAGTTAGCCCCGCGAATCATTCAGGCTTTTAACCGTTCGATAATAAGCTTGTTCACAAGCCCCGGATTCGCCTTGCCCTTCGTCTCCTTCATGACCTGGCCCACCAGGAAGCCGATCGCTTTCTCTTTGCCCGCCTTGTAATCAGCGACAGACTGCGGGTTCGCTTCGATCACTTTGTCCACGATCGCCAGAATGGCGCCTTCGTCGCTGATCTGGACAAGGCCCTGCTCTTCGACGATCGTCTGCGGGCTTTTGCCTGTCTCCAGCATCGCTTTGAAGACCGTTTTGGCGATTTTCCCGCTGATCGTCCCTTTCTCGATCAGGCCGATCATTTCGCCGAGCCCCTGTCCGGTCATCCGCACCTCGGAAAGCTCCAGATTGTTCGCGTTCAGAT
Organism: Paenibacillus ginsengihumi DSM 21568; assembly: GCF_000380965.1. GTDB lineage: Bacteria > Bacillota > Bacilli > Paenibacillales > NBRC-103111 > Paenibacillus_G > Paenibacillus_G ginsengihumi. The sequence goes on along the minus strand of NZ_KB905603.1, from coordinate 24,069 downwards.
AGCCCAGCAGGTCGCCCATGATCCAGTTGGCCGCCGCTTTGGCGTCCTTCGTATACTTCAAGCTCTCCTCGAAGAAATCGGCAAGCGCCATGGAAGCGGTGATTACCTCCGCATCATAGCTGGACAATCCGTAGTCGCGAATGTAACGGCTTTTGCGGGCGTCCGGCAGCTCCGGAATCGACGCGCGCACCCGATCGATCCAGGCGTCGTCGATGTGCAAGGTTACCAGGTCGGGGTCCGGGAAATAGCGGTAATCGTGCGCCTCTTCCTTGCTGCGCATGGAAATCGTTTTGCCTTGCGCCTCATCCCAGCGCCGCGTCTCCTGAATAACCCTTCCTCCGCTGTCCAGCACGTCAGCCTGGCGCCATTCCTCGTATTCGCAGCCGCGCTGCACGCCGCGGAACGAGTTCATGTTCTTCAGCTCGGTCTTCGTGCCGAATTCCTGCTGGCCGTAAGGACGGAGGCTGATGTTGGCATCGCAGCGGAGCGAGCCTTCCTCCATCTTGACGTCCGAGACGTCGCAGTACTGCATGATGGCCCGCAGCTTCTCGAGGTAGAGCCGGGCCTCTTCCGGCGTGCGAATATCGGGCTCCGAGACGATCTCGATCAGCGGCGTGCCGACGCGGTTGAAATCGACGAGCGAGGCGCGGCCGCCGTCGATGTGCGTCAGCTTGCCGGCATCCTCCTCCAGATGAACCCGCGTGATGCCGATCCGCTTCGTCTGGCCGCCGACTTCGATCTCGATCCAGCCGCCAAGACCGATTGGCTTGTCGTATTGGGAGATTTGGTAAGCCTTCGGCGAGTCGGGATAAAAATAGTTTTTGCGGTCGAACTTCGTCTCCTTGCTGATCGTGCAGTTCAAGGCGAGCGCCGCCTTCATCGCAAATTCCACCGCCTGCCTGTTCAGCACGGGAAGCACGCCGGGGTGGCCCAGGCAGATCGGGCACGTATGCGTATTCGGCGGAGCTCCGAAGGCGGTGGAGCAGCCGCAAAAAATTTTCGATTTCGTATGAAGCTCCACGTGCACTTCCAGTCCGATGACCGTTTCGTATTTGTTGGCGGTTGCCGTCAATTCGGGTGGCTCCTTTCTGTCAAAGCTGCGGGCGGCGCTTATGGTGCTCCGTATGCTGCTCATAAGCGTGGGCCGTCCTCAAAATAGTCGACTCGTCCAGCGCCTTGCCGATGATCTGCAGTCCAACCGGCATACCGTCTGCGAATCCGCACGGCACGCTGATGGCCGGAATGCCGGCAAGGTTAACCGGAATCGTCAATATATCGTTCAAATACATCATCAACGGATCGTCCGTCTGCGAGCCGATTTTGAACGCCGTCGTCGGCGCTGTCGGCCCGATGATGACGTCATAGCGCTCGAACACCTGCTCGAAATCCCGCTTGATCAGCGTGCGCACCTTCTGCGCTTTCAAATAATACGCATCGTAGTAACCGGAGCTCAGCGCATACGTTCCAAGCATGATGCGGCGCTTCACTTCCGCCCCGAAGCCCTCGCTGCGCGATTTCAAATACACGTCCATCAGATTGCTCGGGTTGTCGGCCCGCACGCCGTAGCGCACGCCGTCGAAGCGGGCGAGATTGGAGGACGCCTCGGAGGAAGCGAGCAGGTAGTAGGCGGCAACGGCATATTCCGTATGCGGCAGCGACACTTCCTCGACGACGGCGCCCAATCCTTCCAGCACCTTGAGCGCGGTCCATACCGCGTCCTTCACCTTCGGATCGACGCCTTCGCCGACGTATTCCTTCGGCACCGCGATGCGCAGGCCTTCTATATTGCCGGTCAACGCGCCGACGTAATCCGGAATGTCCGCCTTCAGCGAGGTCGAGTCCATCGGATCGTGTCCGGCGATCGCCTGCAGCAAATAAGCGCTGTCCTCCACGTTTTTGGTCAGCGGGCCGATCTGGTCGAGCGACGAGGCGAACGCCACCAGGCCAAAGCGGGACACGAGCCCGTAGGTCGGCTTCAATCCGACGACGCCGCAGTAGGACGCGGGCTGGCGAATCGAGCCGCCGGTATCGGAGCCGAGCGCGAAGTAAACCTCGCCGGCCGCAACGGCTGCCGCCGAGCCGCCGCTCGAGCCGCCCGGGACGTATTCTGTATTCCAGGGATTATATGTAGGATGGAAAGCCGAGTTCTCGTTGGAGCCGCCCATAGCGAACTCATCCATATTCAGCTTGCCTATCGATACGGCATCGGCAGCCTGCAGCTTCGCCGCCACCGTGGCGTTGTAGACCGGCTTGTAATTGCTCAAAAAACGGCTGGCGCAAGTCGTCACGACACCCTCTGTGACGATATTGTCCTTAATGCCGATCGGCAGACCGAACAGCAGCCCCTTCGGCTCCCCGTCCGTTCTGCGCTTGTCCAGAGCGGCGGCGGCGGCGCGCGCCCTCTCCTCGTCCAGCGTCAAAAAAGCCTTGACCTTATCCTCCACCTGGCCGATTCGCCGATAAGACTCGTCCACCAGATCGGTTACCGAAATCTCGCCGTTGCGAAGCTTGTTATGAATTTCCTGCAATCTTAAGTCAAACAGCGGCAAACCTGTATCCTCCCTTCAAATATCGAACACTTTTCCGGTTTATTCCAGAACGGCCGGCACTTTGATTTGTCCGTCCTCTTCGTCCGGCGCGTTCAGCAGCACCTGTTCAACCGGCAGCGACGGCCGGATCTCGTCCTCTCTCATCACATTCGTCAGAGGCACGGCATGGCTGGTCGGCTCCACGCCCTCGGTATCCAGCTTGTCGAGCTGCTCCGCGTATTTCAAAATCGCGTTCAACTGGCCAGCGAACTGCTCCTTCTCCTGCTCGGTCAGCTCCAATCTGGCGAGCGAAGCCACATGCTCGACTTCCTTGATCGTAATGCTCATTCTTTAGCACCTCACCCAATCAGCAGTCATTCTACATATTATAGCACCGATAGACACAAAAAAACACCATGCATCATGGCGTTCATCATATCAGCCGGGCGGCCAGCCGCCATCAGCCTGTAATGTTCAATGAAGCTGCGAATTCGACCGGAATCAAATCCATGCTTTCAAATTGATCTGCTTGATGAAATCTTTGTTGCTCTGCACTTCCTTGCTCACTTCCGGTTCGTTCTCGATCTTCTCCCCGTTCATGATGCGACGGAACAGCTCCTCGTTCCGGGTCGACAAGGCGAAATCGATCAGCGCCTCGCGCTCGAGCCGCTCCACCTCCCGCTGAACGAGAACTTCCTCAAGCTCGATATCGGCCGCAGGCACGAAATAATGTTTGTTCGTTTTCGGAACCCGTACGACATAATCAAACACATTATCCGCATTCCGGTCATAGGCGATAATGTATCCGTATTCGCCGACTGGCAAATTTTGCTCGAAGCTGTCCGCAACAATATACACCTTTTGCCCCAGTCGCAGCATACTCGCCCCTCCTTTGTCCCATAGAGCCTGTTGATCCATGTCCGAACGGCGGTATATTAGCAGGGTACGCAACGTACCGCAGTCTGTTTGTCTTGTAGTTCGAATAATGCTTGCCATGAATCGATCGGCGCTTTGCCAAAACCATTTTGACTGATTCTATTAATTGTACCACCGCTCGCGATGTTTGGCAATGCTCGGAGGTTGTCCTCCCAGCCGGAATCCGGAGGAATTCGGCAAGTGACCCGATAGCTGAGGTTAGGCAGGCATAGCCGATGCGTTACAGCCGAATCAATCCTTCGCGGGAGATAGTCAGCTTCTCGAAGCCGTCGTCCGTCACGGCATAGCTGTTCTCGATGCCGACGACCCCTCTGCCGGGAAATGTAAATTTCGGCTCGATCGCAATGACCATGCCAGGCTCAAGCGGATAGGCGAATCCTTTGGCCAGCACAGGCAGCTCATCAACCTCGAGGCCGATCCCGTGCCCCAGAAACTTCACCTGGTCGTCTGCATACCCCATATAATGAGCCGCCAGCCCCGCTTCGTCGGCCATCCGCAGCGACTTCTGGTAAAGCTGCTCGCAGACGGCTCCGGGCCGCAAGTCCTCTTCTATGCTGCGGATAATTCGCTCGGACTCGTCATAAGCCTGCTGCATGTCGTCCGGCAGCGTGCCGATCACGGCCGTCCTCGTCTGATCGATGATATAGCCGTCGATGCAGCAGCCGATATCCAGCAAAATCGGCTCATCCCGCTGAATCGGCCGGCGGCTGGCGCTTTGCGGGCTGGCGGGAGTCAGGCCGAGCCCCCCTGCCGGGCCGTCGAAATAGGTCGGCGCTGCCGCCGCCGCGCCGGCGCCGACCATGCCTGTGATGACCTCCTGGTTATACCCGCGCATGCGCATGATGCCGATATGCCCTCTCAAGCGGACGTAATGCTCAACGCCCGCGATCAGCTCCAGCTCGGTCATGCCAGGCTTCAGCCGGCCGAGCGCATCCTCCAATGCTTCATCGACGATACGCGCCGCTTCGCGGATTCGCCCCAGCTCATACGGCGATTTGATCATCCGCAGTTCCCGAACGATCGCCGATCCGTCGCGCCAGTCCGCCTGCGGCAGCATGCGCTGCAGCCGCTGCAGCTGCTGCACCGGCAGCACGTCGAACTCGGCGGCGATCGCCGGTCTGTCCGCCTTCTCGCCGCCCTCTGCGCCGAGCCAAGGGTACGCCTGGGCCAGACGTTCGCCGAACGTGCGGGGCGAACCGAGCTCCTCCACTTGGACGGCGGATTCTTCCCGTGCGCGGGCCACGCTTCTCCTGACGTAAAACCGCGGCTCCCCGCTGGCCGGAACGAACAGGAAGCCTGTCTGCATGGAGCCCGTAAAGTAATACAGATCGACATTTTGCGTCATCATCATCCCGGCCAGCCCGTCGGCCTGCAATCTCCGCTGAAGCCTGTCCAGCCTTGTCTCCAACTCGCTGCGCATCAGTTTCCCCGTCCCTGTCATCCCCGCTTACGCCTCCGCTCCTGAATAATATAGAATTTGACCGTGATCCTCCGGCAAAATCCCATTAGCCGCAGGTGACGTCCGCTGACGAAGCATTCGCTTGTCACAGGCGTCCAACTACTCTCTACAATACCCGGAGCGGAGCGGGGATGTCAAAGCCCCCGTCAAGATGTCGCACCGTCTGGGCCGGACATCCTCGGCTCCCGATCGGACGGGCTGCGGCTTCCGCCCGGCACATCGCCGCTGATCAGCTTGAGCCAAGCCGTCCTGCCGATAAGCCGCTTCATCAGCAGGACGGAAGCCGAAGCGAAAAGCAGCTTTTCCTTCGCTCGCCTTCTGTGCTCGCCGGCTGCAAGGTACGGCGCGTTATCGGAACCGCTCATAAGCAATTGGCCCCCTTCCATATCGAAAACATGTCATTTCGCCGGAGCGTTCACAGCGGATATTCGTATATGACCGTCTTGTATACAAAGCCGTCATAAGAGAGCCGATTCGTCTGCGGCAGCTTGATGCGTACCTGATAAATGACCGCCGGGCCTTTCAGCACATGAACGATGCGGCGGTCTGGGCGAACGTAGCTGTACGGGAAAGTGACGGCGGCATCGCCGTGGTCGACATAATCTTCGAAAACGACCTCCGGCGCCGCCGTAAGGAACGAGGAGCCGGCTGGCGACAAATCGGCGCCGAGCTGCAGGTTGGCCCTGAGCCCTTCCAGGAAAGCCGCCTTGGCCGCCGGCCTGTCGAATACGATCTTCCCTTGGCCGAGCAGCGTCCGGTTCACCTGCAGGGCGGCATCGTGCGCGCCCCGGTTCATCGAGTATTTGAGCCGGCTGTGCACCGTCTCGGTGACGAACCGGTCCGCATCGAACGCGACCGTATACAAATACGTCAGCACGACATAAAACAGCAGCAGCACCCGGTTCACCGGAACGTCGCCTCCGTGCTCAGCGCACCGGCGCTTCGCTCATTTGCCGGGCATAGCGGACGATATCGCGCGGGCCGCCTTCCCCCTCGCCGAACAGCTGACGGAACAGCCAGCGCGGCGGACTTTGCACCGTCAGCGTCGCTTCGATATACTCGCCGCGCGGCGTCAGCTCCGTCGTGCCGGCGAACCGGACGCTTGAATCGTCCAATCGGAACGTATCCCGCAGCACACTCCGCATTTCCGCGACGATCTCCGGCGTAAACCGGCCGTTGTCGGAAGCGGCTGCTTTTTGAATGGCGCTGTCCAGCACCATCTCGACGGCGCGCGCCCGGGCGGCGTAAATGTCGTGCAGAACGGGCTGGAACAGCAGCAGCATCAAAATATACACCGTCAGCATTTCCGTCAGCGCCGTTTTCATGCGGAAGCCATCGCCTTAGGCCCCCGGGCTTCGTCGTGGCCCAGGGCGGTCAGGCTCTCTTCTTCCCGTTCGGAAGCCGGGCCCCCGCTCGGCGACGGCGACATGTAGCTGGCCGGCACACTCGTACTCGGGCTCATGCTCGGCGATACGTAGCCGGTCGGCATGTTCGTACTCGGTCCCCGGCTCGGCGATACGTAGCTGGTCGGCACGTTCGTACTGTTAAACAGCTCATCCATTTGCGATTTTTTCGTCTTGATCGATGTCCAAAGCGAGACGTAAATAAAGATTCCGATGGCGGCCAAGGTGGCGGCAATCAGCAAAAACTTTTCCAGTGCCGGTTTCATGGCTTTCAGCTCTCCTTTATTTTTGAAATTTTCAACGCCGCAGGTGGCGTCCGATGGCGAAGGATTTGCTCGTCATAGGTAGCCTATCCTGATCATTCGACGTAGCCCCCCGGCGAATGTTCAGTACCGCAGGTGGCGTCCGATGGCGAAGGATTTGCTCGCCATAGGTAGCCTATCCTGATCATTCGACGTAGCCCCCCGGCGAATGTTCAGTACCGCAGGTGGCGTCCGATGGCGAAGGATTTGCTCGCCATAGGTAGCCTATTGCAGCTGATTAGTATTGACGGCAAGATCGGTGACATATTGCTGCGCGATGTTCAGCGCATTCCACAAGTAGATCAGGAGCGGCAAAAAAGCGGCGGCGTAGGCCAGCGAGCCATACAGCTTGCGGCGCAGCCGCCGGCTTTCGCGAAGCATGTGTGTGTAGCTTTCCTCCCTCGCGTCCACCAGCGAGGCGAGCTCCTCGGCCGGCGTCGTGTCAAGGTCAGCCAGCAGCTTGCACAGCTCCTGCGCTTCCCTGGTTCCGATTTCGTCCGCGATCACCTTCAGCGCCTCATGCGGGCCTTCCTCGAAAGCGCGCAGCCCTTTGTTGATCGCCGGCTTGATCAGCAGCGTATATTCCTTCAGCTTGTTCAGCAGCGAGTACAGGTTCAGCCTTCGGCTTTCGCCCTTCAATTCGTCGACGATCATGCTGTAAATCATGAACAGCTCGCGGTTCTTCTCCCCGTCGTGCAGCTCTTTCCATTTGCTCAAGGCCAGCGTAAACGGCGAAGCTTTGCCGTTCGTGACGAGCAGCCAGGCCGCCGCTCCCGATAAGTGCAGGGCGGCATCGCTCCAGCTTCGCGTCTCGCCCAGGGCGGTTGCCCGGAAGACGCCATGGGCGAGCCAGACGAGGCAGACGGACCAGCGGATGACGCCCCATCTCCAGGCTGTCAGCGACAGCGGATTCCCCGCCTGCCGCAGCAGACGTTCGACGACCGACTGCTCCGCCTGCCGCTTCCACTGCATATACTGCAGCCTCGTCATCTGCCGGACGGAAGCGCGGATGCCCAGCCGGCGCCGAAGCAGCAGGGCCGCGCCGACATAAATGGAGCAAATAAGAATGGATAATAGGGCATAAGACCACGAATAACCTTCCATACCGCTCCTCCTTCCCGGCTTGTCCCCGGCCGGTTTAATAATCGTTAGGCGGTCTGCGAAACCATACCGCCAGCAGCAAGGCGCCGCCAATCGAAATGACCGTCGCGCCCAGCCAGAACCGTCCGCTTTCCGTCCCCAGCTGATAGTGCACCGTGCTGTTCCAGCCCATAAAAGCGACCATGAAGACGATCAGCAGCGGGAACAGAATCAGATGAAGCCAGCTGAGCTGCAGGACCTCGCCGCTCGAGTCGCTCTCGTCGCGCAGCACGTCCATTTGCCGGTGAATGTTTTTGTCGATGGCCATCAGCGTCCGCTCCACGTTCTCGCCGCGCAGCAGCCCTTTGAGCAGCGTCAGGCCAAGCTGCTTCGCAAAGGAAGTTTGAATGCCGAATACCAGCTCCTCAACCGCCTTCTCCATCTCATCCGGTTCAAGATAATTCATCTCCTCCCGCACGATATGCAAAAACATGCGCCGGATCGGCGCCGATGAAATTTCCTGCGCGGCCTGCCGCAGCGCCAGCCGCATGTTGCCGCGGGTCATTTTGTACTTGCCGGCCAGCACGCCGACCGCCTCCGCCAAATCGTAGCCGGCCTGAATCTGCAGGCGGCGAAAGCGCAGCTGCAGCCAGGCGAAGGTCGCCAGCAGCGTCAGCGCCCCCATGCCGGCGGCATACGGCACATCGCCGGTCAGCGAGAGGCCCAGCGCAAAGACGGCCGCCGCTGCGGACGCGGCGCCGATGACCCAGCGTTCGGCCGCCCCGGGCCGGTACCTGTCCCCCTGCAGCGTCCGGAGCATCAGCTCGAGGCTGCGCCGCGGCTTGCGCCACAGCTTCCCCCCGAGTTCGCCGCCCGCTTCGCCGCGGCCCGCAGCGTAACCGGCGCGCCGAAGGCGCTGCTTTCGCAGCAGGGCAGCATGGCGGGAGGCGGACGCCAGCCGCTTGCGGGCAAGCGACAGGCCCGGCGCAGCCAGCAAAAATGCGCCCCAGGCGAACAGGACTGCGGCCGCTCCCGCGACGGCCGCTTCAATCGCCTGGTACACGGCCCGATCCACCTCCTGCCGCGATTCGTTCGACGGCCTCGACCACTTCGGCCAATTCCCGGTTCATCCGCTCGAGCTGCGCCTGAATCCGGAAGAGCGGATTGCGTTCTGCCGGGTTATAGACGTTGATCCCTTCGCCTTCGGGTATCGGCGAAGACCGCTCCAGCTCCTGCAGCGTGCGAATAACCGTATCCGCCCAGACCGGGTCCATCTCGCACATTTCGCGCACGAGCCGTTCGCTCAAATCGAAGCGATAGCGCCACTTATCGGCGTCCGGGTCGTAGCGCATGATCTCGTGCGTCCGAATTTCTCCGGTATGCCGGTCGTACCTGAGCTCCATGACGCTTTTGAATCGTTTGCGCCGGCGGCTGGCATCCTGCGTCTGAACGATGACGATGTCGATATTGTCGGCCACCCTCTTCTCCTCTTCTTCAAACCTTGCTCCCGCATTCAGGTTGCAGAGCAGCCGGGCGAACTGGGCCGGAATCGTCTCCGGCTTCCACGTATGAAACGTGCTGCCGAAGCCTTTGAGCAGCCGCTCGCAGGCGAGCATCGCCCCCTCGGCTTCCACTCTCCGCACCTCGCCGATGATCGCATAGTCGACATCGAACCGGAGCACCTGATCCATGGCGTGATGAAACGTGTTCTCGTGCGTAATCCGCTCGATCAGCTTTTTCTCGGGAAAATCCCTGCTTGCCGCGAGCTCGTAATGCTTCTCGATCACCGCTCCGGTATAATGGTCCTCGCGCTCGGCGAGCAGCGCCTTGAGCGTCGTCGACTTGCCCGTTCCCGGCGCGCCGACGATCAGCGTGTTGCAGTGCGTTTTGGACAGCCCGCGGATCAGGGGAATGGCCTCCGGAGGGATTGTGCCGCGGGAAGGCTCGGCCAGCATAGCGACCGTGACGCGCCCGATCAGAAACCGCCGCAGCGTAATGACGTCATGCCGGACGTCGGGCTTCACCGTCAGCGTCACCCGTTCGCCGGTATACAGGTCAACCTCCAGCGCCGTCCGGTACAGATTGACGACCGCGTCGTCCTTATGCCGCGTCAGGGCGCGGATAATTTTGTCCACGTCGCGGGTCGAGGCGAACTGAAACGGCATCCGTTGGTGGCGGCCGTCCGTATGAATCCAGATCGAGGTGCCGATGATTTGGGCCGCGTAGCTGTTCGGATATTTGAGCCAGCAGGCCAGCGCCTTGAAGCCGTACACCTCGTGAAATACGGCGTGGGTCACTTCGCTGTATCTGCGCTGCTCCTCCCGCGCATAGGCGGGCAGGCCGCGGTAATATTCAGGCAGCGCTGTGTCGTGAAGCCGATGCCGGTCGACGAACGACTGAATATTTTCCATGATCGCCGTCACGGTCTCCGGCACGCCGATAATCGCCCGGTTCTCCCACTCGACGAATTCGTCGGCTTCGCTGGGCGCCCGCCCTTCCATCGACGCCTTCCTGGCGGAAGCGTCCGACGCCCGCGAACGGGCGGCAAATTCCGCATCGCGCTCCTCCCGATACAGCCTGCATACCTCCGCGAAGCTCGCGGGAGACACAGCGGTTAGGCGCGATTCCGTCTGAACCGACACGACTGCCCTGGCCGGTTCGGGGACGGCCCGCTCCGGTTGGGTCGATCCGCCCAGGAAGGTGCCGATAAAAAATTTGGAGGACACCGACGCGCTGCTGTCATTCATCGGCTTCCCGCCCCCTGTACCCGCTGAAGCCAGCGGCTCCATGCCGAGCCCTCCGCCCAGCCCGCAGACTTCTGAACCGCTTCGGGCAAGCTGTAATAGCGGATGAGCGCGCGGCATATTTTGTCCAGCTCGCGCATCAGCTCCGGTGTGCGGACCGTAATCGACCGCCGCTCGGTCTCCGCCGTCCGCAGCTGCGGAACATAAGGCAGACTGCCGATATAAGGCAGCCCATACTGGCGGGCGAGCTGCTTGGCTGTCTCCAGCTCGGCGGATTCCTGCATCCGGTTGAACCACAGCAAGATGCGCTCGGGATCGTAGCCGAGCACCGGCTCGACGATCTGGCTTCTCGTCCTGTCCCACTGCTCTCTTGCCTGCAAGCTTTGATCGGTCTGCAGCAGCAGCAGGTCGCTGTCGATGACGGCCTGTGCCGCCAAGGCATGGTCGAGGTAGCAGCCCGCGTCCGCCAGCACCAGCTCGAACCGCTGTCTGGCAAGCTGCAGCAGCTGACGAGCGCCCTCCGTACCGTAGTAGTACAGCTTTTTCCAATCGCGGTTGCCCGCCAAGTAATGGACATTCGGACCGGCCCGGTGCATGCGGGCTTCCAGCTCCTCCGGCGTCAGACGGTTGCCCTGCAGCGAGCCCCACAATTCATCGGCGTATCGGCCGGCATAAGGGAGCGCGGTATTGCCCGGATTCCAGCCGTTCAAGCCGAGCACCCCGATGCGGATGCCGGTCAGCTCGGCCAGCCTGAGCGCCACCAGCAGCACGGTTACCGTCAGTCCGCTCTGCGGCAGCGCGGATACGCAGGCGATGACCTTGCTCGGCCCAAAGCCGGCGGCGCCCTCCGGCCGCAGCAGCTCCGCGCAGATTTGGCTGACGGTCCGGTAAGGCGGAATGCAGACGATGCCGTGTGCGGCGCATACGCTGCGCACGCGCTGCAGCGCAACGGCATCGTCGCGGTTGCTGGCCATGTAATACATCCGCGCGGCTGCGAACCGCTCGCGAAGCTGCACCGCTTCCCGCAAATCACACACCCGATCGCTCGCCAGCAGCAGCTCCGGCCCTTGCTCTCCCGCGGCGCCTCCGCTCGCATTCGCCCGCTGCTCCGCCTCGGCAGCGGAATGGAGCGCCGTCAGCGAGGCGATCTCCCCGCATTGCTCCAGCTCCCGCTCCAGCCGTTCGTCCTCGGCGATAAGCCATACGTTCATTGCTTCTTCCTCCTCGCTTTACCGATAAATAATCAGAAACCGATAGCCCTGCGTTCCGTACTTGCGGATCAGCTCCTTCTGTTCGTCGGTGACGATCAGCTCTACCGCCGCCACGGTGCCGGTGGGGGTTTTGCGGTCCTCCCCGCCCGCTATCTCCTGGTTGTTGGCTCCTTTGGCATAGCTGACTGCCATTCCCGTGAGGCGCTGTTCGTCTTCGTAGGAGATGTTCAGCGCCTCCAGCTTCTCCCTCGTCCATTCGTCCGATTGCTGCTCAGCCGCAGCTGCCGTCTGCAGCGTCTGCTGTTCCTTCGGAACCGGCAGCAGCGTGACCCGGTCCCCGCGCAGCAAGCTTCCGGGCGGCTTGCCGAAAATCCACTCGGCAGGCAGCGGCATGTTCCATTCCCCCGGGCCGGGCACGAGGCCATCGGTGTCGATCGCCTCCGGCGTCACCTGCTCGCGACTGCGCAGCGTCCGAATGCTCTCCTTGCCGATCGCATCCTCGAGCCGGACGAGCGCGCCTTCCACAACGGCTTCTTTGGGAATGCGCGACAGCCGGACATGCTGCGCCGTTATCGTCTCGCCGCGCTCCACCGTTTGGACCGCCATGACGACCTGTTTGGTTCCCCAGCGCGGCTCTACCCACTGCTTCCAGGCCCATAACAGCGCCGGACCGGTCAAACAAAGGCCGACAATCAGCACATAATAGGCGATTTTGTACAATGCTCTCATACGGCAGCTTCACCCGGCTTCCGGTAATGCGCCAGGCGCCGTTGCCATAAGCACAGCCGGCCTTCGAGCCACGGGCCGACGGCGGAAGCGAGCGCCTTTCGAATCGGCGGCTCGTCGTGAGGCAGCTTCCCCTCCCACACCGCATTCGCCGCGAGGCGGAGATCGATCGCCGGCACGAGGCAATCCGGCTTGCCCGGCAGCACCCGCAGCCAAGCTTGCTGCGGGCCTTTCAGGCAGCGGTTGGCCCACAGATGAACCGGATTCCCGGCCGCTGCGAACCGGCGGATCGCGCTCAGCTGCCGCTTGGCGACCGGCAGCTCCAGCTTGTGCAGGAACGGATCGACGACATAGATCAGCTCGTCGGCCATCTCCAGCCACTCCCGGACAAGCGGGTCGCCGCACCGCGCGCCGGCGTCCACGATCCACAGCGGACGCGGGAACGCGGCTGGCAGCCGCTCGCTCCATCCTTGCGCGGCCGCTTCGGAAGGGGCGGCGGCGCCGGGCTTGGCCGGGAGCCACAACGCCGGGCCGTCCGTCCACTGCGGAGCGATCGCCGCCAGAGCCGGCGCTTCGTTGTAGCAGCGGTAGCCTGCCGGCGCGTGCCTGTCGCCGAACAGCAGCGCGAACAGCTCCGCGCTGTCCGACGGCGGCTCGACCAGCGCATGCGCGACGCCGCGCTCATGCAGCAGCCGCGCCAGCGCCAGCGCCGCGAACGTCGAGCCTGCGCCGGGGTACAAGCCGCATACGGCGACGACAAGCGGACGCGGCGCCCGCGCGGTCCGCCGCTCCGCTGCGGGAGCCGCCGCGCCGCTCGGCTGCTTGCCGAGCCAATGCAGCACGGCGGCGCCGGCCTCGCGGGCGCTGCTCCAGCGCGCCGCCGGGTCGGCGGCAAGGAGCCGGGCGAGAAAAGCGGCAAACTCGCGCGGCAGCTTCCGCTCCAGCTCGCCCATTCCGAGCGCCGGCTGATAGTAGCGGCCGCCGCTCAGCAAGTAAAAGAGCAGCGCGCCAATCGCATACAGATCGCTGCGCGGATCGCTCTGCCTGCCGGCCAGCTGCTCCGGCGCCGCGAATCCGACTGTCCCGACGCATACCGTGTCGGTTTCCCTCCCGGGCTTATAGCGCCGGGCAATGCCGAAATCGATCAGCCGCACCCGGTCAGCCGCGTCGAGCATCAGGTTGGCAGGCTTCAGATCGCGGTAAACGATCGGCTCCGCCTGCGAAGTATGCAAATAATCAAACAGCTGGCACAGCTGCACGGCAAGCGCCGCCGCCTCGAGTGCCTCCATCCGCCTCCCCAGCCGCTCGAATCGCCGCTCCAACGTCTCTCCCTCGATATAATCCATCACCATGTAATACAACTCTCCGCCGGAAGGCGCGGCCTCGGCAAAAAAATCCGCGATGCGCGGCAGCGCAGGATGATCGAGCCGGCCGAGCAGCTCGGCTTCGTCACGCAGTGCCTCCATCCAAATCCGCTTCTCCTCCGCGGACAAGGCGGAATCGGCGGCAATCCGAATTTCTTTCACCGCCCACAGCTTCCCTTGCAGCTTCATATCCTGCGCCAAATGCACACGGCTCGTCCCCCCTTGCCCGAGCAAAGAAAGGATGCGGTACCGGCCGCCCAGCACATCTCCCGGCGAAAGCCCTGCATCGGCATTCACAACGATCTCCCCCTGTTCGTCGATGTTGGCGGAAATGTCCGAAAACGACAAAAACCGCCTTTATCATGCTGCTTTCGCATAATAAAGACGGTTCTTCCGCATGTAGTATGGATTTCACATATAAAATAGCACAGAATCCATTTTCCAGTCAATACATTTTTTGTCGAAAAACCCATTATTATATATATTTCCGATCTGGGATCACCTTCCCGACACAAATAAAAGCCGCCCGGCTCCGGTATGTTCCAAAGCTCGAGCGGCATGTGCTTCATGACCGATATGGATTATTTTAACATAGTGCGGTGCGTCCGTAAAGACATTATTCCACAGACGGCCCGAAAAGAGCTACCCCGCGCGTTATTCCGCAGGCGGAACGAAGGTGCGTTTGCCCAGCTCGCTGTCCAGCATGAAGAAGGCGTTGCTGTCCTGATCGATCCGCTTCAGCTTGTGAATGATTCCGTCGAACAGATCTTCTTCCTCCACCTGCTCGTCGATAAACCATTTCAAAAACTGGATCGTCGCATGCTCCCGGTCGTTCATGGCCAGATCGGACAAATGGTAAATTCTGCGGGTGACTTCCTGCTCATGGGCATAACCTTGCTCGAACGCCTCCAGGACGGAGCGATATTCATTGTTCGGCTCCGGCATGCCGGTGAATGTCGCGCGTTTGCCGCGGGCATTCAGATAGCGGTAGATCTTCATGGCATGAAATCGTTCTTCTTCCGCCTGCACGATGAAAAAATTAGCGAAGCCATCCAAGCTTTCTGCCGAGCAATACGCCGCTTTAGCCATATATACCTGGGAAGAATAAAACTCGTAATTCATCTGCTCGTTCAACGCTTTGCACAAATGTTCCTTCAATGAAAAAATCCCCTCTCAACTTGTATCGATCCCGCAGCTATCCTGCAGAAAGCGCAGTATTATTTTACCCGAATTTGCAAAATTACACTTGAAACTTTCCTATCAAATTGCGCAGCTCCTCCGCCAGACCGGCCAGCGATTCCGCCGAAGTAGCGATTTCCTCCATCGAGGCCAACTGCTCCTCCGAGGCAGCGGCCGTGTTTTGCGCATTTGCGGCCGATTGCTCGGTGATATGGGCGATCGAACGGATCATGGCCACCATGTTTTGCGAGCTTGCGCTCACCTCTTCCACAATAGCGGAAACTTCCTGCGCTTGTGCGGAGACAGCCTCGATCATTGCGGTAATTTCCCGGAAGCTCTCGCCCGTCTGCTGCACCTGCCGCATCCCGATATCGACCGCGCTCGTGCCCTCTTGTATCGCGGCGACGGCGTTCCGGGCATCGGCTTGAATATCTTCGATAATCATGCGAATTTTGTCCGTCGCTTCGCCCGACTGGGCGGCCAGCTTGCGCACTTCGTCCGCCACAACGGCAAAGCCCCTGCCCTCTTCGCCGGCTCTGGCCGCCTCAATCGCCGCATTCAAAGCGAGCAGATTGGTCTGGTTGGCAATGCCGGCAATCAGCTCGACGACCTCGCCGATTTCGTTCGATTTCTCTCCGAGCGTCTGTATGATTCGCGAGGTCGTGCCTACCCGGTCCTGCACCACGCTCATTTGCTCGACCGTCTGCCTGACGACCTGGTTTCCGATGGCCGTCTCCTTATTGGCATCCGAAGCCGCCTCCGCGACCGATTGAATGGACTCGGCGACATGCTCCATCCCTTTGGAAATCTCTTCGACGGCCTCGTCCGCCTCTTTGGAAATGTTGGACTGCCTTTCCGCGCCGGCCGCCACTTCTTAGGAAGACTGCGTAATTTGCTCCGTTGCCTTGGACGATTGCTGTGCGCTTGCGCTCAGCTCCTCGGAGGAGGCCGCAACCTGTTCGGAAGTAACCGATACATGACGAATAATGTCTCTCAAGTTGTCGGTCATCGTGTTAAAATCGCGTGCCAGCCGCCCAATTTCGTCATTGCTGCGATACGTTAAAGGCTCTGCCCGCAAATCTCCCTTCGATACCTTGGCGATTTGTCGCGACATCACCACAAGCGGCTGGACTGTCCTATTCACGAAGAGCCAAACAACGGCTCCGCCGATAATCAAAGCGATCCCCAAGGTCAGAAGGAGCAATTGCAGCACCTTGTTCGCTCCCGCGTTAAACTCGCTTTCGTAAGCGCCGACTCCGACGATCCAGTTCCAGTGAGGGTCGGTTTCGACATAGGAAATTTTCCGCTCTTCGATATCCGAACCGGGAAGAGCCCATTTGTAGGTATATATGCCGCCGCCGCTTTTCCCCAGCTCGATGAGCTTTTCGCCTATGCGGACGCCATCTGACGTAACGACGCCCTTCAGATCGCTGCCTTCATTGGAAGGGTTCATGACCGAGACCGCATTCAGATCGACAGCATACAAGTATCCGTTCTGACCGATGACATACCGGTCATTGACAGGACGCTTGTTGTCCGCTCCTTTCGGGCCGAATATTTCCTGGCGGAACTGCTCCTGCGCTTCTTCCAGCTTCAGATGCCCCGCCTTGACCTGCTTGTCCAGATTGGCGATCATGGCAAGCGCCAGGCGGACGTTGCTTTTCATCTGCTCTATTCCCGCTTTCTCCAGCTGACTCTTGGATATCTCGTATCCGACAAGTCCGACGACGAGACAAGGAATGAGCACAAGCATCATACATACGAACAAAAACTTGGGCTTTAAAGATTTAAACCAAATCCTTTTCATCCAAAGGAACAACTCCTTCTCGACGTTTGTGTGCTATGATGTTTATCGTCAGAAGGCGTCGCAACGATGAGTACAACTTTTTTTTACCGAATAAAATACATCACCTGCGAGGCGACGACAGCACACAAACAGAAGGATTGTCCGACACGCTGAACCTTCAGTTGGAACCATGAATCGCTAAATTTATTTCGGTTATTGTCTGGCAAAACCCTTTTCTTCCAAAAACGGCTTCATATGCAGTCTTAGCAGACGCGATGCGCGTTCCGCCATATCCTCAGACCAAGCAGCGATTCGGCCGCCGCCTGTCCGGCTGCGCATGTAATCGATATACGCTTTGTCATATTCGGCAATGCAGGCTTCGTGCTTGCCGGCATCGTACGCATCCGTATGAAGCACCGCCTCGAGCGGAAGCCGCGGCCGAATCTCGGGCTGCTGGTCCGGATAGCCGATGCACATGCCGAATACGGGATAGACAAGCTCCGGCAGCGCCAAAAGCTCGGACACAGCGGCAATGTTGTTGCGGATGCCGCCGATATAGACTATGCCGAGCCCCATCGATTCTGCGGCGATAACGGCATTTTGCGCGGCGAGCGCAGCGTCGATCGTCGCAATCAGCAAATTTTCGGTCGTCCGGGCAACCTCCTTGCCCTGCTTGGAGCAAATATGCTGCAGCCGGTTCAGATCGCCGCACCAGACGAGGAACGCCCCGCACGATTCCACGTACTGCTGGCCGCCCGCCAGCTCGGCAAGCCGCTTGCGTTTATCCGGGTCCTCGACGGCGATCACGCTGTATGCCTGCATATTGCTGGACGTTGACGCGGCTTGTCCGGCGCGGACAATCGCATTCACCTGCTCCCGGGTCACCGGCGTGGCGGCAAACTTGCGGATCGATCTGTGGCTCATGAGCAGATCAATGATCGGATTCCCTTCCATATTCTTGCCCCTTTCGTTGCTGTCCGCTGGACAGATTTCCCCTTTAAAGCGCTTCCTGCGAAGCCCGCTCCCCGGCATCCTCCACGCCAAGACCGCGCAATATAAACCGCGCAGCCTCCGCTCCCGCGGTCTCGGGAGTCGCCTCGCAGTCCGACAACAGCGGAGTAAAATAAGCCAGCTTCTTATGCGCCATCGCGACGCTGACGACAAAGAGCAGCGTCTGATCCAACGATTCGAAACGGAAAACGCCCTGCTCCTTCCCTTTTTCCAGCAGCTCCCGCATTTTACGCCAGATCGGAAAGGTAAACGAGGAAATCGCTTCCGTCCGCTGCGACTTCATCACAAACTCCTGGTTCATGATCGAGCTCATCTCGACATCCGTCAAATTGAAGCGGATCACTTCCTCCACCAGCAAGCGGAGGCCGTGCACAGGGTCCTTCAGCAGCTCTTCGTTATCGGAAATGCGCTCCCCCGGAAAAAAATTTTCGAACAGCGCATAAAAAACCTTTTCTTTCCCCCCGAAATAGTAAGAGACTAAGGCGACATTGGCGCCGGCCTCCTCGCAAATTTGCCGCACGCTTGTCCCGTCAAAGCCTTGCTTCGCGAACAGTTTTTTAGCCGCCAGCAATATGCGAATCTTCATCTCAGGCTCGGTTTGTGCCATCCTGCATCCCCTCATCCTTTGTTAACCATTATTATGAGACTTTCGGAAGCGGAGTGCAAGTTATGTATTAAACATTCGTTTGAATGAACGAGCGGCAGAAATGACCGCTGCCCTCGTTGCAGGCGCAGCGAGCCCCTCCGCAAGGCTCCCTCTCCCGAGCGGAAAGGGAGCCTCGCCGGACGGACGCAAGCGCCGGGAAGCCGAATACTACGCTGCGAAACCTAGTTCTTTAAGGCCGGCCGGTCCGTCCGGTATCGAACGGGCTTCAGATCTTGAAACCTGACCGCAACACAATGACAAGCAGGATGAACAGCACAAGCACGATCCCCGCTCCGCCATAGCCGCAGTGGTAGTGGTGTTTTTTCGTCGGATAAACGTTGATCGCTTCATAGCTGGCGTGAATGTTGACCGGCATATGATGGCAAGGCATCGGGTAAT
The DNA here is from genome assembly GCF_000380965.1 of Paenibacillus ginsengihumi DSM 21568. Taxonomy (GTDB): domain Bacteria; phylum Bacillota; class Bacilli; order Paenibacillales; family NBRC-103111; genus Paenibacillus_G; species Paenibacillus_G ginsengihumi. The sequence continues at coordinate 5,295 of NZ_KB905603.1, read as the reverse complement.
GCATGGCCGGGCTGACCGCAGGCGCAATATTGACATTCGCGGGCATCGTGACCGGCTTCTGGATCGGTTCATATTTCTCCAATCTAAGCACCTCCGTATAATGTCGGCATGCCTTGATGATTCCGGGGGTTCCCGGAAAGGCCGCCCGTGCATTCGCGGGTCCCATCCGCAATAACCCGGAACACACCAACAGTCTATGGAGGTTCACCTATCTCGAGCACGGTATTCACCTAATAGCAAAAAAATAGACGCTTGCCGCGTCTATTCAAACATAAGGGTTATGCTCGCGTTCGTAGCCAATCGTCGTCTTCGGCCCGTGACCCGGGTATACGATCGTGTCGTCCGGCAGCTCGAACAGCTTGCCGTGAATCGACTCCATCAGCTCAAGCTGACTGCCTCCGGGCAAGTCTGTCCGTCCGACCGACAGCCGGAACAGCACATCGCCCCCGAACAGGTGCTGGCCGTACAGCAGGCTTACGCTGCCTGGCGAATGGCCCGGCGTATGCAGCACCTGAAAGGTCAGGCCCAGCAGCTTCAGCTGCTGCCGGTCAGCCAGCGCGAACTCGGCCGGATCGGTCGCAATCGGCCCCCCCAGCTCCGGCCACATCGTCGAGCCGTTGCGCTTCGGATTCGTCAGCCAGTCGGCTTCCGCATCGTGCAGATAGACCGGGCAGCCTTTGAGCCGGCGCAGCTCGTCCACGCCGCCGATATGATCGAAATGGGCGTGCGTCAGCACAATGGCCTCGATCTCCATATCGCCGATCCGCTTCAGCAGCGGCCCCGGATTCATGCCCGGGTCGATCACGACGCCGCGGCTTGTATCCGGCAAGGTCAACAAGTAAGCGTTCGTTTGCAGAGGCCCCAGGGGAAAAGCCTCGATCTTCAGTTCATGCCGCGTCATATCGCTCATCAGAAGCCCGACAGCAGGTCGCGCAGCTCGCGGACGATGGCGGCTTGATAGCCCGTGCCTTCGCCGTAGCGGCGGCCGATCTCCTCCCGCGCGATTGTGAGCTTCTCCTGGTAATCCGCGGCTTCCCGGTCCGGGTTCTCCTGCTTGAACTTGATCATCACTTCCTGCACGTGCTTCGGCCTCGGCCCCCAGTGGCCGAGCACATGGCCGCTGAAATCGGTGAAGATCACGATCGGAATCGCTTCGCCGCCCAGCGTCAAAAACTGCGACATGACGTCCGGATGCTCCTCCTTGATCAGCACCTCGGTCGGAATGCCGGAAATCTCCAAAGCGCGGAATACGACCGGCACATTGCGGACGACATCGCCGCACCAGTCGGCCGCCAGGATGAGGCAGCGGAGGTCGTCGCGATTGTTCAGCGATTCGAAAAACTCCTTATCCTCCTCGCTCTCCCATGCAAAAAGGTCGTACCACTCCTGGAACTTCTCCTGATTTTTAGTCATTCCCTGCATAAATTGCTGCGGGCTTAAGCCCTTGTTCAGCTTATGAGCCAAATTCGCTGCCATGTATATGTACCTCCTGGGATTGGAATTTTAAAACCGGATCGACTTAAGCAAATTGTACCAAAAAAAGCTCCGCGCTCCAACAGCCGGCATAGGGCGGCAGCGCCTCGAGCGGCTTACGCCCGTTTGTCCCGCTTCCACATTTTGTAGAGCAAATACGCTGCCGTCAGCGCCACTGCGGCGATAATGACCGGCCGCACATACGGCCCCGCCATTTCGTCGATATGCTCCCAGTTTTGCCCGAGCATTTGGCCCAAATAGACGAACAATATCGACCAGGGAATGACGGCCAGCGTCGTCAGCCAAGTGAACTTGCCCAGCGGCATGCGGGCCATGCCGGCCGGAATGGAGATGGCGTGGCGCACGACCGGAATAAAGCGGCCCGTAAAAATGATGCCTGTCCCATATTTGTTGAACCATTTCTCCGCCACGTCGATATGATGCTTGTTGATCATCAAATATTTGCCGAATTTCTCGACAACCGGACGCCCTCCGTAACGGCCGATCCAATAGACGAATATTTGGGCCACCGTCCCCCCGATCGTCCCGAAAACAACTGCTCCTACAAAGGAGATTTTGCCCTGCGACACCAGATATCCGCCGAAAGCGAGCACGATCTCGCTCGGAATCACTTCGATCATGAGGCCGAACATGATGCCCCAGACTCCCATGCCTTCGATAAACAACAGCGCCGACTGGATAAACTCATGCAACATTTCCTTCACCTAACGAACCTGCCTCTCTATAGCCAGATAGCCAGTGCCGGCAGACATCCCGTCCCGCTCGCCAGCCCATGTTCATGCCTATTCTATCATATCTATTCTTATGACGCATATTGCCCTGAAAAGACTTCGCATGCGCTGCGGCCGGACACGCTTGAAGTCATGCCGAGACAAGCCGGCGCATACACTCGTACTAAAATCGATCATACGGAGCGTGGGCGATCATGGCGAAATTAGTGGTTATCGGACGGAAACATATGAGATGGGCCAAGCTGATTGGAGGCATCGCGCTCTTGGCTTGCGCCGCTATGCTGCTGTGGCGTGTCGATGAGGTGCGGCCGGCGATGAGCTCGTCGGACTCGGGCAAGGAGAGGACGATCCATCTGGTAACCGGGGAGTTCAAGTCAACCGGTCCGGACGGTCAGGAAATCGAAGCGTATCGCTGGGACCCCGGCACGATCTACGTGAAAAAAGGCGAGCGGATCAAGCTGAGCATTTTCGGCGTCAACGGAGCGAGCCATCCCTTCGTCATCGACGGCCTGAACGTCAAGGGCGAGGTCAAAAAAGGGCAGGAAACGGTCGTTTCCTTCAAGGCTGACAAGCCCGGCATATACCGGATCATTTGCCTGACTCATCCGGACATCGCCCATCACGGCCCGATGATCGGCTATATCGTCGTCGACAAATAAGCTTGGCCCCCGCGCCGGCAGGCGGAATTTGGGCCGCCTGGGCGTCCGTTCCCCGCCGCCTCTCCGCTGCATATGCTGCTTGCAGGAAGGAGTGACGGCCATGAACCGAGCGGACAACAGGCGGGAGCGATCGCTGCCGACAGCCAGAGGCATTCGGCGCTCCTGCAGCAGAGAGCTCTACCGGGCGCGCAAAAAACTCAATCAGTGGATAGCCCCGGAGCTCGTTGCGGAAGCCGAAAAAATTTATTTCAGGAAGGTAGCGCTCAACCTCCCGTGGATCGCGGAGAACAGCAGCAACCGCAAGAAGCTGTGCGACTGGTGGGAGGAGCAGGTGTGCGGCGAAATCGCCGAGCTCTGGAACATCGAGCCCGCTGTGCTGGCCCGGGCTTTCCGGGAATCGTTCGGCGGCTGACATCTTGTGCTGCATGCTGCCAGTTGCATGCCGCGAGCTGCATGCCACGAGCCAACCGTTTCAAGCTGTTCGCCGAAGCGGAAGGACGAATCCCCATGCGAAGGCGCGGGATCGTCCTTTTTCCCCTTCTCAACCCAGGCAGGAAGCTTTCCAGCCCCGCTCACGGATGTACCTCTCCCCCCACTTGTCCAATTGGTCTAACAAAGGCTTCAGGGACATGCCGAATTCACTCAATTCATAGACCACTTTCGGCGGCACTTGATTGTACACGGTTCTGATGATGATGCCGTCCTCTTCCAATTCCCGAAGCTGCTGAGTCAGCATTTTTTGCGTAAGATGCGGGACACGAAACCGAGCTGCTGGATCTGTATCGCAGCGGCTTTGATCCCGTACTGCGAGAAGCGGATGAACCCGATTTGTTATCGGCGGCAAACGGAAAATATATTCGCCTGAAGTCGAGGCGGAAATCGAACGAATGAAAAAGCACGACGCTCTCGCCTTTATTTTCCCCGTATGGTGGTTCAATCTGCCCGCTATGCTCAAGGGATATATCGACCGGGTATGGAACAACAGCTTTGCCTACGGCTCCAGTAAATTGCATCATCACCAAGTGTTGTGGCTCGGTCTGGCAGCGGCTTCGAAGGAACTCTTTGAGAAAAGAGAATACGACCAGATGATGTCCCGGATGCTGAACACCGGAATTGCCGGATATTGCGGAATTTCGAATAGCAAGGTTGAAATCTTGTACAACACCTTGGACTCGAGGCCGGAAATGATCGATGGCATCCTTACGAAAGCGTATCAGCTTGGGCTTGATTATGAGCTGTTGAACCAATAGGGGCGCATGCAAGGACGTCACAACATGGCTGAATTTCAGACGCCGTGCTTCTCGCTTCCGTTCCGCGCGGGACTCACTCTCCCGGGTCAGTCCCCTTTTGGGAAAGCTCCATATGTATGATAAAGAACCGACCCTTGCCGGATCGGTTCTTTATCATAACGAAGCCCGGGTGGAGCCGGAGAGATAGCATCGTTGTCCTCGCCGCTGCCGGTCACGGGCTCCTAAAGCAAACCGAGCCGTTCCGCCAACTCAGCGGACAGGCTCGAACAGCTCCAGACGCTCCCCGTCGGGCCCGAAGAAGAAAGCCAGCTTGGCGCCGCCCGGGATGACCTGCGGCGTCTCGTGAATCATTGTTACGCCCAGGCTCTTGAGCCGCGCGATTTCCGCTTCGATATCGCTTACCGTAAACGCCACGTGATGCACTTTGCCGCTGTCCGAGAGCCCATCCGAGCCGCGGCCGATAAGCTCCAGCTCAACGTTCTCCGAGCCGGGAAACGATAAAAAGCCGAGCTCCGCTCCGTCGTCCAGAGCGAGGCGATGAACGAGCTTCATACCGAGCACTTCCGTATAAAAACGGATTGAAACGTCCATATCGTTCACCCGAATGCCAACATGCTCCAATTTGCGTATCATGCCTGCCATCATCCCTTCATATTAATCATTTTTTGGGCAAATCGCCTAAAACGCTGCGGCTCAGCCTATTGGACACATCCAAAAAATTGGAATATACTAGTTCCAATATACTGTCCCTACTATTTTTAAAATTCTGCGGTATCCATACGCTGAATTTTCAACACCACAGGTGACGACCGATGGCGGAAGGAAGCGATCGTCATAGGCGTCTATCTTGAAAATAGCCCGGGGTGCGCGGCTCATTTTCATCCTTCTGATGGTGCTGCGCGAGCGGCATGGGCGTCTATCTTGAAAATAACCCCCCGGGCCCGCGGCCCCTCCCAGAGCTACACCGGTCACATGAGGCGACAAATCCTGCAAAAAATGCAACATTTACTGTCCTCTTCGCCCCAGAAGAAGGAGAATGTTGTATTTTGTGCAACAATTTAGGGGGGGTTGGCTTCAAATCCGGGAATATCGCCCAAATTGTTGCACTTTTTACAACATTGAGCCGCAAATAGGGGTTATCCCCCCATTTTTGTTGTACAA
>NZ_KB905602.1 GCF_000380965.1 Paenibacillus ginsengihumi DSM 21568 | reverse complement strand
AGCCGGCTTGACATGGAGCCTCTGCGGGCATGATTTCTTGGCGACGCGGCGATACCTCGTAAACTCGTATCGCCAAGGCAATTAGCCTATCATGCCCGCCCCTCCATGTAAAGCCTTTGGAGGAAATTCCCTCCAGCACCACCGATACAAATGCTATTCGATGAACTTTTTCTGAAAATTCAAAACAAGGTGATGTTTTGTATTCATCGTACTGATGGATACCCCTACCGCAAATTACCATAGGCACGGTATACACAAACTTCTTGACGCTACCCTAGGTAGCGCTATTTTGTCAAAAACACTGAATCGGGTAGCCCAAAATGCGAAATAAGGCTGCTTACTTGCGTTACAATTTCAAATCAAGCGTTTCGAGTAAAATAAGCTCTGTGGCTTGCGTTAGCTTAAGGTCTGCCCGGCAAAACGCGAGTCAATTGGCGCACGGCCTTATCCAGGTTTCGCGGAACGCGGGCCGCCTCTTCTCAGCCACCGATGAACAGCAGCGGCTGACGGATCGCCGTATTGCGGCGAATTTCCGGGATCTGCGGATCGCCCGGCAGCGTCGACCAAAGGCGCATGTACCTTTCGTCGTCCAGCGCCAATCCGGCAAACAGCATGAAGGACATTCGGACCGGCCAGCTCTCATGATGTTCGACGTCAGGGGGATACGGCCAGGAGCGCTTGTCGGCGAGAAAAGGATACAAATAATCGAGTCCCCTCCTGATCCCGCGGCCGTCCGGCAGCTCGAAGCGCCACAGATCGTCTTCGCCTCCGCCGGGAACAGAGAGCAGCTGACATAAGGTCGTCATATTATCGAGCACGAAAATCGAATAGCCGTACGGCTTGGTGCGGGCCAGCTCCCGGGGAAAGCTTCCGTCCGCGGCCATCTGCTGCGGCAGCAGCACCGATCTGTAGCCTTCGCGGCAAAACTCCAGCACCTCCTCGTTCCCCGTAAAACGGGCGAAGGAGGCCGCCTGCACATACCAGCACACGCCGTGATTGTTGCCTTCGTTCATCTCATCGATCCCATATGGATGCGTGCGCATCCAGAGCAAATAATCGGCGAACCAGGATTGAAGCGCGGACAATTCGTCCGGGGTGATCGCCCCTGACGGCAGCAGCGTCAACACGGCCTGCGGGATGTCGATGAGATGAAGCGTATCGATGATGCCGATGCCCCGTCCGGTGCAAATGCCCGGAATCGCCTGAGCGTACAGCAGATGCGGATTCATTCTCGTCTTCTCGTCCAGGAAGAACACGCGCAGCATCTCCGCCGCGCGCTCCGCATAAGCGATACGGCCGGTCGCCGCGTAGCCTGCGGCCAGATTGGCAACATGCGTCCGCATGCCGCGGAGCAATTCCCGGTGCGCCGTAAAAGCGTTCAGGTTCGACTCCCCGTCTCTGCGAACGTAAGGCAATCCGTCCGCCGTGTCCGGATTCGGCCACCAGTAGTCGCCGTTCGAATAATAGTCGTGCGGTCCGCCTTCGCTGAGCGGCGCTTGCACCGATGTAATGTGCAAAGGCTCGGCGCGCAACGATTGCTCCGCCTTGCGCACGAGCTCGTCCCTGTCGATTCCGTAACGCTGCAACTCGGTCTCCGTCATCATCGTCGCTTCCTCCTTGCGGCTATATATGCCGCTAAATATTTGGACAATACGCTAAAAATACAAACGCCTTCACTCCGGCGAGCGACGCGCTCCTCCCGGCGGGCCACGCCGGAAAGAGCCGCAGTCATCCGCGCCCCTTAAATCCATGTCCCCTTAAAGCTCACGCCCGCTGAACTTCCTCCAGCGTCGGCATCCCGTCCTGCGCGCCGAAGCGGGTCACGGACAGCGACGCTGCGCGAACGGCGAACGGCACAGCCGCCTCCAGCGTGCTGCCGGATGCGAGCATGTAGCCGAGGCCCGCGTTGAACGCATCGCCAGCTCCCGTCGTATCGACCGGCTCCACCGGCAGCGCCGGCACGGTCCGGATCGTCCCTTCCGCCAAGTAGGAGCAGCCTCGGCTGCCTCTTGTCACGACGAGACGATGGCCGTACCGCTGCTCCCATGCGCGCATCGCCCGCTCCCATTCCTCCTCCGAGGAACAGGAGGAGCCGCTCATCAGCGCGAATTCCGTCTCGTTCGGAGTGACATAGTCCGCAAGCCGCAGCACATCGTCCGGCAGCGCGGCGGCCGGCGCCGGATTGAGCACCGTCCGCACGCCTGCTTCCTTGGCCGCGGACATAGCGGCACGCACTGCCTCAAGCGGCACCTCCAACTGCGTCAGCAGCAGATCGGCCCGGCGAATCGTCCCGGCGTGAGCCGTTACGAGCTGCTCGTCGCAGCGGCCGTTGGCGCCGGCAACGATGACGATGCAGTTGTCGTCGGCCGTATGAAAAATCGTCGCCGTCCCCGTCGGCTCGTCGTCCAGCCGAACGATCCCGGCCGTATCGATGCCAAGGCTTGCGAGCTTCTCCTCGATCTGCCGGCCGAACAGATCGCCGCCGACCGCGCCGATCATGGCCACGCTCGCGCCGAGCCTGGCGGCGCCGACCGCCTGGTTCGCCCCTTTGCCGCCGGGGATGTAATGAATCGCTTCTCCGTGCACGGTCTCGCCCACGACGGGCATCCTCTGCATGCTGACAACGATATCCATGTTCATGCTGCCTGCAACAACGATATTGGGACGCTGCATGAAATTCCTTCCTTTCTTTTTTGCCCGTCGGCGAACTTTTCGTTATCCGGTACCTTGAATATACTAACTTGCCCCTAATCCGGCAGCGTGCCGGCGCCCGGGCAAAGCCGACAATAGCCGCGCTTATCCCCTGTCGGCCCCGGTCGGCCCGCTGTATCTCGTCAGCGTGGCCCCCCTCGGCCCGGCAGCGTGCCGCAGCGCGGCATGAGCATGCCGCCCTTGCCGCGGTCAATCCGCGACGGCGAATTTTCTCGCGAGCGCCTCCAGCGTCGCGTTATCCTTCACCTCGTCATGCGGGATCAGCGCATAGCGCCACTCCTTCCCGCCCACGCTCCGCTCGTAAAGGGAAGCGTGGCGGCACCATTCCGCGACGGCCCGGGCTTTGGCCCGAACGTTCCCGTCATCCACCTGATCGCTTCGTTTGATCTCGCAGATCAGCTTGCCCGTCCTGGTCTCGACGATAAAATCCGGATGATACGAGGCATCCCTGCCGTAGCGGATGGCGAACTGGCCGGAAGCCGGCTTGAACCAGCGCAGCACGTCAGCGTCGTCCTCGCACAGGACGGCGAAACGGCGTTCGCTGTCGGAGTCGAACTTTTGCAGCGGATACAGGCAGCGCCGGAATCCCGTGAACGCCATGCTGCGAATCTTCTGCTTGTCGGCAACCGCCTCGCGAAACGGCCGCACGCCGCCCTCCGCCGCGGCCGTAAAATAAATCGGCTTCAGCGTCTCGAAGCCTTTGGTGACGACGGCCTCGAAGCCGCCGGCGCTTTCCTCGTAATAATGCTCTTTCATCTGCTCGTATATTTGCCCCGCCAGGCTTGATCGGCTGTGCAGCACGGCAGCGGCCAATGCCGCCTCGTCCGGCAGGCGGCTCCGCAGCGCGGCGACGGCTTGCCCGGCCCAGCGGTAAAGCTGGCGCGCCTGAGCAGCGTAATCGATATCGGGATATTCGGCCAGCGCCTTGACCAGCACGTCCTCCGGGCGGGCAGCGGCAGAGCCCGATCCGGCCGGCGCGCCGGATGCAGCGATCGTATCGCGCCGGTGCGTAACCAGATGCCGGATGCGGATCGCCTCGGATACCGGCTCCGCCTGCAGACGGCTGCCGTCCAGGTCGAAATCACGGTAGCCCCACGCTACGTCCCCGACCGGCACCAGCCGAATCCGCGGAATGTCGATCGTGCAGCCCGCCGCTCCTTCGGCGTACGCTGCCGCCGCCAGCCGCGCCCGCTCGCGCTCGGAAGGCGACGCCGCCGGCCCGAAGCAAGCGGCGGCCGCCCTGTCGGCCAGCTGCGCGATCACGTCATCGCGCAGCAGCTGCTTCGCGCCGGGAAGCGATTCGAAGCGCGCGGCTTCGCGCTCGACCGCCTCGACGAGCCGCGCCGCCATCGCTGCATCGGGCTGGCGGACCTGTGCGCTGGCACCGCCCGAGGCAGCTGCATCGGGCTGGCGGGCCTCTGCGCCGGCACCTTCCGCAGCAGCCGCCTCGGGCTGGCGGGCCTCTGCGCCGGCACCTTCCGCAGCAGCCGCCTCCGGCGAGCGGTCCGCCGCGCTGCCGGCGCCTTCGACCGCCGCGCCGGCCAGCCGCCGCGCCAGCGACTGCTCCGCGAGCTGCCGGGCGAGCGGCGGCACGGCGTACGCCTGCTTCAGCGTCTCCGCGACGTCCTTGCCGATCAGGACGCCCCGGCGCAGCACGGAGCGCGGATCGTTCGCCGCGTCGACGATCTCCTGAAACTTGTCGTGGGCGATAATGGTCAGCCGGTCGACCGCCTTGACGCCCGTGCGCCGCCCGTACGGAAGCCGCAGGCCGCGCCCGATCGACTGCTCCACCAGCGTCTTCGAATTGGCTGCCCTGAGCGGGATGATCGTGTACAGGTTAGTCACGTCCCAGCCTTCCTTCAGCATGTTCACGTGAATGACGATTTCCGGCGGATCGCTTCCGGGCGTCGGCTGCTCCAGCCTCATCAGCTGCTCGACCGTTTCATCCTTCTCTTCGCCGCGCAGGCTGGAATGGACGGTAATGACGCGCCCGCGATATTTCCCGCCGAAGAAAGCGTCCGACTCGATGTGCCGCATAAGCGATTCGGCATGGGCGGTATCCTGCGCCACGATCAGCACGAACGGGCGGACCGGGTCCAGCCCGCGCTCGGCCGCATACACCTGAAGCTGCGCCTTCGTATCCTCGTGTACGAGCAGGCCGTCCTCCAGCTTCAGCCGCTCCAGCTCCTCCTCCGTATACTGGGACGGATCGAAGTTTTCCCGGGTAGCGACGGCCGGCTCCTTGACGAATCCGTCCTCCAGCGCCCGGTACAGCGGATAGCTGTAGATCACGTTGCGGAAGGGCACCGACTTCGTGCCGGTCTCCGTCTGCGGCGTGGCCGTCAGCTCGAGACCGAACACGGGATTCAACTCGTTGAGCGCCTTAACGCCCGCCGATGCGCGGTAGCGGTGCGATTCGTCCATCAGCAGCACGAGATCGGGCAGCGCCGCGAGATAGTCAAAGTAGCTCTGCCCGATATATTCGCTAAGCCGCTTAATCCTCGGCATTTTGCCGCCGCGCACCTCGGCGTTGATTTTGGCAATGTTGAAAATATTGATGTGCACCTCGGTTTCGCCGAACAGGCTGGCACTGCGCACGCCGGCGCCTTCCTCATAGTTGTCCCCGGTAATGATGACGGGCGGCTGTGCGGCGAACGCGCCGACGCCCTGAAACACATACTTCGGGGTATGCGGCGTGAAATCCCGGATCAGCTTGCGGTAAATCGTCAGGTTCGGAGCGAGCACGAAGAAGTTTTTCATCCCCTTCGCCTCATGCAAATACGCGATGAACGCTCCCATCAGCCGCGTCTTCCCGACGCCTGTCGCCAAAGCGAAGCACAGCGAAGGAAACTCGCGCTCGAAATCGGTCACGTCGGGATAGGCGGCCTGCAGCCGCCGGAGCCGCTCCTGCAGCGTATCCTCCTGTCCGGGGCCGAGATTCAACAGCTCGACCGCATCGGCCAAAATGCGCAGCGATTCCCGCTGCGGGTCGCGCAGGCTCATCCGGGCGGCGATCGTCTGTACGCTCCGGTTCATGGCTTCACCTCCGCCACGCCGCCGTTGTCCTCCGGCTCCGGCATCTCGCGGGGAGCCGGAGTGCCGGCCTCTGCCATCCCTCGAGCCGCCCGCTCGCCGGCCTCCGCAGCCTCTGCTCCCGCAGGCGGCGACGCGAAGCCGCCCGCCCCGGCGCCCTCCGCGCCCGGGACAATCGCCGGCCCGTACGACTCGATGCCGAAATCACAGCTGCCGACAAGGGCGGCAGGCATTTTCTCGAAGGTGATCTGAGGGTAGTCCTCGGGCCGCAGCGCCAGCGCCCGGCAGAGGACGAGCAGCGTCTCGTCCGGCGCCATCTGCTCGGCGATCAGATCCGCCGTCTCCCGGGTCATCAGACCCGGGGCGACGTACAAATAATCGCGTTCGGACGATCTCCCCTGCTTCCAGAACACGGACTCGTCCGGATCGTACCGGAAGCCCTTCAGCAAGCAGACGGCCCGGGCAAGCCGCTCGCCGCTGTATTCGGGGCTGACGACCCACTGGCCGAATTCGTCCTTCGCGAGCAGGCTCGGCGCGAGCCGGTAAAAGCGGAAGCCGCCGCCGCCGCGCCAGCCGAGCTCCTTGCTGACGCCGCCCTGGTCCGTCCCGTCGACGACGCTGCGCAGCCGCGGCACGATATGCGTCTCGCACTGCTTGCCCATCTCGACGAGCAGCCAGCGCCGCCCCATCTTATGAGCTACGGCGCCGGTCGTGCCCGAGCCGGCGAACGAGTCGAGCACCCAATCGCCCGGCTTCGTGCACATGCCGATGATCCGCTTGATCAGCTTCTCCGGCTTTTTGCCGTTCGGGAACAGCACCCCGCCTTCCTGGCCGACCCCTCCCGTCGTCTTGATGTCCGTCCAGAAATCGCCGGGGTTGCGGAACAGATGGTGATGAGCGAACAGCACCTGCACCCGCGGCTGCCGCGCGTTGCGGTCAAAATCGGTTTTGTACAAATAAACCAGACCGGTCGGGGACAAGAGCGCGGCGATTTCCTGCTCCGGATGCGGCTGGCTCCGGGCGAGCTTCAGCACGCTGGACGAGCCGACCGCCTGGATAATCCGCCAAGCGTTATCGAACTTCCACGCCTCCTGCTGCTTCGGCGGGATGCCCTGCTCCTTGAAGTATTGGGCCAGAGGCACCGTGCGCGTCCCCTGCAGCAGTTCGTTGCAGCGCTCGACGTCGCGCACGTCCGCCGCTTCCTTGGCCAGAATGGCGTCCAGCTCCCGGCCCGCCTCCCGCTCCAGGCCGAGCAGCAGCGTCTTGTACTCGTCGTTCCACGCTTCCAGGGGCACGAGCTCGGGCTGAATCGTCGGCATCGTTTGCTTTTTGTACACGAGAATGTATTCCTTGACCTTCGGCAGCCGCTTGTCGGAATGAGCCATCTTGACGCCCGACGCCTCGCTCATTTTGACCGTGATCGTATTGACCCGGTTGGAGCGGCCGAACAGCTCGTCCATCAGCACGGCCAAATAAGGCATCTCATGATCGTCGATCTGGACGAAAATAAGCCCTGTATCCGCCAGCAGCCTGTGCAGCAGCTTGAGCCGGTCTCTCATGAGGCTGAGCCAAATACTGTGCTCCACCCCGTCGTCGTAGTGCTCAAAGGCATTGCCCGTATTGTACGGCGGGTCGATATATATGCATTGAACAGCGCCGGAGAACTCCGGCTCCAGCGCCTTGAGCGCGAGCAGGTTGTCGCCATGGATGATCCGGCCCGAAGGCTCGCTTCCGTCCCCGGAACCCGACGCCCCGTAGGAAAGGGTCTCGTCCTCCTCCAGCAGGCGCGGCTCCGGACGCGGCTCCTCCTGCTTGCCGATCCAGCGCAATTCCAGCTTGTCGGGTTTCATCGCTTTTGACTGCACCTCGGTTCGTCGTAGATCGTAGAAAAAAACACGCCGTTCCCGAACGGAACGGACCGTGTCATTATAAGATAGTATTCGACAGCGTGAGGGCATTTTCCTGCTACCCGGACACGATTCGGGCAAAGTTTTTGCCCGCGATCCGCTGCGCGCCGCGCAGGGCTTGCAATGCGCGGCCTGACCGGCCGGCCTGCCCTGCTGTCCAATGCGCCCGCCCTTACTGAAATTGTCACCGCCGGACAGGATCATGAAGAGTCGGAGCAGGAAAATTTGTAGCCGACGCCGTGCACGTTAATGATATACAGGGGGCTTGCCGGATCGGGCTCGATTTTTTTGCGCAGGTTGCTGACATGGACGATGATCGTCCGCGTATCGTTGAAGCTCTCCTGCCCCCAAATCTGGCGAAACAGCTGCTCGTGCGTAAAGGTTTGCTCCGGCCTGGCGGCCAGAAAGCTGAGCAGGTCGAACTCCTTGCGCGACAGCGCCACCTCGCGTCCGTCCACCTTCACGGTCCGGCTCAGCCGGTCGATCTGGAGCGCCCCCACGCTCTGCTTGCCTGAAGCGGGCGGCACTGTGCCAGGGGCCAGACGCGGCCTGCGCAGCAAGGCCCGGACGCGGGCGATCAGCTCGTTCGGACTGAACGGCTTGGTCATATAATCGTCGCCGCCGATATTCAGCCCGGCGATTTTATCCGCTTCCTCTTTTTTGCAGCTTAAAAAAAGCACCGGCGCTTCGGTCGTCAGCGACTCGCGGATGAAACGGCAGACGTCGAAGCCGTCCCGTCCCGGCAGAAGCACGTCGAGGATCGCCAGGTCGAATACGCTGCTCTGCGCCAGTCGCATCGCCTCGTCCCCGTCCGCGGCGGACAAAACGGCGAAGCCGTTTTTCTCCAGATACAGACGGACGACCTCCATGATCTCCGGATCGTCCTCCGCCACAAGTATTGTCGGTTTATCCAACACCAGCACCACCACCCGAACAAGTTCAAGCCAAAGCCTTCGGCAGCCGATAAACTCAGCATAATGCAAGGCGCGGGAAAGGGTCAAGCTTCATCCTCGGCGAGCGCCGGAATTCGGAAGAAGAAGGTCGTTCCCTTTCCGGGCTCCGTCCACTCCACCCCGATGCTTCCGCCGTGCGATTCCACGATTTCCTTGGCGATGGACAGCCCCAGCCCCTTGCCTCCGTGAGCCTCGCTGCGCGACTTGCTGGCTGTATAAAACCGGTCGAAAATAAACGGCAGCTCCTCGGAGCGAATTCCCCGCCCGGTATCGGAGATGCGGCACACCATGCTGCTTCCGTCGTCGCTCATCTCCACCCGGATCGCTCCCCCGGACGGCGTGAATTTGACGGCATTGGCCACCAGATTGCCGAACGCCTGGTGCAGCCGCTCGATATCGACCTCCACGCGCGAGAAGCCGCGGCCGTTCTTATTCAAGGTCAACGTATATTCCATCTCTTTGCTGCGCACGTCGAGCTCGTACCTGACGAACAGCTGCCGGACAAGCTCGTCGGAGCGGATGGACTGCCATTTGAAGGGCACCTGTCTCGCCTCCAGACGCGATAGTTGAAACAAATCGTCAATCAGCCGGTCCATGCTGCGCACCTTGCTGTGAATGATGCGCAAATAGCGGATTTTTTGCCCCTCCTCCGTAACGAGGCCATCCAGTATCGCTTCCAGATAGCATTGGATCGTCGTCAGCGGCGTGCCCAGATCGTGGGAAATGTTGCTGAGCAGGTGACTCCTGGACAGCTCCAGGCGCGACAGCTCCTCGTTCTGCTTGCGCATCGCCAGGTTGGCCGCCTCCAGCTCCGCGGTTCTGGCCATCACTTTATCGTGCAGACCGCTGTTCAGCTCCGTAAGCCGGGCGGTGAGACTCTCGCCGCTGGCGATCAGCCTCGACAGCTTGATCGACAACAGCAGCGAGATGAGCACCAGAAATACGGTCAAGCCGTACCGCGACATCCGGTCTGACGTCGGCAGCAAGTCATGGGCGAACAAAATATCGTTCAATACGGTTAGAACGAACGCCCCGCAGGCGAACAGGATGATGCCGCTGCCTTCTCTTTTGTGCATAAAAGCTTTGATGAAGATGACCGATCCGTATAAAATGCCGAACAGGATGTACAGATGAAGCGGGACCGCCATCCCCGCAAACAAGCCTGCTTCGGCGGCGAGAGTCAGCATGCCAAGCAATGCGCCGGCGGCGCACAGGAGCAAGTCCGCCCGCCGGCTTCTCTCCTTACGGATACAGATGGCCGAGGAACAGGACGAACAGCGGAATGCCGGCTATCGCCGTCGCATATTCCGCCTTCGCGACCGTCAGCCACTCCAGTTCCGGGAACAATCCGAAGAGGATTCCTTCGCCGAGCAAGGACAGGCGAAAAGCCGTCACCAGGCAGAACAGCCCGAAACAGAGCAGGGCCGGGTCTTTGCGGCGAACAGCGAACAGTCCTGCATGATACAGCCCCATCATAACCAGGCTGCCGATCAGCAGCGTATCGAAACCGGCGGCGAGCGATTGCCTGCGCAGCATGTCGTCGAGCGAGCCGAGCAGGACCGCAACGCGAGGCGCTCTCCCGGCTTGATCGGCATGGGCGACCGCGAGCTCGATGTTCAGCCCGGAAGCATCGGTGTACGCGGCAGCCAGCTTGTCCCGGCAGCCCGGCTGCTCATGGGCCGAGGCCGCGTCAAGCTCGCCGACGGCGGCAGCCGTCTTCCCGTTGACCTTCAGTCTGTACGACGCGCAAATACCGCTCACTCGCAGCGCCAGCGGTTCATCCATCTCGCCGAGCCGAATTTGAAGCCGATATACGGCATAGCCATACGCGGAGTGAGGCTCCCGGGCAATCCCTTGGCCGCTCCTGCCGCCGTCTACGACGATGTAGCCATGAGCGGAAGAGGGCTGCGCCGCCCCCGAGGCAGCTGCGCCATCCGGCGGCATTCCCGCGCTCCGCTCGTACGCCCATTCGCCGTTCAGCATCACCGGCCCGCCCTGCGCCGGGTCCCAACGGGTCAAATCGATGACGCCGCGCTCCGCTTTGGGGTACCCGTCCTCACTCCCGACAGCGAACCCCAGGATCAGCGTCAGTCCGCCGGTCGCTGCAAGCAGCAGCATGACCGCATAGATCCATTTGGCGCTTGTCATCCATCGCTCCGGCATCCCTCGTTCCCACCTCGCTTCCTTCTTCCGCCGCTCGGCTGCTCCATACGACAGCGTTTTAGGCCGAATGGAGAATTCTTCCTCCATTGTGCACGATACCGCTTATCGGTACAAGACCCTTATAGGCGCATTGAAGTGTCTATCGTTCGTCAATCCCCCGGTCATTTGGCGCAAATCAAAAAGGCACAGAGATCGTTGCGATCAACTGTGCCTTTTGGTCCTATGTCATAACACGCATCATAGGCTCTGTCATCGTAAAACTGTTCGATTCTATTTATATAGAATGATTAAGCGAAAGCCCGAAACCACCATGTGGTCCGGCTTGACTTGCTTGATGGACGAATCAGCTCTCGGCAGGCGGGATCTCGGTCTGCTGATCCGCCGCCGCGCTTTCGAACTCTTCGTTATAATGAGGCAGCGCCGCTTTCGTCAAATAGTCGGTATCGATGTAATTGGCCAAATAACGCTGGCCGAACAGGCTGTCGTACTGCAGCTCCTCGTACTTCGCGACGTCGGCCTGATACGGTTCCGGCACGGAGCTGTACAGATTGTAGTCGGCATCAGCGACCAGCGAACCGGTCAGGCCGGGCAGCTTCTTCGACAATTCGAAGTTATAGGCGAAGTTGGCCGGCATCTGCATGCCCAGCAGATCCATAACGTTCGAGCCGAGGAACGAAGCGCTGATCACCGGGAATTGCTTCTTCGGCAGCTCAAAGTTCGCCCACATCACGAGCGGCGTCGTGTACATTTTCTTCGCATCCTCCAGCGTCCACTCCGATGTGCTGGCAGGCACAAAGCCGCCTTGAATGTATACGTCGTAGTCCATTCCCAGCATCGGCAGGTGATCGCCGTACATAACGACAATCGTCGGTTCGTCGGATTGCTCGAAATGATCGATCAGCATCTGCAGACTTCGATCCGCATCCCGGACTCCTTGCGTAAAGTTCTCCAAAATGCGGCGGGCTTCCGGCGTCAGGTCGCCTTCCACTTTAATTTCCGTGTCGCCGTAGCGATTGTCATCGTACGGTCCGTGATTTTGCATCGTCACGGCGTAGATGAACATCGGTTTGTCCGTTTGCTCCACCTGATTGATGATGGTGCGGGACACCTCGGCGTCGGAAATGAACGCTCCCTTGTATTCCGGATTATTGAAATATTCCTTGCTCATGAAGCTTTCGAAGCCTAGCTGCTTATACACCCGGTCGCGGCTCCAGAACCATCCGTCGTACGGGTGAATGCCCATGCTTTTATAGCCTTTGTCCTCGAAGTAACTGGCCAGACTCGGCGTCGGCTTGTGGATATACTGCTGATAAGGCACGGAGCCGCCGGGCAGGAAGCTCATCGAGTTGCCTGTCAGCACTTCGTATTCGACGTTGCTCGTTCCGCCGCCGAATTGCGGGCTCAGCAGCCAGCCGGAAACGGATTCCTGCTGCAGCCTGTGCAGCGTCGGCAGCGGATCTTCGCTGAACTTGACGTTCGGCAGCAGCGTCGGGTCCCAGAACGCCTCGTTCATAATAAAGATGACGTTGGGCTGCACATCCGAATCGGTGCCGGCTCCGCCCAGCCGCACCGTCTTCAGGCTGTTCGCCAGCTCCGCGATCGCCGGCTCGCCGTAGCCTTCCGGCTTGGGCACGACCGTATTCCGCACATTCATCGCGAACGCCAGCGGCGTTCCGTTATCGCTGTAGTTTTGCTTCTGATTCCAGACGATCTCCTGAACGCCCGCTTTATTGTATAATTGCCAAGCCAGCGGCGTTCTCATACACATGGCATGCAGCATCAGCACGGCCAACACCGCAAGCGCTCCCCGCGCCGGCAGCGGCGCCTTCCACCTGGGCAGCCGGAAGCTCGCCGCGATGAGCGCGAGGCCGATCGCGACGATTCCTCCCAGCTTGGCCAGCGACGAGGCTTGCGAAACGAACGGCGCAATGTTCATGCCTTCCTTGTTAAGCATAATGTCCCAAGGATAGAACGGTTCGCCGCGAAGCTTCAGCTTGAAATAACTGATCAGCGAAGCAAGAAAAATGACCAGAAAGCTGACCCCTGCGCCGAGCAGCAGAGATCCGGCCAAGCTATAGGCAAGCGTCATTACCAAAAATACGACCAGCGTATTCAACAAAAAAATCGAAGGCTTTGCCGCGATCCACTCCATCGTGCTGTCGAATGTATCCCGCTGCATCCACTCCACGCCAAAGGCGATCAGCAAGGAGAAGACAATCAGCAGCGGAAGCGCCGTCAGTAGCGCGGAATAACGCGCCTTCTTCCAGTTGTTGCGTTTATTCAGCAAGGTTTCCCCCGAATGGTCCGAGTTGCCGGATCGTGCGCGGTCCGATGCCAGAAAACTCATCGTCTCATCACTCTCCTTACCCGTGTTCTCTCTTAAACGATTTTGCCTAAGCGGAATACGGACATTTGTTAATCCAGTGTAAAGCCTAAATATTAAATTATTATGAAAATCAGTGAAAAAGGCTGAAAATGGCATCAAAAAAAGTAAAAACGCCCTCTTGAAACTTGCTGAATCGTCCCCTTTTTAAAATGCAACAGCGCGCTTTGGTCAAAAACGCCGAATCGGGCAGCCGAACATGCGAAATAAGGCTGCTCACTTGCGTTGCCATTTCAAATCGATGGTTTCGAACGAAACAAGCTCCGCGGCTAGCGTCAGGCTTGGCACCGTAGTGCCGTTCTCTCTGCCCGCTGCCGGGTGCAGCAGCTCGAATAAAATATGGCCTGGAGGGCATTGAACTTTTTTCGGCGATTTTGCCGTTTTTCATTTACTCGCCTTTCGCCTGGCGATATAATGGATTCGTTGTGGATATCCCGAAATTTAGGCAGGGCTTTCACCATTTGTCAATGAATCGTCCTGCGGTCCGCCGCGGCAAGCGAATATAAGGCAAAAATTTGAAGCTTATCCCTATTCTTCGCCGAAAATAATGAGCCTTTGGGCACAGAACGCGGAAATGATGAATCTCAAGCGATCGGCATGGTATAATGATAATGAAAGCGACAGGCAGGTGATCACAACACATGCAGAAAATCCCAGTTACCCGCGATAGAAAAGGGTCGCACACGATCACGCTACAAGCGGGCGAAGTGGTCAAGATCGAGAGCATTAAGGATAAGGAATTTATCATCCACACGCAGGACGATAAATATTACTTTTCCGCTTCCTTGGAGGCCTTTGAGGAGTGGCTGTACGAGGAGGGCTTTCGGCTGCTTGATCAGATGAATCTGGTCAACATGAACCATGTTTCCGACTATGATCCGAAGAAAGGGTCCGTAGCGCTGGGACACGGCTTGAACACGATCAAAAAACACGCATCGGCTGCCTGGATTCACGGCGATCACATTCTCAAGGTCATGAGCCTGCTCGAAAAGATGAGGAAGCTGGACGAAGGCATATTGCCCGATGAAGGCGACGATGCGATCTTTGAAACGATTTTGGCCCAGGAGGAGGATCATCGCTTCGCGCGCTCGTATGCGATGATCAAGGCTTTATACGATAAAAAGAAAGCAGAGCTGCAGCTTGAAGAAAGCGAGCTTCGCTATAAGTCGCTGTTCGAGCACAACCCTGATCCGATCTGTTCATTAAATATGCAGGGCTCAGTGACGAGCGTCAATCCGGCCATGATCGAAGTCACTCAATACGACGAGGCGGATCTGCTGAATCATACGCTAGACCGAATTATCGCACCCGAACATACCGAGCGGTGGCGACAGCATATCCAGGAGACCTTGGAGGGGGCGCGGCCGCAATACGAGCTGACGCTGATCCGCAAGGACGGCCGTCCGGTCGAATTTAGCGTACTTAATTTTCCCATCTTCGTCAACCGGAAAATTGCCGGAATTTATATGATCGGACAAGACATCAGCGAACGGAAGCATTCCGAGGAGCTGCTGATCCGCTCGGAGAAGCTGTCCATCGTCGGCCAGATGGCCGCCGGCGTCGCGCACGAAATCCGCAATCCGCTTACGTCGCTCAAAGGCTTCGTGCAACTGATGCAGACCAAAGTATCCGGTTACAACAATTATTTTGACATCATGCTGGAAGAGCTGGAGCGGATCAACTTCATCGTCAGCGAGTTTCTCGTTATTGCCAAGCCGCAATCCGTCCGCTTCACACCGAGAGACCCGCTTCAGATTTTGCAAAGCACTATCATGCTGCTCAACTCCCAGGCCATCATTCATAACGTCGATCTGATCACCGCGGCCGATCCGGAGCTGCCGCACATTCATTGCGACGAGAACCAGATCAAGCAGGTGTTTATCAACATCCTTAACAATGCGATCGAATCGATGCCCGATGGCGGCAACATCCACATTGAGCTGAGGAATTCCGGCGAGGACGAGATCGTGATCCGGTTTATCGACCAGGGCAGCGGCATTCCGGAGGATCGCCTTCCCCGGCTCGGCGAACCGTTCTACACGACGAAGGAAAAAGGGACAGGCCTCGGCCTGATGGTGACGTTCAAAATTATCGAGAATCACGGAGGCCGGATGAAGATTATGTCCGAGGTCGGACGCGGCACGACCGTTGAAATCCGCTTGCCGGTCTGGAAATAATCGCCTGCTTCCTGCAGAGGATCGCTCATTGCCTCCAAAAAATAACAGCCCTGGTTGCTCCGGCCCGCGGAGTCATCAGGGCTTATCGCTTTATATCGTTTTAGCGGTTGAGCAGGCTGCCTACATACCGCAGCAGCTCGTTGGCGGAAGCGGTCGTATATCCATGCTCCTCGACCAGCCGCTTGATCACTTCGTTGATGCGCTTCAGCTGCGTTTCGTCGGGCGTCTTGGTCGAAGTCGTAATTTTGACGATGTCCTTCAGATCGGCGAACAGCTTCTTCTCAATCGCTTCGCGCAGCCGTTCATGCGTGTTGTAATCGAACTTCCGCCCTTTGCGCGAATAGGAGGACATGCGGATGAGAATTTCTTCGCGGAACGCCTTCTTGGCATTCTCGGAAATGCCGATCTGCTCCTCGATGGAGCGCATCAGCCTTTCATCCGGGTCCATCTCCTCGCCGGTGAGCGGGTCCTTGATTTTGGTCCAGTTGCAGTAAGCCTCGATGTTGTCCAAGTAATTGTTGAACAGCGTGCGGGCCGACTCGTCGAACGAATAGACGAACGCTTTCTGCACTTCCTTCTTGGCCAGCTCGTCGTATTCCTTGCGCGCTGTCGAGATGAAGTTGAGATACTTCTCCCGCTCCTCCTTCGTGATGGAAGGATGCTGATCCAGTCCGTCCTTGAGCGCCCGAAGCACATCCAGCGCATTGATGAACTCCAGATTATGCCGAATCAACGCGCTGGAGATGCGGTTGATGACGTAGCGCGGATCGATGCCGGTCATCCCTTCGTCGAGATATTCGTTCTGCATCTCCTTCAGATCGGCTTCCTTGTAGCCCTCGACTTCCTCGCCGTCGTACATGCGCATTTTTTTGACGAGATCCATGCCCTGCTTCTTGGATTCCTTCAGCCTTGTCAGCACCGAGAAGATCGCCGCCGCTCGCAGCGCGTGAGGCGCGATGTGCACGTGAGCCATATCGCTCTGCTTGATCAGCTTGGCGTAGATTTTTTCTTCCTCGGACACTTTGAGATTGTACGGAATCGGCATGACGATCATCCGCGACTGGAGCGCCTCGTTCTTCTTGTTAGCGATGAACGCCTTGTACTCCGCTTCATTCGTATGGGCGATGATAAGCTCATTGATTATATCATGATAAATCTAAATAAGCCGGCGGGCGAACGCGGGAGGTAAGAAGAATGCCAATTGCCGATGGAGCGAATGTAGCAGCTTGGTTTGATGGCCAATGGTTTGACGGTACTGTAGTCGGACGTGAAGAAGTGTGCGGAAAATATTTGTACCTGGTGGAATTGCTTAACGGTAAACAAATTCGGCTATGGGATCACGAAGTAACCCCCGCCTGATGAGTCCCAAGCGGATGGGACGAAACCTAGCCCTTCGGGGCGATGGTCGCGGATATCCGCCATAAACCAAGAAGGAGGAATTTTACATGAAACAATGGGTAACGGTGTTTAAACACAACGGGTATGACGTTCAGATTCTGAATGGCGCTGGTGTCAGCGATCCGAAAGGGTATCGCACGACCCCGGCACTCCCTGGACAAATTGACTTATTCTCAACAGTAGCGGACGCGGTGGAAGCGATCGACAAATACGGGGAATAATAAAGCAGCCGCCCTACTCTTGGGCGGCTTTTCGTTTGGCCTGACCGACCGCAACTTCGGCCAGCGTGTGATATATTTCGCTCATGTCCTCCGGGTTCGGGTCGTGATCCGGCAGGATGATGCCGATTCGGGAGTGTTTGCCTTCGATCCAGCCGACAACCCTACTTTTGACCTCGTCCACCCTTTCCTGTGCTGCTTCCATCCGTACCGCCTCCCCTAAATTCATTGTACGCCGTCTCGCTTGTCCGTTATGACGAGGTTGTTTAGGTCGAGCAGCTTGTATTCCACCAACTTAAACGCCAACTTATAAAAAGCGCGCCAGCGGATTTTTGCATAGGTGTCCTTGTTGACTGGCGGCTGAAACTCGAAACAGTAAACATGGTAGTCCGTAATGTATTGAGCATCTTCACACATATACCGTTTCTCAATCAAAAACCGCTCCATACGCGGCAGCCTGGCGACGGCCTTCTCGATCCGCTCACAATACCGGCGTCGATGATCCTGACTGTCGACGTTGTAGATCGCCACTTCTGCCGTCTGGTCGCTCGTCCTGTTGCTTCGGCCGCCTTCACGCAGTTCGTAGCTGGCCGTGATCGTGGCCTCGCGCTCCTCGAGCGTCAGGTACTTGTAGAGGCGGTATCTTTCCAGCGCTGCTTCAATGGCCTTCTGCGTAGCCTTGCGGTCGAGATCCGGTAAAAAGTCATGTCCGAGTGCAGTCTGGCTCATTGTTTCACCTCACTTTTGAGGATGTGCCCCGGCCGGCGTGCAGCCCTGGCGTTTGGTCAATCTGCAAGGTACTGTATCTTTCCGCGCCCGATATATTCGACGCTCGCCTCTTTCGCATGTCCGCGCACGCGCCCTTGGCAAGCCGGACACGTGATTCTGCGTACAAGCGGGCCGCGTGCGACGAAAAAGTATTGGTCGCAGTTGTAGCAGACGAATGCAAGAACATCGAATTGCGTCGGGCGCGGGATTTTCGTGATCTTAGAACGGCAACTCATCTTCACCAGCGGCCGGCAGCGCGTCGTCATCCGTTTCCGCCGGTTCATCCTTCTTCCGACGCCCGCGCTTCTTCCGCTCCGTCTCCAGATCAGCCACGTTGTCCGGTTCAGTATCAGTCGCCTCGTCGATCGTCATCTGGTTGGTGTCCACGTCCACGGTGCCATCACCGTTCACCTTATATTCGACGCCCTCGTGCCGCTCGTCGCCGTAGTAGTCCTCAATGCTCATCTGCGACGCTTGCAGATTCAGCGTGACGTTGCGACCGGCAAACGGATACAGCTTGATCGCTTTTTCCTCGCTGTCGCCCTTGATTGCAAACTTGAGAGCTGTTTTCTTTGAGTCGCGCTGCAGGCTCGCGAATTCGGCCGTGATCTCGCCGGTCTCATTCCCGATCTCCAAGACCACGATGCTGCCCGCCAGCTCGACAAGCGTCTGTGCGTGTTCCAACTCATCGCCGTTCACCTGAAAAACCAGCACTTCCTTTTTGTCGTCCTTCTGCATTTTCTTAAAAAGCACGTTCAAAGTGGTTTTCATTGTTCATTCGCTCCTTCGTTTGGATTTGCTCCTGTTGGCTTCTGTGCGCCACGCTGAGGCGCGTTATGCACTTATCTGGTGTTATTTATTTAATATAGAGTTGCGCGTCTGTATCGGGCTGTTACGAGGTCGTATCACTATGGGCGTAAAAAAGAACCGTTCAAATCGTCTTGTCACTTTGAAGCTTCTTTTTCAGCTTTCCGACAGCCTTCCCGACATCCTCAGGCAGAATCACATACCGCAGTTCGTCGATAGCGTACACCGTCGGCACACCATGTTTGGACGTTCTCAGCACCGTCAACGTTTTGCGAACTTTGTCGCCAGGTTTCATCGCGCCACCTTCTTCCGCTTCGGTTTCTTCTCAGGCGGGTTGAGGATGGATTGGACGACTTCGGCTTGTTCTTTCGTCAATCTGACGACTACTTGCGTCGCCCGCGCGATCTGTGCAAGCACGTAGGCGTCCCTGACATTGTCGCTGCCGTGTTCGAATCCCCATTTGCGATAGATCGGCAGCACCATCTCGTCCTTTTTGGCGTTGCCCTTGCCGGTCGCGAACTTTTTGACTTGTGATGGGCTGACTTCGGTGTAAGGAATGCCGCAACGATATAGACGATCCCTTATGCATCCGCCAATCCATCCGAGCATGATTGCTTGTTGTGAAGAGAAACCGAAACCTTCGATTGCAACGATGTCTCCTTCGCGGATATGGGCCATGACTTCATCTACAAGTGTTGCTATTCTTTTTGGATCAACCACGCCAACCCCGGTCAATTCTTTTGCTGCAAGCACTTTTCCGTTTTCATCCAATGCGCATAATCCAGTTTTTGTTGACGGATCAAGTCCTATGAAACGAGGCATTTGGATTGCTCCCTTCTTTCGAGTACGGCATGAGCAGCTTTCTTGCCTTCATAACCGCTCGTTCAGCCGATCTCGCATCATCGAAATGGCCGATGTTGTATCTCTTTTTGTTTACAGACAGCCTCGCAGCATATTTCTTTTTGTCTGGTCGATATTCAACCCCTCGCATTCTTGTCCGGCTGTCCCGTCGCACAGTTCTGTTTTGCTGATTTTCTGAGTTGGTGATGACTCTGAGATTTACCGACCGCCGATTATCCAATGTATCATGATTGAAATGATCAACAGTCAGATCGTCATCTACATCGCAAAGCCAGCGGTGCAGATATACCTTTCGTCGTTTTCCGCCGAGCACCACATCGGCACGCACATAGTAAGCATTTTTACTAGGGTTGAGGTACCATGTTGTCGGAATGGAATTTGCTTTCGGTAGGTCCTCTGTATCAATGATGGTTTCTGCTATTTCGCCATTTCTGCGTTTCACAAAAATCGCCGTCACGTTGCCGCGAATTTCATAAGAGTTTTTCATTCCTGATCACAGCTCCTGTTAATCCCGCCGAACCGAACCATCCGGCAGCACCTCCCCCATGTTTATCCGACTCCAGGGTATGAGCTTCGCGATTTTGAGATAATGCTCACGTTCGGCGTATTGCATCTTGGTCGTCACCCTGTAGTAGCGTATCGTTTCGGCATGTATATCGTCATAATGATCGCCGCATAGTGGCACCAGCGCGAATGTGGAAGTTGCTTTGCGCGTACAACTCGGATATTTGCAAATCAAGTTATCACCAACCTTTCTTTGTAACTCTCGGGCGGCTTTGTATCGAAGCTCAAGCGGCGTGTCGTGGTCAACAGCGACTTCGTAAAGCTGCCGTTTGGTAGCGTTGGAAAGGTTCATGCCTCACACCCCCGCAAGTAATCATCAATCACCTTGATCGCATACATGATCGGGAATTTTTCTCATGCGACCACCTCAATCATCATCCAACCAGCTAGCAAGCGTTGCCGCGGCTGGCTTCGTTTGTTGCGGCTCTTTCTTCGGTTCCTCCATCTTCGCAACGCCCCGCACATTCCCAGCCTCGTCACACTCGTAAAACGTGACTCCCTGCTTAAACGCGAGCCGCCGCGCTTCCGGGTCACGGCTGGCCTCGACTCCGACGATGTAACGCTCGATCTCTGCGTGCACAAAATCCATTGTCTTTAGTAATTTTTGTCGTTGCTCATCTGTCAGGAGCGGATCGGCGAGTTCGACCTTCTTTTCCTCCCACCACTGGCAGGCGGCCTCATATTCAGCGCGGGTGACGATTCGTCCGTTTGCCATCGAGCGACTCCTCCTTTGTCCTGAGTTCCACGAACCGTTGTATCCACCACTCAAACGCCAAACGGAATTTCCGAGTGCCGATATTCCGCCCTTTCGCAAAAATCGACTGCACCACCTTAGCACTGCCTTCCATATCGCCGTTGTCCCACAAAAACTCAACCACATCCGCGTCTTGCTCGATCGCTCCACTCTCCTTCAGGTCGGACAGCTTCGGTTCATCTCGATTTTCGCTGCTGCGGCTGAGTTGGGACAAAAGCATGAACACACATTTGAGTTGCCGGGCGGTCTGCTTCGCCGCGCTGGTGACTCTCCCGATTGCCGCGGCGCGCGTTTCGTTTTTTTTCTGCGGAATGTCCATGATCTGGAGATAGTCGACGATCACCATAGCCAACTTACCGTACCGCTTTTTAAACCGTCTGGCCGTCGCTCTGACTTCTTGGATCGTAACTCCCGCCGAATCCCTGATGTAGATCGGCAATCGTGAAACCTCGTCATAGGCGCGATTGATGCGATCCCATTCGTTGTCTGTAAAACCTTCCTCGCCGCCCTTGTTGATGATCCGGCGGTAGTTGACCTGGGCGACCATTGACACCAGCCGGTCGATCAGTTCCAGTCGGTCCATCTCCTGCGAGAATATGAGCACCGGCCCCGCATCCGGGTTGTGCTTGGCGACACCATATGCGTATTGGAGTGCCTTGGCCGTCTTTCCCGCTCCCGGCCTGCCCGCCAGAACGAACAACCATCCGCGCCACAAACCGCCTGCCCACTCGTCAAACTGCCGGAATCCACTCATCAGCTTTTCGGCGCGGCTCCGCAAGTGTCGAAAGTATTCCTCCCGCGTCTCCGCGAATCCGACCATCTCCGATTCGACGGCTGGACGGATCTCATCCACCAATGCGTCAACTGCCGCGAAATAACCCTCGTCGTCTTCATAGTCGTCTTCGGTGGCCGCAATGATCTTCTGTGCCAGTTCGTGACCTCTGCGCCGGTGTGCTTTCGACCGAACGATTTCGGCGTAATGTCGGATGTTTGCTGCGGATGGTGTGGCTCCGGCCAATTCGGTTAGATATATTACTCCACCCATGTCTTCAAGGCGGTTGTGCTTTTGAAAGTGCTCTGTGATTGTCACCAAATCGACAGGTCTGTCTCGCTCATGCAAATAGCGCATGACGCGGAAAATCAGCTCATTTCGTCGGGACGAGAAATCCCGAGGTTCCAAAAACGTGATTTCGTCCAGCACATCAGGCTTTAGCAGGATCGATCCGAGTACAGCCATTTCGGCGGATAGGTCAGTTGTCTGGTTCAAATTCATATGGATCACCTCCCGCGTCGATCCATTCCTGCGCCGCGGCCAGGCGGTCGATCATTGATTCCTTCGGCGCTTGTCGTTGTTGCGGCGACCCTCGCGATTTCATCTTGAGTGCCAGCTCTGGGAATTTCTCGCGCAGCTTCTTGGCCGAAATTACGTTCACGCGCCAAAATTCGTCCTGCGTCACCCAATCGATCACTTCACGGATCATGTGCTTGTCCGTCACGCCGTCACGCTCGACCATCAACCGGAAGTCGTCAGCCCACTTTTGCAGATCAGCCTTGGTGATCGATGCGTGGTTAAAGCCGATCTCAGCGGCCATCTCTCGGACTTTTCCGTGAAAGTAGGCGGCCATGCGGTAATAGGTGCTGTCCTTGTCATATGTCCGCTTTTCACGCTTCCGCGCGGGCTTTGATGGAGGTTTTGGATGTTCCCGCTTCTTCCGTTCCCGCGGTTCCGGCTGGAGCCATGTGCTGAAATCCTTATTAAAGAGGAGCAGGCGGGGCTTTCCGCTGCCGCCCGCTACCACTTCCAGGACGTTCCGCTCGATCAGCGCTGTCAGTTCGCGATCAACCTGGCTGCGGCTTGCTCCGATTGCATCTGCCAAGAAGGAAAGCGTAAACTCCGCTTCTTTGCGCCTGTAACCGTATGTGTACCGCCAGATGATCATTAATAACCGAAACTGTGTGCCATTCAGCCGGTGACGCGCGGCTTGTTCCAATATCTCGTTCGCTATGCGCGTATAGCCATCTTCAAGTTGTGGACGCCGGGCCATTCACCTCACCCGCTTTTCTGCATCTCCTGATGGGTATCTGCCGGGATAATGCAATATTCTCGGAACGGACAAAGTGATCCCCCCTATCACCTCATGATTCCATCTGCGTAAATCCTGGTTTCCATGTCCCTTACAGCCTTGATCGCCATTTCAAGGGCAGTCATTTCGTCTGGTGCCTCCTGCAATTTCGTGCGGCTTGAATCATCCGGAAGGAAGCACCATTCACCTTTGAATTTAACTTGAGGATGCCAAACCTTGAACGTCTTCCGTTCTTCTAAATCGAGGTATGTCTGCTCGATCGCTCGAATCTTTGCGGCCATTCTCAACCCCCCATGCCCTTCATACAACTTTTTATTCAGTCGCTGCTTATCCCCAAATGAGCCTTCAAAACACCCCTCAAAAACGACGCAGCGGCAAGCTGGTCTCCATCCATACCTTGTCCCTCCGTATTCATTGTGTTAAATCAGCTCTTCGTCCTGTCGTTTCAAGCAATCGGAGCATGTATCTTCTTTCTCCGTATAGGGATTTTCAAACAATTCTTCTTCGTTGCCGCAGACGATGCATTCGCCGTATATCATCCCATGGACACCGCCTTTTCTCTTGACATAATTTCGTTCAATTCGTCTTCTTCGATGAAACCTTTGTCCTTATGCCAGCAGTAAATGCCTGCATAATTAACTGCTAGATGCGTCAGGTCGATGTCATTGTCATCATTTTTTCAGGGTATTCGGATTTTATGATGGAAATCATCATTTTGATGGAAATCATCATTTCGATTTCCAGTTCCATATTGTGTATTTTCGTCGAACTGTTCAACAACTAGCCAGCGTCATACATTCGGTTTCCGTGATCATCAATCACGGGTTTTTGTTCCTCGTACTCAACATTAGGTTTAAACATTGGTCTGAAATCTCTGTCACCGTCAGCATAGAATGAAACCGTTCGACTTGCTCCCATACCACCTAACACTTGCATGTAGTGGAGCATGGACAAAAAATGTGGTATCCACCTTTCCTGCATCTCAACTTCAATCGTGAACTTCTTCATATCGCTCAATCTTTTCATCTCCTTCTATTGCAATATGGGTCTACAATTCAGTTTTCACTTTTCATTTACTTGCAATAATGTATTCGGTCAAGTGGCTATTCCACCAAAAAATCCGAAGAGCCCTCCTGATCAAGTCGCGTTTGAAAGAGGTCGGCCAGCTGGTCGATCATCTCGTAGTCGTCTTTGGAATCTTCAACAATCATCTGGATTTCGCTGCGGATGTCGGGCTCCTTGATGGTATAACCATTGACAAGAGCCTCCAGCAACTCATCAAAATTAGTTCTCCCCCACTCGACAATCGTAGGGTAACTGCCATCAGGGTTAATAACATACTCCAATATGTCTCGATTTGTAGGACGGACGCTTTTTCTAGCCCACTCAATCGCCTTCGCGACTTCGCCGGGTAGCACAACGGGTTTGCGCTGTTCGAGTTCGGCGCTCAAGCGATTCACTTCCCGCGCTGCATTCTCCCCTGCCTTTTCAGCCAGTTCCAGTCTCCGCATCAACTCCGCCACTTCTTCGCGCCGTTGGAGCAGTTCTTGGTGGATTTCGACAACGTTCAACTCATCCAAATGGTCAATGTGGACGCTTCTGTATTTGAGGTCTCCGGACAAGATGAAAACAAGTCCGTTCGGCGCCGGTTCATCTTCTACATCCAAGATTGTTCCTTTGTGAACCGTCTGATCCGGAAAATCGAAATCATGCTTGACAATCATTCTTCGCATTTAAACCACCTCGCAGAAATAATGTTTGCCGTTCACGAATCCCTTGCGCCGGAGCGCCGCCTCTACGGTCGCCAGCGCCAATTCGGGCATATTGTTCGACTTGCTCAAGTGTGTCAGATATATCCGCTCTCCCCGGCCGCGTATGAGCCGAGAAAGCGCGTCTGCGGTCTGCTGGTTGCTCAGGTGCCCGATGTCGGAAAGGATGCGGGTCTTCACGCTGTCCGGGTAGTCCGACGCTTCAACCAAATCCGGATCGTGATTGGCTTCGATGATGATGTGCGTGCTGTCAGCCATGGCCTCCAGCATGTCGCTGTCCACGTGGCCGGTATCGAGGCAGATGGAAAGTTTCATGTCCCCATTGACTTCAACCGTATACCCACAGGGATCGAAGGCGTCATGATAAGTCCGGAAGTTTTCGACAAATAAGATGTCAAGGCTCACGGTGACACAGTCGTTGTGTTCCAAATTGCGCCGCAGTTCATCGTCCACACCGTGGATTTCCCGCCACTCGCCTTCCCCGGCATAGACCGGAATGCGGTACTTGTTCGCAAGCGGCAGCCCCTTGATATGGTCGGCGTGGGCGTGGGTCACGAAGATAGCCGCGATCTCGTCCGGCCGGATGCCCACTTCGAGCAGTCGCTTTTCGATTTTGGTCTTGGCGATCCCGGCGTCGACCAGGATGACGGTGGAGCCGGAGGAAACCGAAATGCAGTTTCCCCCGGAACCGGATGCGAGGATGTCAATTTTCATCTTCGCAGTCCTCACATCTCCTCGGATATCCCGGTTCTTCTCCGTCCAGAAATTCGCCGCAGCATTCGCACAACAGACCATTCAAGTGCATTTCAGCGATTTCACCCATTCCCCTTATCCCTCCAACAAGTCATCGTCCGCTGCCTGCGCCTGCCGCTTCGCGATGTCCACGTCCATCAGCTTGATGAGCTTGGTCAACTCCTGCAGCGTTGGCGTTTCGCCTTTGACGACGCCCTTCTCCGCGATATATGCCGCCTTTGCTTCTTTGCCGGCGATGCCGAGCTGTTTAAACTTGGCGTTCATCTGCTGGCGGAGGTTGGCCATCTTAGCGGCCTCGTCGTCCTGCTGCGACTCCTGCGACATCGATTCTTGTGCCTGTCCGGAAGTGACATTGACCTCGTCGGTAATATCACGACGAGTAGGCGGTTCGTAAGCCGGAATTTCCGCGCCTGCGGTACCATATTCGTCCTCCGCTACCTCAATGCCAAACTGCCTTTTAAACGCCCTCTTGACCGCGTGTTTCACGATCATGTCATCGAAGTAGTCCTTCCACATCTGACCGTTCCGGCCTTTGACGAGATGATCCACCTGGTCACGCGTGATGATAACCGCGATATTCGGAGCCCCTTCGCGGTAAGCAACGCAATACGCGCCTACCGTTTGCCCGCGCTGCATGGTGGTGATACGGTGTTTCGGTTCACCACTTACCACGTCGATCTCGAATTCGTCGTTTTCCTTGACTTCGCTGGCAATAAAGCCTTTGTATTGCGGATGCCGCTTTGCGAGGGCGACGATGCCCTCGACGGCGATCTGGATGCTCATGACTGGGCCATCCTTGCCGTTGTACACGATGCAATAGATTTGATTCAGGAACGGGTTCAGGCCGCTCCTGACGCACGTCTGCACAAACAGCGCGAATTGCTCGTTGGTAGTACCGCGTGCGATCGTTGCTTTCAGCGTGTCCAGTTCGGCTTGCGTGAAGCTGCCGACAACGGCCTGCGTGTCGATGTTTGCGAGTTGCTTGCTCATATTCAGAATCCTCCCTTCGCGGTTTCCAGTCCGCGTTTGATCTGCTTTTTCGCGCTCTCCCATGCTCGATCGTAGACGGCGGCCGGATCTTCGCCCGGCTCGACCGTCATGACCACGCCCGCGTCGACTTTAAGCGATTCGTAGTTGCCGAGGTTCTTCGTATAAGTGAAGCCGACGGTGATTTCCTTGACTTGGCTCATTCATTTGCCCTCCGTTTCGATTTTGAGTTCTTGCTCCGGCACCGCCCGACCCGTAATCAGTTGATCGTATACAGCCACGCGCCCGGTGTAGGATTCGATGCCGTCGATAAAGACAGGTGTGATGAGTTCACTTTGCTTGTGCAGGACTTCCGCCAGTTCGAGACCCGCGGCGATCTTCTCGCCGGCGGACAGCACCGCGTAGTCCTTGCCGTCCATTTGGATGCTGAAATCCGGCTCCCATTCGTCGGTGGTCTTGACGTACTTAAATAGGCGAATGGACAACGTGGTAAACAGGCTTTGTACCTTCTCAGCCTGCAGCTCGGCCTCCTTGGCCCGGTACGCCTTGATCGTGTCGAGGATAAAGATCGACTCCTTGAGGCTGGCCAGCGTGGCGGCTTCATCGGCACGGGCTTGCTCGACTTGCGCCTCCAATTTCTGCCG
Organism: Paenibacillus ginsengihumi DSM 21568; assembly: GCF_000380965.1. GTDB lineage: Bacteria > Bacillota > Bacilli > Paenibacillales > NBRC-103111 > Paenibacillus_G > Paenibacillus_G ginsengihumi. The sequence goes on along the minus strand of NZ_KB905602.1, from coordinate 7,793 downwards.
ATCTTCTTTCGCTCGAATTGCATCCTGCAGGGCTTGTTTGGCCTCTTGCCAACGTCGGATTTCATCCAGTTTTTCGCTCACGTCGATGTATTCAAGGGCGGCCAGTTCGGCTTCCGCTTCCTTGCGCTGGGCGACGATGGCGTCATACTCGCGTTTGAATTCGTCGATCCGGCGCTCTTTGTCCGCCTTTGCCGCTTCGACCGCTTCACCCTGCAACGGCTGTTTGCAAACCCGGCATGCGTCGGCGATGGGCTCGGATTGAAGCGTCTGGAACTGCTGCTTCATGCGGTCGCGCTGTTCGAGCAAGGATTTGATTTTGCTTTGCAGGGCTACGATTTTCCGGTTGTTTTCGTCCGCTCCGCTCATGGATTGTTCGATCTCGGCGATAGCCGCGTCGATCTTGGCGATGTCCTGGGGCGCAGTCGCTGGGTCAACATCCGGCTCCGATCCCATGAGCGCGAGCTGCTCTTGCAGCGTCTTCGTGCGGCTTTGCGCGGCGATGTTAGCCTTTTCGAGCTTGGACTTCTGCCCGCCGGTGCCGCCGTGGATTTTGGCGAGGTCGTCCAGGCTGTGCTTTTTGAGCAGTTCGTCCAGCTTCGCGGCCTGCGGTTCCGGCAGATGTTTGAGGACTTCCTGCTTCGCCGGCGGTGTGGTATACCGGAGAATCATTTCCCGCTGCTTTGTCCAGTGAAGACCAAAGAAATGTTGCGGGTTGTAAAGAGATAGAAACTCGTCACGGTCGAACAGGCTGGCGACGGCCGCCTCGTACTCCTTGGCCTTGGTCGGCACGTCGTTGATGTAGAAGGCGTTCGTGCCCTTCTCGTTGATTTCCCGGGCGAATTTGATTTGCACGCCGTCCACTTCCAGTAGCAGGGAGGCGAATACTCTATCAAACTCGTAGTTGACGGGAGACGGGTTGAATTTGCTGCCGAACAGGTCCGTGCTCCACAGCACCCAAACGGGAGCCGTGCCGATGCTTGTTTTGCCGACGCCGTTCCGCCCGGACAGGCGGGTGATGCGACCGTAGTTGACCGCCAAACGGCGGTGCGATGTGAAATTTTCGAGTTCCAGTTCAATTAATCTCGTATGTTTCGGCATTGCTAAACCTCGCTTTCTGGTGATAAGATGAGTCCGATAAAGATTTTTGTATTTGCCGTTCTTTTTGGGCGGCTATTTTTCTATCTCTTTGATTTCCTGCTTTTGTTCCAACTCCCAATCCCGGCGCTGCTTGTACGCGTCAAGCGCATCCGGTTCCGGTCTCTCGCGCCGGATCGGCTGTTCGCTGAATCGGTCCATCTTGCTCCACCTCCGATATGATGCGGTAGTAATCAGTGTTGTAACTCTCAGTCACATCGCCGCGCTTAACGATGATGCGACCTGGCTCAACCCGGGCAATGGGCCCGCTGATCGCGATTTTGGGAATGATCGTCATGCTTTGTCACCTCCAGTCTGGCGCGGTATCGGTCGTACTGCCGCCGGGCAAAGTTTGCGATGCTTATCCGGTTTTGGATGAGCATGCGTTCCTCAAGTCCGAGGAAAAACGCGCATATTCGAAGCAATGTTTTTCGGTCGTGCATGAGTGTTCACCTCCTTTCAAGTGATGCGTTCTCGTATCACTTCTTGCAAAAAAAAGAATCGATCAAACGGCCCCCCAAACACGGCCATAACGCCAGCAATAAAGGCAACTCCGGGGGAATTGTGTTTGGGATGATTGACAGGCAGTTTTGCCCGCCACACTTGCGTTGTAGATACCCCGATAGCGGCGGCGAGTTCGGTATCCGTGGAAAGGTTTTTGTCAATTGCCGCTTTCATCAGTTCGTCGACATTCAGCCTGACCGTGTATCTCATGGTATCACCTCATTTCTAGAAAGTGATGCGCTTGCGTATCACTAATATACAACATGCGATACGCGGTCGCAACAATCTAGAATAATAAAATTGCGTGTGCGTAATGTTTTTGGTACAATGCAATAGGGAATTGAAAATATCAGGAAGGATGTCGGAAATGTCGGAGAATAGTGGGTTTGGGAAGTTTATCGAGCGACACAGGATTGCGAGTGGGTATAAAAGTCAGCGGAGACTTGCAGATAAAACGGGAATATCGTCAGCAACCATATCAAGGATTGAGGCGGAGATTCAAAAGCCGGAACCAGAAACGCTCAAGATTTTGGCGAAGCATCTGCATACTACATCTCTTGTCGAACTCATGGTTGTATGCGGGTATTGGGACGAGGACGAACTTCTGGAGCCGATCCAAGAAGCGAAAGAAAGCCCCTCCGCCTACACAGCGAAAGAGCTTTCTGAAATATCGATTGAGGAACTAGAGCGGCACACGCTCACGTACAAGGGGCATGTCCTGACCGACGAACAGAAGAAACACCTTGTAAAGCTGCTGCAGGCGGCGGCGGAGATGCTGGAGCAGAAGAAATGAGGCTTTCTAGGTACGCGGTCGCTTTTGATGTATTAATGCCTTTTGATCGCAACATGTCCAAGTAGTCCCGTAAATCGATCATCAACAATACCGCCCCTTCCGATGTATTAAAAAGAACATCTGTTCCCATATTATAATCCGTTCCCTTAATCTCGTCCATATGAAAAAAGAAAAATCCCGGATCGTTGTCCGGGATTTGTTTTCCTCTCATTCACACGCCGAGGGCTATCAGCTCTTTTTTGTCCACAATGCGCAAAATTTAAGCTCGTTTTCGCCTGTTTTCAGACGGGTAAAGACGGGTAAAGACGGGCAATAGTCAGCCTAAAACGAATCCCCGCGTAGCCACAACGGCCAGGCGGGGATTGACAACTTATACAGGGTCGTCAATGATCGCGAATTGCATCTCATTGGCATTTGCCGTACAAAAAAAGATCCGCTCTTTATGAGTGGATCTTAATTAAACCATTATTTGTAAATAACTCTATCTGTAAAAGATCGACGAAGTGCCCATAAGTACTCTTTTGTCAATTTATCGGAATCTAAACTAACCTCCATCGCATCGATATCAAGAGTTGTCACGTCCTTTACGGATGTGTAAATTATCTTTGAGTAAGGTTTTTTTATGATTACGTAGGTAGCATTTTCCACCTCGAATGTGTAAGACCACTCGTACGAAGACCATCCATTTCGAATCCAATCAAGCGTTCTCCCGTAAGAGTCATATGTTATTAAAATTTCTCCGTCTGTAGTAATCTCGAACCACTCTCTCCCTTCGGTCGTCCAACTGTCACGAAGACAGTACTCTTGGTTGGGATTTCCTTTCTTGACTGCCGTCAACTCATGACGGTCAAGAAATTGCTGGAATGATGCTTTACGAAAATAAGCGTAAGCATCAGATATCCCATTAAATAAGCCGATTGTTCCAGGTTCAAAATTGAAAACGAACTTCCTCTTCCTTGCTGCTCCACTGTGAGAGTAGCAAATAATTTTATCGTCTTCCCTCCACACATCCCACGTATGCACTTTCACCGGCGTATCTTTAGTGCCGGAGAAAGAATTATCAATTTGAAGTTGACGAGTTGCCATAAGTACCTCCTATGCGCCGCCTCCCCGAAGGTGAGGACTTATGCTGAATCGGAAATTATCTCGGTAATACTCAATCTTTCAGAGGTACCTGGGTCTTGGCGAACCTCAGGTACCAACCGGATTTTGACAGGAGTTATTTTGTCACCCGATGAAAATTGCACCGCTCTTCCCAACGCTTGTCATCGAGGATGACAAACTTATCGCCATCGTAGTAGGCGACCAATTCCGCCCCCTCTTCGACCAACTTATCGGCGGCCGCTTGGATCGACTCCGCGAAGTCTTCCCAAAGTTCGCTGCCGTTCCAAGCGTCCCGGTCCTCAGCGGACCCGGAAGCATACTCGCTGAACGGGAGGTCCCTGCCAATGGCGGCCCAGGTGCCGTTTGGCAGCAGGACCATGTCGTTACCGTTTGTGTGGATATAAGCGTATTTCATCTAAAAATTCCCCTTTCAGCCCGCCGCCCTTTGTCGGCTGTCGGCTCTCGTGTTCCCCCCTGATGTACCTTTATCATACCATCACTTTACCTAATTGTAAAGGGGAACGGATGGCGAACACAATGTTAAGGATTAAGAAGGCGCTTAATTGTGTCGCGATGCCACGTCTTACCTTTGTCAAAAGGCGGCAGCGTGCCGCGGCGCACACGATCACCGATAGCCATGCGTGAGACGCCGAGAGCCCTTGCAAGATCGGCCTGGGTATAGTATAGCGGCTCAATATCGTCCGGCGTGAATCGGCGCCCAGACGGCGAAATGAGGGCGTCTGACGTGAGGCTCCAACCATCCCAGACCCCCGAAAGTTTACGCTGCATACTCGCCACCTACTCGATGATGGCGAGCACCGTCGCGTCGACAATGCGAACCTCGTCCGGGTCAAAGAGGCCGTCGTTGTTGACGCGGTGACCGACAATAATTGCTTGCCGCTTACCGCCATAAGCCTGATTTGTTTTTGCGACTTCTTGGAGGCGGGCCGCCAGCTCCGCAACCGAGTCGTCTGTCTCAAAGTAACTCGTATCAACGATGGTCGCACACGTTCCGCCGGCCAACTCGCCGGTCGTGTAGTACGTGGAGCAGTCGTTTTCAAGATCCCACTCATACGAAGGACGACACTCGTCGCCAACCTCGTACTGCTCATCATCGCACAGGCTGCGAACGCCTGCGATATAGCCGTTATCCAAAATCTCTTGCGCGATTGCTTGCCAATTCATACCTGATCATCCTCTCAACTTGTTACCTTTATTATAACACCACTTTACGTAAAAGTAAAGGGGGGAACAAATCGACCTCCTATGTCTCCGTATCAATATACGGCGCATGATATTTTTCTTCGCCCGCTTTACGGGCGGCGACGGCATCGGCTATGTCGCTATAAAGTCCAAGATCGATAAACTTGCCTTTGATCCCTATGTAAGCTCTCCACTTGCCGCTACGCTTGTCAAAGCTTACTCCCTTGTGCCCACTAGAGTTATCTGAGCGGATTTTTTGACTAAGCAGCGGCACACGCACACCATCGACGGTCTTATCGAGCATGCTTTGCTCTAAATTGATCCTGTCCGTGTCCTTTTTAAGACAGCCGCAGGATCGAACATGACCCTGTATTAAGTTGTGAGTGCTCGCTTGCGCTTGTCCGCCACAGTCGCAGTCTAAAATCCAGACATTAGAGTTTTTTGCGGCTTTACCTATTATGCGCTTTGCAACGAGTCGGCCAAAGCGCTGACCAGATAAGTCGTAAGTACGCAACTCGGATGCTCTTTTAGCACGCAAGCATCCGCAGGATCTGGATGTGCCGTTGCGCAGGCTGCTCATCCTGACGATGCGCGTCTCTCCGCAGTCACATCTACAGACAAAACGGCGGGGGAGGTGGCAACCCACCTCAGAGATCACTACATACCTACCAAAACGCTGCCCGATCAAGTCCATGCGCTTACCCATGAGTACCACCGCGCAAACGCTGCAATGTCTCCTCTGTAAAGAGCGGTTGACCGTCCGCTAAAAAGCAATCGCCGCGCAAGGTGCCGCGCTCAAGTCGCCGTCGCACGGCCTCCCGTGAGATACCGAGCGTTTTTGCGAGTTGATTAGCGTTATAAAGCGTTGTATCGCGCCAAAACTCCAGTCGGCCTACATCGATATCATGCGCCTGGGCTTGCGCGATGATATCAGCCTTGAGGCTATCGTATATAGCCATATCATCGTCGTCTGTAGGCATCTCGGCGTACAGCTCGATCTCGTCAACGACCGCCCGCATATATACGACGGGATGGCGGCCATATCGGCTTTGGCCACCTTGGTACTCTACTTTAATCATACCTCAAACACTCCATATCCTTGATCTATCATCCAATACTTATCGGATACGTCGCTTCCAAGACGCTCGAACAGCCGTTGCGAACCCTCATTGTCCGGAGCAGCTACGATCGAGCCGTAAGCGCCGGACAACGCTTTTATCGCCGCTGTGCCGTATCCTTTACCTTGATGCTCAGCGTCGATGTCGATACGCTCAAGGTAAGCATATGCGCTGTCAACAAGTATTGTTGCGTATCCAATTACTGCACCATCGGCAGCTACCTCGTAGGCTACCGTCTCGTATGACTCGTCGCTGTCTTGCCTTACTACTTTGATCTCAACCACTTTAATCACCTTCCCTCTTTTCTGTCTTTATTATACACTACGGGTTGACATTTGTCAACCCGTAAATAGTAAAATATGTCTGATTTACGTCTGAGCCTTGCTTTATGGGCGGCCAAATTGCAGCCCGCGCTGCCAAGCCTCGACGATAAACGTCATCACGTTCTCCTGCGTTTCGCGGCTCCAACCCTGGAGCCATTCGACGGTACGCCGTTCCGACTCGGTCAGATCGCGACCGAGGAGAGTTACGATTGTCGGAATGTCCATAAATCCAATCCCTCCTAGGCGACCATCTCCATCACGTCGTCGGCGTCGATCCGCTGGTAATCGCCATTAGCGACGCGGATAAAGTACCGCTTACCGGCTTCGCAGACTTCATAGATTCCGGCTTTCAGCTCCCACTCCGTGGAGCCGTAGCGGACCGGGTTGACGAATTTACGGTCAAGCTTGTAAACCGGGTGCGTGCCGATGATTGCGGCGACCCACGTTTTGCTGCGCTTGTTGCTGTGAAGGTCCACCGTCACATAGCGGGGAGCCTTCGGGGCTTTCGCCTCGGCCCATGCTTGGCGAAGAGCCAAACTCATACGTGCCGAGTAGTTACCGACGAACGTCTTTGCCAACTCATGAGCCCGAACCATTACCTTTTTGAGCATTTTCATTACCTCCATTTAATTCATTTCCTTAACTCTTGATTTCATTATAGCTGTTAATGATATCAAAGTCAAGTGCTTTTAATTCTTTTTGTTGATTTTCTAACTCATTATGCTGTATATTGATATCAAACGGAGGGATGGCTGAATGAGTAGCAGAACCGTAGCAAACATATACCAAGACACACGCGACTTGCTCAATCGGGTCAAATCGGAATTTGATTTCAAAAGCGATGACCAGGCAGTGAAATATTTATGCCTGGCATTTCTCGAAGACGAACGAAGCAACGTTTTACGAAAATATGTGGCAATCAAAACAGGCAAAGAGCAGGAGGGATGACCTCGCTGCTCTCTTTTTTGCACAAAAATACCTATTGCATCATTCCTTCCTGACTGCATATAATACAAACAAACGTTCGCTTTTTTGCGGAGGAGGATGGGAACATGAAAATGGAAAAGTTCATCGGCCGAACGGTCGAGCCAATCTATCTCGGCCGCGATAACCGGATCACGCAGCGAGGGTGGGTACCGTGTGGCTTTCGGTGTGTGGAGTGGGAATCCCATTGTTGATAGCTCTCCTTGGTTTGAAACGCTCGACGACGCGCGGATTGCGCGCGAAAAAAGGCGGCTCGAGAACCTTAGAGCCGCCGAGATTGAGGAAGAAACAAGAACGGGTAGCATAGAAGATTTAAAAGAGAGGATCACGAGGGTTAAACATGAAATCGGAATGTGGATAACTCAGGCCTGTGGATAACCCGCCATCGCACTACGGAATGCCTGTTTCAATGCGTTTTTGGAGCCGGGCTTTTAAGTCTTCTTACGTTCTGATGTGATCCTGCGTTTTTTTGCACAACCCAAAGAAGACCTGATTTTTACAGGTCGAAATGCCGTTATGGCCAGGGATGAATCGAACCGTTAGGCCGCATGTAGAGTCGGAATGAAGCTTATGGCCAATGCTCTGAGCTTTTGCTGCATCGCATCGACGATTCCAGCGAGCGTCGGATTC
>NZ_KB905601.1 GCF_000380965.1 Paenibacillus ginsengihumi DSM 21568 | reverse complement strand
ATTCGAATGGAACGTCTTTCGCTTTTTTCGAGATCGTGGAGTGATCCACTTTGCGCAATCCGCAACCAGTCATTCGTTGTTCCCCGTCCCGGTAGCCGTCCCATTTCTGAATCGCGGCTTCGGCTAAAAACAGAAAAAGATCGTAAACGGTAAATTTTCGCGCGGTATCCACGTAACTTAGAGATTGAATCATGGGCTCTAGTTCCTCTTTGGGCAATACGGATTGCAGAATGGGGGCTAATGTTGTACGATTGTTCATAGGACCGTCTCACTCTCCGGTAAAGTTTTTGTAAGGGTACAAACACTATACCGAATGAGCGGTCTTTTTTCTACCATTTTATGAGCAGTCTTTTTTCTACCATTTTGTGGTTAATCAACAGGCCTACACAAAATACAACATTCTCCTTCTTCTGGGGTGAAGAGGCCGGAAAATGTTGCATTTTTTGCAGGATTTGTCGCCTCATGTGCCCGGGTGTGCCCATTGCGCTGATCCTGCGTCTGCAGCAAGCGTGATTGTCGCCCCACGTGCCTGGGTGCGCCCATTGCGCTGCTCCGAGGCCAGCGGCAAACGCGTACGCCGCTTCATGTGCCTGGGGAGGGGCGCGCTAATCCCGGAGCCCGAACGCTAATCCCGGAGTCCGAACGCTAACCCCGGAGCCCGGACGCTAACGCGGAGTTCGCGTACCACCGGCTGACTATCGCCGTTGCAGCCTGTCGCAGCCTGCCTGCGCAAAACGCAGGTTTGCCCGATAACCTTGCCGAAGGTAACGCTTTCCTTAAGGGGTTTGCGCTATTTTACGCCAGTTCATATTTTTGCTATAACTAAAGAATAGGCCAGGCGCAGCTTGGCGGTTGCAACGGCATACGACCAGACCAACGCAACGCAATCGAAAGCGCAGGTCTGTTTCCTTTTTTTTTTCAATCGATGACAAAAACGCAGGAGGTGCGGGTCGTGGACGGACGCGGCAAGGCAAGCACGGGAATGACGGGCTTCGATCAGGCGATCGACAAGCTGCGGCTCGGGGATAACGTTGTCTGGCAGGTCGATGCGGTAGCGGACTACAAGCGGATGGCGGAGCCGTTCGCGGCCCAGGCGATCCGGGACGGGCGGAAGCTCGTCTATGTGCGGTTCGGGCGGCATGAGCCGGTCCTCGAGGGAGGCCCGGACGCAGGCGTTCACGTTGTGCAGCTCGACGCGGACAAAGGCTTCGAAAGCTTTGCGACCGCGGTGCACAGTCTGATCGAACGGGAAGGAAAGCGGACGTTCTATGTGTTTGACTGCCTGACCGATCTGCTGGAGCATTGGCATTCCGATCTGATGATCGGGAATTTTTTCAAGGTGGCCTGCCCGTTCCTCTATGAGCTCGATACGATCGCTTACTTCGCGATTATCCGCAATGCGCACACGTACAGCACGATCGCCGGCATCCGCGAGACGACGCAGCTGCTGCTCGACTTGTATCATATCGGGGATAACGACTATATTCATCCGCTGAAGGTGTGCAACCGCTATTCGCCGACCATGTTCTTCCCGCACCTGATCCGTGGGCAGGAGGCGATCAGCATTACGGCCAGCGCCGAATCGGCCGAGCTTTTCTCCTCGATTCACCGCGGCGAGGAGCGGCTCGATTACTGGAATGTGATGTTCCGGCAAGCCCGCGAGGCGCTGGCGCAGGAGCCGGAGCAGCGGGAGGCGACGAAGCGGCGTCTGATGACGATGCTGATCGGCCACGAGTCGAGAATGTTCGAGCTGTGCGACCGGTACTTTACGCTGGAGGATATTTTGGCCATCGCTTCGCGCGAGGTCGGGACCGGCTTCATCGGCGGCAAAAGCGTCGGGATGCTGCTTGCCCGCAAAATCCTCGAGCGCGACGGCAAGGGGCGCTTCGCGCCATATCTCGAGCCCCATGATTCGTTCTACCTGGGGGCGGATGTGTACTACACCTACATCGTCCAGAACGGCTGGTGGAAGCTGCGCACGAAGCAGAAGACGAAAGAAGGCTATTTCCGCTATGCCCCTGAGCTGAGAGAAAACCTGCTGCGCGGGACGTTCCCGGAAAATATCCAGGAGCAGTTCATGCGGATGCTGGAATATTTCGGCCAATCCCCGATCATCGTGCGCTCCAGCTCGCTCTTGGAAGACAACTTCGGCAACGCCTTCGCCGGAAAATACGACAGCGTATTTTGCGCGGGTCAAGGTACGCCGGAGGAGCGCTACGAGGCGCTGGAGCAGGCGATCCGCACTGTGTACGCCAGCACGATGAACGAGGACGCGCTGCAGTACCGGATGAACCGGGGGCTGTTTGACCGGGACGAGCAGATGGCGATCCTGGTGCAGCGGGTGTCCGGGGATCATTACGGGGACGATTTCTTCCCGCATCTGGCCGGCGTCGGCAATTCCTCCAACCTTTACGTCTGGGACCGAAGCGTCGATGCGGATGCCGGCATGCTGCGGCTCGTGTTCGGCCTGGGGACGAGGGCGGTCGACCGGACGGTCGGGGATTACGCGCGCATCGTGTCCCTGGACAACCCGCTGCGCCAGCCGCCCATGCATGCAGAGGAGGCGCTCAAATATTCCCAGCGCATCGTCGATGTGATCTCGCTCCGCGACAATCGGCTGACGGACCGCAGGCTTAATCACGTGCTGCGATGCGATCTGAAAACCGACCGGGAGCTGTTCGCCTCGATCGATTACGAGACCGCGCAGCGGCTGCGTGAGCTCGGATATGCGGATGCCGGAACGCCGTATTTGCTCGATTTTCGCAAGCTGCTGAAGTCGACGGCATTCCCCGGCCTGATGCGGGAGATGCTCGCCCTGCTGGCGCAGGCGTACGATTATCCGGTGGACATCGAGTTTACGGCCAATTTCGCGCCGGACGGCAGCTTCAAGGTCAACCTGCTGCAATGCCGGCCGCTGCAGACGAGAGGGCTGGGCAAGCCGGTCGAGGTGCCGGTGCTGAAGGAGGCGAAGGACTGCTTCTTCCAGACAAACGGCAACTTTATGGGCGGCAACGTGCGGCTGCCGATCGATTACGTCGTCTACGTTCGGCCGCAACCTTATCTGGAGCGCAGCGAGCAGGGCAAATACGCGGTGGCCAGGCAGATCGGGGCGATCAACGCGGCGCTCAAGGGGAAAAGCGTCCTGCTGATCGGTCCGGGCCGCTGGGGAACGACGACGCCGTCGCTTGGGGTGCCGGTTCATTTTACGGAGCTGTGCCATATGGCGGTCATCTGCGAGGTGGCCTCGCTGGAAGCGGGCATGATGCCCGAGTTGTCATACGGCAGCCATTTTTTTCAGGACTTGGTGGAGTCGGGCATTTTTTATGCGGCGATTTTCGCAGGGCAGCCCGATGTCGTGTTCAATCCGGATTATATTTTGGCGCGGGAGAACATGCTGCCTGCTGTCTTGCCGCAAAGCGCGGCATTTGCCGATGTCATCCATATTGCCGCCGCGGACGGGATGGAAATATTCTCGGATATTGTAACGCAGAGGCTGCTGTGCCGATAACATTCAAGAGCCGTTTATTTACACTCGCATAACATAGAAGAGAAAGAGAAGGAGACAATGTCGATGTCGCAAATCAAGGGGATCATCCGGCTGGCTGTCGTCGTTATCGTTATGTTAGTCGCGTTTCGCATTGATTGGAGCGTCGGTTTTCTGGCTATGGGGCTGCTCGCCTGCTACGGGATCTATTTGAACCGTGCGGCGTTCTATGCGCAGAAGGGGAATGTCGCCTACTCGCAGGGCGACAAGGAAGGTGCGCTTGCCTGGATGGAGAAGGCATACCGCACCAAGCCGAATCATCCGCAGCATAAGATCAGCTACGCTTTCATGCTGATCCAGTCGGGCGATACGGTAAAGGCCGATCAGGTGCTGAACGAGGTGCTGGCCGGGAAGCCGGCCAAAGACATTCGCATGCAGGCGATGCTGAACAAGGCGACGGTGCAATGGCTGCAGAACAAGCCGGAGGAAGCGCTGCGCCTGTTGGAAGACTTGTACGGGGAATTCAAAAACACAACCGTATACGGCAATCTCGGCTATTTCAAGCTGCTGCAAGGCAAGCAATTGGAACAAGCTCTGGCGTTCAATCAGGAGGCGTACGCCTTCAACGACAGCGATGTGACAATTCTGGATAACCTGGCGCAAAACTACTTCCTGCTCGGCCGGCTGGAGGAAGCCCGCGACATGTACGCCAGGGCGATGGAAAAAGCTCCAAAGTATGCAGAATCGTACTACTATTATGCGCTGACGCTGCAGCGATTGGGACAAACGGAAGAAGCGCGCGAGCAGATCGTCAAGGCGCTGGAAAGGGAGCAGGCGATCGTCACATCGGTTACTCGGGAGGATATCGAGCGGCTAGCCGAGGAACTCGGGGCACTGCGGGAGCCGGCGCCGAACGAAGCAGGCTGAAGCTTTCCATTATAAAAAAATAGACCGGCCTCCTGGCAAGGTGCAGGATCTATCCCGTACCTTGTCAGCCCAGCCGCTCCTAAAGCGGGCATTTGTGCCGGCCGTAACGTTGGCAGCGTTGCGGCCGGCACACTGGTTTTGGTTGGACATGCCATCATTTAACGTGACAGGGCAACCCCTCTCTCCTGCGGTATCAGATCCACAAGCCTGGCGAAATCTCGCCGCTTCCCCTCCATGCTCCATTAAACCCGCCGCTTCGCCCAGTAAAAATACGGCAATTGATTGTAAGGTCGCCTTTTCTAATTTAGAATGGAGAGAAGGAGACACTGCGAAGGAGCGAGACAATGGAATCATCGCTGAACGTTCAGGCGCTGCGCAGCGTTCCTGAGCTGAAATATGTCAATGCGGACAACGTAGTGAGATATCGCGCGATCATGCGCTTTTTCTATCAGGAATACAAGCGGCTCAATTATTGGCTGAAGCCCGAAGACGTGTATGCCGGCGTGATGGCATGGGGGGCTGTGCCCGATTATACGATCGAGCAATGCGTGGGGGATCTGGAGCAGCTGGAGGAATGGGGCAATCTGGCTTCCCGGCATGACGGGGGACGGGCGGCAACGCTCGAGGAATATATGAAGAAAAAGATGCAGTATTTGCTCAGGCCCTATTCGATCGAGATCGAGCGGCTGCTGGAGACGCTGGAGAAGGTAACCGGGTACGGCGGTTCGTTGGAATCGACTTTGTTCGACACGATTGCGGATAAATTGTTCGAGATTCGCAGGACGGCGGGAGAAATGACGCCCGAGGCCGCGCTGGAGCTGTGGACGTCGCTCTACGACGCGTTCAAGCGCTTGCACGAAAACGCCGCCGACTATATCGCCAGCCTGCAGACGGCCAAAGCGGAAGAGATGATGGTGACGGAATCGTTTCTTATTTTCAAGGACAGGCTGACGAATTATCTGCAAAACTTCATTCAGGCTTTGCAGCGAAGCGCCTATAAGATCGAAGGCAATTTGGAGAAAATCGGCGCAGGCGTCGTAAGCGGATTTCTCGAGCAGGTCGTTGCGGCAGAGCTGGACAAGCCCAGGCTGGAGGAAGCTCCGTCCCGGGAAGAGTTGCTGGCGGAGCTGCAGCAGGGATGGGCCAACCTGCAGCGGTGGTTTCTGGGCGACGGCACGTCGCCGTCCGAATTGACCTTGCTGGAACGGGCGACGAAGGACGCCATCGCCCGCATTGTGCGGAGCGTCATCCGGATGCAGGAGCGCAAGCGCTCGGGAACGAACCGCCGGAAGGAGCTGGAATACTTGGGCCAATGGTTCGCCCGGCTGGACAAGCTGGATGACGCCCACCGGCTGGCGGGGCTTACGTTCGGCCTGTTTCGAACCCGTCATCTGCAGGGCGAGGATTTGCGCGAGTCCGACCGGGCAGATCAATCGATGTGGGACGAGAGTCCGACTGTTCGCACGCTTCGCTCCCGCAGCCGCAAGCGGACAGGAAGGCAGGAGACGGAGCCCATTCCGGAGAATGAAGCGCGCAAACGCCGGGAGCGGGAGCTTTTCCTGAAGCGGCAGGCAGAGGAATGGGAGGCGGTGCGCGCGCTCGTGGAGCGGGGGATGCTGCGTATATCGGAGCTGGGGACGGTCACCGCGAAGACCCGGCTTCGATTGCTGCAATGGATCGGGCGCTGCAGCGCTGCGCCGAAGCATACGTTCGTGACGCCGGAGGGCGTGCGGATATCGCTGGTCAACGCGAATACGAAGCAGCGCGCGGTGCTTGTATCGGAAGACGGAGAGATGCATATGCCTGATTATGAGCTGGTCTTTGCCTTGACGGATGCGGCCAGAGAAGTGGCGGCGGCGTCGGAGGGAGGCAGCATATGAGCGGGAATGCGGGAACGGCCGTTCATAGGGCAAGGCGTGCGCTCCGTTCGGAGGCAACGTCGGCGCAGGTGCTGGAGCGCAAGCAGGCGTGCGTCCATGCGCTGCTTAACCGGCCCTGGATTCTGAAGGAAGAAGACAAGGAGATGTATTTCTCCATCAAGGATCATTATGAGGAATTGCGCGATTGGTTCATGGAGCAGGCCGGCTTCGCGCTGATCGTCACGCGCAGTTTGGCGAAGCTGGAGAGGACGCCCGCCGTGCCGCAAGCATGGATGGGCTTTCCTGAATTTCGCGAGGTTCGGGACTACGTGTTTTTCACCTATGCGTTATGGTTTCTGGAGGGCAAGACGGAGATGGACCAGTTCCTGCTATCGGATCTGGTCGAGGAGGTGCGGGAACAGATGGCGGCCGGCGGCCTGGAGGCGGATTGGCGCCATTACCACCATCGGCTGTCGATGGCCCGCGCCTTGAAGAAGCTGGCCGCGCTCGGCGTGCTCATTCTGATCGACGGCGACGAAAGCGATTGGGCGCAGAGCGAGGACAAGAACGCCCTGTATGAATGCTCGCCCCATTCGAGATATGTGCTGCGCCGGTTTCCGCAGGACTTGACGACTTACGGCACGATGGAGGAGCTGACCGATCCGCTGCTGTACCCGGATACGCCGGAAGGGCAGAACATGCGCAGGCGGCATCGCGTGTATCGGCGACTCCTGCTTGAGCCTGCCGTGCTTGACCGGCATTGGGACCCGGAGCTGCTGCCTTATGTACTGACGCAGCGCCGCTCCATCATGGACCATTTGGGACGAATGCTCGGGCTGGAGGGCCGCCGTTACCGGGAAGGGCTGTTGTTCTTCCATCCGGAGCTGACCGGCGAAGGCGAGCTGTTCCCGACGCTTTCCGGCGCCTCCGATCTGGTGCTGCTGCTGGCGGGAGAGCTGCGGCGCGAGCTGTACCTTGAGGGGACAGGAAGATATGTCGAGGACGACGGCTCCATCCGGCTGGAGCGGTCGGAGCTGGAAGGGCTCTTGCTGCGGCTGCAGGAGCGGCACAAAGAGTATTGGAGCAAGGAGCTCAGGACTTCGTCATCGGCTCAATTGGCCGAGCTTGTGACGACTCATCTGGAGGAATGGCAGCTCGGCGAATGGGAGGATGCGAATCATTTTCTGATCTCGCCGGTTGTCGCCAGATGGAATGCGGAGTATGCAAGTGCGGATTTTGGATAGACGCCTATGACGAACAATTCCTGTCGTCATCAGTCGTCGCCTGCGGTATGGAATATTCAGCGTCTGGATACCGCAACATGTAGGAGCGGAATCGTTTCGACCGTTAATCGGCGGGAAAGCCGGCTCGGGGAGGTTGGTGTATACATGGTGATGCAAATGGGTACGGAAGCCGCGCAGAAGGGGCAAACCGGACGATGGCGCTTGGGGCGCGTCGGAATTTTGAATTTTTGGTATTACGACGAAGAAGTGTTCGAGCTGGAGGACGGGCGCATTATTTTGCGCGGGGCTAACGGTTCCGGCAAGTCGGTCACGATGCAGAGCTTCCTGCCGCTCGTGCTCGACGGCGACAAGCGCCCGCATCGGCTCGACCCGTTCGGCTCGCGCGACCGCAGAATCGAATATTATTTGCTTGGCGAGACGGACAGCGGGAAGACCGATGTGACCGGCTATTTGTGGATGGAATTCGTACAACCGGAGAAAGGCTTGAGCAAAACGATCGGCATCGGCTTGCGGGCTAGAAGGGGTGCGCAGCAGGTGCAGTTCTGGGGCTTTCTGCTCGACGACGGCCGGCGGATCGGCCGCGATTTTTGGCTGTACGACCGGAACCACTGGATCGAGCACGAGACCCGGGTGCCTCTCAGCCGACAGGAGCTGGAGCGGGCGATCGGCGCCGGCGGACAAGTTGTGCAGGACCAGGCCTCTTATCGGGATATGGTCAACAAGCAATTGTTCGGGTTTGCCGATGCGGAAGCTTATCAGGACTTGCTGCACCTGATGATCCAACTGCGCAGCCCGAAGCTGTCCAAGGACTTCAAGCCGACGGCGATCTACGAAATTCTGCACGGCGCGCTTCCGCCGCTGCAGGAGGACGATCTGCGTCCATTGTCCGAGGTGCTGGAGGATATGGACCAGATCGCCGATCGTTTGGATGAGCTCAAACTGCATCTGAAGGAAATGGGCAAGCTGCAGGAGGCTTATGACCGGTACAATAAAAGAACGCTTTACGACGCCTCCGTGCAGGTGCTCGACCGCCATGAGGCCTACCGGGCCGTCAGCCGGAAGACGGCGCAGTTTCAAGCGAGCCTGGAGCAGGCGGAGCAGGAGCGCCAAGCGGCGGCGGAGGAGATCGGCAGGATCGAAGCGGACATCGCCCGGGCGACGGCCGAGCTGGATGTGCTGAACCATCACGAAGCGGTCGGCAAGCAGCGCGAGCTGGAAGCGGCCGTGTCCGCGCTGGAGGAGACGAAGAAGCACGAGGCGCTGGCGCGCGAGAGGATGGACCGGAATCGGATCAAATGGGAAGGCACGGCCCGCGAGCTGGAGGATGCCGCGTACCGGCGGCAGCAATGCCTGTCGGAGCAGCGGGAGCTGCTGCATGAGCTGGAGGCGATCGCGCAGGAGATCGAGTTCGCCGAGCATCCGGTGTATCACCGCTACTGGGACCAGGACGAGCCGGATCGTGAGGATTGGCGCGGCCCTTGGAAAAGAGACCTGAAGCGGCACCGCGAGCAGCTGCAGGCGGCGCTTGGCAAGGCGCGCGAGGAACGGGAGGCGGACCGCGCCGTCAAGGCGCTGGAAGAGGAGCTCGGCGAAGCGCGCAGGCTGCGCGACGAGCAGGAACGGGAGCGCGGCGAGCAGGAGAGACGGCTGGAAGCCGGCAAGGACGCGCTGCGCGAAGCGATCGTCTCGTGGCGGGAGTCGCTGAGCGAGCTGCCGTTCGGCGACGAAGACGTGCGGGCGGCGTTCGCGGCGGTGACCGCTTTCGGCCCGGATGCGCGCTCGGTGGAGCCGATTCGTGCCCCGATGATGAAAGCCGCCGCCGGCAAGCGGGAGCAGCTCGCGGGAGAGCGCCTGCGGCTGAGCCGCGACCGGGAGGAGCTCGCGGGCAGGAAGGAGCAGCTGCTGGAGGAGAAGCGGGCGTGGGAGGAAAGCCGCGAGCCGGAGCCGCCCCGGACGGAGGCGCGGGCGCAGGGCCGCTCGCAGCGGCCGAAGGGAAGCGGCGCTCCCCTGTACGCCGTGTGCGATTTCCGGCAGCATGTGGATGAGGCGCGGAAAGCGCGGATCGAGGATGCACTGGAGCGGGCCGGCCTGCTCGACGCCTGGATTTCGCCGGACGGAATGGTCGGGACGATCGCGGACGGCCAGGAGGAGATGTGGATTGCTCCGCAGCCGCATGAGCTGGGGTACACGCTGGCGGATGTGCTCGTGCCTTCCCCGCCCGAGGACAGCGGGCTGAACGCCGGGCAGATTGAAGCTGTGCTGAGGACGTTCCTGTGGGTGGAGGACGGCAGCCTGCGCGGATTCGAGCCGCATGCCGCGGTGCTGTCCGGCTCCGGGGAGTTTAGGCTCGGCCCGCTGGCCGGGGCGACTTCGGCCAAGACGCGGGCGGAGTATATCGGCAGAGAGACGCGCAAGCGGACAAGGCAGCTGGAAATCGCCAGGCTGCAGCGAGAGATTGAAGCGTTGGCGGAACGGATGCGGGAAGTCGACGCTTTGATCGAAGCGACTGTCGAGCGGGAGAAGCGGCTGCAGGCCGAAGCGGAGGCGTTCCCGTCCTGCGGCCTTCTGGAAGAGCCGCTGCAGGCGCTGCTGGAGGCTTCTTACCGGCTGAAGGCTTCCCTGGAGCAGGAGAACCGGGTGCTGGAGCGCTTCAAGCAGCGGACGGCGCAGTGGCGCGAGCTGCAGCGGCAGCTGAGCGAGCTGACGGCGGCCTGGACGCGGCTGAAGCGGGAGGATGCGCTGCAGGAGGCGGCTGCGCAGGCAGGGGAGTACGACTCGCTGATCGGCGAGCTGCATTCGGCCTGGAGCAGAAGCCGCGACGCGGCAGAGCGGATCGCGCGGCTGGAGGCGGAGCGGCAGTCGCTCGAAGATGCGATCGAGGATGACGAGCAGCTGCTGGATGAGCTGGACGAGCGGCGCCGCGCGCTGGAGGCGCAGGCGAACACGCTGCGCAAGCTGATGGACGAGCTCGGCCTTGCCGACGTGTCCCGGACGATTGAGAGTCTGAAGCAGCAGTGTCGCCAATGGGGCATCGACAAGAAGGCGGCGGACGCCCGCCTGGCCGATGCCAGAGCCGCCGCGGAGCGAGCGCGCGCCAATGCGGAGGTGTACCAGGAGCAGGAGGAGGCGCTAGCCTCCCAGCTGGAGCAGGCGATCCGGCTGTGGGAGCGGGAGCTGAACCGCAAGCTGCTGGCGGACTGGAAGGAGGCGCCTTCTCCGGGCGGCGATCGCCAGGCGGCAGTTCGTCTCGCGTCGGACATCCGCAGCAAGTATGAAGCGCAATTTAGCGGCAGGAACGCCGACACGGTGAAAAATACGCTGTGGGAGCAGTTTAACGCGGTGCGCAGCATTTTGACCGAATATGTGCTGGAGTCGGATATCGAGGAGGAGACGGGGCGAATTATTGTCTTGTCCAAACGCGACCGGACCCATCCCCAGCCGCCGCTCGTCGTCATCGAGGAGCTGGCGCGGGACGAACAGGAGCAGAGCGCGCTGCTGAGCGAGAAGGATCGGGAGCTGTACGAAGAGATCATTCTCCGCAGCGTCGGGAAGGCGATCCGCCAGCGCATTCACCGCGCGGAGAGCTGGGTGAAGCATATGAACCGCTTGATGGAGGAGCGCAATACATCCAGCGGCTTGCGCCTCAAGCTCGATTGGGAGCCGAAGGCGGCGCACAACGAGCAGCAGCTGGATACGGCGGCGCTCGTCGAGCTGCTGAAGCGGGATTCGCACAGGCTGCGCGAGGATGAGATCGATGCGATGATCCGCCATTTCCGCTATCAGATCAGCTATGCCAAGCAAAGCGCCCAGAGCGAGCGGGAGTCGCTGCGCAAACATTTGTACGAGGTGCTGGACTACCGGAACTGGTTCCAATTCGAATTGAAATATCGCAAAGGGGAGCAGACCGGCTACCGGCCGCTCACCGACTCGCGGTTCAATGTGCTCAGCGGCGGGGAGAAGGCAATGGCAATGTACATTCCGTTGTTCGCCGCGACGTGGTCGCGCTACTCCGATGCCCGGCCCGATGCGCCGCGGCTTATCTCGCTGGATGAAGCGTTCGCCGGCGTCGACGAGGAGAACATGCGCGATATGTTCCAGCTGCTGACGGAGATGGGCTTCGATTACATGATGACTTCCCAGGTGCTGTGGGGCTGCTACGATACTGTGCCCAAGCTCGCGATTTACGAAATTTATCGCCCGAAAGATGTCGACTTCGTGACCTTGTTCCATTACCGCTGGAACGGGCGGATCAAAGAGTATGTAAGCGAAGGCGGCGCCTCAGCCTCATGATGCAGGAGCGGCAAGGCGAGCCGCGGTCGGACAGCCGGGCTCGGGCCTATTTCGAAAAGCCGGCCTGGCGGCGCATTTTGCGGGCGGTTTGGCGCAAATGTGCAAGTCTTGGGCGAAGCGGCGGCCATGCGGTGGTGGAGCAGCTGACGGAAGCGGAGAGCGAGGCGCTTAACTCGTTTTTCGGCTGGAACTGCAGGCCCGGGGATACGGCGAAAATACCGCTGGCCTTATTCGACGAGGAGCTGAGCCTCTCCGGCTTCGCTCCGATGAATATTCGCAGGCTGCATCTTCTGCTGGAAGGCGCTCCGCTGCTGACGAGAGAAGAGCGCCGGCTGCTGGCGGAGGACCGGTGGCGCGGCCTGTTCCGTTCCGTGCGGGAATCGGCCGGACAGCCGCTCAGCCGGGAGGCGGACGAATGGCTGGCCCGTCTGGAAGCAGGGCAGGGGGCCGGCGGTCGCACGCTGCGGGAATTGTATAAGACGGATCCGGCGTCGGCGCGGCAGGCTGTCGAGATCGTCGTCCGCGCGCTGAACTTGCTGCTGCCGTCAGCCGATCATGACGTCCGTGGCTTCCGGCAGTCGGTGCGCCTGCCCGTCCTGGCCGTACAGGCCGCCGGCGACGCGCATGCGCTCGATATGAACCGGCCTGCGGGACGGATGCTGGCGGCGGTATTGCGGGAACGAAGTGCCGGGCCGGAAGAAGAACAGGGGGCGGCAGGCGAAGCAGCAGAGAGCGGACGGGAAGAAGGGAACGAAACGGCGGCATACGATGAGGCGGCGGCGTTCCCGGAAGACGGTTCCGAGACGCTGAAGCTGCGGGAGATGTACCGCCGCTTCGGGATTTTGGACGACGACCTGTCGTCGATCGTGCATTGGTACATCCCGCGGGACGGGGAGCCCGCGCTGCCTCATGTATGGACGCTTCGGCAGGTGGAGGCGGCAGAGAGGTTGCCGCGCTGTTCAGGGCTATATGTGGTCGAGAATCCCGCCGTTTTCTCAACCGTGCTGGACAGGGCGCCTTCCGCCGCGGTTTCCGCTGGCGCAGACGCAGGCGCGGTCGATCCTCCTGCGCTCATCTGCACGAGCGGCCCGGCCAGCGCCGCGGCCATCCGCTGGATCGAACGCTGTCTCGCATCCTCGGGCGACGATTGCAAGCTGCTGTATTCCGGCGACTTCGATGTGAAGGGGCTGGCCATGGGACAGACGTTGGCCGACCGCTTTCCCGGCCGGTTCGTGCCATGGCGCTTCGACAGCGAGACTTATTTGTCAGCGGCGCAAGCGAGGCCGCCTGGCCCGCTCTTCGACGACAGCGAGCTTGCGAAGCTCGCCAAGCTGCGCGTATCGTGGGACGAGCCGTTGCCGGCCGAGATGATTGGACTTGGGCGCAAGGTGCATCAGGAAGCGTTCGTAGAGGCGCTGGCGAGCGATTTTTGGGCGTATGGCGGTATTGGCGAGATAAGATAAGGGTGGACGCCTATGACGAGCGATGCTTACGTCATCGGCGGTCGCCTTCGGTGTTGAAATTTTGTCGGCGTATACGGCCACATTTTCAAGATAGACGCCCATGCCACTGGCGCGGCACCATCAGATGGTGAAAATGGGCCGCGGGCCCGGCGCTATTTTCAAGATAGACCCCCATGCGGCTTGCGCAGCACCATCAGAAGATGAAAATGAGCTGCGGGCCCGGGGCTATTTTCAAGATAGACGCCTATGACGAGCGATTCCTTTCGTCATCGGTCGTCACCTTCGGTGTTGAAAAATTCGCCGGAGGGTTCCGTCCAATTTTTCAAGATAGACGCCTATGACGAACGACTCCTTCGTCATCGGTCGTCACCTTCGGTATTGAAAAATTCGCCGGAGGGTTCCGTCCAATTTTTCAAGATAACCAAATGTTGTATTTGGTACAACAAAAATGGGGGGATAAACCCTATTTTCGGCTTAAAGTTGTAAAATGTGCAACATTTCGGGCGATGATCCTCGATTTGGAGCCATTTGCCCTCAAATTGTTGCACAAAATGCAACATTACCCTTCCTCCGGTACGAAGAGGCCGGAAAATGTTGCATTTTTTGCAGGATTTGTCGCCCCATGTACCTGTGGAGGGGCCGTGCTAATGCGGAATTCGCACGCTACCGTGGGGGCTGATCGCGGAGTCCGGACACTAACATGGAATTCGCGCGCTAATGCGGAGTCCGGACACTAACATGGAATTCGCACACTAACGCGGGTTTCGGGAGCCGCCGGCTGAACACTTCCTTCGCAGTAAAGCGTAGATTTGCTCAATAAAGGGCCACTCTGAAAAAGGACTGCTCCGAGGGCATGTTTGTTCAGCGCTGCCAGAAAGCTTAGTTTCGATAAGGCATTAAAGCGTTAAATTGAAGTGTAACTTTCTGCACCAGGCAAAACTGCTGCTCAAGCGCAACCCCGCTCATCTGGCGAAGGAGCCTCATCTGGCGAAGGTGCTTCGCTCGAAGCTTCTCTTCATGCTCGCTAGCCTAAGGTGCTGTTTTGCCGGGCAGACCTTAAGCTAACGCCAGCCACAGAGCTTATTTCCCTCGAAACGACCGATTTGAAATTGTAAGGCAAGTGAGCAGCCTTATTCCGCATGTTTGGCTGCCCGATTCGGCGTTTTTGGCAAAATAGCGCTACCAGCCAGCGTTACATTTTTATCAGGGCACAAATCAGCAAAATAGCGTTTGTCACAAGCGTTAGAGATTCGGAGGCTTCAGGCTCCCTAACGATACGCGAAATAATGCTTTTCATGCGGATGTAATGCGATTATAATGCAGATATTAGCGCTCATGCGCCAACAGCCGCCCGTAAGCTCATATGGCGGATCAGGCGATCAGATACAGGCGCATACAACGCATAAGCTCGCAAATAAATCGGCCGAAAGGCGCGCGGCGGATGAATGCGAGGCGCTTTGCCGCGAGGCGCATGTTCTACCGAAGCGGGCGCAGCAGGCGCGGGTGCCGCGATGCAGCGCACGAACCGCGGCCAGATTTGGCGAAGGCCGTGACTCGGTCGATGTCCAGGTACCAGAAGCCCGATCCGTGTCCGGTTACCAGAAACTCGCCCCATGTCCAGCTGCCGGGAAAAAGGCCATAATGGACTGGAAAGAGGGCTATCATTATCAAAAAAAAGGTTAAGCGCTTAACATTCTTTCCTTATTCACATCAACCGTCAACTGTTTTCTTTATTCACATCAACGGTGAACTGTTTTCCATACTCTCATCAACGGTGAACTGTTTTCCATACTCTCAGCAACCGTGAACTATTTTTCTTACTCTCATCAACCTATTTTCTTACTTTCATCAACATAACACAGAGGAGTGAACGGCATTGAAAGAACAGGTTCAACTCGCGCTGCGCAAAGTCATGGATCAGCTGCTGCACCTGAAGAGGCCGCAAAACGAAGATCGCTGGCAGGCCCTGGGGGAAAACGGAAAAACACAGGGCTACTTCCCGAGAGATTTCGGCATGGAGGAATGGGATTGGCCGCAGGGCGTCGGATTGTACGGCCTCCGCAAGCTGGCAGAGCATAGCCGCGATCCGCAGCGCAATTATGACGATTTCATCGTTCGCTGGGCGAAGGAACAGATGCGCCGGGGACTGCCTTTGAAAAATATCAATACGACAGCTCCTATGCTGACGTTAATGGACTACTCCGAATTTAAAGGGCTTTCATTGGAATGGATGGAGTGGCTTGTAAACGAATGCCCGAGAACGGCCGAGAACGGCTTCCAGCACGTCACCTCCGGCGATACGAAGCAGGAGCTGACGCTTCACGATCAGGAGATTTGGATCGACACCCTGTTCATGGTTGTGCTGTTTGCCGCCAAAATGGGCGTCCGGCATAACAACCCGGCGTGGCTGAGCGAAGCGGACGCGCAGTTCGCGCTCCATATCAAGTATTTGTTCAACCGGGACGATGCGCTGTTCTACCACGGTTACGATTTCAAAAACAAGCATAATTTTAGCCAGGCTTATTGGTGCAGAGGCAACAGCTGGTTTACTCTCGCGGTGCCCGAGTATTTCGACATGACGCAGCGCGAAGCTCCGACCCGCTCGTACGGTCTCATTTTCGAGACGTACCGGGCGCAGGTGGATAAATTGATGTCTTTGCAGGCAAAGAACGGGCTTTGGCATACGTTGCTGGACGATCCGGACAGCTATACGGAAGTGTCGGGCTCCGCCGCGATCGCCGCCGGCATTCTCAAAGGAATTCGGCTGGGACTGCTGGACGCCCGTTACGCGGACGGCTGCTTCAAGACGATCGAAGCGGTCATGAGCAATATTGCCGAGGACGGCACGGTAATGAACGTGTCGGCGGGCACCGCGATAGGCAAGCGCAAGGAAGATTACAAAAGCATCATGCTCGCCCCGACGACCTACGGCCAGTCGCTCACGATCGTGCTGTTGGCGGAAGCGCTGAACCATCTTGCAGGATGAAGCGCTATGGCGAAGCTGCAATCCGGGCGACTGCTGATCGAAGCGCGGCGTGACTGGCGCAGTCGGCGACACGGATTCTGTTGCCGCGGGCTGAAGCTACTTCTCTGCCGAAAGCCCAAGCGACAGCGGCTCGTCGCCCTCATACATGCAAGTTAAGCGCTGACTGGTCTCCTTCCTCCTTCGCGCGACGATCAGACGATCCGCAGCGGCGGACGGGAGTAACACGTAGGCAACCAGCGTGCTGTCCATGCCGCAAGCGGCATAAGGTTTCCCGGCGAAACAGAGGAATAGTAAAAAACATCGTCGCAATTTGAAAAAAACATTGAGATTATAAATGCCATAGTGTATGATTTAGGAAAAGCGCTTAACCTAATGAAGTGCGTTATTTTTTACAACTCATGTTAAGCGCTTAACCTACTGAAGGAGGCAGGTTATGGCTACCGTTCGATTGACGATGGCCCAGGCTTTGATCCGGTTCCTGGACGCGCAGTATGTGTCCGTCGATGGCGAGGAGACGAAGTTCGTCCGCGGCGTGATGGCGATCTTCGGGCACGGGAACGTGACGGGCATCGGCGAGGCGCTGGAGCGCAGTCCCGGCCAGCTCGTCACGATTCAGGGCAAAAACGAGCAGGGCATGGTCCATGCGGCGACGGCGTATGCGAAGCAGAAGAACCGCAGGCAAATATTCGCCTGCACGACATCGATCGGGCCGGGCGCGCTGAATATGGTAACGGCGGCAGCGACGGCTACCGTCAACCGCATTCCGGTGCTGCTGCTGCCCGGCGATAACTTCGCGTCGCGCCAGCCCGATCCGGTGCTGCAGCAGCTGGAGGTCGCTGCGGATTACACCGTGTCCGCGAACGATCCGTTCAAGGCGGTCAGCAAGTATTGGGACCGCATTGTGCGCCCCGAGCAGCTGATGACGGCGGCGCTGCAGGCGATGCGGGTGCTGACCGACCCGGCCGAGACGGGGGCTGTTACCCTCGCGCTGCCGCAGGACGTGCAGGCAGAGGCTTACGATTATCCCGAGTCGTTTTTTGTAAAGCGCATACATTATATCGATCGCCGGCCGCCGGCGCCGGAAGCGGTCGATCGCGCGGCGGCCTTGCTGCAAGGGAAGCAGCGGCCGCTCGTCATCGCCGGAGGAGGCGTGCTGTATGCGTCGGCCGTTCAGGAGCTGCGCGCGTTTGCCGAAGCGTTCGGCATTCCGGTAGCCGAGACGCAGGCGGGCAAAAGCTCGCTGCCCTGGGACCATCCGCTGAACGTCGGGGCGATCGGCGTGACCGGCACGCTGGCGGCCAACACGTTGGCCAAGGAAGCGGACGTGATTATCGGCGTAGGCACCCGGTATTCCGATTTTACGACATCGTCCAAATCGGCCTTTGCCCATCCCGGCGTCCAGTTTGTCAATATTAACGTGAACGCGCCGGATGCGGCCAAATGGGGAGGCGCAGCGCTGACAGGCGATGCCAAGCTCGGCTTGAAAGCGTTAATGGATAAGCTTGCTGCAACGAACTACCGCAGCGCATATGAGGAAGGCGAAATCGCCAGCCTGAAGCGGCGGTGGGATGCCGAGACAGACAGACTTTTCGCCCTCGAGCACGAGCAGGGGCTTGCCCAGACCCGCGCTTTAGGGGTGCTTCAGGAGTCGATCGCCCCTGGCGCGGTCATCGTCTGCGCGGCCGGCAGCCTGCCGGGCGATCTGCACCGGCTGTGGAGGCCGTCGGAGCCGAAAACGTATCATATGGAATACGGGTTTTCCTGCATGGGCTACGAGGTCAGCGGAGCGTTCGGAGCGGCGCTTGCCGAGCCGGAGCGCGAGGTGTACGCGTTCGTCGGGGACGGCAGCTACCTCATGCTTCATTCCGAGCTGCTGACGAGCCTGCAGGAAGGAACGAAGATCACCATTGTCCTGTTCGACAATCATGGCTACCAGTGTATCCATAACCTGCAGCGGGAGCACGGAAGCGACGGCTTCGGCAACGAGTTCCGCTACCGGGAGCCGTCCACGGGGCGGCTGAGCGGCGGCTACATGCCGATCGATTTCGCCGCCCATGCCCGCAGCCTGGGCGCCAAGGCGTACAAGGCGGCGACCGCCGAGGAGCTGAGGCATGCTTTGGAGCAAGCCAGGCTGGAGAAGGGAACGACGCTCATCGAAGTATCCGTCGTCCCCGGAACGGGCACTTCCGGCTACGAGTCGTGGTGGAACGTCGGCGTGCCCGAGGTATCGGTCAGCGAGAAGGTGACGGAGGCGCACCGGGCCAGGCAGGAGCGGCTTCGCTCGGCAAGAACGATTTGACAGGAACAGATCTGGGAGCCAAAAAGGAGGAACGAACCGATGCTTAAGCGACCGTTTCACATCGGAGCGCATCCGATCAATTGGGTCGGCGAGGACGTCAAGGAGCACGGGGACGATACGACCTACGAGCAGATTATGGACGACATGCAGCGGCTTGGTCTTGCGGGAACCGAGATGGGCCGGAAATATCCGCGCGAGATCGATGTGCTGAAGCGGGAGCTCGGCAAGCGGGGGCTGAGGCTCGTCTCGCAGTGGAAGTCCGTGCTGTTCTCCGACCCCGCATACCGCGAAGCGGAGCTTCAGGCATATCGGAATCATATTCTTTTCCTCAAAGAAATGGGGAGCGACGTCATCAGCACCTGCGAGGTCGGCGGCTCGCTGCATTTCGACCCGCGCCGCACGCCGCACGAGAAGGAGGTGCTGCGACTGGACGAGGCCGGCTGGCGAAGCTTGGCCGAAGGGCTCAACGCCGCCGGAGCGATGGCCAGGGAGCACGGCATGAAGCTGACCTATCATCATCACGGCGGCACCGCGGTGGAGCGGCCGGAAGAGATCGACCGGCTGATGGAGCAGACCGATCCCGAGCTGGTGTATCTGCTCTATGATACCGGCCATGCCTATTACGGAGGGGCCGATCCGCTGGACGTTCTGCGCAAGCATTACGACCGCATCGCCTACATCCATCTGAAGGATGTGCGCACGGCGGTGCTCGAGCAGGCGAGAGCGGAGCAGGCCGATTTTATCACCTGCATCCGCAGGGGCGTCTTTACCTTGCCGGGCACGGGCGATCTCGATTTCGAGCCGATTATCGGGGAATTGCTTAGCCGCGGCTACGACGGCTGGGCGATGCTGGAGGGCGAGCAGGACCCGGCGAATTGCCCGCCCTACGAATTCGCGAACCGGGCATTGCAATATATCGACAGCATCATTCAATCGAAAGCGGGGGTGTAAGCCATGACCTATCTCTCACTGCCGGAGAACCGGAGCGTCGATTTCACGGCGATCGGCAGGCTGTGCATCGACTTGAACGCCAACGAAATTCATCGCCCGATGGAGCAGACGAGCACGTTTACGAAATATGTGGGGGGCTCTCCCGCCAACATAACGATCGGCATGTCCAGACTGGGCCTTGCGGCCGCCTTTATCGGCAAAATCGCCGACGATCAGATGGGCCGGTTCATCCGCGACTATTTGACGACAAACGGCATCGAGACAAGCAACGTGATCACCGACTGCACCGGCGCCGTGACGGGGCTTGCTTTTACGGAAATCAAAAGCCCGACGGACTGCAGCATCCTCATGTACCGCGATAACGCCGCCGATCTGAAGCTGGAGCCGGGCGAAGTGAGCGAGGAGCTGATCGCCCGCACCAAGCTGCTGCTGATCTCCGGCACGGCGCTTGCGGCCAGCCCTTCCCGGGAAGCGGTGTTCCAGGCGCTGCGCTACGCGAAGAAGCATGGCACCGCCATTGCCTTCGATCTGGATTATCGGCCGTACACCTGGACATCCGCAGAAGAAACGGCGGTGTATTACAATCTGGCGGCGGAAAAATGCGATGTCATCCTCGGAACGCGCGAGGAATTCGACATGATGGAGCGGTTCGAGCGCAATCCCGACCGCAGCGACGAGTGGACCGCGGGCCGCTGGTTCGAGCATGCGGCGAAGATCGTCATCATCAAGCACGGCAAGGACGGCTCGATCGCCTATACGAAAGACGGCGCAAGCCATCGCGCCAAAACGTTCCCGGCCAAAGTCGTCAAGACGTTCGGCGCGGGCGACGCCTATGCGGCGGGCTTTCTGTACGGGCTGATGCAGGGCTGGACGCTGGAGCGCAGCATGGAGTTCGGCAGCGCCGCCGCCTGCATCGTCATCTCCAGCCACAGCTGCTCCGACGCCATGCCGAGCGCCGGGCAGGTTCGCGATTATATCGACCGCTGCGAGCGCGGAGAAATCGTCGTTTGACGGCAGCCGCCGGCAAGCATGTCCCATAGCCGCAGCGGACGGCCGCTGTGCATGGGCTTCGAATGCTCGGAAAGCATCGGCCGTCACTGGCCTCCAATCTATGCAGAGAGGGTTGTTCACCATGACGCAAATGTTGAAAAACTGGATCGGCGGACAATGGGTCGCCGCGCACACAGACCGCAGCGAGACCGTATACAACCCCGCCACCGAAGAGAGTCTCGCCTCCGTGCCTTTGTCGGCCCGAGAGGATGTGGACGCCGCCGTGCAGACCGCCAAAGAAGCGTTCAAGACGTGGAGCCGCACGCCGGTGCCGCGCCGGGCCCGCATTTTGTTCAAATTCCAGCAGCTGCTTGTGCAGCATTGGGACGAGCTGGCCCGGCTCGTGACGCAGGAGAACGGCAAAAGCTACACCGAGGCATACGGCGAAGTGCAGCGCGGGATCGAATGCGTCGAGTTCGCCGCCGGCGCGCCGCATCTGATGATGGGCAGGCAGCTGCCCGATATCGCCACCAATCTGGAGTCCGGCATGTACCGCTATCCGATCGGCGTTGCCTGCGGCATCACGCCTTTCAACTTCCCGATGATGGTGCCCTGCTGGATGTTCCCGCTGGCGATTGCCTGCGGCAACACGTTCGTGCTGAAGCCGTCCGAGCGCACGCCGCTGCTTGCGGGCCGGCTGGCCGAGCTGTTTCACGAGGCGGGGCTTCCGGCAGGCGTCCTGAACATCGTCCACGGCGCCCATGACGTCGTGAACGGCCTGCTTGAGCATCCCGACATCGCCGCCATCTCCTTCGTCGGCTCGCAGCCGGTCGCGGAGTACGTGTACAAGACGGCGTCCGCACACGGGAAGCGCGTCCAGGCGCTGGCCGGGGCGAAGAACCATTCCATCGTCATGCCGGACGCCGACCTCGATCTGGCGGTCAAAGAGATTATCAATGCCGCGTTCGGCTCCGCCGGCGAGCGCTGCATGGCCTGCTCCGTCGTCGTCGCCGTCGGCGACATCGGCGACGAGCTGGTGCGCAGGCTGACGGAGGCGGCGGACCGGATCAAGATCGGCAATGGCATGGAGGAAGGCGTCTTCCTGGGGCCGGTCATCCGCGCGTCGCATAAGGAGCGGACGCTGAGCTATATCGATATCGGGGAAAAGGAAGGCGCGCTGCTCGTCCGCGACGGCCGAAAGGATGCGGCGGCGGAAGGCCGGGGCTATTTTGTTGGCCCGACGCTGTTCGACCAGGTGCAGTGCGGCATGAAAATATGGCAGGATGAAATTTTCGCCCCGGTCCTGTCCATCGCCCGCGCAGCGACGCTGGAGGAAGCGATCGAGCTGGCGAACCGCTCGGAATTCGCCAACGGCGCCTGCCTGTTTACGAAGAGCGGCGCGGCGATGCGGCAGTTCCGCGAGACGATCGACGCCGGCATGCTCGGCATCAACCTGGGCGTACCGGCCCCGATGGCGTTCTTCCCGTTCTCCGGCTGGAAAAAATCGTTCTACGGCGATCTGCATGCCAACGGCACGGACGGCGTCGAATTTTACACGCGCAAAAAAATGGTGACGGCCCGCTGGTAACGGCGGCGCCTGCACCGATAGGCGGAGGGACCTTAAGGCATGACACTTGTAAGCATGTCGGCGATGTTGAACCGGGCGCTCGAAGGACGCTATGCCGTCGGGCAGTTCAACCTGAACAATCTGGAGTTTACGCAGGCGATTTTGCAGGCGGCGGAGGAGGAGCAGGCCCCCGTCATTCTCGGGGTCAGCGAAGCTTATATTTCTTACATGGGCGGGCTCCGCACTATTGCGGAAATGGTGAAAGGGCTGATCGAATACGACGAAATCAGCGTTCCGGTTGCGCTCCACCTCGATCACGGCTCGACGTACGACGTCTGCCTTCGCGCGCTGCACGCAGGCTTCACCTCGGTCATGATCGACGCCTCGCACCACGAGCTGGAGCGCAATATTGCCGTAACGGCCCGGGTGACGGAGGCGGCTCACGCGCTCGGCGCGTCCGTCGAGGCGGAGCTCGGCCGGATTACGGGGCGCGAGGACGATCTCGTCGTCGAGGAAGCGGAGGCGATGTACGCGGTTCCCGAGGAATGCGTCCGGCTCGTCCGGGAGACGGGCATCGACTGCCTGGCGCCCGCGCTCGGCTCGGTGCACGGGCCGTATCGCGGCCAGCCGAGGCTCGGCTTCGAGCGGATGGGCGAGATTCAGCGGCTCACCGGGCTGCCGCTCGTCCTGCACGGCGGAAGCGGCTTGCCGGACGAGGAGATTCGGCAAGCCATCTCGCTGGGCACCGCCAAGATTAACGTCAACACCGGCAACCAGATGGCGTGCACGGCGGCGATTCGAGCGTATCTTCAGGACCATCCGGAAGCGTACGATCCGAGACATTATTTGATTCCGGCGCGGGAGGCCATCAAGGCGGCAGTGAAAGCGAAAATGCGCCTGTTCGGCAGCTCGGGAAAGAAACAGGAGGCACAGCAGCGATGAACAAGATCACAATCGGGGTGATCGGCGCAGGCCGCATCGGCAAAATCCACGCCGACAACCTGCTTCGCCATCCGCATGCGCGAATCGCGGCGATCAGCGATCTGTATGCCGGAGCCGAGCTGGAAGCTTGGGCGGCGGAACGGGGGATCGGCCTGCTCGCGCAGGACAGCGCCGAGATCATTAACCATCCGGAGATCGACGCGGTATTCATCTGCTCTTCCACCGATACGCATGTCCCGCTCATCAAGCAGGCGGCGCAGGCCGGCAAGCATATTTTTTGCGAAAAGCCGATCAGCATGGATATCGGGCAAACGGAGGAAGCGCTCGCGGCGGTAAGACAGGCGGGCGTGAAGCTGCAGGTCGGCTTCAACCGGCGGTTCGACCATAATTTCAGGCGCGTGAGGGAGCATGTGGCCGGCGGCGCGATCGGCGAGCCGCATATCATCAAGATTACGTCGCGCGATCCGGGCCCGCCGCCGAAGGAATACATCGAGCGCTCCGGCGGCCTGTTCATGGACATGGCGATCCACGATTTCGATATGGCCCGCTACGTGTCGGGCAGCGAGGTCGTCGAAGTGTACGCGCAGGGCAGTGTGCTGATCGACCCGGTATTCGCCGAATGCGGCGATATCGATACGGCGCTGATCACGCTGAGATTCGCAAACGGAGCGCTCGGCGTCATCGACAACAGCCGCCGGGCCGTGTACGGTTATGACCAGCGGGTCGAGGTATTCGGCTCGAAAGGCAGCGTGGCGACGGCCAACGATCACCCGAATACGGCGGTGATCAGCACGGCGGAAGGCATCGCGTACGACAAGCCGCTGCATTTTTTCCTGGAGCGCTATGCCCAGGCTTATGTGGAGGAAGCGCAGCAGTTCATCGACAGCCTGCTCAGCGGCGCGCCGGTGCCGGTCAGCGGCGAGGACGGGCTGCAGGCGGAGAGAATCGCGCTTGCCGCCAAGCTGTCCTGCAAGCTGCAGCGGGCTGTCAAGCTCAGCGAGCTGGACGAATTGCGCCGGGAGTATGCTCCAATCTGACGGGGTAATTCCCATTATTCGGAAACCCGATTTCTTCAACCGCCGCCGGCAGCCGGCACCGAAGGCGTCAGCTACTGGTCGGCGGCATTTTTAAGGAGGGAATATCGCATGGCACAGCTTATCGTCAAGCCCAAGCTGCCCGCCGGTCCGGACGGCACGATCCTTTCGATTACGCCGGAGTCGGCAGGGTGGACGTACGTCGGCTTTGAAGTGGTCCGGCTGACGGCGGGGCAAGCTTTGGAACGCCATACCGACGACCGCGAAGTTTGCCTGGTGCTCTTGAGCGGCAGGGCGAATGCGTTTGCCGGCGGCGAGCAGTGGCTGGACATCGGCCGGCGCATGAGCGTATTCGAGCAGACGCCGCCGTATTCCGTCTATGTCCCGAGCGGGGAGCGTTACCGGGTAGAGGCGCTTGTCGATGCGGAGCTGGCGGTTTGCTCCGCGCCCGGACGCGGGGGCCATGAGGCCCGGCTGATCGCGCCGGAGCAGGTCGGCACGGAAATTCGCGGCTCCGGCAGCATGGAGCGGCGCATTCACAATATTTTGCCGGAGCAGGAGCCGGCGGACAGCCTTCTCGTGGTCGAGGTGTTCACGCCGGGCGGCCACTGGTCCAGCTATCCGCCCCACAAGCATGACAGGGACGCCCTGCCGGAGGAATCGCTGCTGGAGGAGACGTACTATTATCGAATCGCGCCGCAGCAGGGCTTTGCCGTGCAGCGGGTATATACCGACGACCGCTCCCTGGACGAAACGCTGATCGTCAAGGACAGCGAGGCCGTGCTCGTGCCGCGGGGCTATCATCCGGTATCCGCGCCCCCCGGCTACGATGTGTACTATTTGAATGTCATGGCCGGGCCGAGCCGCACCTGGAAGTTCCGCAACGATCCCGACCACGAATGGCTGATGCAGCCTAACCGGAAGTGAAGGACAGCAAGCTTGCAAAATGCCGCTTAACCGCTCATAATTACAGGCAAAGGGGATGACATGTTCATCCCCTGAATTGTCGATACCGCAAGTGACGACCGATGAAGAAGGACTCGCTTGTCACAGGCTTGTAATTTTATCAGGGGAACGATGATGAAAGCGACCATATATGACGTAGCCAAGGAAGCGGGCGTATCCATCGCCACCGTCTCCAATGCCATTAACGGAAAAGGCAAAGTGAGCAGCAAGAAGCGAGAGCAGATTTTTGAAATCATGAAAAAATTGAATTACCAGCCCAGCGTGATCGCCTCCGCCCTGATGGGCAAAAAAACGTACACGCTCGGTCTGCTTATCCCGGATATCTCCAACCCTTTCTTTGCCGAAGTCGCCAGAGCGATCGAGGACCAGGCGCATCTGTCCGGCTACAGCGTCATCATTTGCAGCACGGACAACAAGGATGAGCGCGTCGAGCGCTACATTTCCCTGCTGGAGCAAAAGAGCGTCGACGGCATGATTATCGCCACCGGCGTCGATAACCCGGACATCCTGGCAGGCCTCGAGGCGAGAAACGTCCCCATCGTCATGCTTTCCCGCGAAAATGACGCCTTGAGCGTCGATGCGGTCGTTGCCGACGATTACGTTGGCGGCATGATGGCCGGACGGCATTTGGCGGAATTGGGGCACCGGCGCATGGCCGTCCTCTCGGAGAATCGGAAGGTGAGCAGCAGCCGGGAGCGGCTCCGCGGCTTCAAACAGGCGCTGGCCGAACGGCAAATTCCGTTTGACGATGCGGATATCGTCATCTGCGAGCATAAGGTGGAGGAAGGAAAGCGCGCTGCGCTCGCTTTGCTCGGCCGCCCGGAGAAGCCGACGGCTCTGTTCTGCTGCAACGACCTGCTGGCGATCGGCGCGATGCAGGGGGCCAAAGAGCTGGGGGTTCGCGTGCCCGAGGAGCTGTCCATTGTCGGCTTCGACAATACGATTTTGGCGGAGGTAACCGACCCGCCGCTGACGACCGTGGCGCAGCCGATCGCCGGCATGGGGAAGCAGGCTTTTCAGCTGCTGATCGAGAAGCTGACCGAAGACGATGCCGCCCGGCAGCGGATCGTGCTCCGGCCGGAGCTGGTCGTCCGGGGGTCAACCTGTGCGGCCTCGTTCCCGCGATGAGGCGGTGAATCCTGCAAAAAATACAACATTTTCCGTGTCTTTCGTGCAAGAGGAAGGGGAATGTAGTATTTTGTGCAACAATTTGGGCGAGATTGACTCCAAACCCGGGAGCATCGCCCGAAATGTTGCACGTTCTACAACATTGAGCCGCAAATATGGTTGATTGCCCCGCCTGCTAAAACCGCACCCACTTATCCCTGAAACAACCTCTGAAGATGCTTTGTTAGATTTCGTGACTCTCAATTCCCCGAATTGCTTATTGGAAGGAAATGGCCTTTTTCAATCTTTGTGTAAATATAACACGCGGTGGCGCATTTTGCGAAAACTATGAAAAAATTTGTTATCATAGTGACCGTTAGTGTTATATAATATTACACAAGGATTGGAGGGGTTGCTCTTGAACATCCTGGCATTCAAACATTTTGATTTCGACGACCCGCAGGCGATCGCGCAGTGGGCCGCGCTGAACGGGCATCGTCTTACAGTGGCCGATCCTTCCGCAGGCGTGCGCGCGGAATGGCTGGAGCAGACGGAGCTGCTGGTCATTATGGGCGGGCCGATGAGCGTATACGATGAAGCGGAATGCCCGTGGCTGAAGGCGGAGAAGCGCTGGGTCGAGCAGGCGATCCGGCGGGAGATCGGCGTGCTCGGCATTTGCCTGGGGGCGCAAATGCTGGCGGATGTGCTCGGCGGCCGCGTATACCGGCACAAGCACAAGGAAATCGGCTGGCATCCGATCGCCCGCACGACGGAGAAGCACCCGCTGTTTGAAGGCATGCCCGAGCGGTTTTACTCGTTTCAATGGCATGCGGATACCTACGATTTGCCGCATGGGGCAGTCAGGCTGGCCCGCTCCGAGGGCTGCGGCGAGCAGGCTTTCGCGTACAGCGATCATGTTCTCGCCCTTCAGTTTCACCTGGAGGCGACGCCCTCCTGCATCGGCCGGATGCTCACGGAATGGGAAAGCGAGCTGACGGAGCCGGGGCCGTTCGTCCAGTCCGCATCGGCCATCCGCGAAGCGTGCGGGCGCAGCCGGGAGTCGCATCGGATGCTGCACGGGCTGCTGACGAAGACGGCAATGGCAGCCGGGGTTCAGCGATAAGCGGGGCGGAATCAGGCACGGACCGTTCCGATCCGCAGCCAACCTTGAACATTTGAGATCACAGGGAGGAGTTCCCTAGTCATGGGTCGAATGAACTATAATGTGCATTCCGATGAATGATAAGGGGGAGCTGCTTCTGTGAACGAGCGATTGATTCGTCTGATGCGCATTATTAACCTGATTCAATCCCGGCCCGGCATCATGGCCAAAGAACTGGCCGAGCGCTGCGAGGTCGTCGAACGGACCATTTACCGCGATATCGATGCGTTATCGGCAATGAATTTGCCGATATCGAATTTAGGGCACGGCAAAGGGTACGCGTTCGTCAGCAATTTTGCCATGTATCCGCTCGACTGGACGGAGCAGGAGGCGCTGGCATTCTCCGCGCTGCCTTCCGTGCTCGAGCAGTTTCAGCCGCTGCTGCCGGAAGGCTTCGATTCCGCATACGAGAAGGTGATGGCTACCCACCGCAAGGAGCAGTCGAGGCGGACCGATATTTTGCAGCATGTGGCGGGTGTGATCCAGATGGGGACGCCGGCCCACCGCAAGCGCCAAAATTCGTTTTTATCCGATATTATCCGGGCCGCCCTGTCCCAACAGACGATCCGCACCGTGTATTACACGCAAAGCCGCGATGAGGAATCGTCCCGGGATATCGATCCTTATTATCTCGTGCCGAGAGACCACCGGTTCTACCTGATCGGCTACTGTCATACGGCCTCCGCTTTCCGCACGTTTCGCATCAGCAGGTTTCGCAAGGTCACGCTGCTGAACCGCACTTTCGACAAAGGCGACTTCAACCTGAAGGCGTACTTGAAAAACACATGGTCCATCGAACGCGGCAGCGAGTACATCCGTTTCAAGATCAAGTTTCACAAGGATGTGGCCCGCTATGTGTTGGAGGAAGAGCTGATCTTAAGGCCCAAAATAACGCGGCTCCAGGATGGCGGGTTGCTGTTTGAAGTGACGGTCAACCACGACCGCGAATTTTTGAACTGGCTCAGCCAGTACGGCCCCGATGCGGAAATCTTGGAGCCGCGGGCTTACCGGGAGACGATGCGGCAGAAGCTGGAGCGGTGGAAGAGACTGTATGAGGGGTAATTAACCTGTCTAAAGGAAGGGCTATTCTCTTGCATTGCTGCCAGAGATAGCCCTTGCTTCATGAGAATCCGTCCCCGGACATGCGGAACGCACTATTTCGATATATAAAACGCATCGTTCTCAAACTTGATCGTAAGCCCCAGTTCCTCCACGGCGAAATGCCAGGTCATCGGGAAATAAGTAATGTCGTTGTATACCAAAACAGGATACGGCTCGTTGGCGTTGTCGATTTGGACGCCGTTTACACGAATGGGGAAGGTCGGCATCGTCGCATAGCTGCTGTCGGCAGAGGCGCCTGTGTCCAACTGTAGCTTGGCTGGTTCCGAATCGGTCGTGCCGATCGCCAATCCCGTCGCCGCATCCCATTGCAGCTCCAGGCCAAGCGCCTGCGCGTAGTTCCACGTCATCGGGAAATACGTGATGTCCTTGTATTCGATGACAGGGTACTTGACCGAATCATTCGGAATTTGCTGGTCGTGAATGTAGACTGCGAAGGATGGCTTCGCAACCTTGACGGCGCCTTTAGGTACCGCTGGTGCCGCCGGGGTCGATGTCGCCGGGGCCGGCGCCGACGATTGCTTGGGAGCCGACGACTTCGAGCTGCTTTTGGAAGAACTGGAACCAGAGCCGTTATGATAGTGATATTCCCCGTATTCGAGCCCCCACTTTTCGCAGTTGGTCCTGCACGTATGGCCGCCTCGCGCGTCTGTCCTGCCGGGATGAGCGTAGCTGGCAGATGAGAAGACGAAGCAGACCAATGCGGCTCCAATAAGCGCTGTTTTCCATACTCTCATTTTGCAATCCCCTCTCTTTATATTATGTAGCTCCTCTAGATAGATCCTTTGAAATTTTACCATATTTATAGATTTTGACAATATTTATGCTGAAATAGCAGAATGGTCCACGGCCAATCCGCCTCGCATATTGACACCAAAAATTCGGATATGGTATATAAAAAGAAGTGTTAGCACTCCATCTCGCTGAGTGCTAAATTTTCGGGTCCGCGGCAAGGCCCTTTAACCTGACAAAACGTTAAACCGATGGAGGGAAACGTATTCATGGCCAAGAAACAGTTCAAGGCGGAATCGAAACGGCTGCTGGAGATGATGATCAACTCCATTTATACGCAGCGGGAGATCTTTTTGCGGGAGCTGATCTCGAATGCGAGCGACGCCATCGACAAAATTTATTACCGGGCGCTCACGGACGATCAGCTTGTTTTCAATAAAGACGATTACTATATCAAAATAACGCCGGACAAGGCGAACCGCACGCTCACGATTTCCGACACGGGGATCGGCATGACGAAGGAGGAGCTTGAGAACAACCTCGGCGTCATCGCCAAGAGCGGCTCGCTTGCCTTCAAGAACGAGAACGAGCTGAAGGACGGGCACAATATCATCGGCCAGTTCGGGGTCGGCTTCTACTCCGCCTTCATGGTTGCGGATGTCGTCACTGTAATCAGCCGGGCGCTGGGCAGCGACGAGGCTTACAAGTGGGAGTCGTCGGGCGCGGACGGCTACACGATCGTGCCCAGCGAGAAAGCGACGCCCGGTACGGACATTATTCTCCGAATCAAGCCCAATACCGAGGACGATCAATACGACGAATATTTGGAAGAGTACCGCTTAAGGTCGATTATTAAGAAATATTCGGATTTCATCCGCTATCCGATCAAGATGGATGTCAAGCGGAGCAAGCCCAAGGAGGGCAGCGAGAACGAATTCGAGGAAGTCGTGGAAGAAGAGACCATCAACAGCATGGTCCCGATCTGGCGGAAGAACAAGAACGAGCTGAAGCAGGAAGACTATGATAATTTCTATTTCGAGAAAAGATACGGCTTCGACAAGCCGCTGAAGCATCTTCATATCAGCGCCGACGGGGCGGTCGTCTACAACGCGATTCTGTTCATTCCCGAGCAGATGCCGTTCGACTATTATACGAAGGAATACGAGAAAGGGCTCGAGCTGTACTCGAACGGCGTCCTGATCATGAACAAGTGTCCGGACCTGCTTCCCGACTATTTCAGCTTCGTCAAGGGAAT
Source organism: Paenibacillus ginsengihumi DSM 21568 (assembly GCF_000380965.1). GTDB lineage: Bacteria > Bacillota > Bacilli > Paenibacillales > NBRC-103111 > Paenibacillus_G > Paenibacillus_G ginsengihumi. The sequence continues at coordinate 4,471 of NZ_KB905601.1, read as the reverse complement.
GGTCGATTCGGAGGATTTGTCGCTGAACATTTCGCGGGAGATGCTGCAGCATGACCGGCAGCTTAAGCTGATCGCCAAAAACATCAAGAACAAAATCAAAGGCCTGCTGCAAAGCATGCTGAAGGACGAGCGGGAGAAATACGAGCAGTTCTACAAGGCGTTCGGCCGCACGCTCAAATACGGCGTTTACAGCGATTACGGCACGAACAAGGAGGAGCTGCAGGACCTGTTGCTGTTTTATTCCTCCAAGGAGAAGAAGCAGGTTACCTTGGACGAATACGTCTCGAGAATGCCCGAGGAGCAAAAATATATCTACTACGCAACCGGCGAATCGATCGAGCGTATCGACAAGCTGCCGCAGACCGAGCTCGTTGCCGACAAGGGTTACGAAATTTTGTACTTCACGGACGATATCGACGAATTCGCTATCAAGATGCTGCTGAAATACAAGGATAAGGAGTTCAAATCGGTGTCCAGCGGCGATCTCGGGATCGAGGCGGACGAAGCTGACAAGGCGGCCGAGGCGGAGGAGAGCGAGAACAAGGAGCTCTTCGAGTTCATGAAGGACGTGCTGAAGGACAAGGTGAAGCAGGTGAAGGCGTCCAAGCGGCTGAAGTCCCACCCGGTATGCCTGTCGTCGGAAGGCGAGCTGTCGATCGAGATGGAAAAAGTGCTGCAGGCGATGCCGAACGGCCAGGACGTGAAAGCCGACAAAGTGCTGGAAATCAACGTCAATCACGATGTATTCCAATCGCTCAAAGCGGCCTTTGCCCAGGACAAGGAGAAGCTCGCGCTCTACACGAACCTGCTGTACAATCAGGCGCTGCTGATCGAAGGGCTGCCGATTCAAGATCCGGTCGAATTCACCAACGACATTTGCAAAATGATGGTATAACGGAATCCGCGCAGGAACCCGGCTTTGGCCGGGTTCTTTGTTGAGGGGGCGCTGGGGCGCTGCGTCCTTCGTTCCCGATTACGGCCCTATTGAACTTATCCTCTCCAAGCCGCGTCTCATTGGTATTAGTGCTTAGAGAGGGGCTGCATGTGCATGAGAAAATACCGCAAGCTTTCTGTCGGCGCGGGGATATTGGCGGCGATCCTGCTGCTGGCCTCCCTGGCCATACAAGCTTCGTCGGAGCTGGGGGAAGCGCCGGCAGCGGCGGCAGAAGGGGCAGCCGCGCAGGGGCAGGCGGCCGCGCAGCCGGCCTTATCTGAGGCGAAGCCGCTCCCGTTGCCCGCAAGGCTTACAGAGGAGCTCGGCAAGCTGCAGGAGCCGCCGGACCGGATGACGGAATGGCTCGAGGCCGCTGCCGCCCGCTACGATTCCTCGCGCGAGCCTGCCCGGATCGTGCAAGCCGATCTCGATGGCGATGGACTCCGCAATGAATGGCTCGCTGTGCTTCGCGAGAATCGAATCGACGAGCAGGACGGCGGGACGGCACAGCGCCGCGCTTACGGAATCGCAATAAGCTATCGGGACGGCAAGTATGCCCTCGATCACTTTGCGTTTCCGGACGAAAGCTTCGGCAAGGCCGAGCTTGTGGCGGTGGAGGATCTGACCGGCGACGGCAAACCTGAGGCGGTGTGGGTATCGCATGTCAGCGGGGCGCATACGACGGTTTCGACGTATACGGCTTCCGCATGGGCGGACGGTGCGCTCCGGCCGCTGAAGGGGGAGGCATCCATCCCCAATGTGTCCGAGGCTGGTGTGTCCGGCGGGAAGTTGGCGCTGACCGGAGGCTTGATCGGCTCTGCCGGTGCGGGACCGTGGCAGAGAGAGTATACCGACATGTACGCGGTCGCAGACGGTGCGGTAAAGCGCGTCGACCGTACGTTTGCGGACTCTCCCACCCCTTATCATCGTATGATCGACGGATTGTGGGCGGTGGCGCACGGGCATACCGACAGAGCGCTGCAGCTCTACGGCGAGGCTGCGGAAATGGCATCGTACTCTTACCGGGACTACATGTTCATATTCGGGGACGAGTGGATCGAAGGATCAGATCTCTCTGCTGAGCAGGAACAAGCATTTGACCATGTCGTCAAGCAGTTTGCCCAGCTGCGTAAGGAGAGGCTGAACGCCCAGCTTCAGGGGCAGACTCCGGAAGCCGCCTGCGCCGCAGCCCGGGAAGCTGCAGGTTACGAGCAAGCTTGGCTCGCTTACCTGAATGCACCTGCGGGCTACGTCAACCCGGTCTGGAGCGAGGACACGATCTGCGCCCAAGTCAATGAATTGGAACAGTAGCAGGCACAAATTTCGACATCTTTCTATTGATTTTGGGTAGTCGAGATGATAAGATTAACAATGTTTGCTTGTGAATGGGAAAGAAATCATACGAGGTGAAAGACACACATGCCGAATATAAAGTCTGCGGTCAAACGGGTTAAAACGAGCGAAAAAAAACGCCTTCGCAACGCTTCGCAAAAGTCGGCGCTGCGCACGGCCATCAAGGCGTACGAGACGACGGTTGCCGGCGGCGACGCCGAAGCTTCGAAAGAAGCTCTCATCCTGGCGCAAAAGAAGCTGGACAAGGCCGTTACGAAAGGCCTGATTCATAAGAACGCCGCAAACCGGAAAAAATCGCGTCTGGCCAAGCGCCTGAACGCATTGTCGAAATAAAGCACCCGCGCTTCAAGCCTTCGAGCGGCTGGCAGGAAGGAGAAGCTCCTTTCCGCTGGCCGTTCGAAGGTTTTTTTTAGTTATTTCGAACAAATGTCACAATCGAAATTGTTGAAAAATTTTTGATTTTAATCTAATGATTGGCTTTCATTGATTAATAGAATCCCCTGATAATAACGAATTTCCAAATATCCTGCCGATGTTCCCTTTACTGAATTACTAAATGTATCTTTTCCTGCCTCTTATTATTTTCTAATGTACCATTTCCCGGAATCATTGTCTATTTCGCTCAACTGACGACAAAATGCGGAAAAGTCAGGCGTTTGCGATAAGTCATAATTTTTTTAATCAAAGTCTCTATGATATTTTGCTCAAGGTCAACTGATCAATAGTACAGTATTTTATCGTCGATACTGTTTTCAAAGCTTGATTTAGGATGTCTAAAGGCTGGGATCCTTAAGATAGCCTCAGATTGCTGTGTCTAACGGTAGGATTTATTCATCTACATTCGGCATAGGTTTTTTTTCTTGTTCTTTAGAATCATAATAAATGGCGAGGCAAAGGAAAGCGAGACTTATGATCAGTCTTTTAATCAGTTGCCATATGATTGCATCATAATCTGGACCATTTCCAACTGGACCAACTCCAGGATTCCATTTGAAATATGCACTCAAACAGGCGAATAGAATCATAAAGATTGAACCTACCAGCATGAAATAGTACTTCAAAAAAAACTCCTTTTCCTACTATTTTACAAATAGTAGATTTCGGTTTGTAATGTGATCGCAATATACATATTATAACGCAAGAGGAGGATAATTGGAATGAAGTTGAAATCAACGATTGGAAGGATTATGTCTGTTACACCGGCTTCTGTTATGCTTTTTAACGTTACCCCCTGGCCACTGCAACTAAGGCAGAAACAAAACCGGCGGTCGTCAATGAGATGATCGAGTCGTTTAGAGTCGACACACTCTCCGACACGAAGAATGCCGAGGGTTTCTATCTTGAAAATTTGGCGATATACGCCGACAAAATTTCAACACCGCAGGTGACGACCGATGACGTAAGGAAGCGCTCGTCATAGGCGTCTATGAGGAAACGGGATTCAAAGATGTAAACACTGTCACTACTTTTTATGAATCAGGCAATATAAGCAAGACTGAGTCAGAAATCGTTGAGGATTACTACGATGAGAATGGCAACTTCATCAAATCGGTTAGCCAAAAAGTAGTCTACGAAAATGATTATTCGACTGGTAAAGCGAAAGCTTCTGAAAGCAAAAAGGAATTCGATCAGCCCAAAGCAATAAAGGCCGTTAAAAGCAAAGATAAGAAACTGTCGAATGAATCGGATGTTAAAAACCATGTCAAAAGCAATATGAACTTCGCGTAAATCCTAATGCTCCATCTGGTCAAAAAATTCAAATCGTACCCATTGAAGGTGCGGATAACTTGGCGGAGGGTGATTAACTTACAAAAAATTCCAAAGTAGCAAGTTCCACAACGAATTGTTCAGGCTTCGAATGTGCTGGAGCATACGATAATTACTATAACTTCTGGCTCAACATCAAAGTTAGTGCTTGACTTTATGTACCAAATCGTTCACGGTTACATTCGACCAGAAGTCCTTGTACGTAACGTTCCCGGTTCCGGGTGAAGTAATGTCGGCGTTGAAAGGCTTTCATTCGGTTGTTTCTTCCTTCAACCGCCGCATTGGTCCACCGACAGGAGTGATAATTGACGATCTCCGTTCGCCAGTTTCGCATCGTTTTGATGCAGGTGGCTACTGCCGGATGCTGAAAATGTTCCCCTTGTCCCAGCCAGCGGTCAAACCAGATGGCAGCTACTT